>JAGBHT010000038.1 GCA_017935365.1 Ruminiclostridium sp. | reverse complement strand
GCTACCAGTTACAGCAGTACAAGGGCGGTAAATGGGTGACTGTTTACACCGGCACTAAGGCTACTTCTACAAGCTATACGGTGAAGAGCTTAAAGGCAAATACAAGCTACAAGTTCAGGATAAGAGCGTATAAGACTTACGAAAGTACAAAGCAGTACGGCTCGTGGAGCAAAGAGCTGACGGTTAAGACGAAGAGGTAAGCGGTTAAACTGAATATAAAAACGGGCATCGGCATTTTACCGATGTCCGTTTTTTATACAACGAAGAGAATGTTAAGCTTGCTGTTATGGTATAATGGAGGAGATAAAAACGGCGGTGTGGCTGTGAGCCGCTTCAAGTTCCGCCTTTGAGATTGACGGCGGTATATGTAGGTCGGCAAAACGGCGGGGCTACATAAGGCGATGAGCAATAGGTTAAAGCAGTTATGGTGGCTGTGAGCCACTTCAAGTTCCGCCTTTGGAGATGTTGGCAGTTTGCTTGATTTGGATTAACGGCGGGATTACACAAAATAACAATCAATAAGATAAAGCGGTTACAGCAGTGGTTGTGACCGCTTTTATTAAGTTTGCAGCGGAGTGGGCTTGACATTATCAAAAGAAAGTGATCGGTACCGGTTTTGAATTTGTGGCAGTATCGGCGGGAGCAATGAATACTCATTAACATATTGTTACCGCCGGTAACGGGGGTTACGCAAATTGCAAACAGACAGAACGGTGGAATTTGTGGCGGGTCACACCCGCGCGCCGTCTTGACAACAGCTACAAAAGGTGATATACTACACTTATATAAAACCGTTGACCGAGAGTAGTAATATCGGCAGAGATACTACAGAGAGCCGCATTAGCTGAAAAGCGGTGTATTTATCCGATACGAATGGACTTGCGAGGGCAGACCGAAAGCGATTGAGCGAGTAGTTTCTGACGGAAGGCTCTGACCGTTACACAGAGAGCGCATTTTTATGTGCGTAACAATAAGGTGGCTTGCAGATACGGCTTCTGTTCCTTATTCGGAACGGGAGCTTTTTATTTAAGCCGATTTTTAAAGAGGTAAATATTATGAGCAAGATTATTTTAACAGGCGACAGACCGACAGGCAGACTTCACATAGGTCACTATGTAGGCTCGCTCAGACGCAGAGTGCAGTTACAGAACACGGGAGATTTTGACGACATCTACATTATGATCGCAGACGCACAGGCGCTGACAGATAACTTTGACAATCCCGAAAAGGTACGCAGTAATATAGGCGAGGTTGCCCTTGACTATATGGCGGCAGGACTTGACCCCGCAAAGTCAACAATATTCATACAGTCTATGATACCTGAGCTGACCGAGCTTACTTTCTACTATATGAACCTTGTCACAGTATCAAGATTACAGCGTAACCCCACTGTAAAAGCTGAAATAACCATGAGAAATTTCGAGGCTAGCATACCTGCGGGCTTCTTATGCTACCCGATAAGCCAGACTGCCGATATCACGGCGTTCAAGGCAACAACCGTCCCCGTAGGCGAGGATCAGATGCCTATGCTTGAGCAGGCAAAGGAGATAGTCCACAAGTTCAACTCTATCTATGAGCCGGTACTTGTTGAGCCGGAAATATTACTTCCCGAAAACGAGGCTTGTATGCGTCTGCCCGGCACTGACGGCAAGGCGAAGATGAGCAAGTCGCTGGGCAACTGCATTTACCTTGCAGACAGCCCTGCCGACATCAAGACAAAAATAATGAGTATGTTCACCGATCCGCTCCATATACAGGTTTCTGACCCCGGTCATATCGAGGGCAACACGGTGTTCACCTACCTTGACGCATTCTGCACAGATGAGCATTTTGAGCGTTACCTGCCCGATTACAAGAACCTTGACGAGCTGAAAGAACACTACAAGCGCGGCGGTCTCGGCGATATGAAGATAAAGAAATTCCTGAACAATGTAATGCAGGAAGAGCTTGAACCGATCAGACTGCGCCGTGAGGAGCTTGCAAAGAATATGGACTACGTTTACGATGTGCTGAAGAAGGGTACCGAAAAGGCACGTCAGTGTGCGGCTCAGACTATGAGCGAGGTCAAGAAGGCTATGAAGATCGATTATTTTGATTAAGTATCGATCAGGGAATATGAAAATGGGGTTGTGACACAACCTCAAAAAAAGAAAAAGTGAGTCGAAGCGCAAAAATAGTGCGCACGGCTCGCTTTTTTGAAAAAACATACTTTTTTCTACAGTCTGCCGCCCCTGCTTTTGCAGGGGCGGTTCGTTCAGTTTAGATTGATTGTCATACATTCATCGGATGCTGTAAATCCGAGCTTTTCATAAAGGGGTCTGCCCATTTCGGTAGCGTCAAGGCTTATTTCGGTAACACCTTTTTGCTTTGCTTGTTCAATAAGCATATTCACCATGGTCTTTGCTATATTGCGGTGTCTGTATGAGAAATCCGTCCACACATTCATAAGGTACGCCCTTTTACCGCTTTGGTGTGAAAATGTAGGCAAAAGTTCTGTATAGCAAATGGTAGCACAGCCGACAGCTTTATTGTCATCTGTGGCAAGCACGGTAGACTGATTGTCTGTTTCAAAGAAAAGCCTTGTGTTTTCGGTAAATTCATCGGAAAATATATAGTCTGCGGGTAGGCTGTTTACCTCCTTAAGCATGGTAAGACGGGTCTGCATAAGAAAAGCCATGTCGTTTTTATCTGCAAAGTTATATTCTATCATGTCGTTCTCCTTGGAAAGTCAGAATTTATCCGCAAAATAAGCGATAACCGACATTTCCTTGCCCGTTCCTTTATCGATACCTTTTACGGTTATACCCGACAGGTTCATAAGCTCGCCTACACGCACCTCCGACAGGTCACAGCGCATTACATCATTGCCGAGGCAGACAAGCACAAAATCGCCGTCCATAATGTTCACCGCGCCGTTTTCGCCCAGACGTATCTCCTTATATGTATCGGGGTCGCGCATGGTAACGTATTTCAGCGGTCGTTTGTCGAGCCGTGTCATATCCTTTACAGTCATTGTATCTTTTGGATGCTTGTTTTTACCGAACATAATATCACCTTATAAGCAGAATTTTTTATTAAAGTATACCTCTGTGGCTGTGCTTTGTCAACTTCCACAAAATATTTTATAGAAAGAAATACCAATATTATTTAAATTAACACCGATTTTTTTAAAAAAGTTACAATATTATTACAAATCGCCCGAAACCGTTGACATCGAGCGGTTTTTAAGTTATTATATAGTAGCTGAATTATAGATAATTATCGCCGGAAGACGGCGGTTATACATAAAACTTTGCGAGGAGAAGATCCTCTTTTGAAAGGAACGTCTGAATGACAGAGATAAACAGACTGTGCTTAGGTTGTATGAACGAGAAAGAGAGTGATGGACCGTGCGAAAAGTGCGGTTACAGCAATGACGCGCCTTATCTGCCGTCATATCTTGCACCGGGAACGGTGCTCAACGACCGCTATATCGCAGGAAAGCTTCTCAGCTACAACGGCGAGGGCGCTACATATATTGGTTTTGACAAGGTAACGGGTACAAAGGTCACGATCAAGGAGTATATGCCGGATACACTTTGCTCACGCAAGAAGGGCGATCCGCAGATAGTGGTTGACCCTAACCAGCTTCCGCTTTACAAGACGTATATGTCTGAGTTCGTGGAGCTGAACAAGGCGTTGCTCAAGGCACGTTCCATGACGCACATACAGACAGTGCTTGATATTTTCCCGCAGAACAATACGGCGTATGTAATATTCGAGTACATAAACGGCATTCCGCTTAAAAGTTATCTTGCCAACTGCTCGGGTGAGCTTACCTGGGACAGGGTGAAGGAGCTTTTCCCTCCGATACTGACCACGCTCAGCCTTGTGCATTCGGCAGGTATAATCCACCGCGGAATAAGTCCGCAGACTATACTTGTAACGGAGAAGAACGAACTTAAGCTTATCGATTTCCAGATAAGCGCAGGAAGAACCACAGGCACGGAGATCGCCTGCGAGATGTACCCGGGATATTCCGCTCCCGAACAGTATTCGTCAGCCGAGTGGCAGGGCACATGGACAGACGTATACGGAATATCCGCTACACTGTACAGGGTGCTGACAGGCTGTGCGCCGACAGAATCGATCTCAAGACTGGGTAACGATAATTGCCCCGAGCCTATGGTTATAAACAGAAATGTGCCGAGCCACGTTTCAAAGGTTATAATGAACGGTCTGAAACTCAATACTTCAAACCGTATACAGACTATTACAGAACTCGTTGTAAAGCTGTTTGAACAGCCTAAGTTCAATACGGCAGAGCAGGAGCCGGTACGCCCTGTTCAGCGTATAAAGCGCGTTGAGGTTACGGAAGAGCCGGAAAAAGCGCCTGCGCAGAAGAACGCAAAGGGCAAGAAGAAAAAGCAGAACAACAAAGTTGCTATAATTGCGACCATAATCGCATGCGGCGTTATAATAATCGGATTCGGTATCGCTATTGCGGTGCTTGCGATGACCGACAACAATTCAGGTACGTCATACGACCCGAATTATTATTCCGCACCCGAAAGCACAGCTTCTACAAGCGTTGCCGAAACAACTGCCGCTTCAACGACAGTGTCTTTGGATAACGCACCGGAGATCGTGTACGGCTGCCCGACATTTACAGGTGCGCTGTTCACATCTATACAGGATACATATAATTTTGTCAAGATAAACGCCGAATACAAGTTTGACGATACGGTTGCGAACGGCATAGTAATAAGCCAGAGCATTGAGCCGGATACAGAGATCAAGGCAGGCACGGAGATAAAGCTTGTAGTCAGCAAGGGCCCGTCGTCCATAGCGCTCCCCGATTATACGGGACTTAAGGTAGACGAGTACACCGCTATACTGTCACAGAGAAACGTGAAGTTTGAAAAGAAGGAAACAAGCGATACTAACGGCGTCAAGGCAGGATATGTAGTCAAGTGCAGTAAGAAGGTCGGCGAAAAGGTCGACGTTGAAAATTCCGAAAAGGTGACTGTATATTATGCCAAGGCAGGATCCGACAGCTCGTCTTCATCTTCTGCGGCTGAGTCCAAGGCAGACTAAAATTTAAGATCACGCATTGTCGCAGGACTTTTAAAAGCTCTGCGGCAATTGCTGTATGACGGAAAAAATACCGAAATAAAGAAACGGAGAGTAAAAATGGATCTCAAAGAGATAAGAAAAGAGATAGACGCGACAGATGACGAAATACTGAGATTGTTTTTGAAGCGTATGGATCTGTGCGTGGGAGTGGCAAAGTATAAGAAAGAAAACAATATGCAGGTGTTCCAGGGAAAGCGTGAGCAGGAGATACTTGAGCGTATAAAGAGCGAATCGCCCGATGATATAGCGGAGGGTGCAGGACAGCTTTTCACCTGTATAATGGATATATCAAAGTGCTTACAGCAGAGAATACTTGCAGACGCACCGACACCTGAGTTTGCAAGTCCCAAGACAGGTGCGGTGAAGGTCGCCTGCCCCGGTACAAAGGGAAGTAATACCGAAGAAGCGTCGGTAAAGCTGTTCCCCGATTCTCAGATCAACTTCTATCCCGATTTTTCGGACGTGTTTGAAGCAGTGGAGAACGGAAGTGCGGATTACGGTGTTCTGCCGATCGAAAATAGCACGGCAGGCGATATAAGACAGACATACGACCTGCTTGCAAAGTACAACTTCTATATCTGCAAGCGTACACAGATAAAGATAAATCATTGCCTTGCGGCAAAACCCGGTGCGGATATAAAGACTGTATACTCACACGAACAGGCGCTCAAGCAGTGTTTCGGATTTTTGAAAGATTATCCGGCAAGACAGGTACCTTATACAAATACGGCGCTTGCCGCAGAAATGGTAGCAAACAGTGACGATAACACTATAGCTGCAATATGCTCCGAGAGATGCGCCGAGCTTTACGGACTGGAAACGGTAAAGCGTGACATTGCGGACAACCCCGACAACACCACCCGCTTTATCTGTATATCAAAGCGCCCTGAGGTAACGCCGGACGCGGATATAATCTCGATATGTATGTCGCTTCCGCATACAACGGGCTCGCTGTACAGAATGCTTATCCGGTTTGCACTGTACGGACTGAATATCACAAAGATAGAGAGTGCGCCCGTTCCGCAGGCAAAGCAGGATATAAAGAGAGAAACATTTGACGTTGTATTTTATCTCGACTTTGAGGGCAATGCGCTTGACCCCGAGGTAGTAAGGCTTATGACGATACTTGAGGAAGAGATGAAGTACTTCAAGTTCCTCGGAAACTATAAGCATTTCGACTGATCATAAAGGAGCGTTATGTTTACAAGTGCGGTTATCCTTGCCGCAGGAAGTGGCAGGAGAATGGGCTTTGACAAGATGACGGCTGAGCTTCACGGCAAGGCGGTCATACTGTACAGCTTAGAACGGTTTATCGAAAGCCATGCCGATGAAATAATAATAGCGGCAAGCGAGGATAATATTGCTAAGATAAGAGAGCTTATAAGCGAAAATGTGCATACCGATAAGCCGATAAAGGTCATCACGGGCGGAGCGACACGTTTTGAGTCGGCGCTGAAAGCCGTGAAAATGACCTCGGACAAGTGCGATGTAGTGTCGATACACGACGGAGCAAGACCGTTTTTAACGGCAGAACTTGCAGACGATGTTGCACAGTCGGCATATAAACACGGTGCGGCACTGGTTGCGGTAAGAGCAAAAGACACGGTGAAGGTATGCGGTGACGGCGTTGTCACGGCTACTCCGGACAGAAGTACATTGTGGCTTGCACAGACGCCGCAGGCGGCAAGAAAGGCTGACTATATCGCGGCGGCGGAAAAGCTCGATGTGAATGACCCGCGAATAACGGACGACGCATCCGTTATGGAACTGTATGGGATAAAGCCGTTTATCGTTGAGGGAAGTTACGACAATATAAAGCTTACGACAAAAGAGGATATAGCTATGGCTGAAAGCATAATCGGAAAATCAGGCGCTCCGAAACTCCGCGTAGGTCACGGGTATGACGTGCACAGGCTTGTTGAGGGCAGAAAGCTGATACTTTGCGGTGTGGAAGTGCCGAATAAGGATAATATAGGACTTCTGGGGCACAGTGACGCAGATGTTGCGGTACACGCACTTATGGACGCTATGCTCGGCGCTGTGGCTCTGGGAGATATCGGAAAGCATTTTCCCGACAGTGACGACAGGTACAAGGGTATCAGCAGTATGCGGCTTCTTGAACACGTCAGAAAACTGCTTGATGAAAAAAATTCACACGTTACAAATGCGGATATAACTATAATTGCGGAAAAGCCGAAACTTGCAAAGTTCATTCCCGATATGCGTGAAAGTATAGCGGCGGCTCTCGGACTTGAAACAGATGATATAAATGTCAAGGCGACAACCGAAGAAGGGCTTGGCATAGCAGGCGCCGGCATAGCGGCTCACGCTGTCTGTATGGTCGAAAAGATCGGCTGAAATGTTCGGGTGTTGAATAAATATTTGTGAAAATTTCATAGGCGTAAAAAGCGCTACGGAAATGCAAAATCCCGTAACGCTTTTATTTATGCGGTTTTACAGGAATATAAGTGACAAGATGATATACTTTTTGCGTCAGCTTTACAAAAAACAGTATCACCGAAATGAATGACAAGTCATTCGGAAAATTCATAGAAATTTGTCGAGAAAATTCTCCACTTAAAACATTTCTGTTTGGTTAATTCATAGATTTTAGCAAAAAATTTCGCCGGACGCCCACGGTCTGATTGACATATTCTAAATAGGTGTTATAATACGGGCATACAGATAAAACAAAGGCTATATCGTAAATACACGATATAGCCTTTGTGGTGAAAAGAAAAGTAGAACAAAACAAACGGAAAGGAAGATGAATTATGGATTATACATATCTGCTTTATATAGCGATAATCCTCATTTTCACAAAGGCTTTCGGACTGCTGTCAAAGGTAATAAAATTACCTCAGGTAGTCGGTGCACTAGTTGCAGGTATCATTTTAGGACCTGTATGTCTTAACCTTGTATCTCTTGACAACGCTCCCATACTGAGCAACCTGTCAGAGATAGGCGTTATCGTACTTATGTTTGCCGCAGGTCTTGAAACGGATATCCGCGAGATGAAGAAGTGCGGACTTGCAAGTACGATAATAGCGCTTATCGGTGTTATAGTACCGCTGGTCGGCGGTGCGCTCACTGCTTTCTGCTTCGGCACGGCAGACCCCACTCTTTCGACATCGACATTCCTGCAGGATGTTTTCGTAGGTGTTATCCTTACCGCAACATCGGTAAGTATCACTGTCGAAACGCTTAAAGAACTCGGAAAGCTCAACACAAGAGCGGGTAACGCAATACTCGGTGCGGCTCTTATAGACGATGTACTCGGTATCATTGCACTGACGGTAATTACATCTCTTGCAGATCCCGAATCAGGCAACATCGGTATAGTAATACTTAAGATACTTGGCTTCTTTGCATTCGCTTTACTGTTCGGTGTATTCTTCCACTTCGTATTCAACAAGTGGACGCAGAGAACGGAAGAAAATCAGCGCCGTTACGTTATCGTAAGTTTTGCGCTCTGCCTTATCTTTGCATATGTTGCAGAAGAATTCTTCGGAGTTGCCGACATCACAGGTTCGTTCGTTGCAGGTCTTGTAATTTCAAGTACATCAAAGACAAAGTACATTGCGCACAGATTTGACACAATGTCATATCTGCTGTTATCGCCTATCTTCTTTGCAAGTATAGGTCTTAAAGTAGAGCTTACAAATATGAATTTCACGATCATCATATTTGCTGTTGTACTGCTGGTAGTCGCTATACTGTCAAAGGTTGTCGGTTGCGGCCTCGGTGCAAAGATATGCAGATATACAAATAAAGAAGCATTGCAGATCGGTGTCGGAATGATTTCTCGTGGAGAGGTTGCGCTGATAGTTGCCGATAAGGGCCTTAACATGGGACTTATGAGCAGCAACCTGTTCGGTCCTATAGTAATCATGGTCGTTATCACAACTGTAGTAACGCCTATCCTGCTGAAGTTTGTATTCAAGGATAAGAATGATACAACGGGAGAAATAAAGACTAAAGAAACCGCTGAAGTTACAGCTTCGGACGACAGCCTTGAATATGTTCCCGGTCAGGATAACGTATAACCTTAATAAAAACGAATAATATTCATAACCGCCGAAGCTGAGAAAGCTGTCGGCGGTTTTCTTTACACAAGTTTTTATTGACAAGAGGGCAGTTTTACTATATTATTATAATAGCTGCGTTTATATGCAGATACTTATTTGAAAGGTTGTGTATCTGTTGGAAAAAAAGCTTAAACTTTACGGTTTCAACAACCTCACAAAGACCCTCAGCTTCAACATTTATGATGTCTGTTATGCCAAGGGAGCAAGAGAACAGAAAGAATATATAGACTATATCGACGAACAGTATAACTCCGAGCGACTGACGGGCATACTGTGCGACGTTACAGATATAATCGGTGCCAATGTGCTCAACATATCAAAGCAGGATTACGATCCGCAGGGCGCCAGCGTAACACTGCTGATAAGCGAAAAGGCTACCGACAGTATGGAAATAGACAAGTCGTGCAACAGGGGAATGGTGGACGGAAAACCGCTCCACCCTCAGCGCGGTGCGGCAACAGCGCCCGAAACGGTGGTGGCACATCTTGACAAGTCGCACGTTACGGTGCATACCTACCCCGAATATCACCCGAACAACAGCATTTCAACGTTCAGGGTCGATATTGACGTTTCGACCTGCGGCGAGATATCTCCGCTTAACGCACTGGATTATCTTATCGGAAGTTTCGATTCGGACATTATAACGATCGACTACAGGGTAAGAGGCTTTACCCGTGATGTAGGCGGCAGAAAGCTGTATCTTGATCACGATATAACTTCAATTCAGGATTTTATCAACGATTATACGCTGACAAAATACGATGCAACGGATATTAATGTGTATCAGGCGAACATATTCCACACAAGGCTTATGGTGCGTGAGATGGATCTGAAAAACTACCTGTTCAATACGGATATATACGATATTCCGCCGAAGGAGCGTCTGCGTATTACGGAGAACCTGCGCAGGGAAATGATAGAGATATATTCGGGAATGAATATTTACGGATAAATACAAATAAACCGACAACATTACTTCCTTTCTGAAAGGACTGATGATATGCTCTCACAGGAGCGTGCGCCGATATATGAGGCGCTGAAAGAATACAGGGCAAAGCGAATAGTGCCGTTTGACGTGCCCGGTCATAAGATGGGCAGGGGCAACCCCGAACTGACGGAATTTTTAGGCAGAGAATGTATGACGGTGGACGTGAACTCATCAAAGCCACTCGATAACCTCTGTCACCCCGTTTCGGTCATAAAAGAAGCAGAGCAGATAGCCGCAGAGGCTTTCGGCGCAAAGAACGCATTCTTCATCGTAAACGGAACGACCGCCGCAGTACAGGCTATGGCGCTTGCCGTTGCAAAGCGCGGTGAAAAGATAATAATGCCCCGTAACGTACACCGCAGTGCTATAAATGCGCTTATTCTCGGCGGTGCGGTGCCGGTATATGTAAATCCCGGCGTCAACAAGGAACTCGGTATACCGCTCGGAATGACGGTAGAGGACGTTGAAAAGGCGATACTTGAAAACCCCGACGCCAAGGCGGTATTTGTAAACAATCCTACCTATTACGGCGTATGTTCGGATATAAAGCGTATTGCGGATCTTGCACACGCACACGGAATGTATCTGCTTGCAGACGAGGCGCACGGAACGCATTTCTACTTCGGCGACAATATGCCGCTTGCAGGAATGAAAGCGGGTGCGGACTTTGCCGCAGTAAGTATGCACAAGAGTGGCGGATCGCTGACACAGAGCAGTTTCCTGCTTACAGCCGACACTGTAAACGAGGGTTATGTAAGGCAGATAATAAACCTTATGCAGACTACAAGCGGAAGTTATCTGCTGATGTCGAGCCTTGATATATCAAGAAGAAACCTTGCGCTTCATGGCAAGGAGATATTCGCAAAGGTACAGTCGTATGCGCAGTATATGCGTGACGAGATAAACGAGATAGGCGGCTATTACGCATTCTCAAAGGAGCTGTGCGACGGCGGAGCGTTCTATGACTTCGACGTTACAAAGCTGTCGATACACACAAGAGATATCGGACTTGCGGGAATAGAGGTTTACGATATTCTCCGTGACCGCTACGGAATACAGATAGAATTCGGCGATATCGGAAATATCCTTGCCTATGTTTCGATAGGCGACAGGGAGCTGTATCTTGACAGACTTATCGGCGCGCTGAACGATATAAAGCGTATCTATTCAAAGGACAAGACCGGTATGCTTGACCACGAGTATATCAATCCCATAGTAAAGCTGTCGCCTCAGGACGCATTCTACGGAAACAAGAAGAGCGTGCCGATCGAGCAGAGTTCAGGTAAGATAAGCGGTGAATTTGTAATGTGCTATCCGCCCGGAATACCGATACTTGCGCCCGGCGAACAGATAACCGATGAAATTCTTGCATATATAAAGTATGCGGGCGATAAGGGCTGTTTCCTTACGGGTACACAGGACCTTGAAATAAAGAACATTATGATACTGGACGAATAAAATCGTCTGCCGTACCACATTGACTTATACGTTTACAGACTGAAAGGACGGTAATAATATGGATTTATGGTTCACGGAAAACCACAGCGACAGCGTAAGATTTTCTATACGAGTAGACAAACAGCTGTACAGCGAGCAGAGCGAATATCAGCGTATAGACGTGTTCCAGTCGCTTGAATTCGGCAGACTGCTTGCGCTTGACGGCTATGTAATGATAACGCAGAAGGACGAATTCATCTATCACGATATGATAGTCCATGTTCCTATGGCGGTAAAAAAGGACATAAAGAATGTTCTTGTCATAGGCGCAGGCGACGGCGGTACTGTAAGGGAACTTTGCCGTTATGATACGATTGAGCATATCGACCTTGTAGAGATAGACAGAAGGGTCGTTGAGGTCTGCGAGGAGTATTTCCCCGAAATGACCGTTTCGATGCACGATCCCAGACTTGATATACATTTCACGGACGGACTTCGTTTTGTAAGACACAAACAGGGTGAATACGACCTTATTATAGTCGATTCTACAGACCCGTTCGGACCGGGCGAGGGACTTTTCACACCCGAATTCTACGGCAACTGCTACAATGCGCTTACCGACACGGGCGTACTTGTAAATCAGCACGAAAGCCCGTTCTATGTGAATGACGCAAAGGCTATGTGCAGAGCGCACGAGCGTATAAAGTCGGTGTTCCCGGTTTGCGCCGTTTATCAGGCTCATATCCCGACGTATGCCAGCGGTCACTGGCTGTTCGGCTTTGCAAGCAAGGGGCTTGATCCGATAAAGGATCTTGACGCGGATCACTGGAACTCACTCGGACTTAAGACGAGATATTATAATACAGAGCTTCACAAGGGCTGTTTTGCTCTGCCGAACTATGTAAAGGAAATGCTTGAAACGGGAGAAGTTCTCGATGTGCGCCGCTGATTTCAGGACAGCCTGCAAAAAAGCGGGTCTTGCGCTGATAGTTATATTTGCGGCACGGTGCGTCGCCGACGCAGTGACTGCGCTTATCGGAGTGCTTATGGCTGACTGTGATGCGCAGATAACATCTTCTGTGCAGGCGCTTGCCAATATACTTATACTCTATGTGCTGGCGATAGCGGTTACGTCAAGACTGCTTGGGTATCATTTTGACGGCAGTCTTTACAAGAAACCCAAAAGGCTCGGCAAGGCGGTGTCGTGGTTTATACCAATGTACGGAGCAGGTCAGGTCGCAAATATTGCGGTAATGGCGATATCACTTCTTGTGGTGCGTGACAGTTCGGCGGTTCAGGATACGCTCGCCCCGATAATATCGAACGGGCTTGGTCTTGGCGGCTGGTATCTGGCTTTTCTTTTTATACAGATGGCAGTGCTGGCACCTTTATTTGAGGAGTACTGGTTCAGGGGAGTTATACAGTCATCGCTTATGCCTTACGGAAACGGGTTTGCGATACTTGTTTCGTCACTGTGCTTCGGTATGGCGCACGGCAATATACATCAGTTCTGCTATACGGTTATTGTCGGTATCTGCCTGGGATATGTGAGATATGCGACCGGCAGTCTTGTGCCGACTATGATAATGCACGCCATATTCAACTCTATTGCGGGAATAGCGATCGTGGCTGTAAGCAGTGAAACTTTTATATCGGTGTTTGCGCATATTCAGCAGGGCGAGGGGATTACAGGCGGCGAACAGGCATTTATGGTGGCGCTGATGATTTACCTTGCGGTCATACTGATAATAGCTGTTGTCGGCATTGCGGCGGCGATAGGAAAGCTTAAGAACAACCGTCTTTACCGACCGGTAAACAACTACCCCGCGCTTACCAAAAAGCAGAAATTCACAGCCGTGGCAAAGGAGCCTTTGTTTATCGTGGGATTTATTCTGTGCACGGCGTATATAATAGCTGTGATGATTATTTAACGAAAGGACTCTGTTAAAATGCAGAAAAGCCTTACCGGTATTATAGCGGACAGATACAGACAGCAGAGCTTTGATACACTGACCTCAAAAGACGACCTTAAACCTGCCGATATACGCAGGCTGTGTCTTGATGTAGGCATTGCGCTGATCGTATCGGTACTGCTTCAGAAAGTCATATTCATTGCGATGGTAATGTTGTTGCGCTCATTAGTCGGGGCGGGACTTGACACGGGCAGTACGCTTTTCACCGTGCTGAATTATACTTTCAGCAATATATCGACATATGTTCCGAAACTGCTTGCCTTCGGGGTGCTGTACAAAAAGTACCGACCGCTGAAACGGCTTGATACACAGTATGAGAACAAGTCGTACTATCCGCTTATATTCATACCTGCGATGTTTGCCTTTGCAATGTGGGGAAGCAATATCACCACCTGCATAAATTATATATTGCAACTGCTGTTCGGCGTGGGCGGGATAGAAAACGTAATGGACGCTATTGCGCCGTCAAGTTTTTCGGCAGGTATTGTAACGCTGATATTCACGGCTTTTATAGCGCCGATATTTGAGGAGGTCATCTACCGTCATCTGCTTCTTCGTTCGCTGAAGCCCATAGGCGATACGCCTGCGATCATACTGTCGGCACTTATATTCGGACTGGCGCACGGCAATTTCGACCAGTTTGCATATGCGTTTTTAAGCGGTATAATCTTCGGGCTTATGGCGGTGAGATACGATACTATAATCCCCGGAATGGTACTGCACCTGATAAACAACTTCTTTGTGACGGTGATAACCTATCAGGATCGGCTTACCGGTATTGGCGGACTGTGGGACGGACTTGTGAACGCGGCGGCGGCACTGGGAAATACGATAGTCAATGTTTCTTATTATGCGGCACCGTTTATTGCGGTACTGCTTGCGTTCTGCGGAGCGGCAAAGCTTACGCCTGTCGGAGGAGAGCATAAGCACAGAAAACTGATTGCGATATTCTCTCCTGTGTTTATAATAGCGCTTGTTGTTATGCTGTTGCAGTTTTAATGAAGATCATCGGCGGAATGTGGCTTCACATTCCGCTTTGTTATGCCGATTTTTCATATGCAACGCAAAGTAGCACAGAAAAATAACGATTGCAAGCAGATATTTATTGTGGCTACTCGAAAAACAGGGTATGATATAGCTGTTCACAAAAGCCAAACGAAAACAGGAGGAAAACAATATGGATTTCAGCGAAAAGTTAAAGCAGATAAGAAAGAGCGAGGGCATCTCGCAGGAAGAGCTTGCGGAGCGTATAGGCGTTTCACGTCAGGCGGTGACAAAGTGGGAAACCGGAAAGGGTCTTCCCGATATCGAAAATATGACCATACTTGCGGAGATATTCAAGGTGACACTTGACGAGCTTGTAAGCGGAAATTTGCCGGAAAAAGGCGGTGCGGCTCAGTACACGAGCGAAACGGCATATGATATAGATGTCAACACACACTTTGATATAAATGCCGGAAGCGTGCGTGATATCACCGTATCCGGCGGTGACGACGAGAAGCTGCACGTTATATTCTCTTCGGAAACGGCGGAGGATATCGGCTCGGTATTCAAGGTAAGGCTCGACAGCCGTAAAAACAAGCTTGATGTAGAGTGCCTGCGCAAGGATAAGATGAGTCGATATGAGGCGCAGGAAAATGTGTCGGTGAAGATAGTCCTGCCTAAACAGCTTACCGACCACTGCGAAATATCGGCACAGACAAATCTGCTTTGCATAAGCTCCCTTGATATAAGACGTATCGAATATGACGGCTCAGCCGACAGCGTTATTATAGATAACAGCACCGGCAGTATCGAACTGACCTCGAAATCCGATATGGACATAACGGCAGATAAGATAAACGGAGTGCTTGATATTAATTTGTGGAGAGCGACCGCAAAGGTGCATATCCCAGAGGAGAATATCCCCAATATTCAGAGTAACGGCAGAAAGTGCGGTATAGCTTATATAAGGGACGGAAAACCGTATGAGCCCGAAACCGCAGAGAAAAGCGGAGTGATAAAGGCGGCGGGAATAGGTACTGATGTTGTTGTTGAGATTAAGTGAGATGAGAAGCGGCGACTTGCGAGGGCAAGTCGCTGTTTGGCTATTATGACAATTTTTGTTGGCTATATTTCACAAATCGGGGGGGAGAAATTGACATCTGATTAACTTCATGATAGTATAAAAGCAGTAGATATACTATCAGTATCAATCTATACCTGTAATTCTTATTCACAAAACACAACTACGCGAAAGGAAAAAATCATGAAAAAACTAACCAAAACAACAGCACTCATTTTATCAGCAGTTATGCTCTTCGGCTGTACAAGTAACTCTGCAAACGGTGGTGTAGGCGATACTACACCGCCGAGCGAAAGTTCGGTTACGGACAGCAAAAATGAAAGCTCGGCTACTGAAAACAGCTCCGAAACAGATAATACAAGCAAGGAAAGTGAAGAAAACTTTGTAAAGAATAATGAGGGATATCAGACGTTTTCGTATGATAAAGATAAATATAAAATCATTAATGAATATATATACAAAGATTCTTATTACCCTATATATAGTATGTACACTCCGCCCGAGCCGAATCTTGAAGACTTGTATAAAGAAACCATAGATGTTAATTCATCTGAACTTGTTGCATTAAAATGCAGGGTAGCGGGTGACAGTTATGTTGTCAATGACGGTAAGTGCGGAGAAACGCTTATCGTGAAGCCGTTTTTATCTTCTATATATACGCCTGTTATTGTAGAAGAGGTTGTCGATTCGGATAACAAAAAATGCGTATACAAAAAAGGGGATATATTATATATCCGTGAATCTTATTCGATAACAGAACGATATAACGAAAGAAGTCTTAATTTTGTACAAAAAGCTGAGGAGGAATTAAGGCGGCAATTTGATGATAAATCAGGTAATTTTGACAGCAGTAATCACAGTGAAAGTGATAAAAAGTATTATGATGAGCAATTGGAGTATTACAACGCTTTAAAGAACTCAAACGGAAAATATATTCAAACCGAATGGAATCCTGTTCTTTTGCAGAAAGGACAATCTTATCTGATTTTTGCTGATAACGACAGCACACCGAATGAAGCTGATGGAAATATTTACAATAACGCTTATCCTATCTTTTTCGATTTAGAAAAAAACGAGCCTTCTGTATATATATCGGAAAAACGAGATAAGGAAGTTTTTGTGGCGAGTTATGCATACCAATATCAGTGGAAGATACTTAAAGAAAAATACGGAGAGCATTTTAAGAGCTGATTACAATTAAACAATGCACAGCCGTGGCGGTTAAGTCACGGCTCAGTCTGTCGGAAAACCTCTATCATTATCAAAAAATGGGGTTGAGGGGCGTAGCCCCCAACAGGGACTAGGGGCGGTAGCCCCAGTAATATAGCCCCTTCCCACGGGGAAGGGGTTTGGGGTTAGGGATAGAGAAATTTCACTATTTTTAAAAAACAAACTTTTTCTACAAGCTGAGCCGTGGCGGTTAAGTCACGGCTGTTTTTTGCACAACAGACTGAGCAATTCCGCTTTTTTCCTCATAAACCACCCTCTGCACTGCCGATTATACAATATGCACAAAAGGAACAATCTTATTTTAGCCATTTTCATAGAAAAAAAGATTGACAAAATGCGCTTCAAATTGATATAATGATATTGTTAAAAAAATAACAAATGGGTAAACCGCTCACCCCGTGGTAAACTATAACAGCTTGCCGCAAAAACACGGTACACTAAAGAAAGAACAGTTTAAAACATTCAGGAGGACAAAATGGCTAAGAAGCAAATCGTAAGCAACAAGACAGCTGAATCTGCTCCCGTAAGCCCGCTGATCGTTGACAATGTTGACGCTCTCAAGGCTCGTATGGCAGAAGTAAGAGCTGCACAGCAGGAATTCGCAACCTACACACAGGAGCAGGTTGATAAGATCTTCCAGGCAGCTGCAATCGCCGCTAACCAGATGAGAATCCCGCTCGCTAAGATGGCAGTAGAAGAAACAGGCATGGGCGTTGTTGAAGATAAGGTTATCAAGAACAACTACGCCGCTGAATACATCTACAACGCTTACAAGAACACAAAGACCTGCGACGTTATCGAAGAAGACAAGGCTTTCGGTACAATGAAGGTTGCAGAGCCTATCGGTGTTGTTGCGGCAGTTATCCCCACAACAAACCCCACATCAACAGCTATATTCAAGACACTTATCTGTCTTAAGACAAGAAACGGTATCATAATCAGCCCCCACCCCAGAGCTAAGAAGAGCACAATCGCTGCCGCTAAGGTAGTTCTGGATGCCGCTGTTGCAGCAGGCGCACCTAAGGGCATCATCGCTTGGATCGACGTTCCCTCACTTGACCTCACAAACGAAGTTATGAGAAGCGCTGATATAATCCTCGCTACAGGCGGTCCCGGAATGGTTAAGGCTGCTTACTCATCAGGTAAGCCCGCTCTCGGCGTTGGTGCAGGTAACACACCCGCAATCATCGATTCTACAGCTGATATCAAGCTCGCTGTTGCATCAATCGTTCACTCAAAGACATTTGATAACGGTATGATCTGTGCTTCTGAGCAGTCAGTAATCGTACTCGACAAGATATATGACAAGGTTAAGAAGGAATTTGCATCACTCGGTTGCTACTTCTTAAATCCCGAAGAAACAGAAAAGGTTAGAAAGACAATCCTTATCAACGGTGCACTCAACGCAAAGATCGTTGGTCAGAAGGCGGCTACAATCGCTGAACTCGCAGGCGTTAAGGTTGATCCTAAGACTAAGGTTCTTATCGGTGAAGTTGAAAGCGTTGATATTGAAGAAGAGTTTGCACACGAAAAGCTCTCTCCCGTACTCGCTATGTACAAGGCTAAGGACTTTGAAGACGCAGTTGCAAAGGCTGAAAAGCTCGTTGCCGACGGCGGTTACGGTCATACATCATCTCTGTACTGCAACGCTGTTACAGAGCGTGAGAAGATCAACGAATTCGGTAACAGAATGAAGACTTGCCGTATCCTCGTTAATACTCCTTCTTCACACGGCGGTATCGGTGACCTTTACAACTTCAAGCTTCTCCCCTCATTAACACTGGGTTGCGGCTCATGGGGCGGTAACTCCGTATCCGAGAACGTTGGTGTTAAGCACCTCATCAACATCAAGACAGTCGCTGAGAGGAGAGAGAATATGCTGTGGCTGAGACTTCCTGAGAAGGTTTACTTCAAGAAGGGTTGTATGCCTGTTGCTCTCGATGAGCTGGGCACAATAATGCACAAGAAGAAAGCGTTCATCGTAACAGACTCTTTCTTATATCACAACGGTAACACAAAGGCTATCACAGATAAGCTCGATCAGATGGGCATTTCTCATACAGTATTCTTCAACGTTGCTCCCGATCCTACGCTCGCTTGCGCTAAGGAAGGTGCAGAGCTGATGAAGCAGTTCCAGCCTGATGTAATCATCGCACTCGGTGGCGGTTCGGCTATGGACGCTGGTAAGATCATGTGGGTACTTTACGAGCATCCCGATGTTGACTTCCTCGATATGGCTATGAGATTCATGGATATCCGTAAGAGAGTCTACACATTCCCCAAGATGGGCGAAAAGGCTTACTTCGTAGCTATCCCCACATCTTCAGGTACAGGTTCTGAGTGCACACCTTTCGCAGTTATCACAGACGAAAAGACAGGCGTTAAGTATCCTCTTGCTGACTATCAGTTACTGCCCAACATGGCAATCGTTGATACAGACAACATGATGACACAGCCTAAGGGTCTGACAAGTGCTTCCGGTGTTGACGCACTTACACACTGCCTCGAAGCTTACGCATCTATCATGGCTACAGACTACACAGACGGTCTTGCTCTTAAGGCTGCTAAGAACATCTTTGAATATCTGCCCAGAGCTTACGCTGAAGGTCAGACAGATGTTGAAGCAAGAGAGAAGATGGCTAATGCTTCTGCTATGGCAGGTATCGCATTCGCTAACGCATTCCTCGGTGTCTGCCACTCAATGGCTCACAAGCTCGGTGCTTTCCACCACCTGCCTCACGGTATTGCAAACGCTCTGCTTATCACACACGTTATGCGTTTCAACGCAGTTCCCAACCCCACAAAGATGGGTACATTCTCACAGTATGATCACCCCCATACTCTTGAGAGATACGTTGAAGTTGCTGAATTCTGCGGCGTAACAGGCAAGACAAACGAAGAGAAGTTCGAGAAGTTCATCGCTAAGATCGAACAGCTCAAGGAAACTGTTGGTATCAAGAAGACAATCAAGGACTACGGTATCGATGAGAAGGACTTCTTAGACAGACTTGACGCTATGACAGAGCAGGCATTCGACGACCAGTGTACAGGTGCTAACCCCAGATATCCTCTGATGAGCGAGATCAAGCAGATGTACCTCAATGCTTACTACGGCGTTGACGAAACAGTTTAATCGCACACTCCATAATGTTTTAAACTAATATAGAGAACCCCCTGCGGCGATATGCCGGAGGGGGTTCTTGCTTTATAAGAGCGGGTTCACTGAAAACTTGGTCGGATTTTGTGGTAAGTTTTCAGTGGGATTATTATAAAATGCAACAAAAGATGCGTTGTGTGTAACCCGTTACACAACTCTTGTGCAAACTGCACCACAAACCAAATTCTGTTATATCTAAAATTCACTAAAATTGAAGATTAGCACAAAAATTAGCAATTTGGCTATTGCTTTTTTGAATGGAGTATGATATCCTTAGTGTACAGAAAACACCAAGGGTGACAGAAAAAGTGTTGAGAAGAAATTCTTCGGCATATATTTATTCTGAAGACCCACGGGGAATTTTGGATTTAACGGCGCAGACCGTTAAACATAAAAAAACTTTTACATTTTTCAAGGAGGTAATTTCCCATGATAAAGAAATTACAGAAACTGAAAGCCAAGAAAGGCTTCACACTCGTTGAGCTGATCGTTGTTATCGCTATCATCGGCGTACTCGCAGCTATCCTCGTACCTACAATGTTAGGTTATGTTGAGAACTCACGTATCACATCAATGGATCAGGTTGCTAAGACCATTAAGGATGCCGCACAAGTTTCTGCTACAGAGATGGATACACAGGGCGTTGGTCTTAACACAAAGACATTCGAAGTTAAGGGCGGATATGATGCAGATGGCACTGCAGGTCAGAAGGTAAAGTTCACAGCTTCTGTACAGGGCACTGCTGACACCGCTGATCCTAACGGTTCAATCGGTGTTGATACTACTAACTACAAGGGCAACAACAAAACTGGTGCAGCTGCTAAGCACGCTACAAAGTTAGGCACTAGCCTTGAAACTCTTCTTACAGAGCAGACAAAGGATCTTTCATTCATAATCGTTTACAAGAATGGCACAGTTGCTCAGGTTTATGTAAGTGAAGATGCTACATTAACAACAACTGCAGCTTTAAAGACAGGCGATGCGGCAATGGATAAGCCCGGCAAGTTAAAGACAGGCGAAATCGTTGGTTCTAACCCCAAGGTTGACGATGTTACCAATATGACTACTGTAACAACAACAGAATAATCAGAATATGATTACAAAAATCCCCAATGGGTTCCCATTGGGGATTTTTTGTATAAGGGAGATGAGAAAATCAAGAATAAAATCATAATACCAGTTGGAGTTTCGGTTATCGTTCTGTCTGTTACAAGCGTGATATTGTCGCTGTTTTTGATGGGGATAATCAGATTACCGACAGCAGAAGAAAAATCATCAAAAGTCCTGCCGGATATCATAAAGCTCACGGATCTTGGTTCAGCGACGGAGCTTGAGGGAAATGTGACGCTTGTTTCTGTTTTTGCAAACGACAGCAGATACAGCTGGGACTTTAATGACGAAAACGACATTTCGGCAAGGGAGAATATATTCAGTTACACAAAAACGGCGGCGGACTGGATCTGCGAGCAGGCTCAGCGGTATAATAAAACGCTGAATATCTCATATGCAGAAGACAGTAAAAGCGATTTGTACTATGAAACCGCATTCGATGAAAAATGTCTTGATATTGAAAAGTCGATATCCAAAAGCGCATTGCCCGAATGGAAATATATCGACAGCAAAATCGACAACAATGCAATAAAAAGCAAATATAAATCCGACAGCGTGGTATATCTGATTTTTATAAATCAGAAAGAAGAATACGGTACGGTAGCTTTTGCACTGAGCTTTTACGACAGAGTTCTCGATTATCCGTATGAGATATGCTTTCTTCCGTATTTCTTTGCAGAGAATGTCATCAGTCCGTCTGTTATAGCACACGAGATACTTCATACATTTGGAGCGCCCGACCTGTACGGTTACGATGAATATAAGATGAATTATGATACTACTGTCGAATATGTTGATTATTGCAGAAAAAATCACTACAACGAAATAATGCACTCAACATTTGATATCTCAGAAGGTGTTATAAAGCGTGTGTATGACCGTATCACAAACGACCTCACCGACATAACCGCCTACTATATAGGTTGGATCGACGAGCCGCCTGCGGAGGTGGACGAGTTTGCGCTTGTACACTCACAGCATGAGTATTACAGCCGGCATAAGCAGGACAAAGATTAAAATTTTGAACAATAAGCCGTCCGCTATTGATTTTCTTATAATGGTATGTTATTATTAACTTAATAAACTTATAACGGAGGGAATATATGCTGAAACTCAGACGTGCCTTGAAGAAATGCGGCTTTACCTTAGTGGAGCTTATAGTTGTAATTGCCATACTCGGTGTGCTTGCGGCGATACTTATTCCCACATTTCTCGGATTTACCAAGCAGGCAAGCACCGCATCGGCAAACAAGACCGCCGGTGAGCTGAAAAAATCGATCAGTCTGTTTCTCACCCAGGCGGACGCAAACGCAAAGAATTATATGCTGTTGTCGGACGGCGCAAGAGAGGTGTTTACTATAACCATAACGGACGGCGTATGGGAGATATCGGCGGCACAGCACCCGGAGGCTTTTTCGCCCGATACGGTAACATGGGGACACGCCGCAACGGTAGACGACAGTACAAGTGAAACGGGCAGTACATACGGTGAAGAACTGCTCGGAATATATCTGCGCAACAGCCTGTCAACGCTTAAAAACGGCACATTGCAGGCAAACTGCGTTAAGGGTGTATGCCTTTCGGTATGGTATTCGGCAGACGCTTCTATAGATGATATCAGCGATTTGCCGGCTTTCGGAGCAAACGGTGCGTGGGTGGACGATGACGGCAACACGACAGATACATATCACTGGAACGGCACGGCAGGCGTAAATTCGGACGGTCTGATCATAGGAACAGCCCCGGCGCTAAGCCTTGCATAAAATGAAATAACCGATTTTACCCGACTGCCCGCAGTCGGGTATATCTTACTGGTCACATATAAGAACTATACGGAAAGGCGGGATAAAATGGCATACAGCGAGCTTATCAAGAACTTTGAAAAGATCCGTGCGTATATGCGTGAGTTCTACATATACGGCTTCAAGAGCAGAAACGAGTACGACAGGAAAAGTGCCCGCTCGTATGACGATGAGCGTCGCAGGGTTGAAAGCTGGCTCGGGGACTATATGCGCTTTACCAAGACCGCCGAGGGTAAGAATGTATTTCTGTCGGTTGACAGCCGTACAGCCTGTAAAAACCCTTTCTATAAGGCGTGGAAAGCAAAGAGCTTTACGGACGGGGATATAACTCTGCACTTTGCAGTGTTCGATATACTTTGCGCTCCCGAAATAAAGCTGACGCTGTCGGAGCTTGTAGATGAGATTGATTCATTGTTGTCGGGGGATTTTACGTTTGACGAATCTACCCTCAGAAAAAAGCTTAAGGAATACACCGCCGAGGGCATTATCATAACCGAAAAGCAGGGCAGAAAGGTGCTTTACAGCCGTTCTCCCGATGTTGATGTGTCACAGCTATGCGATGTTGTCGACTTTTTCGGCGAAACCGCACCGTGCGGTGTTATCGGCTCGTTTATCTCGGATAAATTACCGCCGCACGAAAAGCTTTTCACATTCAAGCACCACTATATCACGCAGGCGCTTGACAGCGATATAGCGGCTATGCTTTTTGATGCAATGCAGAAGAAAAGCTGTGTCACTGTAGAAAATCTCGGCAGGCATCTTGATAAGCCCGTATCTGTGCGTCTTGTGCCGCTGAGAATTTATATCAGCACGCAAAACGGCAGACAGCACCTTATAGCCTATAATATAAAGCTGAACAGGCTGTTTTCGTATCGGCTTGATTACATATCGGATGTAAAAATCGGCGAACCGTGCGAAAGGTTTGACGAGCTCAGGGAGAAACTTAATGCGGCGGAAAACTGTATGTGGGGCGTAAACGGCAGACTTGACATGAAAGATACAGAACACGTTGAGTTTGACGTAAGAATAGCTGATTATGAGCAGTATATAGTTCAGCGCCTTGAACGTGAAAAACGTTGCGGCAAGGTCGAAAAAATCGACGATAACCATTACAGATACTCCGCCGATGTGTTCGACACTACCGAAATGATACCGTGGATACGCACGTTTATCTGCCGTATAACAAGGCTCAATTTTTCGGATAGGGCGGCTGAAAATAATTTTAAAGCCGATATAGAGAAAATGTATGAAATGTACGGTATAGAAGATAACACGGAGGATAACACGGCTGACAGCGGAGGTGAAAGCGATGATATTCAGTGAGCTTTACTCGGCATATTATAACACGGTAGCAAGGATAATCACCGCCGCATTCGATAAGAATACGACAGAGAAGGACCTTGACCGTATCGTGAGCGAAAACGCATTTTCCGAAAGCGTGCTGACTATAATGCCGTCGCTTAAAAGCGGAAAGTGGAAACTGCTTGACAGCAGTTTAAAACCGCTTTTAAAGCACGAGCCGACAATGCCGCTGACATTGCTTCAGAAACGCTGGCTGAAAGCCGTATCGCTTGATAAGAGAGTGAGGCTGTTTGATGTACAGTTTCCCGACTTATCCGATGTCGAGCCGCTTTTCACCGAGGACGATTATAAAGTATACGATAAATACTCGGACGGCGATGATTTTGGCGATGAGGGCTATATCGGTCGGTTCAGGCTGATATATTATGCCATAAAGAACAATCTGCCGATAATCGCAAGGCTGAATAACCGCTATGGCAAGGAAGTAACGCTGAGATTTTTCCCCAAAGGGTTTGAATATTCGGAAAAGGACGATAAAATAAGAGTAATAATGGACGGCTGTAAGTACAGACAGTTAAACCTCGGCAGAATTATAAACTGTCAGCTGTACACAGGCACAGGTCGGTGGAACGAAAAGCCGGAAGCAATACAGATAAGAGAGCTTACCCTGCAGATAAATGACGAGCGGAATGCGCTCGAGCGTGTAATGCTCCACTTTGCACACTTTGAAAAGCAGGCGGAGCGTGTTGACGATAATAAGTATCTGCTTCATCTGAAATATTACGCAACCGATGAAACGGAGATTGTTATCCGGGTGTTGTCCTTCGGCCCTTGCGTTAAAGTTATCAGCCCGGATAGCTTTGTCGGATTGATAAAGGAAAGACTGGAAGAGCAGAAAAGGTGCGGAGAGGTATGAATATTCATCAGCTGCGAACAAATACAGTTCGCAGCTCAGACTGTCGATAAACCTATATCGTTATCAAAAATGGGTGTTTAGCGTTGCTCGCTCTGCTGGTTTTGCATCGTGCAAAACTTTTGGCAAGCAACCAAAGCATCCTTGCTTTGGGCGTAGCCCCAAGCGGGGTGAGGGCGGCAGCCCCACACTCAGCCCCTTCCCGAGGGGAAGGGGTTTGGGGTTAGGGATTAAGGTTAAGCACTTTTTTGAAAAAACATACTTTTTTTACAGTCTGCAGCTGCGAACAAATACAGTTCGCAGCTTTTTTTCCGTGAAAAACCAAATTCCATCCTGTATAATAAACTCATGCGATGAAGGAAAGCTTCACAGCAGACAAAAGGCACCTCTTCAGCATATAATCACAGCACAGTGCCTATACAATTTAATAAAAGGCACGAACAGCAGTTTGTATCTTTAATGGTCAAAGACGTGCCTTGCAGAGTAATTAAGGCACAGACAGCAGTTCATATTATTTATATATGGAAAATAACAGTGCCTTGTAAAGACGCATACAGCAGCATTTTATACCGTGTTTTTTAAACACATTTTGCCGACCTAACGGCACCTGTCTTTGAGCAGACTACCGTGCGGTGAGAGTCCGTACATTTTTTATTTATCGCGTCTTGTTACGACAGCGTCCCTGCCGATTTTCATCATAGCTTTATAAGGGACGTTGTTCTTATTTTTTGAGAAAGGAGAGCAGAGATATGCTTGAAATCAAAGGGAAAATCAACACCGCAATATGTTACGCAAAAGTAGTCGAGGACGAAGCGATAGAACAGATACGCAGAATGTGCGACTATGAGTTCACCGCAGGCTCAAAAATCAGAATAATGCCCGATGTACACGCAGGCAAGGGTTGCACTATCGGTACAACAATGACGATAACCGATAAGGCAGTACCCAATGTCGTAGGTGTGGATATCGGTTGCGGAATGTACACAGCGGAGCTTGGAAAGGCGGATATCGACCTTAGTAAGATAGATGAAGCCGCACACTACATACCGAGCGGAAGAAATGTATGGGACGGACGTTATGAACGCTTTGACCTTACGGGACTTCGTTGCTACAGACATCTTGAACAGGCAAAACGGCTTGAAAGAAGCCTCGGTACGCTCGGCGGCGGTAATCATTTTATCGAGATAGACGTTTCCTCGGACGGTAACAAGTACCTTGTTATCCATTCGGGTAGCCGTAACTTAGGTAAGCAGGTAGCTGAGTATTATCAGAACCTTGCAATTGAGCTTGCGTCCGGTAAGGGCGAGCTTTTTGAAAAGAAAGCAGAGCTTATAAAGACATATAAGGAGCAGGGCAGACGCACCGAAATTCAGTCCGCATTAAAGGCAATGGAAAAAGAGTGGCAGGCGAAAGTCCCCGATACGCCCGCAGATCTCTGCTATCTTTACGATAATTACCTTGAGGATTATCTTTATGATGTCGAGATATGTCAGCGTTTTGCAAAGCGTAACCGTGAGCGTATGGCTGAGATAATCCTTGACAGGTGCGGACTTACTGCCGTGTTTGCGTTCCATACGATACACAATTACATTGATACCAAGGAGCGCATACTCCGCAAGGGCGCAATTTCCGCAAAGAGCGGTGAGCTTGTGCTTATCCCGATAAATATGAGGGACGGAAGCGTGCTTGCGAGAGGAAAGGGCAATCCGGACTGGAATTATTCCGCACCGCACGGCGCAGGCAGGATTATGTCGAGAACAAAGGCTAAGGAAACGCTCGACATTGGGCAGTATAAGAAGAGCATGGAGGGCATATACACGACCTCGGTCAATAATTCAACGCTTGACGAAGCGCCTATGGCGTATAAGTCGCTGTCTGATATTATTGATGTTATCAGAGAGTCGGTAGATGTTATCGAAGTGCTGAAACCGATATATAATTTCAAGGCGTGTGAGTAACCTGCTCTGCGCCGCAGAGGAGGAAATCACAATGCTTGAACAGTTAAAAGAAGAATCAAACATGACCCTCACCGAAAATGGCGCAGCGACCTACATAAGCACAAAATCGCACTGTCTTGATTTATTTTCGGCAATAGGAGCAATCCGCAGCAACACCGAAAAAGATATTATCGACCGCTTTGTTAAAGCGTATTCGGAGGATAAGAATCTTGCCGTAAAAACGCTTTTCTTCGCCCGTGATGCCCGTGAGGGTCTTGGCGAACGCAGAGTGTTCCGTATAATACTGAACTATCTTGCAAAATGTGAGCCTGAGAGTGTACGCAAAAACATAGCGTACATCGCTGAGTACGGCAGATATGACGATCTGCTGTGCCTTATCGGTACGCCCTGCGAAAAGGACGTTTTGCAGATTATAGAAGGTCAGCTCAAAAAGGATATAGCGTCTGACACGGGCGTGTCGCTTCTTGCAAAATGGCTCCCTTCCGTCAACGCATCAAACAAGGAAACGGTACGTACGGCACGCCGTCTTGCACGTCTGCTTGGAATGAGCGAAAAGCAGTACCGTAAAACAGTTGTCGCACTGAGAAAAAAGATTGATATAGTTGAAAACCGTCTGCGTGTGCAGGACTATACCTTTGACTATTCAAAACTGCCCGCTCTCGCAATGCTGAAATACCGTGGCGCATTCTATGGAAACGACTTTGACCGCTACTGCGAGTATCTTGACAATGTAAAGCACGGCAACGCAAAAATGCACACCGGCGTACTTACTCCCTATGACGTTATCGCTCCATGCTTCAATTGGCGTTCAGACGGGCTGTCCGCAGAGGAACGCAACGCAATGGACGTGACGTGGAACGCCCTCGAAGATTTCGGCAACGATGAAAACGCACTTGCCGTGATTGACGGTTCGGGTTCGATGTATCCCAGAGCGATCGCTGTTGCACTGTCGCTCGGAATATATTTCGCCGAAAGAAACAAGGGCAGGTTCCATAATCATTTTATAACCTTCTCTGAAAGACCTCAGCTTGTCGAAATAAAGGGCAGTGATATTGCAGGAAAGGTGGAGTACTGCCGTCGGTATAGCGAAGTCGCAAACACGAACATATCGGCTGTGTTCAATCTTTTGCTGAAAACCGCCGTAAAGTATAATCTTCCGCAGGAAGAACTTCCGAAACGGTTATACATAATCTCGGATATGGAGTTTGACGAATGCATGGAGAACTCAGGTGCGACAAACTTTGAAAATGCAAAGAGAAATTATGCCGAAAAAGGATATACGCTCCCCGAGATAGTGTTCTGGAACGTTGAGAGCAGAAAAGCTCAGCAGCCTGTCACAATGAACGAGAACGGTGTTGCGCTCGTTTCGGGCTGTTCGCCCAGACTTTTCTCGATGGTGGCGAGCGGCGAGCTTAATCCTTATAAAACAATGCTTGAAATTCTCACGTCCGAGCGTTATGCTAAAATATCAGCATAAATAAAACCGATGTCCCGCGACAGCGGTTTTATCTTCATATAAACAGACAACGGTATCGGTCAAACCGATACCGTTGTCTGAAGGAAAAGAACTCTGCTACCGTTTGAGTAGCGGTAAAGAAAACAAACTGTAAGGAGTTGTTGTTTTGAAATTATTCTTTTACTGCTGTAGATGAGCCTACTTCCATAGTGCCCTTCTTCATAACGTAGTCGTACTCTTTGCCGTCAGTACCCTTGAGCTTGAAAGAGAGCTTATCGTTTTCAAGCTTTACGCTCATCTGGATCTTGTCTGTGCTGCCTACTTCCATTACTTCTGCACCGTTGCTCTTGTACTGAACGTTGTGTTCTTCAGTAGTGGTAACTGACTTTATTATAAGCTTATCATCTGTGAATGTCCATACGGATGCGATTGCTGATTCGTCAACGCCGAGCTTAGCCGCATAGTCTGCTACAGAATCGCCTGCGATAGTTTCGTAGATCCAGTCGCCCTTCATCTTATCCTTTGCCGAGCCTGAGCAAGCTGCGAGTGCCATTACCATTACTGCTGCCATTGCAAGCGCAATGACCGACTTGATTACTTTTTTCATAACTATTCCTTTCTTTGCGGTATGTCCGCCTCTGATTATGTAATATCGGTTGTTTTTCCAACCTTAGCAAATTATACTCACCGAAATTGTTTAATTCAATTAACTGGCGTAAATCGGTTGCATTTTGGCATTAATCGGTTCAGCCCTTGAAGAAGCTAGTGATGTTGAAGCCTGTGGGCATAGGCAGGGTGAACATATAGATTGTTGCGATAACAAATGCGACAAGAGCGATAATTACCACAGCATATTTGTTCACCTTATGATTGAATGAGCCGGCAATACCGAGCAAGAACAGTACAACGCTGTAGATAACCGTTACAAGCCCGAAAGCGTCACCGTGAGAGTTATCCTTCTGTCCCTGTTCGAGCACTTCCTGCGACTGTGCAAGAAGCTCGTTAGCTTTTGTGAAATAGCTGTTGACATAATTCTCGTCAAAGAAAGGCGAGCTCATACTGTTTTCCTTTTCAAGCCACGCAAGTACCGTTTCCTGAGGATCGCTGCTGCTGTTGTCGGCAGTGTTCCAGTCGATCTTTGCCGCCATTGTTTCACTTACGTTTTCCGCCATCTTGTAGAACAGCTGATTGCACAGCTTTGCAAGCTCAGCTTCGTTATTATTGTTCTGCGCAAAGACGATTTCAATCTGTAATGAGCTTATATCGTTCCAGAGTATCATATCCTGATTCATCTGCTGTACGCCTGCGTTGTATTCCGAATTGCCCTCGGACGCTAAATTGTTACTGGTGGCGTAGTTGGTAGCCTGATTTCCGCCGTGAAGCGAGCCTATCCAGCTTGCCCACGCTGTGAGCAGTGCAGTGACACCGAGCATTATTACTATTATAAGCTCGGTGAGCTTGTCAATATCCGGCTTTTTTTTGACAGCAGTGTCGGTTGTCTTTTTCTCGTTCTCGTTTTCCATAGGAACCTCCTGTTTGATGTTTTGCGATAAATATTATAACGATAATGTTCAGCTGTAACAACAAATTGGCTTTAATCGGCGCAAATCGGGCTTGAAAAGGCAGTAACGGGGCGAAATTTTTATTGTACAAAAAGCAGAAATATTGTATAATAATAACAGGACATAATTACAGCGATGTAATGAGTTTTTGCAAGAACTATGCGATAATGTGCGATGAGGTCATTCACCCGGAGCTCGGCACTCCGTCATTCAGCACTGACGGCGCATTGATACAGCTCGGTATATCCTGCATTGTTACCGTACTTTTTACCTATCCCGTACTGCGGTTCGGCTCACACCTGATTAACGAACTTCCGTATACAAGGGTATGGCTTATTTCGATAGTTATGTCGGGTATGTTCATCGGCTTCAACTTTGCGGTACAGCCTGTCCACTATCAGACGCTCTATCTCAACCGTGTATTCCTTGTCTATATTATGATAACAACACTGATGTTCCTGATGCTTGCAATGATGTATGCGGTGTTCTACTTCATTTCCTCTGCGCTTCTGAAAGCCGGCAGGGACAGAGAGCACATGAGAGTGCTTGAAATGCAGAAGAAACAGTATGATTCACAACAGAAATATCTTGAGGATACCTCCCGTATCCGTCACGACTTCAAACATTCGATAGTGGCGATAAAAACGCTTGCGGAAGAGGGCGACTATGAGAAACTTAAAAGCTATCTTGATAATTACATAGATACTCTCCCGAGCAAAGCGCCGGCACGCTACAGCGGTAACTATGCGCTTAATGCGCTTTTGTGCCACTTTGACGAGCAGGCGCAGGAACACGGTATAATACTGAGATTACGGATAGATTCGGACGACAAACCTTTCCCGTTATCTGATGACGAGCTGTGTTGTATAGTCGGCAATATACTTGAAAATGCGGTAAACGCAAGCCTTGTACTCCCCGAAAACGAGCGCAGTATCTCCCTTTCTGTAAAGTCAGATGACGCTTCCGGCAACCTCTATATAGTAGCCGAGAACAACTTCAACGGCAAGATCCGTTACGACGGCGCGCATTATTTCTCCACCACTAAAGGCGGCGATGGTATCGGACTTGAATCAATATCATTCACAGCAGAAAAACACGGCGGCACGGCAAACTTCTACCATAAGGATAAGGTTTTCTGCTCCGACGTGGTTATTCCGCTCAAGTAAAATCGTATAAAATATGCAAATACCCCCGTTCATTTCTGAACGGGGGTCGTTTGTTATTATCGTATTTTATCGATCAAAGTTCGATCACAATATCGTTCTCAGCCTTTAAGATGCTGTCAAGAATGAGCTTACCCTCAATCTTTTCGCCGTTTACAGTAACGCTCTTAACGCCGTGTTCACTGCCGTTGGGGTTCTTAACGGTAACATTCAGCTTCTTGCCTCTGAATGTCTTCTTCATTGTGTATTCCTTCCACTCTGAGGGGATAGAAGGATCAATTACGATACCCTTTGTTTCGGGATTAAGACCGAGGATACCCTCTGTTGTACCTACCATTACAGTAGACGCTGTACCTGTCAGCCAGTGTACATGAGCACGTCCTGCAAAGGGACTATCCTTACCTTCTACGAACTGACCGTAAACATAGGGTTCGAGAACTCTGTGTTCTGCGTTCTCGTTGTAGGTTGCGGGAGCGGCTTCCTTCCAGTACTTATATGCACGGTTGCCGTGACCGAGCTTTGACTCGGCGAGTATCAGCCAGCCCTGAGGCTGTGAGAAGATACCTGCGTTCTCCTTTGTGCACTTGTTGAAGCACTGCATAAGAGCGCCGTCAAATCCGTGCTTAACGTAAGGAGGATACATAACCATTGCGCCGTAAGGAGTATTGAGTTCTCTTTCAACGCTGTCCATAGCCTTTTCAGCCTGTTCCTTGCTTGCAAAGCCTGAGATAACCGACCATGACTGAGGATTGAGCCACATTGAAGCTTCGGGATCTGTTCTCTGACCGATAACAGTACCGTCTTCCTTGTAACCTCTGATCCATCTGTCCTCGTTCCAGCAAGCTGAAAGGATCTCGTCAAGCTTAGCCTTGATCTCGTCAAGGTACTTAGCGTACTCTGTATCGTTCTTTTCAACTGCGTATGTCTTTAAGATCTTTATAGCGTAAACGAGCTGGAATGCTACGAATGTAGATTCGCCCTTCTTACCAAGACGCAGACAGTCGTTCCAGTCAGCGTGAAGGCCTGCGGGCATACCGTGGTTGCCGAGGTGGTTCATTGAGAAGTCGATAGCTCTCTTTAAGTGATCGTATACTGTGCCTGATTCGCCGTCGTTGGCATATGAGATAACCTCATCTAAGAATGCATGGTCGCCGCTTTCGGAGATGTACTTGTAAACTGTCGGGAACAGCCACAGAGCGTCATCTGCACGGTATGAGGGGTGACCTGTCTGCTTAGCGTATACGCTGTTTTCGTCGTTTTCATCGGGGTGGTTTTCCTGACCTGCCTTATGGTCGTACTTAACGAGGGGCAGACCTGCACCGTTTGTAACCTGAGCTGAGAGCATGAATACGATCTGCTTCTTAGCCATTTCGGGAGCAAGGTGGATAATGCCCTGGATATCCTGTACAGTATCACGGTAGCCGAAGCCGTTTCTCAGACCGCAGTACTGGAATGATGCGGCTCTTGACCAGATGAATGTGATGAAGCAGTTATATGCGTTCCATACATTTACCATGTTGTTGAAGTCTGCATCGGGAGTATTTACCTGGAGATTGTCGAGCTTTGAGTGCCAGTAGTTCTTGAGCTCTGTAAGGTCAGCCTCTACAGCGCCATCCTTTTCGTACTTAGCGATGATAGCTTCAATTTCAGCCTCTGTCTTCTGACCGCCGAGAACGTAAGTAAGAACCTTTGTTTCGCCGGGCTGAAGAACGATGTCGCTCTGGAGTGCGCCGCATGAGTTTGTGTTGTAGTTTAAGTCGCCCTTAAGACCTTCTTCAATGCCCTTGGGGTTGTTGTATGTTCTATAAGAGCCTACGAAAGCGTCACGGTCGCCGCAGTAAGCGTCAACCTTAGCAGAAGCAAGACCTAAGAAACGTCCGCTGTTGGGGTTGTAGATCTCATTCTGCATCTGGTGGATATACTTGTTCTTGAAGTATGTTCTTGTGATGAACAGGGTGTACTGGAGGTTAACCTGATCCTGCTCGTAGTTGGGATCGTTTACGAATTCGCAGTAGCCTGTAACGCTGAGCTTACGGGGTTTTGTATCGTTGTTTGTTACCTTTGCAGCCCATACCTCATAAGTAGCGTCCATGGGAACATAGTAAGTAACCTCAGACTTGATGTTCTTGTACTCTGATGTGATAACAGAGTAAGCTGTACCGTGACGGCACTCACTCTTGTACTGATCGAGGGGCTTGCATACGGGAGCCCATGATGCCGACCAGAAATCGCCGTCCTCGTTATCCTTGATATATACATATCTGCCGGGCTGATCGTTGGGAACAGCGTTGAAACGGTAACGGATAACACGTCCGTTTGCACCTGACTTAACGAAGCTGTAGCCGCCTGCGTTGTTTGAAATGATAGCACCGTATTCGGGTGAGCCTAAGTAGTTAGCCCAAGCCGAGGGAGTATCGGGTCTTGTGATGACATATTCCTTGTTTTCAAGGTCAAAATGTCCGTAGTTCATTGGAAAGTCCTCCTTGATATTGTATTCCCCGTAAACAAGCTGTCATTCAGTATAATTGAAGAATCCCCATTACCATTGATATTCTGATGGGGTTTGGGGCAAAGCCCCAAGGAGGGTTCGAGGGGCGCCAGCCCCCATATTCTCCCCCGGCACGGATGCCGGGCGTGTATGCCACAAGCTCTGCACGACGCAGAGCCAATCAAGCATACACAGCCTTTCCCGGGGAAAGGGGGTAAGGGGGATAGGGATTAAAAAACCTTTTTTTTAAAATTCTCTGCAAGTTATCCTGTTTGACAAGCTGTTTTCCGGGTTTTAATTTCCTTTGCGTAACTTCATTATATCAGTAAATCGTTTTCATTTCAAGGGCGGTATTATGCACAAATTTAGCTTTGTTTTTTTGTGCAGTATTGCCATAGTGCCAAATCAACACCCGAAACGGATTTTCAGAGGGCGAAACCTAAAAAATTCCTCATAAATCCCCATTTTACAGTATTTTAACATTGATTTTACTCCTTTTAAGTAGTATAATAAGTCGAAGAAAAATAAAAAATAACAAAAGACAAGAGGTATACTTATGAACTGGGCAATTATCGAGCAGGTCGTTATAATGGCACTGCTCGCAGGTGTCGGCATACTCTGCCGCAAGCTCAAACTGCTTGACGACGCCTGCACCAAAAAACTTTCAACCGTTGTACTTAACTTTGCAACGCCTATGGTTATCCTGGTGTCCTACCAGAAGCCGTTTGATCCCGAAACGCTGAACACTTTGCTTTTATCGTTCCTTATAGCGATAATAAGCTATGTTATAGCGTTTATCCTTGTTCCGCTGATAGTACGCAGTAAGGACAGAGAGGGACAGCTGATAGAACGTTTCAGCTGTCTTTATTCAAACTGTGCCTTTATGGGCATACCGCTGATACAGGGCGTTTACGGCACGGAGGGCGTATTCTGCCTTACGGCATACGTTACGATGTTCAATCTCTGCTCATGGACGCACGGCGTTATCATGATGAAGGGCGGCAAGCCGAATTTTAAACAGATGATGAAGTCGTTATTATCACCGAGCATTATCGTTACAATTATCGGCATTATCCTTTTCCTGTGCAACTTCACACTGCCGAATGTTATTCTTGAAACGGCACAGCACCTTGCAAATATAAACACACCGCTTGCAATGATAATCGCAGGCTCTACAATAGCCACAGTAAAGCTTCTCCCGGCACTGAAAAAACCGCGCCTTTACTACACCTGCTTTGTAAAGCTTTTCTTACTTCCGGCTATACTTACCGTTATCTGTCTTGTATTAAAGGTCGATCAGACAGTTGCAGGTGTAAACATACTCGCTACCGCCTGCCCTGCCGCTACTATGTGTACAATGTTCGCCTTGCTCTATGACAGGGACGCAGGCTACAGCGCCGAAATATTTGCGGTAAGTACTATACTATCAATGGTCACGCTTCCGCTGACGCTTATGTATTACACCGCACTTGCAGGAATTTTCATGTAAATCCGATACATAAAAGCAATTTATAAAGGAGCATTACTATGACTGACAGGACAGACAGTATGATAAAAAATTGCGCCGCATTACTCGATACCCTGAGAGAGAAAAATCCCCTCGTACACTGTATAACAAACTATGTTACCGCAAACACCGTTGCAAACGGTCTGCTTGCGGCTGGCGCTTCTCCCGTTATGGCGGACAGTCCGCTTGACGCGGAGGATATAACCGCAAAGGCGTCGGCTGTGCTTTTCAATATGGGTACGCTCAGCAAGGACAGACTGCGTGCAATGCTGATTTCCGCACAGAAAGCCGCCGATATGGCAAAGCCGATAGTGCTTGACCCTGTTGGCGCAGGTTCTACCGATAACAGACTGCGCAGTACAATGCAGTTGCTCCGACAGTTCCGCTTTTCCGCAATAAGAGGTAATGCGTCCGAAATATCCGCCTTGCTTTCCACAAGTCCTATAACGATGAAAGCGGAAAAGGGCGTAGACAGCGCCGAAACAACACTTGAAGATAAGATCGCACTTGCAAAAAAAGCAGCAAAGCGTTTCAGCTGTACCGTTATGGTAACAGGCAGTACAGACGTAGTCGCAGGCGGCGATAAGGTAGCGCTTGTATCAAACGGCATACCCATGATGAGCAAAATTACAGGTACAGGCTGTCTTGCGTCCGGTCTTGTAGCGGCACTGTGCGGCTGCACGGAGGACAGCTTTGAGGCGGCAGTAACAGCCGCGTCGCTTATCGGTATGGTGGGCGAGATAGCAGGCGAAACCGCAAAGGGTACAGGCTCTCTGTATGTCGGAATGCTTGATACCCTGACAAATATTACTCCCGATATTTTTGAAAAATACGCAAAGATAGAAAATTACACAGGAGAAAAGTAATATGAGAACTCTGAACGAAGTTCGTGAATTTTTCGCAAACGACCGCTTTGCTACCGATAACGGAGCGGTAATTGAGCAGATCGGCGAAAATTCTGCCACTGTCAGTATGGAAATTCAGGATCACCACCGTAATGCGGTAGGCATAGTAATGGGCGGAGCGATTTTCACCCTTGCCGATTTTGCTTTTGCGGTAGCTTCCAACCACGAAAAGCCGGGTACTGTTTCACTCAGCGCCAACATCACATTTTTAAAAGCCTCAAAAGGCAATAAGCTTATCGCAAAGGCAGAATGCGTCCGCAACGGCAGAACTACCTGCTATTACCGTGTTACTGTCACCGATGATACAGGTGCGCTTATAGCCGAGGTCACCACAAGCGGATATAAGACAAACTGATTGAAATTTTTGCAAGGTTCGGAAACGGAGTTTTGTTTGGATCTTTTCTGGTTAATACTCTAAGCTGTCAAAGCGGCGAATGCGTAGCGGCACGTTGCCACCCGCCGGTAACGCAAGTTTCACATATCCCCAACGGTCAGAACGGCGAATTTGAAGCGGCTCACAGCCGCCCGCCGGTAACGGAGGTTGCACAAAGTTCAATCAGAGAGAACGACGAACAGTCAGCGGCGATCCGCCGCCCGCCGTTTTACGCCATTTTTCGACCGATAGCCGCCATATAATTGACATATAGCACCGCATATGATAAAATATACTTGTACGCTTGGAAAATAACGGGCGTATGGTTATAATTATTGATTTTCAGGAGGATATTTCCATGAACAGAACAGCGGCAATACTTATCGAGGTTTTCCTCGGCGGACTTGGTGTACATCGCTTTATGGCAGGTAAGATAGGTACAGGTATCATCTGGCTTCTTACAGGCGGTTGCTTTGGTATAGGCTGGCTGGTAGACCTTATTCAGGTTTGCACAGGCAAGTTTACAAACAAGGACGGCACACCCTGGATAACAGAGCAGTAAACTGAATAAACAAATCCCCGGTTTTCGTTTTGAGAACCGGGGATTTTTCAATTCATTCTTATTCTACCGAATACGCTATCCCTTTTTCCGCAAGATAGTCCTTTACAGCATTGAAAGCCTTGAGTGTTGAATTTTCGTCGTTGACTTTTATTACAGCTCCTGTTTCAAGCCCGTTGATCTTTGTTTTCAGTTCGTCAAAGCTTATCTCGTGGTTATCGACAAAAAACTTGTCTTCGGAAATTGTGATCTCCATTGCATATTTTTCGGGACTGCCGGGGTTTCCGCCCTCGGACGAAACATCGCTTGTCTGAACGTCCGATGAACTGTTCGTTGTATCTGAATTATCCGCACTGCTGACTTCTGCCGATGAATTTGTTATGGAAGAAGCCGTGCTCTGTTCACCGTTTATCATTTTGCTGATTTCGGGATATGCGAAATAAATTGTAACGCCGCACACGGCAAGTACCAGTAATACTATAATAAACTTTTTCATATCGTACCTCTTTTATCATTCCGCTTCTATAAAGCTGATATTGTTTTCGGAAAGCTTGGACTTAAGCTCCTTGTATGCTTTGAGCGACGAACCCTCGTCCGCTATCTTTACAGGTAAATTCCTGTCGAGCGATTTTATGCTGTCAACAAGCTCGTCAAGCGTGACTTTTTTGTTGTCGTATATGTATTCGTTACCGGACACGGTAACATTGATATATTCAAGCTCTTCAACAACCGATACGGCATCTGAGTTATCCGCAATATCAGAACCTTCACCGTCGCCGTTTCCGCCGCCAAGCCCGAAGCCCTTGCACGCAAAGAATACCACCGCCGCGGCTACCACGACCACCAGCGCTATGATAAGCCCTACAGGTACTGCACCTTTATTGTTTATCCTTTTCATTATATGTCCTCCGTATTACTCCTTAAATACCGAAACATCGGTTTCTGAGTAGAACAAATGTTCATATTCGTTTTTAAGTGTGTTGATAATCTTCATTGTGTCAAGATATGCCGAGGTCGTACCGTTCTCGGTAGCGTCATACGAAAACTCTATAAGAATAGTGTTATCTGCGGTGTAGCCCTGCTCGGTGAATAACGCTCTTACTTCATCGGTCATTTTGCCGATATCCGCTTTCGGAATTTCCTTTACTATCTCTTCACCCTTGGCAAATTTCAGCGTCCAGCCGTTTTCACCGCCCATATCAAGATGCAGTTTAAGGTTCTTGTTCTCGCTGAAGTCCATTATGGCGTCGGCGTTGTCACCGCTTCTGTCAACAGCGGAGTTTGCCTCTTCAAGCCGCTTGTCAGCCTGTTCGTTTTTCTCCTGCGCTTCGCCCAGGAGCTCATCCGCCTTGTCGTTTTTCGCCTTTGCTTCATCAAGTTCGGAGCTTACCTGCTGCTGTTTGTCCTCAAGTTCTTTCTTAAGGTCGCCGGTTTCAAGGTTGCTGAAAATTATAAAGAAGAACAGTATTATCATTATAACGTCAAGCAGGGAAGTGAAGTCGAGGTTTATCTGTCGTTTCTTCATTTTTCACTGCTTTCTTTCCCGGTATAATGGCTTTTTACAAGCACGTCTATCTTTTCAATAGCTGTTTCGATAGTAGTCTGTAAAAATGAGTTTGCTACCTTGAAAGCGATAGAGAACACAAGTCCCCATGCGGTAGTGTCAAGCGCTAAGAAAAAGTTTGCTTTAAGTTCTTCCGTTGCTCCGCCGGTTATATCAAGCGAAAGTAACGCCAGCACCGTTCCCAGCATACCGAGCAGCGGGAATATCGATACAAGCGCTATAAAAGCGGAATAGCAGAAATTTATCCAGTTGAATGAGGTGTATTTATAGTCGATCTCGTTGTTTGCATTCATACTTTTCAGTATCTTTCTTGACCATACCACCGATATGATCAGAAGAATAAGACAAACCGGGAACAAGGTGAATATAAGCGGTGATACGATCGGTCCGAAATTTATTAATGCGTCTGTCAAAGCTCCCATGCTTCTACCTCCGTCTTTCGACAAAATCCGTTAAAATTCTACATAATTATAGCACCTGTAAGGTTAAAAGTCAATTGACGGATAATTTCGGCAAAGGCTCATTCCCGCAACGATATACCTATATCGGTCAGTATCGCAATTGCCCTCTTGTCAGTCTGTGAAAACCGCTGTGACAGATATCTCAGCGCCGCGCCAAGCTCTCCGTCAGGTCCGCCGTACTGAGAAAGAATGTAGCTTGCAAGCTTAGGGTTGCGGTTTTTGATAACAACCGGTACCTGCGTCCTTTTTTCAAATATAAACATACGTCCTCCTTATAATATCCACTGACCGCTGAGCCAGTCCCAGTTACAGTCCGTACCGGCAGAGGATGCTCTCAGCGGATAGAACTCATTCTCAAACGCACATCTGCAAGCGTCTGCCTGCTTTACAGCCTCACGGTACAGCTCGAGCGCTCTTGTATCATCGGGGTGAGTATCAAGAAACAGCTTTAAGTCCTGCGCATAGAAATCTGCGGCAGACAGCTTGCGCAGAAGCTGTGACGCTCTCGGTGACAGATTATACGCCATTGTAAAGCCCCCTCTCGTATTCGTCTATCGTGATATTAAGCTCAGGGAATATAGTTCCCGCTCTCATTGCCGTTTCGGGGTCGTACAGCTTGCCGAGCCTCTGGAACGGCACATATGCATATCCGGGCTTCTTTTTTACATTCATCGTTTCTGCGTTTTCACAGAAGATATTGTTCTTATCCATTTTCGGAATGCTCCTTTCATTCGTGATTTTTCGGCTTTACAGTACAATTTATGCGGCGGTGCGCCTGTATGTTACAGGTGGAATATTTTGACATAGACATGACAATGGTATCTTAAAAACAGCATTGACACCGCTTCCGATGTGGTATATACTGTGACTGTCAAACAGATCCTATACGATTAAAAAAATTATAAAATCTATAAAGCAAGGGAGCTCGTGAACGGGCTGAGAGGGAATTGCAATTCCGACCTTTGAACCTGATTTGGATAATGCCAACGTAGGGAACGGTTGTTTTAGTGCGCATAAAAACATCAGCTCCCGCAGACAGTGTGGGAGCTTTTTTGACGGATAAAAGAAAAGAGGTATTTTGATATGAATAAAAAGGTAAGTATACAGAAGCTTGCAATCGCAGGCGTTCTCATCGCTCTAAGCGTAGTGCTCAGCGGATTTTCTATCCCGATAGGCGCGTCAAAGTGTTTTCCCATTCAGCACATGGTAAACGTGATCGCAGGTACACTTCTCGGTCCGTGGTACGCAGTAGGAATGGCATTCATCACATCTGTTATAAGACTTATAATGGGTACAGGCACACTGCTCGCATTCCCCGGAAGTATGGTAGGCGCTCTTTGCTGCGGACTTGCGTTCAGATACATTTTCCCGAACTGGTCATTTGCAAAGCGTGTTCCGATAGCTTTCCTCGGTGAGATAATCGGCACAGGTATCCTCGGCGCTATGGCGGCATATCCTATCGCCGCATTCGTTATGGGTAAGGAAGCCGCACTCTTCACCTATGTTATACCGTTCGGCGTAAGCACTGTAGGCGGTGCACTCATTGCCTCTGTTCTTATGTTCGCCCTTGCAAAAACAGGCGTTATCAATATGATGTTCAGACAGACAAACGAGAAAAAAGCGTAAATAAGCCCATAAATAATGAAAGCCGCAGAGAGTGCTCCCTGTGGCTTTTTTATTTACCCTATTCGCCCATACCGCTGTCTTCCGCCAACTCTTTCTTCTTATGATATTTCTTTATCATAACCGCAGTCAGAAGTGATGTAAACGGCACTGTCAGCACAATTCCGATAGTACCCGATAACCCCTGCATTATCTCTATACAGATATTGTTCGAGTTTATAAGCTGATAGTATGAGAGATCATAACAGTAATCGATCATCAGCGTGACTATCGAGCCGCCGACAAACGCAAGTATCAGCGTGTTTGACATTGTACCCATCATATCCCTGCCGACATTTATACCGCTCCTGAAAAGCTCCGATACGCTGAGTTCCGGCTTCTTCTCGTGTATTTCATCAATAGTTGACGCAAGCGACATTCCCACGTCCATGACCGCGCCCAGTGTTGAGATCAGAATACCCGAGAACAGCAGTCCGCCTATATCTATAGGTATATTCTGTCCTATAAAGAGCAGACTTTCTACCTCCGATACGTTATAACCGCTGATTCCCGCAAGCTGTCCGAACACCAGTGCAAGCACGCCTGCCACCAGTACGCCGAAAGCAGTTCCGGCGATCGCACTGACCGACTTGACGTTAGCTCCTGCAACAAAGAATATCGTTATGACGGTTGACAGAACGCATATGAGAGCCGCCGCCCAGAACGGTGAAAATCCCCTGTATACAAGCGGAAAATAAACAAAGAGCGTCAGCACGAATGTAAGCGCAAGGCACACTGCCGATTTAAGTCCTTTCTTTCCGCCGACTATCCACAGCATAATTATAAACAGTGCGACGAATACATACACGACATATTCCCTGTCACGGCTGTATACGGTGACAACGGGTTCTCCGCTGTCGTTTGCGCTCACTATCGCAATAACGTCAAGCCCTACCGTACACGGCGCACCGAACAGATTGCCGTTAGGGCTTATCGCGCTGACTTCCTTACCGGCATAACTGCCCGTCTTTATCCTGAGTACTACCTCCTGGTTTCCGTATCTCTCGCCGTCCTCTTCAAGGTTGTCTTTGGTGATTTTCGTAACAGTCGCTTTTTCAAACGACCTGTTATATGTCGATACAAGTTCAATCTTGTCAAATGAGTTGAGCGTTACTATAAATACGGCGCTTACCGCAACAGCGACGGTGGCGATTATATATCCGATGATTTTTCCTTTTGTTAAATTCAGTTTATTCATATTTTCTTTTCTTTCCGAATACAGCTATCCCCACTGCAAAAGCGGTGGGGATGACCGTGATTTTTATGTGGTTTTACTTGGATGATTTCTTATTCTTGATTGTCTCGGGGAGTACAAGTCCTGCAAGAGCAAATGCGCTGAGTACTGAGAGAGCGGCGAACGGAGCAACCGATATTAAGTTACCTGTGTCGGGATTGGTTATGCTGTCGTCAACCTTGCTTGTGTCATCGGGTGTACTTGCATCATCTTTGCTTGTATCGTCAGGCTTGCTTACATCGTCCTTGCTTGTATCATCAGGCTTGCTTACATCGTCCTTGCTTGTATCATCGGGAGTGCTTACATCGTCCTTGCTTGTATCATCAGGTGTGCTTGTTTCGTCCGAATTTGTATCATCGGGTGTGCTTGTATCGTCTGAGGTGTCGTCCTTGCCTGTGTTATCGTCTGCGGGTTTTACTTCAAGCGCCGCAACCGCTTCGTTGAGATAAGCTGTAGCTTCTGCGATCTTGTCGCTTGTTGACTGATCGTCTGCGATAACCTCTTCGGCATTCTTGATAGCCTCGTTTACCTTAGCAACGCTTTCGTCTGTATACTTGTCGTCCTCAAGTTTTTTCTTAGCGGCTTCAACTGCCTCGGCAAGAGCTGAGCTGTCTGCCTTCTTTACGATAGTATACGCTGATGAACCTTCAAGAACTTCGTTTGTATCAGCGTCATAAGTTGTGATAGTGAGCGCTGTTTCAGTCATATTGATAACTGAGTAGCTGGGTGTCCATGTCTGGCTTCTTTCAGCTATGTAGTCCTGCTGTGCGGGGATAAGCTCATAGAACTTTGAACCTGTTGATGAGTTAGCTTCCATATAAACCGTACCCTTGGGGTCGACTATCGTACCTGTAACAAGGTCAGAATCTATAGTGTAGCAGTTGTTCTGGCTGAGGTAATCTTCACCGTAGGCGTTGCTCTTGTCGAATGCTGTATGTTCTTTACCATCGCCGCTTAACTGATAGCTTCTTGAATATGTGTGGTCGTGTCCCTGTAAAGCAACGTCAATATCGAACTCGTCAAAGATAGGAGTAAGCTGTGTTCTTAAGATGATACCGTCCGAATCCGAGTGGTCAAGACCTGAACCGTAGATATCCTGGTGGAACATTACGATTCTCCACTTCTTATCCTCGTTTTCCTTTACTGCCTTTTCGATTACGTTTCTGTGGGTAGCGCAGTTGTAGTTGTTTGTATCGATTACTATGAACAGTGCGTCGCCGTATGTGTAGTAGTAATCCGTGCCTGCCTTTGTGTGACCCAGTGCATAAGCCGTGTCGTTAAGGTCGAACGAGTTCGGTGTGTTGAAGTGATATGAGTACTGGTAAGAACCGCTGTCGTGGTTGCCTATAGTAGTAGATACGGGCAGAGAAGCGAGAGCGGAAGCGTTGAGATAACCTGCATATTCATATTCTCTGTCGGCAGTATTTACCTGGTCGCCGGCGCTCAGCAAGAAGTTTACCTCGGGGTGAGCCGTCATAGCGTTTGTCAGCGTCTTGTTCCAGTTGTAAGCGTCATTTCTTGCGGCGATCTCATTCTTCATTGTTTCGTTTTCACTGCTTATCTGATTCTTGCACGCGCCTATCTGCGGGTCGCCTACATAAAGGAATGAGAATGAATCGGGGTCGCCTGTCTTTATGCTTTCGGCTTTCTGCCATTCGCCGTTTTTGAATACCTGGTAGTAGTACTGAGTTTCCTTTTCGAGGCCCTTTACCGTTACCTTGTTTGAATAGTAGCCGTTAAGAGCCGCAATGTCTATTGAAACCTGTGTGCCTGTGAACTCTACAGCGTCCTTCATATCTTCTGTCTTTGCGATTCTTACCTTGGGCTGTTCTACAGTCTTTGAGTACCACGCAAAGCCGAGCTGTGATTCATCGGCGCCGAGGTTTACAGAAACCTTTTCATAGTCGTCCTTGATCGTTTCCCAATCTGTCTTCCACTGTGTCCATTCGTTTGTAGTTCCTGTCGAACCGTCGTTCCAGTGTTCTGTAGCGGCATAAGCTGTCAGAGCCGCACTTGATACCATAATAGCGGCAAGAGCGCCTGCCATTACTTTCTTTCCTGTCTTCATCTTATTCATAATGTTTTCCTTTCAAATGTTCATTTATACCTCTTGTGTACAAGCAGATTATAACACCGGAACGGAAAATTAATCACCAAGAGAAGTTAAAGAGTTTGTAAAATGTGAAAAAATAAGAACGCACGGTTAAGTGCGTTCTCGGATTATTGTTGTAATCAGCTCTTGAAATGCTCTCCGTATTTTTCTTTAAGTATCTTCCACTGATTTTGATAGCAAGCTCCGCAACGGTACAGGTTTTTAACCATTTCTTCCGACTGATCTACATAGGGAGCGTCATTTACAAGGTCAAATATTATGTTATATGTATAACAATAGATATTTCCGTCGATTTCATTCGGCGTTTTGTCGTTTTCCGCAAACACAAGATACGACTGACCTCGTTGCATCATTACAGGTGCGCATAGATTGCCAACATATTTTTCGGGATTTTCTCCGATAATATTATAATATTCAAGGAGTTTTTTATAGTGTTCAAAACGTGCTTCGTCGTAATAACTGCTTTTGAAATTGCCGTTTTCATCTTCATATTTTTGTTTTATATATTCAATTTGCTTTTCCACCCATTTGGGAGTTTTGGTATTGTATTCTTCGATCGGTTGATACCATTCCTGCACATAAATTATATCACCTACAGAAAATACGCTTTCATTTCCGAAGTCCTCAATAATTTCTTCAATTATAACAGGTGTAAATATGCAGTTGTCCTCTTCTCTGGTAATTTTGACATTACCGCATACACCCCCGCTGACACAATAGCTGTCACCTATAACCCGGCATTTTATTCCTATAGAGCTTCGGTTGTTCGCTTTCATGTTTTCTTTTTTCGTAGGATCAGACGAACCGACTTGGTCATATACGCCGTAATAAGATTTGGTGTATTCTATTTCGGTAAAATTATCATATAGATTTTCATCATACGAAAACGTCTGATACCCCTCGATATTTTTCACAAGGTTTTCTTCGCTTTCCTTGCTTGTATTATCTGTTTCGGAGCTGTTTTCAGTAGCCGAGCTTTCAACCTTACTTTCGTTTTTGCTGTCCGTGACCGAGCTCTCCCCCGGCGGTGTAGTATCACCTACACTGCCGGTTGCAGAGTTACTTGTACAGCCGAAGAGCATAAGAGCGGATAAGATGAGTGCTGTTGTTTTGGTTAGTTTTTTCATAATTTGTTACCTCAATTTTGTAGTTCTGTGTTATTTTTAAAAGTATTCCCCATACTTTTTTCTGAGATAAGTCCAACTGCATTCATAAGTATAGTGAAAAGAAACATACTTTTCTTCTTCACCGAGCGATTCCGGCTCATCGTCACCAAGATTGTATTTTTCGCAATATGAGAAATAATAGCTGTTATTGTCAGTTGTCCCCTCAATTTTATTTGCATTTATATACGCAAAATACGATGTATCTTTCTGCATAGGAAATCCGTACAATAATGTAATAACACTTTTTTCGTTTTCTTCTACATATTTTTGATATGATTTTATTTCTTCTATATCGTGTTGACGTTTTTCAATCATTTCCTTAATTTCTTCAATGAGTTTGCTGTCAGCATTATCGCCTTTTTTAAGTTCGCTTTCCAGACTGAAATTCCAGTCGTCAATATTTTCTTCATACACTTTTATTTCATCTGAGTGGTTTTCGCCATTCTGCTCATAGTAATCCGCAAAGTCTTTTGTTATAATATAGTTTTCATCAATATAAACCGTATCACCAACTTTGAAGTCCGGCTCATAGCCGAAAGAATCAATGATTTCTTCAACGACAACAGGTGTAAACACTCCATACAGGTAATCGTGTCCCTCGTTGTTGTTTTTTACGGTTACATCGCCGCTTTTATTCTTTTTATCAAAGTATATGCTGTCCCCTGCAATTTTGCATTTGATAGCAACAGGATTATGCAAAACGACATTACCTTCAGTAATATTATCCGGTTCCGGAATCTCAGGGATAGATATAATTACATTGTCCAAAGCTTCCTTTTTGTTGAATATTGTAACTGAACTCACCTGATATTTGTCTTTTTCGTAAGAGAAAGTCTGATATCCTTCTGTGTTTTTTACAAAGCCGTCACTTTCCGATGTACTCTGTGCATTGGAAATATTATCGTTGGAAGAATTTTCTTTTTCGTTATCCGTGACCGAGCTCTCCCCCGGCGGTGTAGTATCACCTACACTGCCGGTTGCAGAGTTACTTGTACAGCCGAAGAGCATAACTGCTGATAAAATGAGTGCTGTTGTTTTTGTTAGTTTTTTCATGATTGATTACCTCGATTTTGTAGTTCCGCGTTATTTCTTGAAATGATCTCCGTATTTTTCTTTCATATTAGCCCATCCATAAATATAACTGTAATGAAACCAATTATATTTTTCATTCTCCCCCAGCGATTCCGGTTCTTCGTCACCAAGATTGAATTTCTGCGCATAAGAATAGTAGTAACTGTTATCATCGATGGTATCTATGATTTTAGTTGAGTTCACATAGGCAAAATATGATTTGTCTTTTTGCATAGGAAATCCTACGCTTAAATTCAGTACCGGAGTGTCGCTTTCTTCAACAAACTTATAGTATGCCTTGTACTCGCTCTCCATTTGCTGATATTTTTTAACTTGAGCCTGCATTTCAGTTATATATTTTTCATTGGCTTTATCTCCATTTTTTAATTCCTTATCTATTACATTTTGCAACTCGTCCAATTTATCCTGTAAAAACTTTAATGTGTCCTGATTTTTAAGTTTATAATAGCTATATAAGTCGCGGGTGATATTGTAATCTTCTTGAATATAAATAATGTCTCCGACTTGAAAATCCGGGTGATACGAAAATGTATCGATTATTTCCTCAACGATAACAGGAGTATAAACACCCAGCATATAATCATTACTTGCATTCATATTGTCGAGCTTGGAAATTTTATCAATATACTCTTGTCCGCTTTTGCTGTATTCAGAGGATTTTACCGTAACATCGCCGCACTTGTTTTTCTCAGAAAAATACAAGCTTTCGCCCGCTATTCGGCACTTTATGGCAACCGGCCAGTATAACGTGCCGAATATGATATTATTCGGAATCGGATTTGTCGGATAAATGTAAATATCATCAACCGCTTCACGTTCAGAATATATTGATACAGAATTAACCTGATACTTATCATTTTCATAGGAAAAAGACAGATATCCTTTGCTATCTTTTATAAAGCCGTCTTTTTCGTTGCTAAGTTCAATAGCTGTGCTGTTTTCAGTAGCCGAGCTTTCAACCTTACTTTCGTTTTTGCTGTCCGTGACTGAACTCTCCCCCGGCGGTGTAGTATCACCTACACTGCCGGTTGCAGAGTTACTTGCACAACCGAAGAGCATAACTGCTGATAAAATGAGTGCTGTTGTTTTTGTTAGTTTTTTCATGATTGATTACCTCGATTTTGTAGTTCCGCGTTATTTCTTGAAATGATCTCCGTACTTTTCTTTAAGATATTTCCACTGATCTCTGTAACGGTAATAGCCATTGAAATAGTCCGCATCTTCTTCCTCGCTCATATATACTTTCGGCGCATCGTTTTCAAGGTCAAAAGTCACTGTGTAATTTGCGGCATATTGATTATTGTCAAATACAAAACCCCTTGCTTTTTCATCAAAAATCATTAAATATGACTGCCCTTTTTCTAATAAAACCGTTCTGGTAGATATTACAGTCTGATGTGACGTCAGATAGTCACGATATTTTTTATCAGATTCAAGTGCCTCACCAAATTGTTCCGCCAAATAGTTATCGGAATTATTTTCAATGACTTTTTCTATATCTTTTATGCTTTCATCCAGCCATTCGAGAGGTTTATTATTGTTGTAAGATTCAGTAAGTATATAGTCTTCCATTACATATACAATATCTCCTGTGTTATAGTCGGTTTTAACACCAAAATCATCAATTATTTCATCTATCATAACCGGAGTATAAATACATGTATAGACGCCTTTGTCATGTTCGTCACGGTTGAATTCAACATCTCCGCATTTGCCCTCCAATATGAAATAGCTGTCACCTACTACATGGCACTTTACAACTACAGGCGCTCTCATAAATCTTTTTAAATTTGTATAATTTGGCTCAAACGAATCTTCAAAATCATACGGTGAAATCAGCCTTTTTTTAAATTTATTATCGTTTGTAATTTCGTAGACCGAAGAATCATACGAAAACGTCTGATACCCCTCGATATTTTTAACAAGGTTTTCTTCACTTTCCTTGCTTGTATTATCTGTTTCGGAGCTGTTTTCAGTAGCCGAGCTTTCGCCTGAACTTTCATTTTTGCTTTCAGTAACCGAACTTTCGCTCGGCAGTGTAGTATCTCCTACACCACCGTTTGCAGAGTTACTTGTACAGCCGAATAACATAAGTGCTGATAAAATAAGTGCTGATGCATTAGTAATTTTTTTCATGGCATATCCCTCCATTTTTTAATTAAACTTGCTTTATCATATAAAGTGATATCTTTATTTACAGTTGAAGAATCGTTACTCATCAATGTAACAATGCCAAATCTATTACCCTGTGATGTTGTGTCATCACTATGACAAAGCTTTAAAGCATGCCCCACTTCATGCATAATAGACGAATTCTGTTTTTCACTATTGAGAGAATAGAATCCTTTTTTGTCTTGGTTAATAAATATTACGCCTTTACTCCAGTTTTTTTGGTTCTCTGCACCTATATCTTCTTGAGTTTTTAAATAATTTGTGGTTGTAGAGTTAGGCAAAAAAACCGCATACGCTTTTGAAGAATTTTCAATACCTGCTGTTGATAAGTTCTTTCTTGCTACAGTTACATTTAATCCTGTGCTTGGATTAGAGTTAGGCGGATATGCTTTTACACATACTTTATCACATATTCCATTCCATGCTTCCGCTGCTTTTGCCAAATCATTGTAATCTGTTTGATTGCTAAATATGATATTGAGCTTATATGTACCGGATTGCCCCGAATACCCGCCTTTCCAGCTTGATGGATAATTACTGGTTGCTTTGGTAAGTATCAGTCGGTTTGCTTGATTATCAGTAAGGGCAAGGCTACCGTCAGATTTTTTATATAACCATTTACTGCTATACTTGTTTTTAATCGCATAGGTGCTTGAGGTTATTCTTTCAAAATCCCAGCAATAATACAGATTTGTTTCCGATGTGCATTTGTATATTGCTACACTAGCGTTAGGGGTTGCACATATAGCATCACTACTATTCTTTGCAGAATAGATTAAATAACCGCCTGCGAGAGATTTTTTAGTTATCCAAATTTGATCCGGATTAATATATTCGTTGCTGTTATATCCATTCGTAGTTATATTGTTTTCTGATATTGAATCCTCAAAGCGTCCGATACATTTTGAACTACTTGTCTTAAACACATACGCCATACCGTCAACCAAAGGATTCCATTCAACAACAACTCTCGGTTTAGAACTACTGTACTCCGTCATATAGAAAGAGCGGCGCAGTGAAGAATCTGTTACATTTGTATTAGTTATTACGATACCTTTTTTAATATCATTTTTGGAGTTTTTGCTGTTAACTGCCAACTTAGTAAAATCAAATGCATAAGAACCGCTTTTGGATATTTTAGTTGTACTCATTACAGAGCCGCTTGCGCTTGTATTTGCGTATGTAGGTGCTGTTTCAGCCCACCCTGATGTCTGGCTTGAATATCTCACCTGTAATGTCGAAGTACCTGAATTTCCCGTGCCCTCATACATATACAGCTTTGCACTTTCAATTTCATTTGCTTTAAGGCTCTTATATGTTGCGTTGCTGTCAAGTCCGGGAAAGCGCACAATAAGTCTGCCTGCACCGTAGGTGCTGTCCTGATAGCCTACCGTTCCTATAGAATAAGAGCCGAAATTTGTTGTACTTTTCTTGCTGTATAAAGGTGCGTCAAGTATTGTCTTTGAGCTTCCGCTACCGCTTGAGCTGAGTTTTATGGTCGGGTCTATTGTAACCGGATATACCGCTTCGTTTTTCAGCCATTCATTGTCAAGAGTAATAGTTATCGTATAATTTCCATCGGCATTTTTTACTGCCGTATATCCTGTAACATATCCCTGCGGTACTATTGTGTTTTCGCCTTTTGAGCTGTCAAACAGTATTACCTCGCTGACAGCGCCGACTATCTCTGCCTTTTCATCGTCAACAATTGAAAAATAGCCGTCCTCATCTTTAAGGCTAAGACCGTTTGTATCAACATCGAAAGAAAACTCGTTCTTTCCGTTGTATCTGTCGAGTATGATATTCTCTTTTACACCGTTGAGCTGAGCGCTGTATTCTATCGTTGTATCTTTTCCGAACACATTGATATATTCAACTATATCGTGTTCGTCATATTTGTTTTGTGTTTCGGCTATAATATCCGATACATCTGCCTTATCCGAATCGACAGGTGACATTTCAATAGTATATTCGTTGCTTTTAACGATAATGCCTGTTTCGCTGTCGAGCTGTTTGGGCATATATACATTTATGTCGTTTTCTGCACTTACAAAAGCGTATCCGTCTTTATCCGCTTCTGACAGCTTAGTACTTTTGTCACATACAGTACCGTTTTCGTCGGTATACTTTACCGGCTCGTCAAAGTAATACATAGTTTTTGAGCCGTCTTTATTCTGGAATACTATCGAATAGTCGTCCGTTTCCTGTGCAAATAAGCGGTTTGCGTGTTCTTTTTCCTTAATGTCCTTTGCGGATATGACTTCCGGTATCTCATAGTCGTCAAGTTCCTTATCAGAAAGTTCGACAAGGCTGAGATCCCCCGGCTTTAAGTCTTTGAGCAGATTTCTGTCCGCTTCTTCAAAGCTTTCCTCGCTTGTACTGTTTTCGTTATCGGCGTTTCCGTTTTCTTGCGCATATACAGGTATGCTTGTTGAGAGTAGTGAAATCGCCAATAGTAAAACAGTGAATAAATGCTTTTTCTTTTTCATAAGTACCTCCGTTAATTTTAAAAAAGGAAACACCTTTTCTATTGTTAGAATATCACTTATACTATGCAAAATCAAGGCTTGTCTCGATATTTTGTGAAATATAGCTAACAAAAATTGTCATAATAGCCAAGTAACGGCTTGCGTTTACAAGCCGTTACATATACGCTTATCCTTTTGTTATATAAAACCTCCCCGTTCCCGTATTCTCACAAAAATACCTGTCATGCTCCGCAAGAAGCATAGTCGGTGTATTTTCTCCCAGCAGCCGCTCAAGCTGTATTCTCGAAATGATATCCACAAAATTCAGCGGCTCGTCCCATATATAGAGGTTAGCAGGTGTAGCCAGACTGCCCGCTATAAGCACCTTCTTTTTCTGCCCCGCACTGAGGTTTTCAGTTCGGTTTATAAGCTCCTTGCGTGAAAATCCGAGCTTTGCGAGTATCGCACGGACAAGCTCGGCGTCAACACCGAGCCGCTCTGAAAATTCGTCAAGCGTTCCGCATAGCCCCGCCGTGTCCTGCGGCAGTACCGATATTTTAAGCCCCGGCGCTTTCGCTATACTTCCGCTGTAGCTGATATCCGCACCTGCTATGATTTTAAGAATAGTAGATTTTCCACAGCCGTTTTTGCCTGACAGACACAGCCTTTCCCCGTCCGAAAGCGTAAACGAAACAGGCTCGCATAAAGCGTTGCCGTCGCTGTCGTTATCGTTATCGCAATAGTACGGAACAAGGTTCTGCACCGAAAGCACCGTTGCTGATTTTGCCCTGATATACGGGATTTTCAGCATATCGATATATTCACGGTTTTTAAGAAGTTCCGATTTTTCGTCTATCGCCGTCTGCCTGCGGTTTTCGACAGCTTTCATACGTTTCATAAGGGCTTTCGCCTTTGCACCCTCAATGGCTCTCCGATCAAGCGATTTTTCCGTTTTTGTCGGGTCGAAGCCTATCTTTCTGCTTTCCGCCGTTTCAGCCCATTTCTTACTGCGCTCTGCGGCGGCTTTGAGATGACCTATCTCGCTTTTCAGCTTCTTGTCACGCATAAGCTCGTTAGCTTCTTTTCGGTCAAAATTCTCTTTCCACACGCTGTAGTTTCCGCTTATGACCTCGGTGTCACTGCGATTTAGCGACAGTATATGGTCGGTGCATTTGTCGAGCAGATCACGGTCGTGCGACACAAGTATAAATCCGCTCTTTTTATTCAGATAGTCGCCGATCATTTCCCTTGCGTCAAGGTCAAGGCAGTTGGTCGGTTCGTCTATCAGCAGGAAAGCGTTGTCACGCAAGAACAGCAGACACAGCAACAGCCTTGTCTGTTCGCCGCCCGACAGCGTGTAAAACGGTCTGTACAGAATGTCGCACTCCGTCCCCATATACGACAGTTCACGGATAACTTCCCACTCCTCAACGCCGGGGCATATCACCCCGATAAGCTCACTGCCTGTCATGTTCTTGTCCTCTACCTCAAACGGAAAGTACAGGAACTCAGCCTTTGTGCCGACCGCACCGCCGTTGTCAAGCTCACCTGTCAACAGTTTCAGAAGAGTAGTTTTACCCCGTCCGTTTCTGCCGATAAGCCCCGTTTTCCAGGTCGTATCAAGCGTGAATGACACGTTTTCATATACGGCTTCATCACAGCCGTCATAGTAATAGGTTAAATTGTTTACACTGATCATAGACATAATATCATACCCCTTTCTGTATCAAAAAAGCCGCAGGAATATACACTCCCACGGCTTTTTATCCCGATTCCCGTCAGATGATACACGGCAAAAAGGGTATAATACAAGACCGAAAGCAATACATTCCTGCATTGCAGACACGAAGAACCAAGCCCGTTTCACTGCATAAAGCGGCAAGGGCTGTAAGGGTATTTCGTTCTGCTCTTATCAGGAATTTGTACGCATTGCATTCGGTCCTTTCATTTTAGATTTTGATAATATACAGCTTGTTGAAAAACCTATATATCTTTTAAAAATGGGGTTTGGGGCGTAGCCCCAAGCGGGGTGAGGGCGGCAGCCCCACACTTAGCCCCTTTCCTGGGGAAAGGGGTTTGGGGATAGGGATAGAGAATTTACTCTATTTTATAAAAGAGACTTTTTCACAAACTGTAATATTGTATCTTCCTATACAAGCGGATTATAACACAGCTTACTTTATTTGTCAAGCGTTACAGATAAAATTCTTTCCTGCGTGTGGCAAAGTATGGCTTTGCGTTTCTTATTCTTGCCGCTTCACTGAGATCAATGTCGCAGGTAAGAAGTTCCTCTTCCGCTCCTGCCTTTGCTATAACGTTGCCGTTCGGGTCGCAGACTATCGATTCTCCCGCAAAGGTGAGTTCTCCCTCCGTTCCGACACGGTTGCACATAGCTATGAACACGCTGTTTTGCATCGCCTGAACTCTTACTTCCCACTCGAACATTTCCATAGGCTCGGTGGTAAGGTTTGCAGTGGGGATAATTACCAGTTCTGCACCCATCAGCACGCAGGTGCGTATGCTTTCGGGCAGATGTCTATCATAGCAAATTACAATTCCTACCTTTCCGTGCGGCGTATCGAAAACCTTGAAGCCGTCGTCGGACGGTGTGTAGTAATCCTGCTCGTAAAAATTTTCCGCTTGCGCGATGTGTACCATTTTTGCGATTTTATGTACCACTTGTGTACCAATGGTCACAAAGCAACAATCATAACATTTATTATCAATTTTCATATACACATTCGGCACAATGCAGGAATTTATTTCCTTAGCCTTATCGATAAATGCCGTAACATACGGCGAATCCATAGTCACAAGATACCTGCTTGCATCTCTCTTTTCGTACTGCGGAAAGAACGGCGAGAGCTGTATTTCGGGGAAGAATATAAAATCGCTGTCCTTAGCCTTATCGCAGGCACAGAGCGACTTTTCAAGGTTATCGTCCATACTCTCCGTCATGGACATCTGTACAAGTGTCAGCTTCATGCCTGCGTCTCTCCTTTCAGCATCTGTCTGCCCTGAGGGCGCTTTCTTATGCGGAATATTATATCTGCTATTACGAATGACAACACAAGTCCCGCAAGCAGTATCGCTACTGCGAGTAACCCGGCAACAGGCAGACTGTCGGTAAGCTCAGCGGGCATAAGCGCAAAGCCATCCGCCATATATCCATCCCCGAAAAAGCCCGATAATAAGTTGAATATCGAGTATCCGCAGAAGACCATCCACATCAGGAAATAAGCCGATGAAAGCGGCAGACTGATACCGATTACGATCGCCGATATAAGTATAAAGTCGGGCAGGGCGGCAGGGTTTGCAACAGCGGTAACTATAACCGCCGGTATTAGAGCCGCAACGTCGAAAATCAGCATAAATACCTGTACCGCCCTCGTCCGCAGGCACTTGTACAGCCTGCTTGTGCGGATATAGACGCTTGCATAAACGTCCGAATAGACCGACGATAGTCCGAAAGACAGGAAAACCGACAGGAATGGTAGCATCATCAGATAAAACTGATAGTCATAATCACCTCTTGCAACAGGCTCAAGAGCCATTGCGATTGTTCCTATCACAACAATAAAAGCGGTGGCGATAAGCCATGCTATATTGGTGCCGGTAAGCCTGAAAACACGCTTTAGAATGAATTTCAGCGATAAAAGAAAATCTTTCATATACTCTCCTTATAAATCCTCAGAACTGCCAGTTTTCCTTGATATAACGGCAGGCGGACGCTGTAGAAACTGCCGTTCCGACAGCTCCGACCATCGTCATTACAATGCTCATGATAAGTGTAGCGGTGTAGCTTATATGGCTTACCGCCGTTGTTACAGAGGTCATAATAAAAAATGCGACAAGCATTGATATCAGGAGAAGAAAAGACCTCGCATTGGCAGATCTCGTTGATATCAGCGGTCTTATCAAAATGCCGGACAACAGCGACGCACCCAGCGAAAACAGTACCATAGGCAGCAGACCTCTCAGTTCAAATTCACCGGTGGCGATCGTGAAGATTCCTAGCACAAGCGGTGCGGCTATCGCAGTAACAGACGTGATCAGAACCGAGCCGGCAAGCGACTTGCAGAACTTTTCTCCGCCGTGCTTTATCGTCCTTGCGTACTTACTGCCGTCAACCTTATAGTAAAGGTTTATGGCGTTGCCGTTTATTAATAGCGCACCTGCAAAGCCGATAACACAGCACACTGTGTTAAGGGCGGAATATGCAATATCGCCATTTTCCTCTGCGACTGCTGCGCTGTCGTCTGTGTTTTCTTTGTCGCTTTTTCCTGCGGCAGAGCCGACTAAGAAGCCTATAACATATATTGCCGCAACCATAACAATCATAATGAGGGAAACCTTGAACAGCGTGTTTGCGTTGAATAAGCGTACCGATTTCATCATACTTATGCCTCCTTTTTAAGAGCAAGGCGTTTTTCTTCCGCAATCTTCATAAGGTCAATGCTGAGTTGGCTTAATGTAGGACGTTCCGTAACAGTACCCAGTGCTTCGAGTTTCAGCTTGTTTTCGGCTAAGGCAAGACCTGTTGCTGTGGACGATGAATGAGAAGAGCAGAGCAGAAGCGGCGATATTTTGTCAAGGCTTTCGGGCTCGGCACTCACAACAATATACTTGTCCTTTAAGTCCTCTGTGAAGCCCTGCTCGACTACCTTGCCGTTATCCATAAATATTACATAGTCTGCGGCATTTTCCATATCGGCTATGTTGTGGGTTGAGAAGATTATACTCCTTTCGCCGTTACCGCTGTCTATATAGTCACGGAAGCGGTCGCACAGCCTGTCACGCATAAGCGGATCGAGCGATGAACCCGGCTCGTCAAGCACCAGTAAATCGGTATCTCTTGCAAAAGCCGACGCCAAGAACACTCTCATCTTCATACCGTCCGACATACTTGATAAAGGCTTTTTACTGTTTTTCTCATCGGTAACGCCAAGCTCACCGAGAAGTGAATAAAATCTGTCCTTGCTGAATTTATCGAATGCAAAGCTCATAGAAAGTGCAATATCCCTCACCTTCCAGTTAGCCGGGAACATCGCCTGCGATGCACAGTAGCCGATGCGCTCTTTGATATTGCCGCTGTCGGCATTGTCGGTTTCTCCGAAATATGTTACTGTGCCGTCTGTCTTTGCGGTGATGCCGCATATTATATCCATAAGTGTTGTTTTTCCTGCGCCGTTTGCACCGATAAGCGCCGTTGCGAAGCCTTTCGGAAATGAAAGGTCAACAGGACCCAGCGAAAAATCTTTATATTTTCTGGTAAGATTACTTACCTTGATTACCTCTTCCATATTATCTCCTTTTAGATGAATCATTCAATACTGCCGAGTGTTTTCAGCACCTCGCATACCTCGTCAACGGATAGCCCCACAAGCCTTGCACAGTCGAGTGCATCCTGCAGATGCTGTTCAAGAAGGCGCATATACTGCTCCTTTATCATACCCGTGTCCTGAGCGTTGACTATATAGCCCTTGCCCTGAACTGCGCTGACAAGCCCCTCCGAGCAAAGTTCCTCATATGCCTTCATAGTGGTTATTACGCTGATTTTAAGTTCTTTCGCAAGTCCTCTTATCGAGGGAAGATATTCCCCGGCAGGTATCGAGCCGTTCATAATACGTTCCTTGAAATCGGCTGAAATCTGCTTGTATATCGGAATATCGGAATTAAGAAGAATTTTCATATTTCCTCCTTTTCATATTCGTAAGCTCACGTCACATAACAGGTGATCAAACTGTTTATGTGTTATATATACAGTATATACTGATACAGGCGATTTGTCAAAAGGGAAAATGAAAAAAGTCGGGGAATTTGTTCTAGATTGTCGATAAACCTCTTGATTATTTAAAAATGGGGTCGCAGGGGCGTAGCCCCCGACAGGGTCTAGGGGCGGTAGCCCCAGTAATATAGCCCCTTTCCCGGGGAAAGGGGTTTGGGGATAGGGATTGAGAACAAGCACTTTTCTTGAAAAAACATACTTTTTCAACACGCTGAAGATTTCTTCTTTTCATAATTTTTTCACCCTCAGTTATTATTCAATTAACAAACAGGCGTTATAATTTAACCATAGTCAGAGGAAAAGGATTTCCGACGGCGATAAGGCGAGTGCCTTGATAACCGCTCAGGCGGTACTATTATAGGGGCGCAGTTACCGCAGATGCGATACCGCTCCGGCTAAGTACAACGAAAGTTTATATACATCCCCTCGATCAATAAGCAGGAACTCCCCCGATGATAAGTCGGGGGAGTTCTTGCAATTATAAAAAACAGATATTTTTGCAACGTGGTTTGCCATCAAATAATAGAAAATATTCTATAATTTTGATTTAGTAGGAGCGTGTTGACATTGGTAACAAAATATGATATAATATTAATATATTAAATTGAATTATACAGGTAAGCTAATTTGGAGGATGATAATGAAATTTACGGAAGAGAATATTAACAAAATTTTCGGATGTGAGGCTGCAGAAGATGAAAATGTTTTAAGGCTTAAAGAATACTATTTCAAAAGTGATATTTACAACAAAATTCATAATGATATGCCTTTAAGAATTATGGTGGGGCATAAAGGAATTGGAAAATCGGCAACTTTTAAAGTTTCTTACCTCGAGAATATGTCAGAAAAAAATATCGCAGTTTGGATTAAACCAGATGATATTATGGATATAGCTAAAACAGACGGAAATTTTCTAGAGCAAATAAATGCTTGGAAAAAAGGCTTATTACAAATAATTACATACAAAATTTTAGAGAATTTAGAAATTGAAGTTGAAAAAAATACGATTAGTAAAATTGTGGGATATACAGGTAAGTTTATCTCTAAGCTTGCTGATATGTTTAATGGCAAATTTGAAGATGTATCTTTTCAATCGGCTCAAAATGTGATAATAAGGAAGTTCTTAAAAGATAAAAAAATATTCGTATATATTGATGATTTAGATCGTGGCTGGAACGGATCAGAAGATAGCATCCGAAGAATATCTACTTTGATTAATGCAACTCGGGACTTGACAAGCGATAATTGTGGGCTTTGTATTAGAATTAGTTTGAGGTCGGATGTATATTTTCTTGTAAGAACTTCTGATGAATCTACAGATAAAATAGAAGGAAATGTTATATGGTACATTTGGACTCAGCATCAATTGCTTGTAATGCTAGCAAAACGAATTATAACGTTTAAAAAAGAAAAAATCAATGAACGTCAACTCATGAAAAAACCTCAATTTGAAATAGCAAAATATTACGACGGTATACTTGAAGATAATTTCCATGGAATTGGTAAGTGGTCTAATGTTCCAACTTATAAAGTGTTAGCATCAATGATTAGAAGAAGACCGAGAGACCTAGTTAAAATATGTTCAATGGCTGCGAGAACAGCTTATGAGCATGGTCATGATGTAATCACAACAGAGGATTTGCTTGATAATTTTGATATGTATTCTCAAGAAAGAATACAGGATACGGTGAATGAATACAAGTCTGAATTGCCGGATATTCAGCGATTAATCATGGGTATGAAGCCAAGTAATAGAGAAAGACGAACAAAAGATGAATTTATTTATACCACGGAAGAATTGATAAAAAAGATTGGTATAATTACAGATGGCACCCCTTTTTGTTTTACGAATGGGAAAATTGCCAAGGAAGATGAATTAGCCGCCTTTCTTTACAAAATCAATTTTATTGTTGCAAGAAAAAAGATGGAAGATGACGGAAACAGGATTGATCGGAAATATTTCGAAGATAACAAATATCTTTCAAATTCATTTGTCGATTTCGGATATCAATGGGAAGTACACCCTGCATTTAGATGGGCGTTATATCCTGATGGCGGAAGCTATATCTATGATAATTTATCTATAGATGGTGAAATTTAGTTTTGATTTTTGAGCAAAACATAAGCCGAACATTTATATTAAATAGCATATAAAAATATACGCATCTAAAACTGAAAGATTTAGATGCGTATATTTTTACAAGCGTAGGCAAAATTAGATAAAACAATTCAAAAAACATATTATGGAAATTGATCGGCTTGTATGATATGGGCAAAGCGTTTTATGGTTTAACCACAGTTTTTTACCCTCTAACGCTTGCAAATAGGCTCGCAATGTTGTATAATAGTTAAAGTATAACTATAATGGGTCAGTAGGTTCTGCCCTTGTTGGCAGAAAACGCCCGAAGGAAAGGAATGACGGCATAATGGATATAAAGACCATTGACCATCTGTGTAATCTGAGCAAGCTCAATTATACCGATGAGAGTAAAGAGAAAGTAATGGGCGAGATGAGCGCAATAATCGAGCTTATGGACACCGTAAAGGAATTTGACGTAGTTTACGATGATACAAAGGATAATAACAGCATAAGCTATGACGAGGTAAGAAAAGACGTTGCAAAGCCTTCATTCCCGACAGAGAAGCTGCTCAGCAACACACAGCCCAGCGGAAACTGCTATGTGGTTCCGAAGATGGTAGACTGATAACGAGCTGAAAGGATAAAGAGAATAATGGAGCTTAAAAAACAGACACTTGGTTCTCTGCGTGAAATGCTCGACACAAAGCAGATAAGCGCCGTAGAGCTTTGCAAGGAATACACAGACAGCATAAAGGCCAAAAACCCCGATGTACTCGGCTATATCACAGTGACCGATGACGAGGCGCTGAAAAATGCCGAGAAGGCACAGGAGATCATAGACAAGGGCGAGGCAAAGGCACTCACCGGTATACCGCTTGCAGTAAAGGATAATATATGCACAGACGGAATAAGAACTACCTGCGCATCAAAAATGCTTGAAAACTTTGTTCCGCCTTATGATGCCAACGTAATAGAAAAGCTGAAGGCTGAGAATTATGTGCTTCTCGGCAAGACAAGCATGGATGAATTTGCAATGGGCGGTTCTACACAGACAAGCGCATTCGCAAAGACAAGAAACCCGTTTGATCTGACCCGTGTTCCCGGCGGTTCAAGCGGCGGTTCTGCAGCTGTTGTATCGGCAGGCATCGCACCTGCGGCACTCGGCAGCGATACAGGCGGATCTATAAGACAGCCTGCTTCATTCTGCGGTGTTACAGGTCTTAAGCCGACATACGGCAGAGTATCACGTTATGGTCTGGTAGCTTTCGCAAGCTCGCTTGACCAGATAGGTCCTATCGCAAACAATGCGGTTGACTGCGGTACGATACTTAACGTTATCTGCGGTAAGGACAGCCGTGACGCAACAAGCGCAAACAAGCCTGTCGAGGACTTCAACGCTAAGGTCGGCAAGGATATAAAGGGCATGAAGATAGCTCTTCCGAAGGAATTTTTCGCTGACAGCACAGACGATGAAGTAAAGAGCGCGGTTCTTGCGGCGGCAAAGAAATATGAAGAAATGGGCGCAACACTGGTTGACTGCTCAATGAAGAGCCTTAAGTACGCTGTATCGGCTTACTACCTTGTGGCAAGTGCTGAGGCGGCTTCCAACCTTTCAAGATTTGACGGTATCAAATACGGACTGAGAGGCGAGGGCAGAACATTTGACGAGATGATCCGCGACAGCCGTACAAGAGGATTCGGCGATGAGGTAAAGCGCCGTATACTTCTCGGTAACTATGCGCTTTCAAGCGGTTACTATGACGCATACTATTTAAAGGCGCTGGCACTCAAACAGCAGATCATAAAGGAATATAATGAGATATTCGAGAATGCGGATGTTATCCTGACGCCTACAGCTCCCACAGTGGCATATAAGATAGGCGAGCAGGAAACCGATCCCGTAAAGATGTATCTTGCGGATATATGCACCGTAACCGTAAACATTGCATCGCTCCCTGCAATATCGGTACCCTGCGGATATAACGCAGACGGCATGCCGATAGGTATGTCGCTTGTCGGCAGAAAGTGGGACGAGGCTACGCTGATACAGACGGCAGACGCTTTTGAAAAGACGTTTGACAGACGTTACAGCGAGGTTTGAGAAGGGACGGTAACAACACATGAAATTATATCCTACCATAGGACTTGAAATACACGCAGAGCTTCTGACAAACTCAAAGGTATTCTGCACCTGCTCGGCTGAGTTCGGCGGTGAGCCCAACTCAAGATGCTGTCCTGTCTGCTCCGGTCTTCCCGGAACGCTCCCCGTACTTAACGCAAAGGCTGTTGAGTACATTATAAAAGCAGGCTACATCATGAACTGCGAAATATCACGCTTTACGAAGTGGGACAGAAAAAACTATTTCTATCCTGATCTACCTAAAGCATATCAGATATCGCAGATGCCCCGTCCCGTGTGTCTCGGCGGTCACGTTGACGTAACGGTTGACGGTGAGCAGAAGACGATGAGAATAAACCGTATACACCTTGAAGAGGACGCAGGTAAGCTCGTTCATGACGATATCGAGCGTGTCAGCCTTGCAGACTACAACCGTTGCGGTATTCCGCTTATCGAGATAGTGACCGAGCCTGATTTCCATTCAGCCGCAGAGGTCATAGCGTTCTTTGAAAAGATAAGACTTATGCTCCAGTATGCAGGCGTTTGCGACGGTAAGCTTGAACAGGGTTCGATGAGATGCGACGTCAATATTTCGCTTGCCGAAAAGGATTCAGACAAGCTCGGAACAAGAACGGAGGTCAAGAACCTCAACTCCACAAAGGCTATACAGAGAGCTATCGAATATGAGATATACCGCCAGACAGAGCTTATCGAGAACGGCGAAAGAGTAGTACAGGAAACGCTTCACTTCAATGACGCTACGGGCGAAACAAGCTCGCTTCGTTCAAAGGAAGACGCTCATGACTACCGTTACTTCCCCGATCCCGATATACCGCCGATAATCTTCACAGAAGAAGAGCTTGCGGCTATCAAGGCTGACATTCCCGAAATGCCCGAGCAGAGAGTAGCACGCTACACAGGCGAGTACGGTATTTCGGCGGCAGACGCTAAGGTGCTGACAGATTCAAAGCGTGTCAGCGACCTGTTTGAAAATGCGGTAAAGGCATATAATAACCCCAAGCCAATAGGCACGTTCATAGTGGTTGAGCTTATGAGAAGAATCAATCTCGGAGAGCTTGACCTTGATGATATGAAATTCACGGCAGAGGATCTCGCAAAGCTGATTGAGCTTGCGGAAACAAACAAGATCTCAAAGGATAACAGAAAGATCATCCTGCGTGAAATGATCGAATCGGGCAAGAAACCCGAAACTATCGCCGAGGAACAGCAGTTATGGATAAAGGAAGACAACGAACTGCTTGAAAAGACGATAAACGGCATAATGGAGGCTAACCCCAAGGCTGTTGAACAGTACAGAAACGGCGAAACAAAGGTATTCGGCTTCCTTATGGGACAGTGCAACAAGGCACTCAAGGGTGCGGCATCACCCGCAAGTATAAAGGCAATGCTTGAAGAAAAGCTCAAGGGCTGATTATAAAGAAAGAAAGGCAAGAAAGAAATGTTTTTAGAGAATAAGTACCGCACGCACACCTGCGAAATGCTGAGCGAAAACGACATCGGCAAGACCGTCCGTGTTGCAGGCTGGGTAGAAAACATCCGTGACCACGGAGGAATCAAGTTCATAGATCTGCGTGACCATTACGGTTATGTACAGATCACATTCCAGAAGAACGAGGGACTGCTGGAGGGTGTAAACAAGGAGTGTGCCGTTACAATAGGCGGTACGGTAATAAAGAGAGCAGAGGGTACTTATAACGACAAGATCGCTACAGGTACTATCGAGATAGTCGCAGAGAGCCTTGAGGTACTCGGCAAGGTAACTGTCGACCAGCTCCCGTTTGAAGTTCCCACTTCTACAGAAACAAAGGAAGATATACGTTTGAAATACCGTTATCTTGACCTTCGTAACAAGAAGATGCACAACAACATTGTACTGCGTTCACAGGTTATCTCATTCCTGCGCAGTAAGATGACTGAGATGGGATTCCTTGAAATACAGACACCTATCCTTTCTACAAGCTCACCTGAGGGTGCAAGAGATTATCTTATCCCCAGCCGTAAGCACCACGGAAAGTTCTACGCTCTGCCCCAGGCACCGCAGATATTCAAGCAGTTACTTATGGTATCGGGCTTTGATAAGTACTTCCAGATAGCTCCCTGCTTCCGTGACGAGGACGCAAGAGCAGACCGTTCACCCGGTGAGTTCTATCAGCTCGACTTTGAGATGGCATTTGCAACACAGGAAGACGTATTTGCAAATGCAGAAGAAGTTTTATCCGCAGTATTTGAGAAGTTCGGTGGCAAGCCCGTATCTACCGCGCCTTTCAAGCGTATCCCTTACGCTGAATCAATGCTGAAGTACGGTACAGACAAGCCCGACCTTCGTAACCCCCTTATCATAACAGAGCTGTCCGACTTATTCGTTGACAGTGACTTCAAGCCTTTTGCAAACAAGTGCGTAAGAGGTATCAGAGTTCCCGGTATGGCTAGTCAGTCAAAGGGCTTCTTTGAGAAGATGGAAGCGTTCGCTAAGGAGATCGGTATGAAGGGTCTCGGCTATGTAAAGGTAGACGAGAACTTCAAGTACCTTGGTCCTATCGACAAGTTCTTAAATGACGAGCAGAGAGAAGAGCTTAGGAACAGATGCGCTCTTGAAGTGGGCGATGTTCTTTACTTCATTGCAGATAATAAGAAGATGGCTCCCAAGTTTGCAGGTCAGATCCGTACAGAAGTTGCAAAGCGCATGAATATGATCGACTATGACAGATATGAAATGTGCTTTATCGTTGACTTCCCCATGTACGAAGAGGACGAGGAAACAGGCAAGACTATATTCACACACAATCCTTTCTCAATGCCGCAGGGCGGTCTTGAGGCACTGATGACAAAGAATCCGCTTGACATACTTGCATATCAGTATGATATTGTATGCAACGGCGTTGAACTTTCGAGCGGTGCGGTAAGAAACCACGACCTTGAGATAATGATAAAGGCATTCGAGATCGCAGGCTATACAGAGCAGGACGTTGCCGAGAAGTTCGGCGCGCTCTACAATGCGTTCCAGTATGGCGCTCCGCCCCACGCAGGTATGGCGCCCGGTGTTGACCGTATGATAATGCTCCTGACAGGCGACGAGAGCATAAGAGAGGTTATCGCATTCCCGATGAACTCTAACGCACAGGATCTCCTGCTCGGCGCACCCACAGAGGTAACCGAACAGCAGCTGCGTGAAGTACACATAAAGGTACGCCAGAAACCCACCGTCTAAGTGCCGATGCGGCACTTCAAATTCCGCCTTTTGAATTGTCAGAGCTATCCGCAGGATAGCGAAACGGCGGGAATTAACGGTATCATAAATTTTATAAGCGAATTACGACAGATATGCGAAAGCGTATCTGCCGTTTTGCGGCGATGCGCCACACCAGATTCCGTCTTTGGCAATGATATTGTTATGCTTAACGTGGCGAAACAGCGGAAATAAACGGTATCATAAATTTTATAAACGAATTACGGCAGGTATGCGAAAGCGTATCTGCCGTTTTGCGGCGATGCGCCACACCAGATTCCGCCTTTGGCAATGATATTGTTATGCTTAACGTGGTTAAACGGCGGGAATAAACGGTATCATAAATTTTATAAACGAATTACGGCAGATATGCGAAAGCGTATCTGCCGTTGTTGCGTTTTGAAATTAGAAATTTGTTTGAAGCTTCAGAAAACACTGCCGAAAACACTTTCCGTACCGACAAGGCATTAATAATTTCGTGAGTGTATCAGTGCAACTGATCTAACATTGACTCTTCAAAAAAACGCCACTAACCTGAGATATATGTACTAACCTGCGGACGTGTAGCGTTAAGCGTCCCTGCATTGACAGGATATTCAATGTTCAGGTGGTTATTCGAGTTTAGCCAACACCCCGACGGGGTGGGGGTGTGAGTAAGGAAAGAGGGATGCCACGCTGAGCATTGCTTTAGCAATGCTCCCGCTCCTCACGTCGCTCAAGAGGAATAACTGATTTGGGAGAGAACCTAAGAGTATAGGGCTGAGTCTTGCTTACGCAAGCACTCGGACGTTTCGCTCTGCTTCACTGGGCTGTCAAGTCCAGCGGAGCTTTAGCGGAGTGCACGAGCCTTGCGTAAGCGAGGCTCAGACTTGCCCTAGTCTCTTTGGTTCTTTCCCTCGTTTATATTGACAGGTGTATCTTTTCGAATAGCGAACCCGAGAAGTGCTGTCCGACAAAAAGAACTATCGGTAGCTTGCTATCACTGTTATTTGCACGACAAGCGTCAGAAAACCACTCCTTGTTAATCCAACCCGTTTTCCCCCAACCCCCACATCGCAAATTCTCATTTCCGCTATTGTAATTCCGCCCGGATTGGTGTATAATAAATAATGTATATTTATATACTGAAATTTCTATCGGAAGGAATGTAAAAATCATGACAATTACAAAGGATTCTATAATCGGCGATATCTTAGACGCACACGGAGAGGTAACAGCACCTTTCTTCCTTGAAATGGGTATGCACTGCTTAGGCTGCCCCGCATCAAGAGGCGAAAGTGTAGCACAGGCTTGCGACGTACACGGCGTTGACGCAGACGAACTGGTTAAGAAGCTCAACGAGGCTGTCGGCAACTGATGCACGAGCCGATACTCTCGCCAAGACTTGCGGCGGCGGCAGGAATGGTGCGTAAAGGCGGAGAGATTTGCGATGTCGGTACGGATCACGCCCTGCTCCCCTGCAGGCTCTATCTTGACGGTGAAAGAAAGCTCACGGCGGCGGATATAAACGAGGGTCCTCTGCTTTCTGCAAGGCAGACGGTAATGCACTACATAGGAAAAGAAGATGCGGTGAGCCTTGTACTGTCCGACGGACTTGATAAAATAGATTATGCGGACGATGTTATCATCGCAGGTATGGGCGGAGAGCTTATTGCGAGGATAGTTCTCGGTTGCCGCTTTTTAAGTGAAAATACTCATTTTATTCTCCAGCCGATGACAAAGGCGGAAGTGCTCAGAAGAGAGCTTTACAAAAACGGCTTTTTTATAGAAAAAGAGCTCACCGCAAGAGAAAACGACAGAAATTATGTCATAATGTCGGTGTACTTCGGTGGTGAAAAGTGCGATATTACGGACGCTTTTGCTTATGCCGGAAAAGTGACCGATAAGGAATATCTTACCGCAGTATGCGAAAGGCTGAACCGCGCGGGTGAAAACTGCGCTACAGCCGATATATCCAAAAGCGAAAGACTGCTCGGTGCCGCAAGTGAAATAGAAAAGATAATAAAATCATTATAATTTCAGGGGGAAGGGTTATGAAAGTAAGCGCTATCTATGAATTTCTGAATGAATATGCACCGTTTAAGGTGCAGGACAAGTTTGATAACAGCGGATTTCTTGTCGGAGATATGAATGCTAACGTCAAAGGTATCTGCCTTTGCCTTGACATAACCACCGATGTGATAAAAGAAGCGGTTGCCAATAAGGCAAACCTTATCATTTCACACCACCCTGTAATTTTCGATCCGCTGAAAAGCGTAACAGAGGGTACGCCTGTTTTCGAGCTTATAAGAAATAAGCTGAATGCAATATGTATGCACACCAATGCGGATATGGCAAAGGACGGAGTTACCGATCTTATGCTCGACCTGCTTGAATTTGAACGTTCGGACAAGATACTCGAACCCGTTATGCCTGATGGTACAGGTTACGGCAAGATTTGCGATCTGCCGATAGCGACACATTCAAAGGCTCTTGCGGAATATTGCAAGCAGGCTTTTGACTGCACGGTGGTACGCTATACCGAAACCGACAGACCGATAAAGCGTGTAGCTGTCTGCTCAGGCTCAGGCGGAAGCACATTACCGCTTGCCATAGCCGCAGGCTGTGACGCACTTATAACGGGAGATATAAAGCATGACGTGTGGATATACGCTGTGAACAGCGATTTCTGCCTAATAGACGCAGGTCACTTCTACACGGAAAATATACTTTGCAATCACCTTTGCGGTATTTTAAGCCGCAAATTTCATAATACACAGATATTTGTCGCACAGAGCAGTAAAGACCCCTGCTCATATATAGTTTAAGTGTGACGGAAAGGACTGCCGATGTCACTTGACGGCACTTTTCTTCACTGCGTTGTATCCGAAATGCTGTCGGCAGGACTTGTCGGCGGAAGAATAGACAAGGTCTATCAGCCTTCCCGTGAGGAAATAATAATTTCGATACGCAGTGCAGGAAAGCACAATAAGATACTGATAAGCTCAAATTCGATGTCTGCAAGAGTTGGCATGACGGAGAGAACAGCGGAAAACCCGTCTGCTCCGCCTATGTTCTGTATGCTTCTGAGAAAGCACCTCAGCGGCGGAAAACTGCTTGATATAACGCAGGACGGACTTGAGCGTATAATAAACTTTGATTTTGAGTGCATGAATGAGATAGGCGATATGGCGGTAAACCGCCTTACCGCCGAGATAATGGGCAGGCACAGCAATATAATACTGATGACGAAAAAGGACGGCGTGTACCGTGTTATCGACAGTATAAAGCGAATTACGGACGATGTTTCATCGGTAAGGCGCATACTGCCGAATATCGTATACGAAACTCCGCCGAGGGATCTTTCCCGTGTAAACTTCCTCACCTGTTCCGATGACGAGCTTATAAACGCCGTAAAGCAGGGCGAGGGCAAACGGCTGTCAAAGCATATGACCGCTTGCCTTGAGGGTGTATCGCCCGTATTCACAAGGGAATGCGCATACTACTCGTGCCGTGATACGGATTTTTCCGTTGACGACATGACGGACGATAACTACGACCGTTTGCTGTTCTTTATAAAAAAGGCGAGGGAATATGTCGTCCGCAAGGACGGATTTACGATACTTCGTGACCTGAACGGTGCGTATAAGGACTTCTGTTTTATGCCGATAGAGCAATACGGCACGCAGATGCTTGTATCGCACGCAGACGGCGCAAATGCACTGCTCGATATATTCTATGGCAGTAAAGCGGAAAATGAACGTATGAAACAGCGTTCAAAGGATCTGCTGAAAATGCTGATGAATACCTATGAGAGAATAGCAAGAAAGCTTGAACTGCAAAAGGGCGAGCTTGCGCAGTGCGGAGAAAGGGAGGTATTCCGAGTCCGCGGCGACGTAGTAAGTGCGAATATATACCGTATGGAAAAGGGTATGACGGAGCTTACCGCCGAGGATTATACGACCGGTGAAACCGTAACCGTTCCGCTTGACGTAAGACTTACCCCGTCACAGAACGCCCAGAAATACTATGCGGAGTACAAAAAGCTCGAAAAAGCCGAAAAAATGCTTACAAAGCTGATAGCCGACGGCGAAAACGAGCTTATATATATTGACAGCGTATTCGATGCCGCGTCCCGTGCAACTTCAAACGCCGAGATAAGCGAGATAAAGCAGGAATTAGCGGCAAACGGCTATATCCATGCGAATACCGTCAACAAGAAAACACAGGTAAAGCCCAAACCGCCTATGCACTTTGTGACCGACGACGGTTATGATGTGTATATCGGCAGAAACAACATACAAAACGACAAGCTGACCGTAAAGACCGCCGCGCCCGATGATATGTGGCTTCACACGAAGAACATAGCAGGCTCGCACGTCATAATAAAGGCGAAGAACGGCGAAATTTCGGACAATGCGATCTTGCAGGCGGCAAGCCTTGCGGCGTACTGTTCAAAGGCGCAGAACAGCACAAAAGTGCCGGTCGACTACACACGGATAAGGTTTGTAAAGAAGCCCAACGGCTCAAAGCCGGGTATGGTCATATTCACAAACAATTACACTGTGCTTGTAGACCCCGATGAACAGCTATTTGCAAGGGTCGAGGCTTAATTTCATATCAGGTAATCAAAGAAAGGATATAAATAAAATGAAGAAAGAACTCGCAAAGACCTATTCTCCTAAGGATTTTGAGGACAGGCTCTATCACGAATGGGAGGAAAAGAAGTACTTCCACGCAGAAATAGACCCCAAGAAGAAGCCCTATACAATAGTTATCCCACCTCCGAACATAACGGGACAGCTGCACATGGGACACGCTCTTGACAACACATTACAGGATATACTTATCCGTTACAAGAGAATGCAGGGCTACTGCGCACTGTGGCTCCCCGGTACCGACCACGCTTCGATCGCTACAGAGGCAAAGATCGTTAATGCGATGAAAGAAGAGGGCCTCACCAAGGACGATGTAGGAAGAGACGGTTTCCTTGAGCGTGCATGGGAGTGGAAGAGAGTATACGGCGGACGTATCGTTCAGCAGTTAAAGAAGCTCGGCTCATCGTGCGACTGGGACAGAGAGCGATTTACTCTTGACGAGGGCTGTTCAAAGGCTGTTCAGAAAGTATTCATCGATCTTTACAACAAGGGACTTATCTACCACGGTGAAAGAATCATCAACTGGTGTCCCAACTGTAAGACGTCTATCTCGGATATCGAGTGCGAATACGAAGAGCAGGACGGCTTCTTCTGGCATATAAACTATCCTCTTGCAGATGGAAGCGGAAGTGTAGAGATAGCTACAACACGTCCCGAAACACTGCTCGGCGACAGCGCTATAGCCGTTCACCCCGATGATGAAAGATACAAGAGCATAGTAGGCAAGATGGTAAAGCTCCCTCTTACAGACAGAGAAATTCCCGTTATTGCCGATGAATATGTTGATATGGAATTCGGTACAGGTGTAGTTAAGATCACTCCCGCACACGACCCCAACGACTTTGAAGTAGGCAAGCGCCACAACTTACCGATAATCCATATGATGAACGACGACGCTACAATAATGGACGGTATCGGCGGCAAGTACGCAGGTATGGACAGATACGAAGCAAGAAAGGCTATGGTAGCCGATCTTGAAGCACAGGGCTTACTTGTAAAAGTCGAACCTCACAAGCACAATGTAGGCTGCTGCCAGCGTTGCGGCACTACCGTTGAGCCCAGAGCAAGCTATCAGTGGTTCGTATCGATGAAACAGCTTGCACAGCCCGCTATAGATGTAGTAAAGAGCGGCGAGCTCAGATACATTCCTCAGAGATTTGAAAACGGTTATCTCTACTGGATGGAGAATATCCGTGACTGGTGCATTTCACGTCAGCTCTGGTGGGGACACAGAATCCCTGCTTACTACTGCCAGAACAAGGAGTGCGGACATACCGAGATCACTCTCGACGGCATAGACACCTGCCCGAAGTGCGGAGCACCGATGAAGCAGGATGAGGATACTCTCGATACATGGTTCTCATCTGCATTATGGCCGTTCTCAACACTCGGCTGGCCCGACAAGACGGCTGACCTTGAGTATTTCTATCCTACAAATACGCTTGTTACAGGCTATGACATTATCCCGTTCTGGGTTGCAAGAATGATATTCAGCGGACTTGAGCATACAGGTCAGAAGCCTTTCAAGGACGTACTTATACACGGTCTTGTCCGTGACGAACAGGGCAGAAAGATGAGTAAGTCGCTCGGTAACGGCGTTGATCCGCTTGAAGTTATCGACAAGTATGGTGCAGACGCACTGCGTCTTACTCTTGTTACAGGTAACGCACCCGGTAACGATATGCGCTGGACAGAAACAAAGGTTACAAACTCGCGTAACTTTGCAAACAAGCTGTGGAACGCGTCAAGATATATCCTTATGAATCTTCCCGAAGATATGGAGGGCGCAGTTCTTCCCGAGCAGTTACCTATCGAGGACAAGTGGATATTATCGCTGTACAACGACCTTATCAAGAACGTTACCGCAAATCTTGACAGCTATGAGCTTGGTGTTGCGGTACAGAACCTGTTCGACTTTATCTGGGACGTATACTGCGACTGGTATATCGAGCTGACAAAGCCCCGTATCGCCGCAGGCGGAGAAACAGCCCGTGCCGCTCAGAACGTACTTGTTTACGTTATGCAGGGCATCTTGAAGCTGTTACACCCCTTTATGCCGTTCATCACGGAAGAAATATGGCAGTCAATGCCTATAGTTGCGGATAAGGACAACAACCCCGAAAGCATAATGATCTCGGCTTGGCCTGTATATGACGAGAAGCTTCACTTCGCGGCTGAACAGACAGACTTTGCAAAGGTGGTTGACGCAATTCGTGCTATCCGTGTACAGCGCAATGAGCTTAACGTACCGCCGTCAAAGAAGGTCACAATGCACATCGAAACAGCCGAAACGGCACTGTTCGAGGGCGCAAAGGCATTCTTTGAGCGTCTTGCGGGCGCAGGCGAGCTGACAGTATCAGAAAAGGCAGAAACAAGCGACGACATGGTAACTATCGTTACCGCAAACGCAAGAATATTCATGCCTATGGGTGAACTTGTAGACAAGGAAAAGGAACTTGCAAGACTTGAAAAGGAGCGCAAGGCGGCTCAGAAGGATATCGACTTCCTTTCCGGTAAGCTCAGCAATCAGGGCTTCCTGTCAAAAGCACCCGCACAGCAGATTGAAAACGAGCGTGTAAAGCTTGCTAAGGCACAGGAAAAGATGGAAAAGATAATGCTTTCTATCGAGAAGATGAAGTAATAATTCAGTTATAATCTATTCCCCGATTGAAAAGTCGGGGAATATTTTATAAGATAAAGCGGGATAAAATCACCGCCGTGATGAATTTGCATCACGGCGGTGAATTTTATTATATTGTATTCGATTTTGTTACAACTTATTTATAATACCTGAAAAGCAATATCGTCCATTCCCGACCGTTTCACTATCCCACAAAAATCCGCAACATTATCAAAGGTCGGAATTTGCCGCGCCCCACGGGCGCTTAGAGCTGTTCGGCTAAGCTGTAGATGAGCTTTTCTGTCTTTTCCCAGCCAAGGCAGGGATCGGTTATCGACTTGCCGTAAACGGTGTCTTCTGTGCTCTGGTTGCCGTCCTCAATGTAGCTCTCTATCATAAGTCCCTTTACAAAGCCCTCAAGATCCTTGCTGTGGCGGCGGCTGTGGAGAATTTCGTTTGCAATCCTTACCTGCTCAAGATACTTCTTGCCCGAATTTGAGTGGTTTGTATCAACTATGACCGCCATGTTCTGAAGATTCTGCTTGCAGTACAGCTCATACAGCAGTGACAGATCCTCATAGTGATAGTTCGGGATAGTCTGACCGTGCTTGTTTACCGCACCTCTCAGAATTGCGTGGGCAAGGGGGTTGCCGCTTGTGACAGTTTCCCAGCCTCTGTAGATAAATGTGTGGCTTGTCTGAGCCGCACGGATAGAGTTCAGCATAACTGACATATCGCCTGCTGTGGGGTTCTTCATACCAACAGGGATATCCATACCGCTTGATGTAAGTCTGTGCTGCTGATCTTCAACAGAGCGTGCGCCTATCGCAACGTAAGACAGCAGGTCGGACAGATAGCGGTAGTTTTCGGGGTAGAGCATTTCGTCCGCACAGGTGAAGCCTGTCTGTTCGATAGCCTTTGTGTGAAGGCTTCTTACCTTGATAAGTCCCTCAAGCATATCTTCTTTCTTTGTGGGATCGGGCTGATGGATCATACCCTTGTAGCCCTCGCCTGTGGTACGGGGCTTGTTTGTGTAGATACGGGGGATTATGAGTATCTTATCCTTTACCTGCTCCTGAATGGGAACAAGTCTTGAAATGTAGTTGAGAACAGGCTCCTCCTTGTCGGCGGAACAAGGTCCTATTATAAGTAAGAACTTGTTGCTCTTGCCTGTGAATATGTCTGCAATTTCCTTGTCGCGCTGTTTCTTTGTCTTTATGACCTTTTCGGACAGGGGGTACATATCCTTGATTTCCTGGGGGGTGGGGAGCTTTCTTATCATGTTCATGCTCATTGTTTTTCTTTCCTTTCGTTTCTGGCACTTTTTATACATCTTATACATCACACCCGGAATTTTCTATGAGTTCCGTATAATTAAAAACCGCCCTCAGATCATCTGATAATCTGAGGGCGGATATATATCCACGGTACCACCTCAATTCACCGTACAGGTGCAAGCACTGATATACGGTCTCTAAAGCTGTAACGGGCTTCCCCGGATGGCTTACAGGCTCTGCGCTTTCGGCTCATCTCTCCGGAATGAATTCAGGCTTTATATTCTGTCGGTTCGCACCTCACCCGACTCTCTGTGAGAAATCTGCCGCCTTACTCTTTTCCATCTGCGATTTGTGGTGTATATTCGGTTTAAGTCCCGTTTCTACGGGAACAATGCCAGTATACCACACCTTCGGGCATTTGTCAAGAAAAAATTACACGATTTAAAGCGGAAAAGCGTTAAAGCGGTAAATTTTTCAGAAAAATGCGTATAAAACGGAAAAATACGTTAAAACTACAAGTGCAGTAAAGCTTAAACTTGAAAGGAAAAATCTATGGATAAGATAACTACCGGAAAGATAAAAAAGTTCTTCAAGGGCAAAGGTTTTGCGGGTGCGCTGTGCCTAAGCGTAGTAGCAATAGGAATTTCAACATATCTCGCTTATGACAGCACATTAAAGACCATATCCGACGAAGAACCCGAAAAGCCCGATTCATCTGTATCTGCCGAACAGGTGGATAATACTCAGAGCGGGATCCCAAAGGATGAAACTTCAAAGAGTGATGACAGTTCGGCGGCACAGGCGAACAATTTTGTCAGAAGCACGGCAAAGCGTGTAATGCCGATTGAGGGCGAGGTAATATGGGAGTACAGCAACGGCGAGCTTGTCAAGAGTGAAACGCTCGGAGTGTGGAAGACACATGACGGAATGGACATTGCCGCGTCCGAGGGAACGGATGTCAAAGCTGCCTGTGCAGGCAAGGTAAAGGAAATAAAGGACGATCCGCTGTGGGGAATATGTGTTATAATCGACCACGGGGACGGATATGAAACGCATTATTACGGGCTTGACAAAGCACTTGAAGTTAAAGAGGGCAGCGAGATAGAGTCGGGACAGAAGATAGGCGTTACCGGAACTATCGACTGTGAGTCAAAGCTTGCACCTCATCTGCATTTTGCCGTAAAGCAAAGCGGCAAGTGGATATCACCCAAGGAATATGTAAACGGATAAGAATTTGATATGAGCTTACCTCAGCCGGGCACAAACGACTTTTCTACCCATCGGAAAAGCGTTCGCGCCCGGTTTTTTCTTTACCAATAATTCAATTTTTATCCACTAAAATATCACCCACTTATTGACATTTAGCCTTTTACATACTTTTCACAATTCTGTTACAGAAAGCTCACAAACGGCTTAGTTACGGCAAATGTCGATATAATGCGGATTTACACGGATTTTATTCGATATTGTTATATAGATAATTATATACCGATATTCCTAAATTATATTTTACAATTCCGGGGGAGTATGTTAAAATAATAACGAACAAAAGAAAGAAGTCCTGTAACATAAAAATACATAACGCAGGACATACGGATAACAACAACTAAATATAGATCAAAAAACGGCTAAAAGCCAAACAGGAGGAATTTCACATGAGATTTACATTACCTAGAGATGTTTACCACGGCAAGGGCGCACTTGAGGCATTAAAGAGCTTCAAGGGTAAGAAAGCAATGATCGTCGTAGGCGGCGGTTCAATGAAGCGTTTCGGTTTCTTACAGAAGGCAGAAGCTTATCTGAAGGAAGCAGGCATGGAGGTTGAACTCTTTGAGAACGTAGAGCCCGATCCTTCTGTTGAAACAGTTATGAAGGGTGCAGACGCAATGCTCAAGTTCCAGCCCGACTGGATCGTAGCAATGGGTGGCGGTTCTCCTATCGACGCAGCTAAGGCTATGTGGATCAAGTACGAGTACCCCGACTGCACATTTGAAGATATGTGTAAGGTATTCGGTATCCCCGAACTGAGAAAGAAAGCTCATTTCTGCGCTATTTCTTCAACATCAGGTACAGCTACAGAAGTTACAGCATTCTCTATCATTACAGATTACCACAAGGGTATCAAGTATCCTATCGCTGACTTCGAGATCACTCCCGATGTAGCTATCGTGGATCCCGACCTCGCTGAAACAATGCCTCAGAAGCTGGTTGCTCACACAGGTATGGACGCTATGACACATGCTGTAGAAGCTTATGTATCAACAGCTAACTGCGACTTCACAGATCCTCTTGCACTGCACGCAATCAAGATGATCCAGAATGACCTCGTTGATTCTTACAACGGCGATATGGCTAAGCGTGATGCAATGCACAACGCACAGTGCCTCGCAGGTATGGCATTCTCAAATGCTCTGCTCGGTATCGTTCACTCAATGGCTCACAAGACAGGTGCCGCATTCGCTGATTACGGCGCTCATATCATACACGGTGCCGCAAACGCTATGTATCTTCCTAAGGTTATCGCATTCAACGCTAAGGACGAAACAGCTAAGAAGCGTTACGGCGTGATCGCTGACTTTATGGGTCTCGGCGGTGCAAATGATGACGAAAAGGTAAAGCTCCTCATCGCTTATCTGCGTAAGATGAACGACGATCTGAAGATTCCTCACTGCATCAAGAACTACGGCGCAGACAGCTATCCCACAGAAAACGGTTTCGTTCCCGAAAACGTATTCCTGGAAAGACTGCCTGAGATCGCTAAGAATGCAATCGCAGACGCTTGCACAGGTTCTAACCCTCGTATTCCTACTCAGGAAGAGATGGAAAAGCTGCTTAAGTGCTGCTACTACGATACAGAAGTTGATTTCTGATATTTCTGAAATCGTAGTTATTAAAATTGATTTCATATATTTATATAGCCTCTGAATTATAACCCAAAAGGAAAGCCCCTTGTACCACCCCCTAAGGTACAAGGGGCTTTTCCGTGGCGGCGGGTCGTCGCTGACAATTCGCCGTTCTGACTGTTTGCACTTTGCGTGACCTCCGTTACCGGCGGTCGGGCGGCAATGTGCCGCTTCAGATTCGCCTTTCTGTGGTAATATTCGCACTTTCCCTAGTTTAGTACCATCACCCTTGCCTCCCCTCGAAAAAGGGGAGGTGGCACGGCTGATATAATGTTTTGGCTTGTTGTACAGTATTCAGATAGCCATACATTTATGATTCTGAAACTGTTCCGAGCCGTGACGAAGGGGATTGTGACAGATAAGAAGTTTTGAAGATAGTACTCCTATAAACTTCAATCCCCTCTGTCATAGCAACGAAAAGGTTTTCGGCTATACTTTTGTTTATCACCTGATGAAAATACTTCTTACGAAACAGCTATACAGTGCTATGACATCTCCCCTTTTCCGAGGGGCGACAAGTAGGGATAGTTCTGCTTTATAGGTTGTGGTTAATTTTATTCATTATATAATTCGATAACGTTCTAAAAGGAATGATAGTTCAGCTTAGCACTATCAGACTTGCCCGCCCCTGAATAACATTCCCCACACTCCTCACACCTTCATTTCAATATTTTTCACATTTCTTTCATTCCCCGTTATTATCCGCTTCATAAAAGTCGGGTATACTATAGTCACAGTCAGAGGAAAGGAATCCGAAGACCAAAGTCAGCCGATATGTTTCGGCTAGCAAAATACCGTGCCAATAAGCACGGTTTACATAACAGGAGCCAGCAGGACAACAACAGTTATCCACGACACGCTCCGCCTAAGTACAACGAAAGTTTTCATATATACCTCTCTATTATTCAAGCAAAACCGCTCTGTCAACGCAGGGCGGTTTTTGCTGTATCTCGCCTCATATGTCACTCTTACGATGTAGGTTGAAATTTCAGCAATTCGGTGATATAATAAAAACAAGATTTTTTGGGAAACATTCCGGAAAGGGTAAAGATATGGGATATACGCTTAAAACAGCACAGTATGTCAATGACTTTCAGTGCATAGGCGGAAAGTGTACGATGGATTGTTGCCGAGGTTGGAATATACTGTGGGCAGATGAGGAAGTGGAAAGTTTAAAAAAATCCAAGCACTCCGATGAGTTGGACGAGTTGATAAAAGCCTCCTTTGAAAAGACGGATAACGGCATAAATAAAATAGTTCTTATGCCTGACGGTGATTGCCCTTTTCACGATAAAGAAGACAGACTTTGTAAAATTCAAAAAGAACTTGGGGCAGAATATCTGTCAAGCGTGTGCAGGAACTATCCTATAAGCGGTACGGTTAATAACCGTATCATAACAAAAGTCAGATATCTCAGTTGTCCTGCCGTTTTTGACCTTATTACAAAGGATGAGAAATCTTGCGATGTCTATGTATATGGTAAAGATTATGAGCCGACGAATTTGAGAGTATATCGGATTGACACTATAGATATGGTCAAAGAAAATCCGACATTGAAATACAGGAACGATTTATTTGACTTCTTCTACGGCATTCTGAGCGACAAAAAACGTGATATACATACATCTTTGATCATAGGGACGCTTGCGGCTCAGACGCTTTCAAAGCTGGAAATGTCGTCGCCGGACAGAATACCGGAGGGCATTACCGCTTTAACGAAACAGATAAACAGCCCGGCACTTGTGAAATCTCTTTCGGATATTGAACCGAATTATAAGGTTAAGCTTGGCGCTGTGCAGTGTATGCTTGACGGTACAACTGTAGGTGATAAACTGTCAGAAATATTGTCGTCAATCAGAAAAAAGAACATCGAAGGCAAATTTTTCGTTGCAATACAAACATATATAACTAATCTCGAAAAGTTCTATAAAATATGTTCAACTAAGCCGTTTATTATAAGAAACATAGTAAGATGTCTTTATATGTGTGAGTTTATGCCGTTTTCAGATAATAATTATAATATTTTTGATAACTACGCATATTTTTGTGCATCTGTAGCACTTATAGACTTTTTCGGTGCTGCCACTGCAGCCGGCAGTGATAATCCAAACGAAATATTTGAGAGGTTTAAAACAGCGGTCTGTCTTGCTTCTCATCCGCTTTGTCATAATTCTGACAGAGTGAAGATGATAATAGATTACTTAAAGGATATAGACTGCTATTCGGCAGGACACCTTGCACTTATCGTAAAATAAGTCAGTTATATAACCGCTCTGTGACGCAGGGCGGTTTTTGCTATTACGCAAAGCCGACAGTTAATATTGTAAATTTTACACAAACTCCCTATAAAATTTCTCAGAAAATTTATAAAAAAATTTTCAAAAAGGCTAAAGTTTAGAAAAACAAGCGCCGATATAATAAATGTAAGGGTCACAGAACCCTGTGCGGAGGCGGAGATAACTTCCGCAGTGTTTTGCAAAACAAACACCAAATGACTTTAGCTTAGCGCAAAGCAAGGTCACACTAACAAAAAACAAGTCCCTATAAGGGCAACGACTTCCGAAAAGGATTTCGGGAGTACATTCAAGGAGGAAAACAAAATGGCAGGTATGGTAGTACAGCATAACTTAAATGCGATCAATGCTAACAACAAGATGAACATCAACGTTTCAGGTACAAAGAAGGCAACTGAAAAGTTATCTTCAGGTTATCAGATCAACCGTGCAGGCGATAACGCTGCAGGTCTGGCTATATCCGAAAAGATGCGTTCACAGATCCGTGGTCTTTCACAGGCTACAAAGAATGCCAACGACGGTATCTCTCTTATCCAGACAGCTGAAGGCGGCTTAAACGAAACTCACTCAATTCTTCAGAGAATGAGAGAGCTTGCAGTTCAGTCAGCTAACGGTACATACCAGGATGATACAGACCGTGAAGCTATCCAGCTCGAAGTTGACGCACTCAAGAGCGAAATCGACAGAATCGCTTCTTCGACAGAGTACAACGGCATGAAGCTCCTCGATGGTTCACTCGGCGGTTCTACATCTGTTACAGAGTACGGTGCTAATTTTGGTGTTGTTGTATCTAAGGGTGACCTTCAGAATGCAGTTATCACATCAAATGTTGCCGGTGTAAAGGTTGCTACAACTATAGGTGCTTCCGGTAAGGGCGCAGAGAATGCTTTCTGGTCTGAAGATGGCACTACATTAACGCTTAACCTTAACAAGAACACAACATATACTCAGGAAGAGATTAACAAACTGATTGATAACGCTACTGTTAACAAGGCAGCTACAGCAACTCCTCCCGAGCTTAATGTAAAACTTGCTAACGGAACACTTACAATGGGTGCAACTGCAACAGCTGCCGATGCAGCAGATAAGACAACAGCTGGTCTTCGTGCAACAGGTAGCGGCGATTTAAACAAGCTTGTTATTGCTGAAGATAAGGGCAATATGACATATTCCGATAGCATCAAGTTTACTGCTAATACTTATGGTAAGTCAACAGACGCTTCAAACGTAGGTCATGTTGCTACAAAAATCACAATTACAACTTCTGTTGGCGCAGGTAAGGAAAGCGTTACTTTAGCCGATGCTACAAAGCCCGGTGAAATCACTCTTAACCTGGCTACCGGTGTTGAGTATACTAATAGCGATATTGAGAAGATACTCAAAGATGCAGGATATGACTATGAAGTTGAATTAACAGATAAGGTTAATCCTGATAAGAATGCTGACGGCAAGATTCTCTTTAATGTTGCCGATGGAACTGGCATCGCCGTAACTGTTGCAGAAGGTGCCGGTGTTGGTAAGGATTATGTTCCTACAACAGGCAAGGGTCTTACATTCCAGATCGGTGCTAACGGCGTTGAGGATCAGAGAGTTACACTTTCTGTAAACGATATGTCTTCAAAGGCTATAGGCGTTGCAAGTGCTGATGTTTCTACTCAGGACGCTGCAAACAAGGCTATCGACATGGTAGATAAAGCCGTTAAGACAGTATCTATGCAGAGAGCCGGTCTTGGTGCTCTTCAGAACAGACTTGAGTACACAGTTAACAACCTGACAACAACAAACGAGAACCTGACAGCAGCTGAATCTCAGATCAGAGATACAGATATGGCTACAGAGATGATCAACTACACTAAGAATAACATTCTTCAGCAGGCATCTCAGGCTATGCTCGCTCAGGCTAACCAGCAGCCTCAGGCTATTCTCCAGTTACTCCAGTAATCTGAGAACAGCATGAGTTTCAGGGCTTAATATTTATAAATTAATGACTTGATGAGTTCGCCCCCGTGAAAACGGGGGCGGATTTTATTTTATTAATGAATAATGAATGATGAATATTGAATAATGAATAATGAAAAATTGTGGAGCGCCTTGCGGCGGGGTTTAAAAATATGAATACGAAATATAATAAATTGTTAATCAGAAATGCAAAAAATCTGAGAAAAGGAATGACAGATGAAGAGCGCAAGCTGTGGTATTGCTTTCTCAGAAATTACCCGGTAAGATTTTTCCGACAAAAAGTTCTTTATAAATATATAGCAGATTTTTATTGCCCGACGGCAAATTTGGTTATTGAGCTTGACGGCAGTCAGCATTACGAAGAAAAAGGCATAGTCTATGATGAAGAAAGAAACAGATTTCTTGAAGAACACGGGATAAGAGTGATACATATTGCTAATAATCAGATTCACACAAACTTCCGCAATGTCTGTGAATATATTGATATGCTTGTGAAAGGCGAGCTATAAAGCATGCTAAAATCGGACACAAATGTATGGAATAGCACTATCACCCTTGCCTCCCCTCGGAAAAGGGGAGGTGGCACGGCTGTACAGTTTTTTGCTTTGCTGTACAATATTCAGATAGTCCGACCTTTATAATTATGAAACAATTCCGAGCCGTGACGAAGGGGATTGTGGTTGTGTAGAAGTTTTCAGGATAGGAGTGCTATCAACATCAATCCCTACCGTCTTGCAGACAAAAATGTTATCGATATATCTACGTTAACAATATTGCATAACAAAGCTGAATTTTAAAGATTTACTGCTCGTCTGCAATCCACCTCCCCTTTTTCGAGGGGAGGCAAGGGTGTTAGCTATACGTTGTAACTTTGAGAGTAACGGCAAAATTGCAAGTTTTGAGAATGTATTGATAGGCTAATAAAAAGGTGAATTGTAAACGAGTGATGTGCTGCGAGAAATTAAACTATGCAGAAAGTACGGCAAATCGCCATCACCCTTGCCTTTTAATGAACGCTCTGTTTGTTTTGCGTCTCTGCAATCGTGGTCGTTTGTGGTCGGTGCGTCCTTGCACCGACTTTGTGCGACCACTTGTAAGCATCCTTGCTTAAACTTTGGGCGTTCAACTTCGGGCATCCGTGCCCGCCCTCGGAAAAGGGGAGGTGGCACGGCTGTACAGTTTTTTGCTTTGCTGTACAATATTCAGATAGTCCGACCTTTATAATTATGAAACAATTCCGAGCCGTGACGAAGGGGATTGTGGTTGCTTAGAAGTTTTGAAGATAGTACTCCTATTAATTTCAATCCCTACCGTCTTGCAGACAAAAATGTTATCGATATATCTACGTTAACAATATTGCATAACAAAGCTGAATTTTAAAGATTTACTGCTCGTCTGCAATCCACCTCCCCTTTTTCGAGGGGAGGCAAGATATGGTGCTTGGCTAAGGCGGTACTGCTAACAAAACGAAAGTGATAAAGTATGACATACCAAAATGGGTTTAAACTATGCAGAAAGTATGGCAAATCGCCACCACCCCCAACAAAAAACGCAGAGCCACCGCTCTGCGTTTCACTTTATATATCTGTCATTCTTCCTTTGTGTTCTGATACGTCTTCAATATATCCTCTGCAACCGCTCTCTGCGTCTTTCTAAGATCCATTGCCTGTTTCTGGATATGCCTGTGCGCCTGCTCCTCTGTAAGGTTAAGATACTGCATCAGCATTGATTTTGCACGGTTTACTATCTTCATATCGGATAACTGCTGTGTCAGTTGCCTGTTCTCTTCTTCAAGCTTTGCCATGCCTATGTGCGCGATTTCCGCAAGCTTTATTGTCTGTATAAGCAGAGCCTTGTTGAATGGTCTTGGTAGAACGAATGCGCCGGTGAATCGTATCTTCTTCTGTACCTCGTCTGCGATCTCACGCTTTGCAAGCACGACAATTCCGTTCTTTGCGTCCTTTGAAATGTCAGCCACAAGATCAAGCCCGAATTCATCAGACAGGGGAGTGGAGATTATAACGCTGTCGAATTTCGATATATCAACGCCTCTTATGATAGCGCCGCTTGTGAATGTCGAAATGTTGTCGCAGTCAAGCTCAAGCAGAAGCTGTGCTATGCTGTCGCATATCTCTTCGGTTTTGCCGGCTATAAGTACGTTCATTACGGCACCCTCTTTCGTAGTATTAAACGCTCTGCCGATGCACCCTTGAAACCGGCAGGGCGTTATTTATATATCTATTCCGTTTCTTATCAGTTATGCGTGTACAGCTGTTTGTACGGGCTTGCCGTGTTAGGTGACAGCTTGTAGAATCTGCCCTTTAACAGTGTATTTGTATCATATCCGAAATTCTTTGCAAATTCGTCAACATATTCACGGATATCAGCCTTGTCGCTGTCGTCTGCGACTTCGCATGAAACCTGTACGGGAAGTCCCTTGGGAGCTTCATCACTGCGGATATACATATGACCGCCGTGCATTCCCGTTCCGCAGAACGAGCCTACAGGAACCTTGCCGTCGCAACCGATACCGAGAACGACTATTATTCCGCCTGCCTGGTATTCGCCGAGGAAATCTCCGACTTTGCCGCCGATGATTATTTTCGGATAGAATTCGTGATATTCTTTCATATGTATTCCTACACGGTAGCCTGCGTTGCCTTTTACAAATATCTTACCGGAACGCATTGCGTAACCTGTCGTATCGCCGCAGTTGCCGTGAATGAATATCTCACCGTTGTTCATTGTATCGCCGATAGCGTCCTGACCGTTGCCGTGAACTATAATGGTGCTTCCGTCAAGATATGCGCCCAGAGCGTTGCCGGGAGTACCCTCAACGGTAATTGTCTTGCCTGCAACGCCGCAGCCTATGTAACGCTGTCCCATAGCGTCGGTTACCGTTATATCCTTGTCGGCACATTCGACTATCTTTTTATTAAGGTCATAATAACCTATCTCATTAGCATTTAATACTGTCATGGCTTATCCTCCGTTATTGCAGACATTTTTGCTCATTTTCTGTAGTGTCAGTGCTTTTTGCCTGCGAGCTTTTCTTCACGTCTTGCCTTGCCGAACATCATCATCTGAGGCTTTTCTCTGAGAAGATCAAGGTCAACTTCCGTAAGAGGTATCTGTTCCTTTATCATCGAGGTGTAGATACCTGCTCTTGCGACATCGCCCATCAGGATAAAGCCCTTGAGCAGACCGTCCTTGAATACGAGCTTCTTGTATATCTCCTTGTCTGCGTCCTCTGTGATATCTTCATCGCCGTCATAGCTTCCGGCTGTAATGATATGCAGTCCGTAGAAGCCGATCGCATTCATCGGTATAGCGTTCAGATAGAGTGTTTCTTCGCCTGCCATATTCTTGCCCGCAACCTCACCCTGCATAAATGCGTTGGGCAGAAGAGCAAGAATCCTGTCTGTATCGGAAGAGCAGTCGTGACTTACCGTACAGTCGCCTGCGGCATAGACATTTTCAATAGTTGTCTGCTGGTGAAGATCGGTTATGATACCTTTTTCAACCTTACCACCTGCGTCGCTTACAAGCTCTGTATTCGGTCTTACGCCGACTGCAACAACAACAATATCAAAGTCGACCGTGTCACCGTTTGTCAGCTTTGCGCTGTTCTTTGAGAACTGCTCAACGCTTGTGCCGAGTATGAACTTTGTACCCTTGTCCTCGATATGCTTCTGCATTATTTCGCCCGCACGGACATCAAGAATACTGGGGAGTATTCTGTCCGCAAGGTCAACCACCGTGATATCTGCATTCAGGTGGTGCAGAGCCTCCGCACATTTAAGACCGATAAGACCTGCACCGATTATCAGCACCTTTGTGCCGGCTGTAACCTTTTCACGGATAGCCTTTGCGCTGTCCCATGTCATGAACGTGAACCTGTCCTCTACCTCGTCAAGTCCTTTCATCGGAGGAACAAACGGTTTTGAACCCGTTGCTACCAATAACTTATCATACTGTACTTTTTCGCCGTTGTCAAGTACCACACAGCCGTTTTCGATTTTTTTCGCACGGGTCGAGAAGATAGTCTTTACATTGTTCTTCTCGTAGAAGTCCAGCTCTCTGTAGTATATTTTATCGTCTGCGACCTTGCCCTCAAGCCAGTAGCTTATAAGCGGTCTTGAATATGTATGATACGCCTCGTCTGTAATGATCGTAATATTGCCTGCCTTATCGACCGAGCGTATTCCCTGAACTGCACCGATAGCGGCGGCGGAGTTTCCTATGATAACGTAATTCTTCATCTTCGCTCCTCCTTATCTTTCTTCAAGGACGATTGCCTTGTTCGGACAGCCTTTTACGCAGGCAGGCTCGCCGTTGTTGTTCTTCATACAAAGGTCGCACTTCTGAATAACCTTTGAATTTTCGCTTGTTACGATACAGCCGTAAGGACAGGCAAGAACGCAGGTATAACAGCCTACACAACGGCTCTCGTCGCATGAGATAACGCCGTCCTTCTGTGATAAAGCGCCTGTGATACAGCTCTTTACGCAAAGGGGAGTTTCGCAGTGGCGGCATTGTACCGCAAAGTTAATACCACTGCCTTCCTCGACCTTTATTCTGGGGATAGGCTTGTTGCCGTTTGCAAAAGCCTTTATCATGTTCTCAGCTCCGCTGTTTGCGGCGGCGCAGTAATATTCGCACAGATGGCACGCAAGGCACCAGTCTTCGTTAACGTAAACTCTTTTCATTTTACCTTACCTCTCCTTTATCACTGACCTGCGTGCTGTATGCCGAGTATCTCAAGTTCCTTTTCGTTAAGACCGATACCTCTGAGCATAAGTCTGTTGCCTCTGAGAGCTTCGACTGAGTTGATACCCATACCGCCCATCATTTCCTTTATCTCGTGATCCCACGCATGAACAAGGTTTACAAGTCGCTGATAGCCGATGTTCGGGTTAAGACGTTTTACAAGGTCGGGGCGCTGTGTTGCAATACCCCAGTTGCACTTGCCCGTCTGACAGCTTCTGCAAAGGTGGCAACCTAGTGCCAGCAGAGCGGCAGTACCGATGTAGCAAGCGTCTGCGCCGAGTGCGATAGCCTTTACAACGTCCGAGCTTGAACGGATAGAACCTGCAACTACTACAGAAACCTCGTTTCTGATACCCTCGTCACGCAGACGCTGGTCAACGCTTGCAAGAGCAAGTTCTATCGGTATACCTACGTTATCTCTTATTCTTGTGGGAGCGGCGCCTGTACCGCCTCTGTAACCGTCAATTGCGATTATATCCGCACCCGAGCGTGCAATACCCGATGCGATAGCGGCAACGTTATGTACGGCGGCTATCTTTACGATGACGGGCTTTTTGTACTCTGTAGCCTCTTTCAGTGAAAGAACGAGCTGACGTAAGTCCTCTATCGAATATATATCGTGGTGGGGAGCAGGAGAAATAGCGTCTGTTCCCATCGGGATCATTCTTGTTCTTGAAACGTCCTCAAGGATCTTTGCTCCGGGAAGATGTCCGCCGATACCGGGCTTTGCACCCTGTCCCATCTTTATTTCGATTGCCGCACCTGTTTCAAGATAATCCTTGAATACGCCGAAACGTCCCGATGCGACCTGTACTATCGTGTTAGATCCATACTGATAAAAGTCCTTGTGCAGACCGCCCTCACCTGTGTTATAGAATATACCGAGCTCTGTAGCCGCTCTTGCAAGGCTCTCGTGAGCGTTACGGCTGATAGAACCGTATGACATAGCCGAGAACATGATAGGCGTTGAAAGCTCAAGTGTAGGTGTTGTTTCCGTCTTTACACTGCCGTCCTCGTTGAATGAAACGTTTTTCGGCTTCTTTCCGAGGAACACCTTTGTTTCCATAGGCTCACGCAGAGGATCTATAGGCGGGTTGGTTACCTGTGAAGCGTTAAGCAGTATCTTGTCCCAGTAAACGGGGTATTCCTTGGGGTTACCCATTGCCGAAAGAAGAACGCCGCCCGTTTCTGCCTGCTTGTAGACTTCTGTCATTATCTGCTGGCTCCAGTTGGAGTTATTTCTGAACTTGTTGGGGTTATCTACTATCTTTAATGCACCTGTAGGACAGATACATACACATCTCTGGCAGTCAACACACTGCTGGCTGTCCGAGATCATCATATCGAGGTCGCCGTCGTATCTGTGTACCTCGTTTGCACACTGTCTTGCGCAAGCCTGACATTTTATGCAACGGTCCTTGTCTCTTATAACGTCAAATAAAGGCTGAAAATAATTAAGTGCCACTGTTACCGCTCCCTTTCTTACTTCTTCTCGTTCAGCTTAACGATGATAGGCTCGCCGCCTCTCGGTGACCAGATACGGTCAACTACGGGACAGATAGCTCTTATCGCACATTCCTCACTTGCGAGGTAAACCATGTCGCCCTTTTCTGCGGCAACCATCGAACGAAGCTTAAGTCTGTCGTTGAGCGCCATAAGACCGCCGTCAAAGCCGAGGATTATCGAGAACGGACCTGTTATCAGAAGGCTTGAGAATACGTTTCTGAAGTATTTGAGCTTCTGTCTTTCGCTCTCGCTGTATTTATCCGAGTCTATCTCGCTCCAGAACGGAGCGGCAATTATCTTTGCTATATCTTCAAGACACAGCTTCTGTTTTCTGTTGAGGAAGTCTATTATATATGTGATAACCTCTGTATCTGTCAGCAGGTTGCACTTGTAACCGTACATTTCGATGTATCTTCTGTTTGCATCGTAGGAAGAGATCTCACCGTTATGTACAATGGTATAATCCAGCAGTGCGAACGGATGAGCGCCGCCCCACCAGCCGGGTGTGTTGGTAGGATATCTGCCGTGCGCTGTCCATGCGTAACCTGCATATTCTTCAAGTCTGTAGAACTCTCCGACATCCTCCGGGTATCCGACAGCCTTGAATACGCCCATATTCTTACCGCTTGAGAAAACGTAAGAACCGTTTATCTTGTCGTTTATATTGATAACGCACTGAGCAACGAATTCTCTCTCGTCAAGCTGACTTTCTGTAAGCTTTGTCGGCAGGGGATTTACGAAATATCTCCAGATGAGCGGCTCGTTTGTAATGTTGGGGTGTTTTCTCGTAGGAATACGGGAAAGGTTTACAACGTCAAAATGCTTGTCGAGGAAGCGCTCGGTTTCGACTCTCGCCTCGTTTGAGTCATAGAAAATGTGGAATGCGTACTGATCCTTGTATTCGGGATAAATACCGTATCCTGCGAAACCGCCGCCCAGACCGTTTGATCTGTCGTGCATATATGATATTGACTTTACTATCTTGTCACCGCATATTCTGTTGCCGTCCCTGCTTATGAAGCCTGAGATAGCACAGCCGGCGGGTATTCTGACCTGACCTTCTTTTTCCAGCATAAGCTCACTCCTGTTCGGTATCGGTTTTGTTTCTTGATGTTTCTGACGTTTCTGACGTTTTGAATACGTCAGATTTCATTTTTGGGGATAAAAACAGCAGGCAACAGATGATTTACTCCGTAAATTTGCGGTATTTTGCGATTTCACCGTAAATTTGAGGGATATTTGCAGTAAAATAAAACTTTCGCTTCAATTTGACTGTCATCTGAAACAGCTTTGTTTCGTTAATTGCCTGCAGTCGTTTTGACTACAGTTGTAATTATATCACGGGTTTGCGGTGTTGTCAATACGTTTTTGCAAGTTTTTTAGATGAAACTTGCAGGATATTTTCTTGCAAATTTGCGGTTTAATTATGCAAAATGACAGCAGATATACGGAATGTTGGCTGACAATGCCGTTTCACGCAAGCTCCGCAGTTTGCGGACAAAGTAATAAAACCTTTCCGGACATCATATATCTTTACTAAAAACGAAAGCGGGTAGCGGTATGGTGAAACGCAGAAGTTGCAAAACGGCAATAAAAAAGCTCAGACCTTTTATAAAGGGAACTATAGCCGGAATAATAACTGCTATAGTCTTTGCGGTGCTGGGTGCGTTTATGTTCAACATTGCCGATGCGCCCGACGGTGCGGATATCACATTCGGATACATATCTCTCGGTGCGGCGGCAGGACTGTGCGGAATGTTCTGGGGTGGCGGAAGAGGAAAAAACGGCTTTGCGTGGGGAACGCTCGGCGGTGTTGCGATGTTTGCACTGTGCTTTATCGGTACTGTTATATCCGGCGGATTTTCGGGGGCGGAATTTGTGCCGAAACTGCTTATCTCTGCGGTGTTCGGCTGTATCGGCGGAATAGTCGGAGTAAATCTTGTGGCGGAACATTAGAATATTTCTATAGACAAGCAAAGCAAAATGTGGTAGAATTACCTTAAACCCTGTGAGTTTAGGGGTAATTAAAAATCAAAGGAAGACTTACCATGAAGAAATATTCTATAGAAACGCTTGCCGTTCACGCAGGCTATGAAACTGACGAAGCTACAATGTCGGTAACTCCGCCCTTATATGAAACGAACGCATATGTGTTCAAGGACGCAAACCACGCAAGAACGCTCTTTGAACTTAAAGAGCCCGGCAATATCTACTCAAGACTCCAGAATCCCACCTGTGAGATGCTGGAACGTAAGGTTGCCGCTATGGACGGCGGTGTTGCGGCTTTATCGTTTGCTTCGGGACACGCCGCTATATTCAATACTATTATTAACCTCTGTAGTGAGGGTGATGAGCTTGTTTCGTCAATAAACATCTACGGCGGTGCGATAAACCTGCTCGGAATCACATTAAAGAGAATGGGTATCACGGTAAAGTTTGTCAATCCCGACGATCTTTCAGCTTGGGAAAATGCCGTGACTGACAAAACAAAGTTGTTCTTCACCGAGCTTATCGGTAATCCCAACGCAAACGTATCGGATATTGAGGAGATCGGCAAGATAGCCCACAAGCACGGTATCCCGTTTGTAGTAGACAGCACCTTCACAACACCCTATCTTTGCAGACCTATAGAGTGGGGAGCAGACCTTGTGATCCATTCTGCCACCAAGTTCCTCGGCGGTCACGGCAGTGTAATGGCAGGCGTTGTGGTTGACAGCGGCAAATTTGCTTTTAAAGGCAATCAAAGATTTCCGCTTTTCAACGAGCCTGATGTGTCTTATCACGGTGTAGTGTTTGCAGACCTCGGAGAAATGGCGTTTATATCAAGACTGCGTGCGCTTATCACAAGAGATATAGGCGCTTGTCTTTCTGCGTCTGCGGCTCACACCTGCCTTACCGGTATGGAAACGCTTGCTCTGCGTATGCAGCGCCACTGTGAAAACGCTCTCGCAGTAGCAAAGTTCCTTGAAAATCACCCCAGTGTAGAAAAGGTAAATTATCCTGCATTGCCATCAAACAAGTATTACGAGCTTTGCAGGAAGTATTGTCCAAAGGGCGCAGGCGGTGTATTCACATTCGTTATCAAGGGCGGAAAGCCCGCAGGTGAGAAGTTTATGAACAGCCTTGAGCTTTTACAGATAGTAGCGAATGTCGGCGATGTAAGAAGTCAGGTTATCCACCCTGCTTCAACTACACACAGCCAGTTATCACCCGAACAGCTTGTAGCCGCAGGAATAACCGAGGGTACGGTAAGACTTACTATCGGTATTGAGGATATAAACGACATCATTGCGGATATTTCTCAGGCACTCGATAAAGCAACTAAGTAAATCAGAATAAAGAACGGGAGCGGACAAAACCGCTCCCGTTTTATAATAAAAATTTTATAAAACCCCTTGACAAACTCTTTTCAATATGCTAAAATATATTAGTAAATTTACGAGATACGCGCCAATAGCTCAGCTGGATAGAGTATCTGGCTACGAACCAGAGGGTCGGGGGTTCGAATCCCTCTTGGCGTGCCAACCGCTTTGATTTTCAAAGCGGTTTTTCTTTTTGCATAAATTAAAAGCGGAACGATGTTCATTCAAATCATCGTTCCGCTTTTTGTTGTCTGATAGCACATTAAACTTGTTCGTCTGAAAATTCACTTTTCAGCTGGTCGATCCATTCCGTGTGTTGCTTAATTACAATTTCGCCGTTTTTATATTCACCTGCATCGATAAATCCGTTTTCGTTATCATAAAAATGAACTTCATCGCAGTACGGAAGAACTTTGATTACATCATCGAAACGTTTTGCAAATCTCTTTGAAACATCTTCTTTAGGAATATCGTGACCGCCTTTTCTTACACGGTTTTCTATTCTGATATAGCTTTCGTTAAGTGAACTCAGAGCCACATAGTACATTCTGATATAATAACCGTTTTCCTTTGCTTTTTCCAATGTACCGAATATCATTTTCCCCGATAATGTGGTTTCCTGTGTGAAATTGATTTTCTTATCAAGGCAGTCGTTTATCATCTGTATAGCTTTTTTTCCGCCTTTGATATTTCCGCCGCACTTAGCCGAGATAGCGTCAACATCAATGATAATACCGAGGTCGGAACGTTCACCTTTGAGAAGTCCGGTAAGACTGCTTTTACCCACGCCGTTGACACCGGCAATAATAGTAAATATGCTCATTGAACATACGCTCCTTAGTATTTTTATTTATGATACCTTTTCCCTGCAATAATGCTATACGCCCTGTAGATCTGCTCCAGCAACATCACCCTTGCAAGCTGATGCGGAAACGTCATCTTCGACATCGACAGCTTTATATCAGCCATCGCTTTTATCGTGGGAGCAAGCCCGAATGAGCTTCCGATTATAAAGTTTACTGCCGACTTCCCCTGTACAGCCGTATCGCTGAGTTTAGCGGCAAGCTCTTCACTTGAAAGCTGTTTACCCTCAATGCACATAGCAACCGTAAGAGCATTTTTTGCAAGCTTCTTTTCTATCATTTCAGCCTCTTTTGAGAGAGCGTCCTCTATCTGCCTGTCTGACGGTTCATTCGGCAGTGTGACAGGCTCAAGCTCATATATCTTAAGCGTACAGAATCCGCCGAGCCGTTTTTCATATTCCTTGCAGGCGTCTCTCAGATAGCGTTCCTTCAGCCTGCCGAGGCAGATTATATTTACACTCTGCATCAGCGTTTCTTAGCGTAGCTTTCAAAGCGGCGCTTCTCCTTTGATGCAAGTTTTCTGCGTTTTGAGTTTTCAATCGTTCTTGTAACGATAAAGCAGATGAGCAGTATTACAATTCCTGCTATCGAAACCTTTAGCCACGGCTTGTCAAATTCGTTCTTGGCTTTAGATATATAATATTCGATATCGGATCTTGCAACGTTGTTGTTTGCAACAAGGTTTACGGTCGCTATTGTTTCTCCTTTGAACTTAACATCCATAACGCCGAGTATATCACCCTTGTTAATTGGTGCCTGTACGCTTTCATAAGCCTTGAAAACTTTCTGCACGCCCGATTCCTTGACCGATTTTGGCATAAGGGCGGTGTAGTCGCTTTCGGGAGTCAGGATAACGTGGGTAGCGCTTTCGCCCATTTCAACCTTGACCTCGGTTATCTGCTCGTCCTTGTTTACTACAGTAGCCATCTCAAAGTTTGTGAATGCCCACTTGTAGAGGTTCAGTGCATCGATCATCGAATACCAGTCGTCATAATACTCGCCGTCCTTGTCCTTTACGGGTGCGCCGAGTGTTACAAGTATATAGTTGTACTGATTCTTTGCGGCTGAAACAAGGCATCTTCCCGCTTCATCGGTAGTACCTGTCTTTGTGCCGTATGCGTATTCATATTCGTAAATACTGCCGGGACGCAGAAGTGAAATAGTGCTGTAAATTGAGTATCCGTCAGGATTTGCGTCGTTCTTCGGCATTTCGTATTCATAGGTGCTTGTTATTTCCTTGAACAGCGGGAATGTGTCATAAGCGTACTTTGTCATCTTGTAGAGGTCTTCTGCCGTTGTGTAGTTGTTATCGTTATGCAGACCGTGAGCGTTTACAAAGTTTGTGCCGGTACAGCCGAGCTCCTTTGCCTTGTCGTTCATCATATTGATGAACTTTGATATGCTTCCTCCGCCTATGTTATATGCAAGGATATTTGCCGCTTCGCAGGCTGACGGGAGCATAAGAGCGTATAAGCAGTCCTTGTATGTCAGGTTGTCCTGTAAAGGCTCAATTGCGGCGTTTGACGGATCGCTGTAGTTTGGATCCTCATAGAAGTCGTTGAAGCAGTCGTAAGGTACTTCGACTTTCTTTTTAAGAGTACCCTCGGACAGATGTTCAAGCGCAATTATACAGGTCATGATCTTTGTGGTAGACGCAGGGTACATCTTCTTGTTCTCGTTCTTCTTGTAGACAACATCGCCCGTATCGGTATTTACCATATACACAGCCTCGCTGTATATCTTGTCGGTGTTCGGGTCAAAGTCGTATACTTCGTCTTCGCCGCTGTCTTCGGCAAAAGCGGTAACAGACAGCGAGCAGAGTAACATTGCTCCGCAAAGTAAGGCGGACGCAAAGCGTAAAAGTTTTTTCATAATTTATTCTGTTCCTTTTCATCGGAGATTTTTAAATATGTTCTCTATTATTGTATCACATATCAGAGAAAAAGAAAAGAGTTTTTTCAATCTTAATATTTCATATTATCGACAAAGCCTCTATCGTTATTAAAAATGTATAGTTTATCGACAGACTGAAACCGCCCACGGAACATTCCGTGAGCGGTTCAACTGTATTATATTGTTATTTATCAGTTTGCAACGATGTTTACAAGCTTGCCGGGAACAACAATCTCCTTGCGGATCGTCTTACCCTCAAGCGACTTTGCAATAGCTTCCTTTGCTGTCTTCAGCAGTTCATCCTTATCAGCGGCTGTAGGAACGTTTATACGAGCCTTTATCTTACCGCAGAGCTGAACAACGATCTCAACGGTGCTGTCAACGCAGAGTGCCTCATCGTATGTTACCCACTGTGCTTCGTTCAGTATGCCGTAGCCGAGTGAGTTGTACATTTCCTCAGTGATATGGGGAGCAAAGGGGTTTAAGAGTATCAGCAGTGACTTCATCTCGGCATCGTTTATCTTGCCGTTTGCAGTGATCTCGTTGATGAGTGACATCATAGCGGCAATAGCCGTGTTGAATCTCATCTTCTCGATATCTTCGCTGACCTTCTTTATAGTCTTGTGCATTGATGTTCTCAGTTCGTCCGAGTATTCATCGCCACGGACAAGCATATTCTGAAGATTCCATACACGGTCAAGGAAACGCTTACAGCCCTTCATACTGCTGTCGTTCCAGGGAGCAGCCTGCTCATAGTCGCCCATGAACAGTACATACACACGCAGAACGTCTGCGCCGTATACATCTACAACGTCGTTAGGATCGATTACGTTGCCTCTCGACTTACTCATCTTTTCTCCGTCAGGTCCTAAGATAAGTCCCTGCGCTGTACGCTTTGCGTAAGGCTCGGGAGTGGGAACTTCGCCGATATCGTAAAGGAACTTGTGCCAGAAACGTGAGTAGATCATATGACGGGTAACGTGTTCCATACCGCCGTTGTACCAGTCAACGGGCATCCAGTATTTGAGTGCTTCCTTGGATGCAAATTCCTTGTCGTTGTTGGGATCACAGTAACGCAGGAAGTACCAGCTTGAGCCTGCCCACTGGGGCATAGTATCTGTTTCTCTGCGTGCGTCCTTGCCGCACTTGGGGCACTTGCAGTGTACGAATGAATCTATCTTTGCAAGCGGGCTTTCACCGTCCTGACCGGGCTGGAAGTTCTCAACAGGGGGAAGCTCCAAAGGTAACTGGTCGTAGGGAACGGGAACGATTCCGCAGTCGGGGCAGTGTACTATCGGGATAGGCTCGCCCCAGTATCTCTGGCGGTTGAATGCCCAGTCCTTCATCTTGTACTGTACGCCCTTTTCGCCGCAGCCGAGCTTAGCAAGTACGCCGAGCATCTTCTCGATAGCGTCCTTCTTGTTGGTGATACCGTTGAGCTCGCCTGAGTTTACCATTTCGCCGTCGCCTGTGTAGGCTTCCTTTGAAATGTCGCCGCCCTTGATTACTTCGATTATATCAATACCGAACTTCTTTGCAAATTCATAGTCACGGGTATCGTGAGCGGGAACTGCCATGATAGCGCCTGTACCGTAGCCCATCATTACATAGTCTGAAATATAGATCGGGATCTCCTTGCCTGTAACGGGGTTAACAGCGGTAAGTCCGTCTATCTTTACACCTGTCTTGTCCTTGACAAGCTGTGTTCTCTCGAATTCGCTCTTCTTACTGCATTCAGCCTTGTATGCGTCAAGGTCGGCAATGTTCTTTATGGAATCCCTGTACTTTTCGATAATGGGGTGTTCGGGAGCGATAACCATAAATGTTACGCCGTAGAGCGTATCTGGACGTGTTGTGTAGATACGCAGTTTTTCGTCATTCTCCTTGATAGAGAAGTTGACGAATGCACCTGTAGACTTGCCTATCCAGTTCTGCTGCTGGAGCTTTACGTTAGGCAGGTAGTCAACATCTTCAAGTCCCTGTAACAGCTTGTCGGCATATTCAGTGATACGCAGATACCATACTTCCTTGGTCTTCTGTACTATCTCGCTGTGGCATATATCGCAGTGACCGCCCTGTGAGTCCTCATTTGAAAGGACAACCTTACAGCTGGGGCAGTAGTTTACGAGCGTCTTATCTCTGAATACAAGACCGTGCTCGAACATCTTGAGGAATATCCACTGTGTCCACTTGTAGTACTTTTCTTCTGTGGTGTCAATTACTCTTGACCAGTCGAATGAGAAGCCTACACGCTTTAACTGATTTGTGAACTTTACTATGTTGTTATCGGTTACCTTACGGGGGTGAACACCTGTTTTGATAGCGGTGTTCTCGGTGGGCAGACCGTATGCGTCAAAGCCTATCGGGAACAGTACGTTGTAACCCTGAAGTCTTCTCTTACGGCTTACTACCTCAAGACCTGAATAAGCCTTGATATGTCCGACGTGCATACCTGCGCCGGAGGGGTAGGGGAATTCTACAAGAGCATAGAACTTCGGCTTTGTACTGCCGTTCTCTGCCTTGAATGTCTGGTGGTCATCCCAGTATTTCTGCCATTTGCTTTCTATGGCAGCAAAGTCATATTTTTTCTCTTCCATTTTACGAGTTGTCCTTTCATACGCCCGAAATGGCGGTATAATTCAATTTCAACCTTTATTATAATACAATAACGGCGGTTCTGTCAAGTAAAGTGGGAAGATATACAGAAAAGCAAAACCGATAAGAGCTAAATGTAAAAATATGCATGCAGAATAATGCGGTTTGCAACCGTTCGTGCCAAAAAGTTGAAATCGTAAATAGAATAGGTTATGATGAAATCATAACATTATAAGGGGGAAAGGTATGCTCATCTGCGTTTACGATACCGCAAACGAGGCGGAGATACTTAAAGCAAAAATTGCACAGGTGGCAACGGCTACATACCGGAAAATTGCCTGCAGGGTATGCAGGCGTTATGAAAGTTTTGTGAACGAGTGCAAAAAGGCGGACCTTATAGTTGTGCTTGCAAACGGAGCCAATGGCATGGAGGGCGTTATTGCGGTTAAAAACACCGATAAGAACAAACCTGTAATATGGCTGTCGGATGACGAAGGATTCGGCGTCCAGTCGTACAGACTGGGCTGTACTTACTTCCATAAGAAGCCGATACCGGTCGAGAGATTAAGGGACGCACTGATAAAGTGCGGATGTTCCGTATAAGCACAGGAGATAATTCAGGAGGAAAGACATAAAGAAAAAACTGACACGGCTTATAAGTGCGGTGCTGTCGGCGGCAATGGCGCTGACATCGATACCTTTTTCGACATTTGCCGAAGGCGAGGTACATACGCACAGCGGCACAGGCGAAGCCATAACGACACCGCTTGATTTCAGAGAAAAGACGGCGGACGAGAGCGGCGAAGGCTGGAGTTGGGACTGTGACACAAAGACGCTGACGCTTGACGGAGTGAACATTCAGGCGACACCCGAAGATGATATGATGAGCGTCGTAACAGATCCCGACGGTACGGAAATAGTGCTGAAAGGTGAAAATACTATCATACAGACGGACACCGGCGACAGCTATACATATGTTCTCAGTGCCGTAAATAAAGACGATGTCAACTGCGACGGCACAATGGTAGATTGTCAAGTCAAGTGCAACACTTTTTAGACAAAAATTCGAGAGGAGAAAGATAACCAAGACATTTACGAGGACGACTATTAATTAAATGAATAACTTTTTGGAATTCTTCTTCGGAAACACTTAAAAAATCAGT
>JAGBHT010000037.1 GCA_017935365.1 Ruminiclostridium sp. | reverse complement strand
GCTATTCACGCGGAAGACAACCAAAGGGAACAGGATAAGGGACTTGCAGCCCCTAACCCTGTCCCTTAGGTTTTCTCCTAAATCAGTTATTCCTCTTGAGCGACGAGAGGAGCGGGAGCATTGCCTTTGCAATGCTCAGACAGGCATCCCTCTTTCCTTACCCACACCCGTACCCCGCTAGGGTGTTGGCTAAACTCGGATAACCACCCGAATATCGTATATCCTATCTATTCAGGAACGCTTAACGCTACACGTCCGCAGTTTTAGTACATATATCTTAAGTTAGTAGCGTTTTTTTGAAAGGTTAATGTTAGTGCAGTTGCACCGATACACTCACGAAATTATTAACATCTTATCGGCACGGAAACTGTTTTCAGCGGTGTTGGCTGTATATTTATTTCTTTGACATTTTTGTAAAATATTTAATTATAATTTTGATTAATTTGGATAAATTAAAAAGCTGTGATGAAATTTTTGCATTTCGCCACAGCCTATTTTTATGTTGCTTTTTATAAGGAATAGCCGTGCTTCGGCTTTCAGCAATTTCCGGTTTACTGAAAGCGTTAAGAGGGTGTGCGTAAGCACACACCGGTAGTGCAAGTTACGCAAGCCGCAAGCTGTCAGAACGGCGAATTGCCTGTGCCATCATGACACTGCTTTGGTAACGTCTACCCACTTCTCATATCCCGAATACTCTTCAAGCTCAGGGATTGTAAGCTCTATAGCACTGTTTGAGCTTCCACAGGCAGGGAAGACTGTTTCGTACTGTTTCAGCGATTCGTCAAGATAGACGGTAACGCCGTCATTCAGTCCGAACGGGCATATGCCGCCGACAGCGTGACCGATAAGCTCTGCCGCCTGATCTGCGGTAAGCATTTTTGCCTTTGCGCCAAATGCGTGGCGGTACTTGGCATTGTCGATCTTTACATCGCCTGCCGTTACGACAAGTATTGGGCTGTCATTCAGCATAAACGACAATGTTTTTGCTATTCTGCAAGGCTCGGTGTGAAGTGCGTGAGCGGCAAGCTCGACAGTCGCACTTGACTCGGACAGCTCAATTATTCTGTCCTCTATGCCGTAAGCCCTGAAATATTCCTTTACTTTTTCAAGTGACATTTTAGTTTCTATTTTCTTTCTGTTCTTTTTCTTTAATTTTCTGCATAAGGGCGCAGTGCGTCAAGCAGCATATTTAAATTTGCGTATTGATGGGGGAATGCTCCGAAAGCCATTTTCGGTGCTACCTGTACTGTCGTCCTGAAATCCTTACCGTCCGTTATAAGCGTAAATTCAAGCTTGTACTGACCGATAAGGAGCTTCTTTATCTTAAGCCTCTTTATAGCGGTGAGCGGACACGAACCGCAGTTGCCGTCGCCTATAAAATCATAGCGTATCATCAGCAGTCTGCCCTTGTCGGTAACAGCTAAATAACCGTATTCCATAGCACTTCCCATAAAGGATTTGTCGTTGTATACGCAGTATACGGGGAACATTGCGGTTTCATCGGGATGCAGCACCTTTACAAGCTGTGCGTGCATATCCGCTTCATCATATTTCAGCTTCATATTACTTGTTGCGTAGGTCGATTACACGCTTTGCCTTGCCCTCAAAACGCTCGATCGTCTTGGGCTCGACAAGCGTGACCTTTGTATCAATGCCGAGAACCGTCTTAAGATTGTGGTGGATATTTTTCTGTAAGTTGGACAGCGATTCAAGGCTTTCAAGCACGCTTCCGTCAACAAGCTCACACTTTACTTCCAGTCTGTCACTGCTTCCCTCACGGGTAACAACGAGCTGATAGTGGGGAGCGATCTGCGGTATAGTCATAATAACGCTCTCGATCTGTGAGGGGAATACATTAACGCCTCTGATCTTAAGCATATCATCGCTTCTGCCGGAGGGCTTGCTCATACGGGCGTGAGTTCTTCCGCATTCGCACTTTTCGTATGTAATAGATGTGATATCCTTTGTACGATAACGCAGAACAGGCAGAGCCTCTTTTGAAAGAGTGGTGATGACAAGCTCGCCCTTTGAACCCTCGGGGAGAACCTCGCCTGTTTCGGGATTGATGATCTCGGGGAGGAAGTGATCCTCGTTGAAGTGCATACCGCAGCGTAGCGAACATTCGCCCGATACGCCCGGTCCCATAAGCTCGCTCATACCGTAGTTGTCGGTAGCAAGCAGGTGCAGATAATCCTCAATCTGCGCTCTCATTTCGGGTGTGCAACCCTCAGAGCCGAACAGACCTAAACGCAGTTTCAGTTCTTCTCTCTTAACGCCCATTTCCTCGGCGACCTCGCCTATTCTCAGTGCGTATGACGGTGTTGCTACAAGCGCAGTTGTACCGAAGTCCTTCATCAGCATGACCTGCTTTTCGGTGTTGCCCGATGAGCATGGAACAACGGTAGCGCCTATCTTTTCAAGTCCGTAGTGCAGACCGAGCGCACCTGTGAAAAGTCCGTAGCCGAATGAGATCTGCACGATGTCTTCATCGGTTGCACCTGCGGCTGTAACCAGTCTTGCCATACAGTCAGACCACATATCAAGGTCGTTTTTGGTATAGCCGACAACGGTGGGCTTGCCTGTAGTGCCTGATGACGCATGAAGACGTGTAACTTTCTTTAAAGGTGTTGCGAACATTCCGAACGGATAGTTGTCGCGGAAATCCGCCTTAGTTGTATAAGGTATGTACTGTATGTCTGACAGCGTTTTAATTTTTGAGCAGTCAAAGCCTGCTTCATCAAACTTCTTTTTATAAAGCGGTACGTTGTCATAGCAGTATTTGGTTATGTACTTCAGTTTTTCGAGCTGTAGTTTTTCAAGCTCGGCTCTCGGCATTGTTTCAATATCTTTCTGAAAAAAATTCATTTTATAACCCTCTTCTTTATTCTTCGCTCTCGGTGTATGCACAGCTGAAACCTGTGAACTGTGCCGTACCTCCTACAGCGTATAATCCTGTCATTGTACCCGTGAAACCGCCCGAAACCTCGCTTGTCAGATATTTCACCTGACCGCTTCCGAGATGTGTTTCGGTGTCGCCGCATTTCACAAAGAAATTATAATTATAATGGTCGGCTCTGACGATAAGCGTTGCGTTGTCGGCATTTACCGCAACTCTGTTTTGCTCGTGCTTTATTCCGCCGATGTTGAGCTTCAGTATTGCAAAAGTGCCGTCCGCCGTCTTTTTAAGTGCAATATCGTAATGCTCGTTCTCGCACATATACATTGTGACACCGCCCTCGCCGTTGCCGCAAAGGTTTACGTTGACACAAAGCTCCATATCAAAGTCACGCTGACGCATTGCGATAAAAGTTGGCGAATCCATATCGTCAAGGGTCAGATCGGTGCCGCAAAGCTCGTACTTGTCCGCCGACAGCTTGTAGTTTTCGGGGTGGTACTTACGCAGATAACACCAGTCAACCGAAGGATCTGTATTGCCAAAGGTGAACACGGGCAGCTTATCCTGAGTAAAATCGCCCTTTATTTCATACTGAGCGTCTGTTGTGCCGTCAAGACCTGCGAACAGCCTGCCGTTTTCGTCAAAGTGTGCAGGGGAGAGGAAAACCTCTCTGCCAAGGCTGTGGAAGGGCATCCATATACCCATCTGTCTGAATCCGAGACTTAATATATGCCAGTCGCCGTTCTTGTCCTGTATCAGATCTCCGTGACCAATACCCTGTATTATGTACGGTGCTTTGTTGCGGTTAGTGAGTATGGGGTTGTTGTCGCCTGTGACATACTCGCCCCATATATCGTCCGATACGGCATATGTAATCATATGACCGTATTCTGTGCCGCCCTCTGCCACCATAAGATAATATCTTCCGTTTATCTTATAAACGTGGGGGCTTTCAAGATAACGTCCGCCCGAACCTTTCCAGATAGACTTGCTGTGGGAGAGCTTTTTGCCTGTTGCAATGTCAATCTCGCACTGTACAACGCCGCCCTCGCCGTAGTCGTCCTGTCCGTTGCTTATGAAGAATGTTCTGCCGTCCTCAAAGTACAGCGACGGGTCGATACCGCCCTGATCGACTTCGATAGGGTCTGACCATTCGCCGTAGATGTCATCGGTATAAACATAGAAGTTTCTGTGGGTGGTGTCGTTTGTAGTCACCATATAGAACCTTCCGTTGTTATAGCGGATAGTGGGAGCGAATACGCCGCCTGATGCAGGTATCTTGTCAAGCATTACCTGTTCGGGACGTGTCAGCACATAGCCTATCTGCTTCCAGTTTACAAGGTTATCGCTCTCAAAGAGCGCAACACCGGGGAAATACTGAAAGGTGCTTGTTACAAGATAATATTTTCCGTTTGCAAAACAGACGGAGGGGTCGGGGTAGAAGCCTTTTAGCACGGGGTTTTTGTATATCATGCTCAAATTCCTTTTTAAAAAGCTAAAATAAATTTATGCGTACTTTAATAGTATACCGCTTAAAAGTGCGAATGTCAAGTAAAATGCTAATAAAGCGGTCATGTATTAGCTTTCTAAGAACGTGGTATATGTAACTTGCCTGTGCATTTGAACAAAGGAGTATAAATACACAAAAAAGCATTTATTATTTGTTGATTATGTGCAAATTTATTAGAATACCGTTGACAAATTGAATTCTTTTTGGTATATTAAATATGAAAGGTACATTTTGTTTTAAACAAAATGTAAAGCACAATTGAATTCAAAGGAGGTATTTATGAAACATTTTAAATTAATTAGTAAATTAGTTGCATTAGGTATTGTAATATCGACATCATTACCTATTGCAGTATTCGCTGATACAAACACTGATGAAAGAAAACTTATTAACGTGTCGCCAATCAATGAAGATGATGATTTTCCGTTATATGCTGATATTGAATTTTCAGAATCTTCAATACATTTTATTGATGTAGATTGTTACGAATGTGAGTACGGTGTCGACAAAAGTAGGCTGGAAAGCAGTATTATTTTACGAGCTAAAGAAAACGACACAGAATTTGAAATTTCTTTATGCAGTAATGAAACCGACTACGAAGAATCTTTTGTTTCAGCTGATTCTGAATTGTCCATTTCCGGTCTGGAATATGATACCTATTATGAATTCTCGCTAAATTACAGTGGATTAAATTATATTGGTAGTATAGGAATGATATTTGAAACTTGTTCCTCGGTTTATTTGGATGTTAATTATATGATCAATGAATTTGATAGTGAAATTCAAACATATTCAAACATGTCATATCAATATGAAAAAGAAGACAACGACACAGAAGATTACGCAGATGTAATAGTTCTTGGCAGAACTGTAAGCGCAACTGTTAGTAAAAATTATGATGTTGATTATTTTTATATTAATCTTACTTCGCCACAATATAAAAATACTAGATTTTCAAATGGCACCTTTAAAATCTTGCTGAGTACAAATGGTAATACTTCTGTTTACTTGACGATGAGACTTTTTGCGGTGCGCGATGGAGCTTTAAAATCTATTGCAACAGGCATTGCTACCACTAATGGAAGCCAATTTATATATAGAAACAATAATTCAGAAGATAACGAATTTTACCTCTGTATTACATCCAGTAATACAGTTTCTGCTAGCAAACCTAAATATTACCTCAACGTTAATTATAACGCAAGCACACCATTTTATAGTCAAAAAGTAAGTAATATAAATGGAATGTATCTTTGGAATACACAATATTTAGATCAGCTAACATTCAATAACGGATCCCCATTCATAACAACAGATAATCTAAAGGATTACGATAATATGTCAGAAGGTTGCGCAATTGCTAGTTATGCAATGGCTTTAAGAAAAATGAATGCCACATTAAATGGAAAAGACTTCAGAACCGGTTATGTTGGAGATTTATATGCAGATCCGTTTACTGCGATGCTTGCAAATATGGACAATGACGGAAGTTCATTAAGAAATTTTACTTCAAATACATTACCATATAATAAGCCGTATAAGTTATATCGTGAAGATTTAGTGAGTCATTTTAAATATATCAGTAAATCGGTTTATTCTCATTGTTGTTGGGTAGAAGGTAAATCTGAGCAAAAGATAAAAAAAGCACTTGATGAAATTTTAGATAAAAACGGTTCATTGGGGGCAATAATAACTTTCACTAATAGTAGTGGAAATACACATTTTATGTATGTATCAAATTATAATACTGATGCAAATGACCCCGATTATAGGTACACAGTGTATGACCCATCTGGTACAAATTTCTCACATGCAAAAGGCATTAGATTCGGTTTATGCGTTTCGCATACACGAGAAGGCGTGCATAAAATGAATTTCGCAGATATCGTTGGAATACATTACATAAATACTTTAGCTAATGACTTTGATATTAAAATATAATTAAGGAGTGATTCTATGAAAAAAACAACTTTGATATGCACTTTAATTCTTGTTTCTCTGCTCAGCGGCTGTGCCGGCAATAACGCCTCCCAACCGGTTTCATCGCCGGATACATCTGTTACGTCATCTGCATCGGAATCAACAACCGAAAGCATCACAACTCCCGAAACCTCTGTGCCTGAAGAAGACACTTCCGCTTATGAAGACGAAAAATTTACTGCAATAGGCGTGGTGGACAGTTCTGCAGAGGAAAGCAAACGTGATATAGCGTCATTTATCTACGACTACGGCAGTGAATATAAGACGCCCGGCAAAACCACAATTGACAAAATGTTCAGTGAGGCGCTCGGTGATAAAATCATTGACGATGAGCAGGTGCAAAAAGAGGTTGCCGATATTCTTGAAAAGTGTGGTAAGCTTGAAACCGAGCTTTACAATGCAGGTAACAAGATAAAGGATATGCCGGATATAACCGCTGTCCCAAAAGACGATTACGATAAGTGGTTTGAAAGTTCGGCACAGCCGACTGCGTTTACGTCTATGAAGGAATTTTATGAATCGGAAAAGTCGGTATATTCCGATATTACGACATTTGAACAGTTTGAAAAGGACTTTGACACATTCACATATCAGGACGGTAAATTCTGCGTGAAAGGAATTTCAATCGGCAGGTGCAATGAGACGGGATTGCACGGTCCGGCTTTAGAAAGTTTATCACAGCGTGAATGCCTTTATGATTGTGCCAAAGCCTATAAAGACGGTGATAACGTAAAATTGGCTTATATGGTGCTTAATTCTCAGACACCCGGTACAAGCTGTTATATGGTTTTCTCCGCCGACCTTACTAAAACCGACAGCGGTTACAGAATCGCCCGTAACGTTGACTGGAGCAAGGCATTCGGTAAAGGCGGCAAATAACTGCGTATAACTATTATAAGCTATAAACAAACAGAAAGCCCGGTATGGAAAAATCCGTACCGGGCTGATCTTATTCTGTTGTGTTTGGAATTAATACATTCCGCCCATACCGCCCATGCCGCCTGCGGGCATTGCGGGAGCAGGATTTTCTTCCTTCTTGTCGGCAACAAGGCTCTCTGTTGTAAGAACCATAGCTGCAACTGAAGCGGCGTTCTGTAAAGCTGAACGTGTTACCTTTGCGGGATCTACGATACCTGCGGCAATCATATCACCGTATACTTCGTTCTGAGCGTCAAAGCCGTAGCCTACCTTGCCTTCACGGCGGATAGTGTCGATAATAACAGAGCCTTCAAGACCTGCGTTAGCGGCAATCTGACGAACAGGCTCTTCAAGAGCACGGAGAACTATCTTAGCACCTGTCTTTTCGTCACCCTCAAGGGTTGCGATAAGAGCTTCTACAGCGGGCATAGCGTTGATAAGCGCTGTACCGCCGCCTGCTACGATACCTTCCTCTGCGCCTGCCTTAGCGGCTGCAAGAGCGTCTTCGATACGGAGCTTCTTTTCCTTCATTTCGATTTCTGTAGCGGCACCGACCTTGATAACAGCAACACCGCCTGCAAGCTTTGCAAGTCTTTCCTGGAGTTTTTCCTTGTCAAATTCGCTTGTTGTGTTTTCGATAGCGGCTCTTATCTGAGCGATTCTTGCCTGAATCTGCTCTGTTGAACCTGCGCCGTTTACAATCGTTGTGTTTTCCTTTGAAACTGTTACGCTCTTAGCACGGCCAAGCTGGTCGATAGTTGTATCCTTAAGTTCAAGACCGAGTTCGGATGTGATAACAGTACCGCCTGTAAGAATTGCGATATCCTGTAACATTTCCTTACGTCTGTCGCCGAAGCCGGGAGCCTTTACACCTACGCATACGAATGTACCACGCAGCTTGTTGAGGATAAGTGTTGTAAGAGCCTCGCCCTCGATGTCCTCAGCGATGATAAGCAGCTTCTTACCTGCCTGTACGACCTGTTCGAGTAAGGGCAGAACGTCCTGAATGTTGCTTATCTTCTTGTCTGTGATAAGGATGTAAGCGTCGTCAAGGTTAGCTGTCATCTTATCTGTATCTGTTGCAAAGTAAGGTGAAATGTAGCCTCTGTCGAACTGCATACCTTCAACGACTTCGCTGTATGTTTCTGCTGTCTTGCCTTCTTCAAGAGTAACAACACCGTCTGTTGTAACCTTTTCCATAGCCTCTGCAATCAGCTTACCTACTGTTTCGTCACCAGATGAAACAGTAGCTACACGGGCAATGCCATCGCTGTTTTCGATAGCCTTTGAATTCTTCTTTATCTCTGCTACTGCCGAGTCAACTGCCTTTGAGATACCACGCTTAACATCCATAGGGTTAGCGCCTGCGGCAATGTTCTTCATACCCTCTCTGATAAGAGCCTGAGCGAGCAGTGTAGCTGTTGTTGTACCATCACCTGCGGCATCGTTTGTCTTTGTTGAAACTTCCTTTACGAGCTGTGCGCCCATGTTCTCAAAGGGATCTTCAAGCTCGATCTCCTTAGCGATAGTAACACCGTCGTTTGTGATCAGCGGAGCGCCGAACTTCTTGTCGAGAACTACGTTTCTGCCCTTAGGACCGAGTGTGATCTTTACCGTGTTTGCGAGCTGGTCAATACCTGCCTGTAAAGCCTTACGAGCTTCTTCACCGTATATAATCTGTTTAGCCATTGTGAATGTTCCTCACTTTCAATTATTCTACAACTGCGAGGATGTCTTCCTCACGCAGTATTGTGTATTCTTCGCCGTCTACCTTGACTTCTGTACCTGAGTATTTGCTCATCAGTACCTTGTCGCCTACCTTGAGCTGTACGGGTACGAGCTTGCCGTCAACTGTCTTGCCGGGACCTACCGCTACAACTTCGGCTACCTGGGGCTTTTCCTGTGCGGCACTTGTAAGAATTATGCCACCCTTTGTTGTTTCTTCTGCTTCGAGCATCTTGATAACTACTCTGTCCGATAACGGTTTGATCGTCATTTTGAATGACCTCCTTGTTATATTTGCTGTCACTTTTTAACTGTGACGGTGCTTTTGATTTTCAAGTTGTTAGCACTCTTACGTTATGAGTGCTAACCGCTGATTATTATTGTAATCACTTTACGCATAAAAATCAAGGGGTAAAATGTGAAAAGTGATAATTTTGTTACATTAATATAAAAGTCGTTCGGATAATTGATAATTATTTATGCAGATTTACACATAAAATTGACGGAATTTTTGAAAAAGGTGTTGAAAAAAGGCGTGTGGGGCTGTATAATATAAATAGAAACAGGGTGATAAGGATTTATCAATAAAGTTTGTAGAAAAAGTTTTATACAAAGTGCAAATTTTTAATCCCTATCCCCCTTTGGGCACTTTGCTTGCTTTGCATCGTGCAAAGCCTTGTGTGCCCTTTTTGCGGCATCCTTGCCGCCTGCCCCCTTTCCCCGGGAAAGGGGGAGAATACGGGGGCTATCGCCCCTCGTCCAAGCAAGGACGCTTGCAGTCAGCCACGCATAGTCACTGCACGATGCAGTGACACAGTAGGCTGACGACCTATATGAGGGCTACGCCCCTCAACCCCGATAAAATAAATAAAAGTTGTATACAAGGGCGATAAGGATTTATCGCTTTAATATTTAATATTGTGTACTTTACGGAGGCACTGAAATGTCAAAGAAGATTATAATAGCCTGCGACAACGAGCATATAAGTGATTTTATTGAGAACTATGCCGAAAAAGAGGGCTTTACGGTAAAAACGATATGCGATATAAGCGAGGATACTCAGCACGTTGTGCGTGAATGTCTTGTTGTGCACCCTGATATTATAATACTCGGCGGTTGCTATCTTGATGCAGAGCAGGAGTGCCGCCATACATCGCTTATGGCTGATATCTATACGCTTAAGAATGACGGCGGAGAGCACGCCTTGTCGCTCCCGATTGATATAGCACAACTGTCAAGGATATTTGAAAAGTACAATAAAAAGAAGACAGGGGAGTATGGTACACTCGTCATCGACAATGAAAATAACTGCGTCAGAGTAGGTGACAAGGAATATCAGCTTGGGCTCAACGAGCTTGAGATATTGCGCAGTCTGATAGCTAATCCGAACCGCGTGTTCAGTAAGGAACAGCTTGCGTATGAGGTATTCGGTCCTGACGCAAAGGGCAGTGACGCACTGGTCGAAGAATCGGTCAGCCTGCTGAAATCCAAACTTGACGGTTTATCTTCAAAATGGAGCATAAGGCTTATATGGGGTGTAGGGTATAAGTTTGAGGTGAATGAATAAGAAAAACGGGGAGCGTTTCCAATTGAAATGCTCCCCGCTTTATTATCGGTAAATTATTAAATTATTCAAACAGCTTTTCAAACTCTGCAACACATTCCTGATTGTATGCTTCATAGTCAACGTTTATCGGCTTGATTTCGTTGTTATAAAGCATCTCAAGTCCTTTGTAAACGCCGTCCTCAGAATCTTCTACCAGTGTTCCGCCGTACTTGTTCATGAATGTTCTGGGTCCTGTAATATCTGTTGAAACAATCGGCAGACCGAGAATGTTCGCTTCGGCAAGAACCAGTCCGAAGCCCTCATATAACGAACTTAATATAAATCCGTCGCAAGCCTTGATTATAGGATAAGGGTTGCTTACCGAAAGCAGAAGAATTACATTTTCGGAAAGACCCATTTCGTTTACTTTTGCGATAAGTGCTTCGTACTTCTTTGCTCTTGAGTTGCCGCCAATTATTATAAGATATATGCTGTTATCCTTCTGCCAGAGCTTATAGAAAGCGTCAATAAGTCTGTCGTGACCCTTTTCGGGCGAATAACGACCGACATTTATAAATTTCTTTGCGTCCGACTGCATTATCTCATAGAACTTTTCGGGTTCTACAGAACATTTTGTAGTTGGGTCAAGGGCTATAGGCTGTTCGCCTTTTTCGCAGATTGTCTTGTAGTCGATAGTGTTTTTTACAATGTCTATCTTCTTGCCTGCCCCTGCAAGTTTCTGAGTAGATGCAACTATATCATCGGTTACGGCTACAACCTTATCGTAGTTGTGATAAGCATATTCAAGAATATCTTTTCTCTGGTTGCTTTTCAGTTTCATTTCCGCAACCATATCGTTGTGAACCCAGATAGCATTATTTCCGTCAAACTGGCTGTATAACAAGATTAAATCTCTTTCATATCCACAGAACTGTATGACAGTATCAAATTTAGACTGACCGTATGCTCTTATGAAATTCTGCTGAACCCTTGTTTTAGCGTGTTTCATATAGGTTTTGGCTTTTATATTGCCCAAGTTAAAGAGCTTGCGTATTGCTTTGTCTTTAAAAGACAAGTTAAAATAGTCGGATACAGCGAAGAAATTAACCTTAGGATTGAATGTAATCAGCTGATCGGCATTTTTCTTAGCCTTTCCCTGAATAAAGGATATATAATAGTTTCGTTTGTTTAAATCAATTTCGTTTGTCAAAGAACGCAAAGATGTTGTGATTCCATTTTTAGCAAGGTCGCCGGCATAAATCAGAACATTTTCTTTGCCGTTGTCCGGCACGGGCGCTACAGTAAGTCCCGTATCAATACCGAGGATAGTTCTGTCGCAAAGCTGTGCGGTTGCGTCAATGTTGTCCCATGTGCAGAAGGTCTTTACAAATTCTGCATCGTCATAGTTCTTTTCGCTTCTCAGCTCGTTTACAAGGCTGTCAAGGTCGAATACCTGAGGGAAAGGCAGGTCGTCCATATCCATGTACATACCTCTGTCGCAGAGATATTCGTCTTTATCATAAGGGAAAAGAACAACCTTTTTGCGTGTGCAGGCGTAATCAAAGAATACGCTTGAATAGTCGGTAACAAGAACGTCTGCGATATTCAAAAAGTCATATGTTTCGTATTCGGCGGGGAAGTTCTTTATATGCCTTAGTTTGCTGACTTCCGCCGTGTTCTTGGCGTGCATTGCCATAGGGTGAATGTTGATATAGAATATCTCATCATCGGTAAGTCTTTTGTCAAGCTCGCAGAGGTAATACATTAGGTATGCGTCGTTTTTCGATACGCCGACCTTGTCAACTGTACCTCTCCATGTAGGCATATATGCATATATCTTCTTGTCGGTAATCTCAAGCTCTTCTCTTATTCTGCTTTCGGCATTTCTGTCGAAGAAAACCGTATTTCTCGGATAACCGCCCAGAATATAAGAATTTGAAGAAATATTCTCAAGCATATAGTCCCTTATCATTACATCTTTTGTAAAGATGTTGGGATAAAGCAGATAGTCGGCATTTACAAGGTTCTTCTGAACGTTTCCGAAGAATACATCGTTATGCACCTTACGACCCATAGCTTTGAGCGGAGTGCCGTGCCATGTGTTTATATATACCTGTCCCTCTTTCTTTATCCAGTAGTTAGGGAAGGTAGCGTCGTTTATCAGATATTTTGCACTTGCAAGCAGACGCATATAATCATCGGAAGCATAAACAACAATGTTTACGTTTTCAAATCCGTAGTGCTCAAGTATAGCCGTAATGCTGTTTACATATCTTCCCCATGATGAAAGGTAAACCGTATATCTGGCATATTTTTCATCGGTCAGAAGATATTTCAGGATATAGAAAAGGTTACCGCTAATCTTTGTAGCGGACTGCGATTCAAGCAGTATTACCTTCTCGTCTATCGGTAACTGCTCATAGTAGGTTATATATTTAGACTTAGCTACCCAGTAAGGGTCCTTGAATTTTTTTCTTATCTTATTAGCATAAGCAAATGGATTTTTCATTTTTTTCTCCTCTTTTGACTCTTGAACTTTTGCAAATTGATTGACTAATCTTTCTTTTAGGCTTTAACACCCGAAATTTTACTCAGTATCACATTTTCGAGCTTGTTATAGCGGCACAGCTTCAGCAATAGTTTTATTATAACAGCAACCGTAAGTGAAATGATTACAAATAATATGTAATCAAGCCACGGATTCTCGGTTACATATATAATTGAAGTAAACCAGTATCCTCTTATGAATGTATGCGTAAGGAACATTATCATTGAATTTTCGCCGAAGAAAACAAGTATTTGCGAAATGACGGGAATGCGACTGATGAAAAGAAAAACAAAAATTATTACAATTATTGGTATAATGTTGTCCCATATCTCTAAAAAAGCTCCTTTAAGAATACCTTGACGCAATTTATAAAAGATAAATAAAACTGAACAGCTACCGATAAACGATGTGATTTTTGCAAATACAGGCATACTGTTGTATTTATCTTTTATTATACCAAGCGCATTTGTTCTTGCACATACTATTCCGAGTGCTATGCAAAGAAGCCACCTTGTGAGCGGCACAACCTTGATTCCGAAAGCTGCCGGCAGAAGTGTTGCGGCACAGGTAAGAACCAGCCAGCCGAATTTATCGTACAGCTTGTTCAATAAAGGAATCAGTACGATTATTACTATAGCAAGCGACATATACCACCATGTCGAGTTAAATGTCGGTGTGTCAAACAAATCGGCAAGGCTGAGAAAATCAATAAGCATTTTCCAAGCCGCATCGTACATTCCGCCTTTGCCGTAAACGTCTTGTATGTTCCATTTGCTGCTGTTGACAATCAGCGACGCAAATATGGATATTATATAAATGATGTAAAATTCAAGCATCATTTTGAAATAGCGGTAAGCGAGAAATCTCGAATTGCCGTTATTCCATTTGTTATACGAGCAAGTCAGACCGTAGGCACTCAGAAATACATATATGCCTACACAGATCTTAAAGAAATTTGCAAACGAATTTATGCTGCTTTCCGTAAAAGGCGAAAAATCAAGTGTATAGCCCATATATCTGTCGGGATTCAGAAAAGTATGATGAAAGAGCATCATCAGTATAGCGATACCTTTGCATATCTTTGTATCGTTCAGAGTGAATTTCTCTTTTGTCATTTTTTACTTTTTACCTAGCTCTTGCTTTATCTGCGTAGTTGAAATTTCGGGTGTTCTGGGAAGATAAACTACCTCGCAGTATTCCTTGAGAAAATCAAACTTACCCTTCCAGTCGTCACCCATAACGAATGTGTCAACGTGGTATTCCTTTACGTCGCTTATCTTCTGATCCCAGCAGGTTTCAGGGATAACAAGATCAACGTATCGGATAGCTTCCAGAAGCTGCTTTCTTATCTCATAGCTGAAATAGCACTTCTTTTGCTTTTCATTCCAGTTGAATTCATCTGTTGAAAGCACTACTATAAGATAATCTCCGAGTGCCTTTGCTCTCTTGAGCAGTTCGATGTGTCCGTAGTGGAGCAGGTCAAATGTTCCGTAGGTAATTACTCTTTTCATTTTTTTGTCCTTTCATATAGATCCTTATTCTTATACTTATATGTCACTTTCAACGCTTGTGAAGTGACCGCTTTTTTCATCATCTTCCGGCGGTTTCATATAGTCGCCGTACATATTGGTAAGAAGTCCGTCATATCCTTTGGGTGCGGGATATTCGCCGCTCTCAAACGGGAGCATTATCTTCTCCTCAAACCATTCGCTTTTATATGTTTCTCTCGGAAAGCCGTGCGCACCGCTTACGGTACACAGCTTTTTGCCCGAACAGAATACGTTGAATATGCCAACAACAATATCACGCATTGCAATGACAAAGCCTCTCGGCATCTTTATCATAAAGTGATAAAGCATACGCGCCGATTTTTTCGTATAGTCAAAGTCGAAATTCTTGTCCTGCTTTGCTATAAGCGCATAAGAAGTTGTGCTTACCCATTTGAACATAAACTGTGCAAGCTTGTCGTTCGTTGGACACTTGTCCACAGGAAATACATCAATATATATGCCCTTGTGAATATTGACGCCCTGAAGGAACGGATCGACAACCTCTGTGTTGTCAAGTCTTATCTTGTCAAAGTGAAAAGGATAGCCCTTGTCGTTTTTCTTATCCTGAAGAAAAAGCCCCTTGGGTAAAGCCTTTTTGCATACCTTGTTCAGCTTTTTGAAGTCTTTTCTCAGCATAACGACGTCTATGTCGTCGTCCCAGGGAATAAAGCCTTTGTGCCTTACCGCACCGAGCAGTGTGCCCGCCGTGATAAAGTAACTGAGATCATTTTCTCTGCACATATTGTCAAAAGCCCTGAGTATTTCAAGCTCTTTGTTTTTAAGGTCGGCAAGCTCTTTTTCGGAAAGCTGTTCTGCCACATTCTCACCACCGTGATAGTTGATAGCCGTGAAAACGGCGAAAATGAATTGAAAATATTTTTTGTACAGTTGATGTAAAATAAAGATAAATTTTTGTTAATAAAAAACTGTTTATTGTGTAAAGCAAACTCATATTATTATACAATGAAAACCGAATTTTGTCAATATTCAGAGCTGTTTTGACATTAGTCGTAATGCACAATAATAACGGCAACGATGCTTATTTGTTTTACCTGTTTATTATACGCCGTAAAATAATGAATAAACATTTGCATAAGAAAACAGCTGCCATAAAGACAGCTGTAATTATCCGATCATACGCCCATTTTCTTATTATATGCGGCGCATACTTCCTTTGCAGTACCCTGCATTACAGGTAGGCCGTGGTCGAGCCACAGTGCCTTGTCACAGAGGTTTTCGATCGATTTCATATTGTGCGAAACATACAGCAGGGTAGTGCCGTTTTTAAGCATATTCTGCATACGTTCCGAACACTTTTTCTTAAAGCGTACATCGCCTACCGAAAGGATCTCATCGGCTATAAGTATATCGGGCTGTACCGATGTAGCTATGGAGAAACCAAGTCTTGCCTTCATACCGGAAGAGAAGTTCTTGACGGGCGAGTCGAGAAAGTCCTGAAGTTCCGAGAACTCAACTATCTCATCAAACTTTTCCTGTATAAAGTCCTTTTTGTAGCCGAGAAGCGTTCCGTTAAGGTAAATATTCTCTCTTGCGGTCATATTGGGATCAATACCCGCACCAAGCTCAATAAGCGCGGCAACAGAACCTTTTACGTCTACAGTTCCCTTGTAGGGCTTGAGAATACGGCTGATTACTTTCAGAAGCGTGGATTTTCCTGCACCGTTTGTGCCGACAAGTCCCCATGACTCGCCTTTTTTAACCTGAAGGTTTATATCCTTCAGCGCAATGAATTCCTGAAACATCAGTTCACGGCGGAGTAATCTCACTACATATTCCTTTATGTTGTCAACTTTCATGTTCGCCTTGTTGAAGCGGACTGTGACATTGTTTACGTCTATGATATAATCTTCCAAACCGATACCTCCGTCAGATATACAGAATAAACTTGTCCTGCTTATCCCTGAAGATAACAGTACCAAGTACAAAGAAGAGTGCGGCATATGCAACACCGAGAATAATTGTTTTTATATCAGAGATGCAACCTGTATAAGCAATATCTCTGAACTGCTTGATATAGATATAAAGCGGATTCATATTTTCAACAATGAACTTCAACCAGTTCGGCAGAATGTCAACGGGATAGAAGATCGCCGACGCATACATCCACGCTGTCGTAAACGCATTGTATATATATCTTGTATCACGGAAGAAGACGTGCATCTGCGCTAAGAAGAAGCCCAGTCCGCAGGCAAACACATAAGCTTCCAGCGTGATGACCGGGAACAGAAGCATTGTCCAGTAGAACGGTGCGCCTGTAAATATCAGGACTATAAGAAGTGCGCCGAGCGACAGTACATAATCGACCATACAGCTTGTGACCTTTGCAAGCGGGAACATATATTTTGAAACATATGTCTTTTTCAATAAAGAGGCGTTTGAGGTTATACCGTCCATCGCCTTGTTTGTTGCGCTGACGACGAAATCATACATCGTTCTGCCGACAAGCAGATAAACAGGGAAGTTAGGTATGTTTCTGTCGAACAGTTTCGAGAATACAACGTACATTACGAGCATTATAAGTAACGGGTTGAGTACGCTCCAGACGTATCCCAGTACACTGCGTCTGTATTTAAGTTTAAGATCTCGTGAAACGAGCTGGATAAGCAGATCCTTATAATTTCTTACTTCAAGGAAACCGCCTGTTTTATCCTTGCGAACAAGTGTCATTTTTACCTCCGTCAGTCAAAACTCTTGTTGTGTCTTATTTTGTTGTAGAGCTTTGAATTAAGGATTCTGTTATATCCGTTAAGCCCTATATGCAGTCTGTTAAGCGTCTTCAGTATCTTGCAGTGCTTTCTGCTCATTTCGTAGACAGCATGATATTCTTTATCCATAAAGTCCATCATTTCATCAGCTCTTTTCCTGCCTGCTTTTCTGTCTTTGTCGCAAAGCAGTGATGTAACCAGAAAGCTCAGCAGGAGCAGGTGCGTTTTCTTGGCACAGTAAAGAGCCGCGGCGCCTGTAAAGTCCTTGCCTTCTGCAGTCATACGTTTAAGGACTGTTTTGGTGTGGCCTATGCGCTTGAGCTGGTTTTCAGCCGATACGCTTTGTGTGACGTCGCCTATGCGGTATTCGTATATGAAAAGATCAAGCGGTAGTATGCTTTTTGCTTTACTGCAAGGGAATGTTGCGTATTCGTGGTCTTCATAGAAAACCTTTTCACTCATCTTTATGCCTTCGCTTTTGTAGAACGCCGTGCGGTAGGTTATTCCGTGGAATGTCAGACTGCGGTCAAAATTTTTCCACTGTGTCATAACCTCGTCCATGGTATATTCTTTACCGAACTGCGGCGGGAAGCAACGCCAGCTTCTGACTTCGCCGTTTGAAATGTTTATTGTATGGTGAGGCGTAAGCACAACGTCTGCGTCTGTATTTTCAAGCGCAGATATAAAAGCCGGAATATTCTCGGTCAGGAACCAGTCGTCTGCGTCAAGCACTTTCAGATATTTGCCGACAGCCTTTTCGCTGCCTGCGTTGATACCTGAGCCGTGACCGCCGTTTTCCTTGTTTATGAGGCTTATTGAACCGGGATATTTTGCTACATATTCTTCCGCTATCTTTTCACATCCGTCGGTCGAACCGTCATTCACTACTATTATATCAAGCTTGTCAGTACATTCGCATATAAGCGAATCAAGACATTTTGCAAGAAACGGCTTACTGTTGTAAGACGGAATTATAATGCTGAGTATCTTATCCATTATCTTTTACCTTTTTTCAGTTTAGTCAGTCTGTTTTCCTTTATTCCTCTGATCGTACACGAAAATGCTCTGAACATACTTATGCCGGTCAGTTGTTTTCTCTTTGCAAAAACATAATATGCGGCATATAATATTGACAGCGGCAGCCCCATGATATACCGTGTCGTGTTTCCGCGGTTGACAAAGAACTCCTCGTCAAATCCCTTGAACCAGGTTGACTGCGTCTGTGCTACCTGTGCCAGTCTGAACGGGTAGTGATATATCTTAAGCTTTGCTTTGCGGCATTGCGTCAGAAAACGGAATTCTTCCTCTGCGCCGTTTCCTGAACCTGCTCCCATGTTTTCATCAAATCTTACACCTGAGGCAAGCAGTTTTTCACGTCTGAATGTTATCTGCCACGAGCTTACGCTCATAATGTCCCTGTAGCTGAGTTTCTTTACCGTTTCGCCCCATTTCAGCGGGCGGTCAATCATATCGAATATTATTATATCTGCGTCGGGCAGACTGTCATAGGCGTCCGAAACGGCTTTTTCATAACCGTCGCTGAATATCTCATCGTCATCACAGATTATGCACACGTCTGCCTGCGACTTTGATATTGCCATATTGCGGCTTCTGGTAAGACCTCTGTCCTTTGTTGAGAATGTGCGTATAAGGGCATTATCGATCTTTTCTTCCTTATATCCGTCCTCATCGCACTGGCTTATTATAACAGTGTCCGAGGTGATATGAGAACGCTTTATCATTTCTTCGCTGTCGGAAAGGAACATACACGACAGAAGTATCTCAGTCTTAGCCAAAATTTCAGCTCCTTAGCTTCTATAGTCCGGTAACACCTGATTTTGCCGTAAGCAACATTTATTTTATTATACAACTGTTGCTTTAAAAAGTCAATCGACATAATTTGATAGTATTTTGTCGCATAAACGCACGATTATATGCGTTTTACATAAAAAGACCGCTGTAATGATACAACGGTCTTAAAGGTTAATTCATTTACTTGTCTGTCTGCGGCTGGTCTTTTGTATAATCAAAGAGCATCCTTGTTCTCTTGTGTGTCTCCTTATCGACATACATTTTTGAGTCTGCCGTATTAATATAGTAGTCTATGTGCATTTTAGAACCCTCAGGCATTATGCAGCCGCCGAAACTTCCGTGTACGTTGTAAGGCTTTTCGCTCGTCAGGTTGTAGTCTGCGAGATATCCGTTGACCTTATCTATGTACATTTTCATTTCTTCTTCGCTCTTGCCTTTGCCGAATACAACATATTCATCGCCGCCGAAACGTGCGCATATATCATTTTCATCGGCAGAAGCCTTGAGTGCGTTTGCCATAGTGAGGATAGCATTGTCACCCTCATTATGACCGAAGTTATCATTTATCTGTTTGAGATTATCCAGGTCTACAGAGATGACCATACAGTTATCCTTTACGCCCTCCTCAGCATAATCGTTATAGATCCTGAAAAATCCTCTGCGGTTATACAGAGATGTCAGGGGGTCGGTAACATACAGCATATCTATCTTCTTGGCATATGCGTACAGTTCGTTCTGTCTGCGTACCGATTCAAGAAGCTGAGAAATAGCAAGTGTGACAAAGTTCAGCAGATAGTTCGTATCGCTCCACGGATAGAAGTCAAACGCCAGATATCCCAGCGTGTTGTCCCTTGCGTGTATAGGCGTATATAATATGAACTTGCTTGCGTCCGCCATCTCATAGAAGTCAGGGAGCATCTCGGCAGTGGGAAATTCTGTTTCGCTCTGCGGCTTTCTGTCCCTGTAACGTGCGATACATTTCATTGTATCGCAGTAGTCGAACCTGTGTATGGGGCAACTTTCGTCCATATTATCAATGGAATCATTGATAATGGAATTAGTCATGAAGTCTTTACAGATACATATCCACGAATGGTTACACCATATCTTTGACAATGTTCTTGAAATACTGTGGCTTGCCTCTTCAAATGTGGAGCAGTTTGCAAGCTCCTGAGATATCTTTGCCGTTCTTATCGCAAACTGTCTTGCGTTGTATATTTCTTCAAAAAGCTCGTGGCGCTGTTTCGGCGACAAATCACCGTTGATGTCATTATTGCAACGGCACGAGGTACCGTAAATGATATTCGGAGGGATTATACCGAGCTTTTCCGGTTTTTGGCCCTTTTTCAGCAGGTCTAAAACGATCTGTCCGGCTTCCTTTCCGGCAGATTCCGCAAGTATCTTTGCGGTGGTTATATATCCGCTTGCCTCGTCAATTCCGTCCATACCGGTGACTGCTATCTCTCCCGGTATATCAAATCCCAGTTCGGCAAGCTTTATCATGACCGCAGACGCCATAGTATCATTGGCGCAGACTATAGCTCCGCAGTCAAGCGTGCCGTCCTCGCTCATCTTGTCGATCTGCTGGATAGCGGGGGCGCTCCACATGTTGCCGTAATATATTCTTGACGGCTCTATCGGTATATTGTGGCTCTTTAGCGCGTCAATAAAGCCCATAAGACGCTCTTCCGATGTCTGCTGACCTTTGAAACCGCCGATGAAATTGAGCTTCTTTATGCCGTGTTTCTCAATAAGGTGGCTGGTTATAAGTTCAATTTCGTGTCGGTAATCCGGCATTATACAATAGCAGTTGTCATAATCGTACTGCTGACCGATAGTCAGTACGGGAACATTTTTCGCAACTGCGTTTTCTATAGTGTGTTTTATTACTTCTTCGCTGTCGCTTAAAAAGAACGGGACTACTACCAGCATATCGAGAATATCATAATTCGGAAGATTGTAAATATTAGTCTGACCGATATTCTGAGGAGCGTTTTCATAAAAGCAGGTACAACCGTTGAAGATATGTACGTTTATTTCGTTGTCGCCCATAACATTGCAGAATCCTTGCATAAGCATCTTGCCGCCCTGCAGGTCGCCGATACATAATGCAACGTTTTTTCTTCCGCTTCTGTTCTCCATAAACAAGCCTCCTTTCAGAAAAAATTCCCTAAAAGTAAATCTCTGTGAAATTGTTTTATCTGAGTTACATAATACATTAAGTATAACACATTAGTATTGAAAAATCAAGCAAATTGCGCCGTTTTGCCTATATTTCCGCAGATTTATGCCACAAATATCATGTGTTGCAAAACTTATATTTTAAACTGCGGAACATAATCCGCTGACACAACAAAAATCGGATAAATTTATTGCATTTCCTGCCGATATGTGATACAATAAACTTTATAAAATCTGATAAAACTTCATCGAGGAGTGTTGAAATTTGGAAAACAACAATAAGAACAACAATAACTATAAAAGTAACAAGCCGTCAAAGGATAACAGACCGTCTTTCCCTAAAAGAGCGGTAATAACAGGCGGTATGCCTTACGGTAATAAACAGCTTCATTTCGGACACGTCGGCGGCGTATTCGTTTTCGCCGATACCTATGCAAGATTTCTGCGTGACCGTATCGGTAAGGACAATGTAATTTTCGTTTCCGGTACCGACTGCTACGGCTCACCTATCGCAGAGAGCTACAGAAAGCTTAAAGAGAGCGGAGAGTTTGAAGGCACGATAGAGGACTTTGTAAGAAGAAATCACGAGAGCCAGGAAAAGACGCTCAGGGATTACGATATAAGCCTTGATCTGTTCGGTGCGTCTGCACTTGACGAACCCGCCGAGATCCACAATTTAGTATCGGACAAGTTCATAAGAAGACTGTATGAAAACGGTCAGCTTGAAAAGATCACGACATCTCAGTTCTATGATGAAAAGGCAGGCGTGTTCTTAAACGGCAGACAGGTAATAGGTAAGTGCCCCGTTCTCGGCTGTCAGTCTGAAAAGGGTTATGCCGACGAGTGCGACCTCGGACATCAGTATATGCCGTCAAGTCTTATCGATCCCAAGAGCACGCTTACCGGCGAAACTCCCGTAATGCGTGACGTTGTAAACTGGTACTTCCGTCTTACCGAGTATACAAAGCTCCTCGGCGAATATGTTGACAGAATAAAGAAAATGCCTAACGTCCGTTCACTCGTTTCAAAGACTATCGGCGAGTTCCTCGAGCCGCCCGTAGTTCATATCAAGAAGGAACTGCGTGAAGATTACGAAAAGATCAAAGACCTGCTTGCACATCACACGCTGACAGACGACCCAAAGAAGCCGTCGTTCACGATATGTTTCGATACGCTTGACGAGCGTGATGCCGCTACCGAGATAATGGCGCACCACGGTCTGCGTTTCAGAACAGGCAAGACGCTTGTTCCGTTCAGACTTACAGGTAACATTGAGTGGGGCGTAAAGGCACCTGATCTTGAAGATGAAAAGGGACTTACCGTATGGGTATGGCCCGAGTCGCTCTGGGCACCTATCTCATTCACCTGCGCTTATCTCAAGAGCAAGGGCATAGATATGGAACACTACAAGGATTACTGGTGCTCAAAGGACGCACAGGTATATCAGTTTATAGGCTCGGACAATATCTACTTCTACGGCGTTGCGGAAATGGCAATGTTTATGGCGCTGAAAAAGGGTGAGATAACCTCCGATCCGGAAGACGGTGAGATGCAGTTACCTATCCTTGTTGCCAACAACCACATTCTGTTCCTTGACAAGAAGGCAAGCAGCAGCGGCTCTATAAAGCCTCCTATGGCGGCTGACCTGCTGAACTACTATACAGCCGAACAGCTCCGTATGCACTGGCTCGGCCTGGGACTGGGTACAAGGAGCGTAAGCTTCCAGCCCAAGCCCTATAATCCCGATGCAAAGCCCGAGGACAACGACCCCGTTGTAAAGGAAGGCTTCCTGCTTTCAAACGTATTCAACAGAGCTATACGTTCCTGCTTCTATTACGCTCAGAAGTATTTTGACGGTAAGATGCCTGTAGGTACACCCGATGCGGACGTTATCGCAGAGTGCGAAAAGGCAATTCTTGAATATGAGCGTTATATGTATAAGTTCGAGTTCCACCAAGTAACTTATGTTCTTGATTCACTGGTAAGAAAGTCAAGCAAGGTATGGTCAAAGCTCAGCCGTGAAGCTGATGCGGCAGACGATAACGAACTGCGTAAAAAGACGCTTATCAATGTGTTCCATTATATAAGAGTAGCCGCACTTCTTCTGCACCCGCTTGCTCCCGAGGGCACTGAGATGCTCAGAGAATACCTCGGCTTTGGCGAAGAGTTCTGGAGCTGGGATCATGTATTTGAAGGAATGGATTACTTCTGCAAGGGCGAAAGCGAGCATCAGCTTAAGTTCCTTGAGCCGAGAGTTGACTTCTTCAAGAAGCACCCCTCACAGCTTGCGGGAAACGAGGAAAAGTAAATAACCGCAACTGCACCGCCGCCGTGAAAAACACAGCGGCGGTAATTTGTAAAGGAAATTTCAATGGATATAAAAGACAGCAATATCGATAACGGCAAGGCGTTCGACTGGGGCAGAACATCGCAGGATTACGCTAAGTACCGCGATATATATCCCGATGAGTTTTACCGCAGAATAACCGACAGGGGACTTTGCGTATCGGGTCAGAATGTGCTTGATATAGGAACGGGAACGGGTGTAATTCCCCGTAATATGCTCCGTTTCGGCGCAAAGTGGACGGGTACGGATATTTCACCCGAACAGATAGAACAGGCAAAACTGCTGTCACAGGGTACGGACATAGAATATCTTGCGACCGCCGCCGAGGATCTGTCGTTTCCCGACAATTCGTTTGATGTAATAACCGCCTGCCAGTGCTTCTGGTATTTCGACCACGAAAAACTTATACCGAAGTTCAGACGTATGCTGAAAAGCGGCGGAAGTCTTGTTGTGCTTTATATGGCGTGGCTTCCGTTTGAAGATAAGATTGCAGGTATGAGCGAGGAACTTGTGCTGAAATATAACCCCGATTGGAGCGGCAAGGGTGAAACCATGCACCCGATACATATACCCCCGTGCTATGACGAATATTTTGAGAAAGTCTACAGCGAAGAATATCCGCTCGACGTGCATTTCACAAGAGAGAGCTGGAACGGCAGAATGAAAGCCTGTCGCGGTATAGGAGCATCACTGCCTGAAGAAAAGATAAATTTGTGGGAAAAGGAGCATTTAAAGCTTCTCGCAACCAATGCGCCACCCGAATTTGACGTACGTCATTACGGCGCGGTAGTACAGTTACAACTTAAGGATAAAGGATAACATTATGGAAAAATTGGCAATAGCAATGAGCGGCGGAGTAGACAGCTCGGTGGCTCTGGTGCTGTTAAAGGATAAATACGATGTCAGCGGTTATACGCTGAAATTGCACGACACCAGAGGAGCGGACGATACAGGGCTTTGCGGTTCGGCAAGCGATATCGAGGACGCAAGAGCTATAGCGGAAAAGTTCGGCGTACCGCATTATCTGCTTGATATGAGAGATCTGTTTTCCGACACGGTACAGAAAAGTTTCGTACAGAGCTATCTGTCGGGCAGAACACCTAACCCCTGTGTCGAATGTAATGAAATCATCAAGTTCGGCGCACTGCTCGATATGGTGAAAAACCGTGGTATAAACCATATTGCTACCGGCCATTATGTCCGCAGTTGCTATGATGAAAAAAGCGGCAGGTGGCTTTTGAAGAAAGCGATAAACGCAGACGGCACGAGCAACGCAAAGGATCAGTCGTATGTATTGTACCGTCTGAGCCAGGAACAGCTCGCCGCAAGCGTTTTCCCGCTCGGTGAAATGACAAAGGACGAGATACGGTATATAGCCGCCGACAGCGGACTTATCAACAGTAACAAGCCCGACAGTCAGGATATCTGCTTTGTGCCTGACGGCGATTATGCCGGCTTTATCGAGCGTTATACGGGCAGTTCCTATCCTGACGGCGATTTTCTTGATGAAAGCGGCAAGGTGATAGGTCATCACAAGGGCGTCATATTCTATACTATAGGGCAGAGAAGAGGAATAGGAACAGGTTTCGGAAAACCGATGTATGTTATCGGGAAAAATGCCGATAATAATACCGTAACGCTCGGCGGTAACGAGCTTCTTTTTACCGATACGCTGTATGCAGACAATCTTAACTGGATAGCGTTTGAAAAGCCTGCCGGTGAGTTCAGATGCAAGGCAAAGACGCGTTACAGGCAGACCGAACAGCCGTGTACCGTATACCCTCAGAGGGACAACACGGTGAAGGTAGTGTTCGATGAGAAGATAAGAGCGATAACACCGGGTCAGCACGTTGTATTCTATGACGGCGATATAGTACTCGGCGGCGGTGTAATAATGTAGAATTGTGAAACTCTGACAAATTTCGTCTTCACTTTTCATCTAATTTACACAAAACTATTCTTTTAATTTCACGAACAAGCATTATTATATAACCACAGTCAGCGAGGAAACAGAAAAGCAAATAAGCTGACAGATTAAATTGCTATCTTCGATTTTCATATATATTTCCCCAAAGCAAAGGACTCCGGTGTAACAGCCGGAGTTCTTTGTTTTTTATGCGGTTGTAGCTACGGTGCTTTTTCTCTTTGGAATATTGAATTTTTTGTTTCTGCCTATTGACAAACCATCAGGTTCGTGCTATCATATAACTGTACTAATAAGAATAGTACAGTTATTACGAAAGGCGGTGTGATATGTTTTCATTAAGGCTACAGGGCGGATTGCCTTTGTCAGAGCAACTTGAGGCACGGATAGCGGAGCTTATTATCAGCGGAGAAATGGCTGAAAATGAGAAACTTCCTGCTGTACGCGAGGTTGCAAAAGAACTTACGATAAATCCGAATACTGTACAGAAAACCTACAGACAGCTTGAACAGAGGGGGCTTATATATTCTCTTCCGGGCAAAGGCAGTTATGTTGCCGAAAGATCGCAATATTCCTCAGCCGTGTTGAAGAGAGCAACCGAGGAATTCAGCCGTGCTGTCGGCGATGCGGCCAAATCCGGGCTTACGAAAGAGATAATGACGGCGGTGATCGATGCCGTTATAAATAAGGAGGGTGAAATATGATAAATATCGATAATGTAACAAAACAATTCGGCGATTTCTATGCGTTGAAAGATTGTTCGATTAAAATCGGGAGCGGAAGCGCTTACGGACTGCTCGGCTCGAACGGAGCGGGAAAATCAACACTTCTGCGTATTCTTGCAGGAATATACAGGCAGGACAGCGGAGAGGTGACGATAGACGAAAGCGCCGTATATGATAACGTTGCCGTGAAGCAGAGGGTATTCTATGTCAGCGATGATGTTGAACAGTATGCGAATATGACCCCCGATGATATGAAAAAGATGTATGAGATGTTCTATCCGACTTTTTCAACAGAAAAGTTTGAAAAGCTTATAAAGGCTATTGATCTGCCGAAAGATAAGCGTATGTCAACGTTCTCAAAGGGTATGAAACGTCAGGCGGCGGTTATATGCGGACTTGCGGCATCGACCGATATACTTCTGCTTGACGAGGCTTTTGACGGACTTGACCCGACTATGAGGATAAACGTCAGAAAAATGCTCTTTGACGCTATGGCGGAAAATAACAGCACGGTTGTTATTTCATCGCATAATCTGACCGAGATTGAGGAGCTGTGCGACAGCGTAGGTCTTGTTCATAAGGGTAGGGTCGTATTCAATCGTGAGCTTGACAGCGTCAAGGGAGATCTTCACAAGATACAGGTATCGTTTGAAAACGAGATGAAAATAAATGATTTTCCTGAGATCAATATAATTTCAATGAACACCCTGGGAAGCGTACAGAGCTTTATTGTAAGGGGCGACAGCGAAGAGGCTTGCCGCATAATGCGTGAAAACGGCGCAAAATTCTGCGATGTGATACCGCTCACGCTCAATGAAATATTTATATACGAAATGGAGGGACTCGGATATGACAGCAACGTGCTCGACAAATAAAAAGAGCTTTTTTATAAGCTACTTATGCTACAAATTATTCAGAAACAAGAATCTGTTGATCATATCGGCACTTTTCAGTGTACTGTGCATACCGCTGTTCAGCGTATGTATGTCGATCTGTATAGAAATGATAAATACGACTATAAAAAACCAAAATTTTGATACATTGCATACTACAAAAATGTTCGGCGATATTGATATGATTATGTCGGCGGGATTTGTAATTGCTGTTGCTTCGGCGGCTGTGGTGCTCATTCTCGCTTTTGTGACAGTAAATTCAATGTTCAGTTATAATCTCAAAAAATGCGATGCGGATATGTATCTCAGTCTTCCGCTCACAACTACTCAGAGGTTTTTCAGTGATCTTGTGACCGGTGGCATTGTAAGCGTTATTCCTATGGCGATATCAGGCGCGATCAGTGCTGTGATTATGGCAGTAACTGGAATCGGTGTAGATGCAGGTTTCACAACATCATATCTGAATACCCTTTCAAGCGGGGACTATGAAAGCGAAATCAACATTGCAATGCAGCAGATCTTCTCAAGGACAAATAATATTCTCTACAGAGAGCTGCCCAAAATTATAATATATGTATTTATTGCTATGACTGTCGTACTCGTTTTTACATACCTTTTCTGTGTGTTGATAAATTCGTTCACCGGAAAAATGTCCGACTATATCGTATACACGATAATAGCGATGGCGGCATTATCGGTGATAGTAACTACTATTGTCGGAACAGCAATTATGATGGTTACCGAAGCGGCTTCGAGCGAGGAACTTTCTTCGGCGGTAATGTTTGCTTCCCCTGCGGGTATGATTTTTGCTTTTATTCTGTCTATCGTCAACTCATTTGGTGAAAATGTTTTTGCCATAAGTGAAAGCAAAGGAGTATACAGTGCGGTCAGAAACGATGATATAGATATATTCTGTACATTCAATACGCGAAACGTAATTATAATGATATTGGTATTTGCTGTACTTATTGTGCTTGCGTATGTTGTCACACGCTTAAGAAAAGCGGAAAAGACGGGTTCACATTTTGTCTTTGAGCTTCCGTATCATATCATATCACTAAGCATTGTGTGTGCGTTGATCTGTATAGCTATAGGCACAAGCCCTGTGATGATTGATCCTACGTTACACATGACTTTTATGATATGTATTGCCATTAGCGCAATTGTTTATTTCTTCGCTGAAATTACCCATGGAAGAAAAATAAATAAATTATGGCAATCACTGCTCAGATATGTCGGTGCGATACTTGGTACATTGCTTATTTGCACTGTTATAAGACAAACCGATATTTTCGGACTGGAGCGTTATGTTCCCTCAACCGACGGCATAAAGAGCGTGGAAATGTCAACAAAAAAGGCATTCAGTGATAACGGTAATTCGGACTACTACACGATAAATTTCAAAAATACCGATAACATAAGTGCAATAACGAAATATCATTCTTTTATTGTTAATAACGGATGCGCACATCGCTACAGTGATTACGGTGTTGAGCCGGGAAATGACAACTATTCTGTCAGATTGGTGTACAAGATGAAAGACGGCAGAATGATAACACGTTCTCTCAGAATTATCGTAGATCAGAAAGCATACGGCGAATACGCCAAGACGCTTTATGATATGCGATATGTTTTCTCAAAGACGGACGAATACACAGAGAAGATAAAAAACATCGGCGCATCGGCAGAGAGAATAGATTTTTATACAAGAAACGGTAATTCCTACGGCAGACTGCTTAATGACGATCTTAATGATAAGCTGGTTTCAGCCATAGAAAATGATTATAAATCAGGCAGAAATACCGGAAAGCTTGCGGCAGTAGTTAAAATAAAAGCCAATTCCGACATCGGCGAATATACGAGCCTTGAAATCAGAGAGAACTGCTCCGAAACACTGGCAATACTTAATGATGAAACAAATTCGGTTTCCTATAAAAAGGCGCTGATAGATGACGTAAAGAAAGAACTGGAAAACTATAATAACAACAAAGATAACGAGTATGATGACGACGGTTCTTACGCAAGCTATGTGGCATCTTTGTATACTATATATGATATGTACAATGCAAATGACAATTATATATATTTTAACTATTCAAACGTTTCGGTAAGTTCGGCTAAGCATACAACCGTGACCTGCGATTTTGCCGAAAGTGAAACCGTATCGGAGCTTGAAAAGCAGTTTATTATGTATGATTACTATACAGACGGTCTGCTTGCGGATATGGATTATGTAATTCTTTGCGAAACCGGACATGACAATTCTTTCGGCGGTGCATATTTTGCTCCGCACGAAAACAGAAAGCGGGTTGCCGATCTGATATATTCGATCAGAAAGGAATTCAATATTCCGATAGAACAGTAAGCTGTATATAAAATTCTCCTCATAATATATACTGACGCCCTGTACTGCATTATGCGGTGCAGGGCGTTCTGTGTGTTATAACCAAAATATGACGGTTAAATTAGTGCAATATTTCTATTGAGCGTTATTGCAAATATGTGATAGAATTATATCAGAGGACAATTGAATATCTATATGCAAAATTTTATTATTTGATCAAAAACATTCCGCTTTACGCCAAAGGAGCTATTTATGAGAAATTCAAGGAAACTATACGCAATTATTTTATCTGCAATTATGCTTGCAACGGGTTGTGCGGACAACATTGCACCCGGAGAAAGTACGGAAATAAAAGAAAATTCATCTGTCGCTACAGAAAACAGCGGCAACTCAGAAACGAATACAAATTCGGTCGTAAACGCCGTAAAGGATATCAGTGTCGATACCAAGGTGAAAATACTGTCGTGGTACAGCCTGAACGATAACGGTATAGCAAAAAATTATAAGGAGCTTTTCGGTGTGCCCGGAAATATTCCGGAGGGGTATGAGGAAAGCAATTCATGGGATAGCGGCAATGATACGGACAGTTCGCCCGATGAAAAGCCGTTTGCCGAGATCCGCGTCACTTCTTATGCAGACAGATATTCTGACCTTGCTAAGCTTATACAGGCTGATGATTCACCGGACGCATTCCCCGCTCAGCTGTACGCAATGATGTATTTCAACTCCAATGACAAGAGCGACAAATATTTTGACGCTGTGGACGGTGTTATTGATTTCGGATTATCTGAGCTTGCGCCATACAGCAAAATTCAGAACGATATAAGAATGTTTGATAAAAATTACTGCCCCATATATAATGTTTCTCCCTCGTCGGTTTTATGGTACAGGAGCAGTGTTATTAAAAACGCAGGGCTTGAAGATCCGTGGGAGCTTTACGAAAAAGACGAATGGACGTGGAACAAATTCCTTGAAATGTGTGAAAAGTTCTCTGACGGCAAGCAATTGACAGAGGATATAGTTAAGTACGGTGAAAATATAAAATTCGGCATCGACGGTTACAATGTGCCGACTAATCTGCTTGCGACGACCGGAATACATCTTTTTGGTAATGACAACGGATTGTATATTGACAATTCAGGCACGGATAAGATGAAAGCGGCGATGGAGTTTCTGAGACAGTTTGACACGACGCAGAAAAGTCTGCGTTATCCGAGAGATCTGTTGAACAACTGGGCTCCGAACTATCGCGAGTGGGCGGACGGCAACACGTTATTCTTTGAAGACGGTATATGGAGATACGAAGAAAAGCGGATAGAATACAAGGAAAAGGAAAACCGGGATGAAGATGAGATAAGCTTTGTTCCGTTCCCAAGATACGACGCAGAAAAAACATACAGCCAGAATATGAATACAACATCATTCCTGCTTCCAAAAGGCTCAAAAAATAAAGCCGGGTACCAGTCGCTTATATATACGGACATATATGCACGCAACGATACCCAAATGCAGAAAGCGTCAAGACAATATGACAAGACAGAGTACGGATGGAATGACAGACTGCTTGACAGAGCAGAAAAGATAAGTCAGCCTGACGCTTTCAATTGGGTATGCGACTACAGCAGTATTGCCTTATTTATAATAGGCAGCGGGTGCGGAGAAGATGTACCCGGTGCGTTGATCAAAAATACTTTTCTGACCGGAGTTAAATACGATGAGGTCCTTGAGGAATACGGATCTGTAAATTCCCGGGAGGCAGAAATGCTGAATACGCCGCCTGAAAAAAGCACAAATTGAAATTAATAATATTTTTTCTATAGTTAACATCAACACTACATCAAAGGAGCTATTTATGAAACACACAAAGAAATTATCCGCAATTATCCTGTCGGCGGTAATGCTGACAACCGCCTGTGCAAATAATGTATCGCCCGGCGGCAGTACGGAAATAAAGGACAGCGCCGCAAACAGTTCGGACAATAATGAAAGCAACGGAAGCAATACTGACGCTGTTCCTGAAAGCAAGTCGGTAAAGGATGTTGTCGGGGACATCAAGGTCGACACAAAGGTGAAATTTCTCGGCTGGTATGACCTTAATAACAGCAACATTGCCGATACGTATAAGAAACTTTTCGGAGTGCCGCAAAAAAATCCCGAGGGCTACGAAACAGACCATTCGGGTAATGATACCGAACCTTTTATAGATGTTTACCTGAGCAGTTACGTTGACAGATATTATACACTGGCAAAGCTGATCGGATCCGGGGATTCTCCCGATGCTTTCCCTGCCGAGATATCAAGAATGCCTTGCTCTGTCGGAGCAGATAAGCTTTTTCAGCCGATAGGCGATATCATAGACTTTGAAACGGATGAGTTTGCACCTTACAGCAAGATACAACAATCGTTAAAATATGTCGGAAACGATTATGTGCCGATATTCAGCAGTACCCCGCGTTCGCTTCTGTGGTACAGGAGCAGTGTTGTAAAAGAATCGGGACTTGAAGACCCGTGGGAGCTGTACGAAAAGAATGAATGGACGTGGAGTAAATTCCTCAGTATGTGCGAAAGCTTCAGCAGCAGCGAAAAGAAGAAATACGGCGTTGACGGATATTTTGTTGAACGTGAAATCCTTTCTACTGTCGGAAAAGGACTTATCGGTATAGAAGACGATCTGCTTACAAGTAATGCCGATGATGAGAAGATAATCTCTGCAATGGATTATTTGCGTCAGTTTGCCACATCGCAGAAAAAACTGCGATATCCCTGTGAAGAGGAGAACGGTTGGTCGCCAAGCGATTCCGAATGGGCAAACGGCAACACACTGTTTTATCAAGACGGTTTATGGAGATATGATGAAACCTGGCGGCTTTATAAGAAAAAGAATAAATGGAGCGACGATGAAATCAATTTCGTTCCTTTCCCTCGCTGTGACGATGAGCAGTCATATTATCAGGGGTATAACTGCGCTGAAAATACCTATATGCTCCCGATAGGTTTAAAGAACCCCGAAGGCTATAAGGCGCTTGTATATTCGGCGGCATACTTATATAACGACAGCTCCGCACAGACACGGCTCAGAGAGGAAAAGAAAACCGAATATGATTGGAATGACAGGCTTCTTGACAGAATGGATAAGATAAACAGCCCCGATGCTTTTGAGTGGGTAGTTGACTGCCGCGATTATTTCCGTGAAGTACCGCCTACCGCATCGACCGATGTCATTGTTGACATACTTTCAGAAAGCTCGTATGTGCACGGCAAGGACTACAGAACGTTTATTACCGAAGAAAGCCCAGATATTATTGAAGAGCTTGACAAAGCGACAGACAGAATCAATAAATCGGCAGAAAATATCGGAACTGAACAATAAAAACCATTTCACACTGCGTTGCACGTCAGAATGCAAAATCCGAATACGACCGGACCGACAGGTTGCTTGACAGAATGGACAGGATGAACGATCCCGCAACATTTGTGCCGGTTATAGAATTCAAGCAGATATGCATCGATCCGAATCCTTTGTACTGTGGCGAAAGCTACATGCACGCGATGGAGGGTTGGTGCTATATGGACGGTCAGGATTACAAAAAGAATCTGGAGGACGAAGAAAAATGGGAGTATGTGCCTGCCCTTGAGGCGTATCTGGATGATCTGAATAGCAAAATAAGCTGAAATTTAGCTAATTAACCTAAATTACTATGCTTCGATTGTGCTATTTTCACAAAACCGTTTAGCTAAATTACTGCAAATTGTTTATTGACGGTGCGGCAGTAATTTTGTTATAATAGTAAATGTAATAATACACAAATCTGTACCCAGGTACAGAAAATCTACAGGAGGATTAAAGATGAGAAAATATACTAAGGCTATTGCAGGCGCATTAGCACTTGTATCTGCTGTAACAGCTTTTTCAGGTTGCTCAGGCAGTTCGACAACAAGCGGTACAACAGCAGCAGACAACAGCTCAGCGGCTTCTACAACAGGTGAAACACAGAAGCAGATGTCTGAGAACGAAGGCGTTCAGAGTGCAGTAAACAATGTTTCTGCCGGCGAAAACTATAAGGACATCAAGGTTGACACAAAGATCAAGTGGATGGCTTGGTGGGACATTCAGGAGGCTTCTCCCGCAGTAGAGGTATTCAAGAAACTCTACGGCACACCCGAAAACAAGCCTAAGGGATATGAGAGCGTAGCTGATGAGAACGTATTCGTAAACGTCAAGGTTTCAAGCTATGCAGACAGATATACCAGCCTTTCAAAGCTCGTTCAGTCAGATGATTCACCCGACTGCTTCCCCTTTGAGATCTGCAACTATCCCTACAGCATTTATCAGAACCTTTTCCAGCCCCTTGACGGTATTATAGATTTTACAACCGATGACTGGGCTGATTATAAGGAATCTATCGACAAGTTCAACTGGGGCGGCAAGAACTACTGCCCGATCATGAGTCTTACACCTACAAGCTTACTCTGGTACAGAAAGTCAACTGTTGAAGAAGCAGGTCTTGACGATCCCTGGGAGCTTTACGAAAAGGGCGAATGGACATGGGAAACATTCCTGACAATGGCAAGAAAGTTCTCAGATCCTGATAACGGCAAGTATGTACTTGACGGTTACAACCCCGAGAACAGCTTTGTCTGCACAACAGGTACACCTCTTATCGCACTTGAAGGCGGTAAGCTCGTAAGCCACCTCAATGACGCTAACATTGAAAAGTGCCTCGATATGCTCCGTTCATTCGACAATACACAGGAACAGCTCCGTTACCCCAGAGATATCGATAACAACTGGTCACCCAGCTACCCTGAATGGGTAAACGGTAACACACTGTTCTTCGATGACGGTACATGGAGATATGAAGAAACATGGAGACTGTACAAGAAGAAACAGAAGTGGGATGACGACGAGATCAACTTCGTTCCTTTCCCCCAGATGGATGGTGCAGACAAGTACTATCAGAGCATGAAGCAGGATTCTATAATGCTCGTTGCAGGTTCTAAGAACATAGACGGTTACAAGGCATGGATCTATGCTAACTTAGTAGCTTCAAACGATCCCGAGATACAGAAGGCGGGCAGAGAGCAGTCCAAGGAAGAGTATGACTGGACAGATACACTGCTTGACAGACTGGATACTCTCAAGGCTCCCGGCACATTCACAGGCGTATTCGACTTCAAGAACGGTATCGGTGCTGATATTGCCGATACAAGCACTCAGGATAACCCTGTAGAACAGCTCACAAAGGGTCCCTACATGACAGGTGAATCTTATACATCTTTCCGTGAACAGTATCAGGGTCAGATAGACGCTCGTCTTGCAGAACTCAACAAGACTGTTGAATAATTCTTGATCTGAATAATAATGACGGCTCTGCTTTGGCAGAGCCGTTCAGTTTGTAGAAAAAGTCTGCTTTTGAAATCAGCTTCTAACTTACTATCCCTATTCCCAAACCCCTTCCCCTCGGGAAGGGGCTATATTACTGGGGCTACCGCCCCTAGTCCCTGTTGGGGGCTATGCCCCTCAACCCCATTTTTGAAAGATATATAGGTTTTTCGACAGTCTGGACGGCTCTGCTTTGGCAGAGCCGTTGCTTTTATCACCGGTCAACGTATATAAAAATCCCGCCGCAAAATAAAATGCGGTGGGATTATATATATTTGTTTCAGTCCGGTTACGCCTTGCTGATATTATCTATCTTTGCGGAGGTTGCGGCGATCTTGTCGCTGAGTTCCTTTACTGTAGCAACATTGGCTTCGATCTTGCTTACTGCGGTCGCTATTTCCTTGTCGATTGCGGAAATAGAAGAACGAACACTGCCGAGGACATCTTCGATACTGCGGGTCTGGTTGGATGTCTGTTCTGCAAGCTGACGTACTTCCTGCGCAATAACATTGAATCCTGCGCCTGCCTCACCAACGTGCTTTGCTTCGATAGAAGCGTTGAATCCGAGCAACGTCATCTGGGTTGCAACGTTCTGTATGTATTTCAGTATCGAGTCGGTCTGTGCAACAGCCTTTGCTGATTCAGCCGCTTTTTCACGCAACAGATCAAACTCGGTTGACAATGCCGCTATTGTTGTGTTGACTTCTTCTACCTTTGCGTTGATATCCTTGTAATCTTCGTGAACTTCATCGAACATTGCGGACGTGTCCTTGTGTTCTTCTGTGATGCGGTACTTTTCGTATCCTACCTGTGAAAGAGCCTGAGCCATCTTGAAAAGAAGCTCTGCGGCATTGTTTACTTTCTCTTCGGAAACTATCGGAACTTTCTTTACAGCCTCGACATATTCATCTGGGTCTACATCAATTTCCTTTGCTATGGCACGGAACTTGTCAAGGTCGGGCTCTTCTGTCAGTACCTGACCGCCTATAAGAGAGCCTATCTGCTCGCCGTTTACGATAATGGGAGATGCAAAGTCTACAAGTCCGCCGTGACAGTAGTAAACAGCGGGTCTTCCTGTTTTGCTTGCCTGCTCGCCGCCTTTCAGGTTGCAGAGGTTGCAACGCTCACAGCCTACGCTGGATTTTCTGGTGTAATTCATACAGAAGTCTGTGGGACATGAAAGCTGGGTCACGGGACCGTTCTTGTCGGTTGCGAGAGCCGCCATACCTGTTGCCTTAGCAAATGCGTCCTGTAAGGACTGTAACTGCGCTCTGTCTATAACATCAAGTAATGTAATTTCTTTGTTTGCCATGGTAATGACACCTTCCCTTTTTCTATGTTGATACAAGACAGACAGCCCTTGAAATTAAAGACTGCCTTTACATAGAATTATACTCTGTTTTAGATAAAAATGCAATACCGTAAGTGACTGATTTTGTTAATTTGAACAATAGAAATTGAAATATTTAGTTATTATTTCCGATTTTTCTTTATTCGACAATAAGCACTTCAAATTTTGCTTGATTTTGGCTCGGAAATATGCTATATTTTAAATGGGAATAAGAAACTATAAAAGAGCCACGCTTAGGATGATTATATAATTCTTAAAAGCGTGGCTGAAAGGCGGAAAAACATGAAGATCCTATATGCGGCAAGCGAGGCTCAGCCCGTAGCGGCTTCCGGCGGACTTGCAGATGTTGCCGGCTCACTTCCTAAGGCACTCGTTGAAGAAGGTCACGAGGCTTGCGTGGTAGTACCTCTGTATGTAAACACAATTAAACAGCAGTGGCGCGATCAGATGACCTATGTTACTAATTTTTCTGTACCGGTAGGTTGGAGAAATCAGTACTGCGGACTGTTCACAGCAAAGATAAACAACGTTACATATTATTTCCTTGATAACGAATATTACTTCAAGCGTGATTTCGGACTTTACGGCTATTATGACGATGCCGAAAGATATGCGTTCTTCTCACGCGCGGTTCTTGAAATGCTCAAGGTTATCGACTTCAAGCCGCAGATAATCAATTCAAACGACTGGCAGTGCGCCCTTATCCCCGTATATTACAGCATTTTCTACAGAAACGATGAAAAGCTCTGGGGTATCAAGAACGTATTTACTATCCACAACATTCAGTACCAGGGCAGATACGGTATGGAAATACTTGAAGATGTCCTCGGTATACCGAAGCATTTCGCTTCTCTTATGGAATATGACAGGGATGTCAACCTTATGAAAGCGGCTATCGAGGTTGCTGACAAGGTTACAACAGTTTCTCCGACATATGCGAGAGAAATTCTTGATCCGTGGTTCTCACACGGCCTTGACAGAGCGCTTGCAGATAAGCAGTACAAGACCTGTGGATTCCTTAACGGCATTGATACCGATATGTACAATCCTGCTACAGATCCTGCGATCCCCGCAAACTTCACGGTTTCAAAGAAAGCAGGAAAGAAAGTCTGCGCACAGAAGCTTCTTGAAGAAGTCGGACTTCCCCAGGGTGACGAGCCTGTACTCGGTATGGTATCAAGACTTGTTGAGCACAAGGGCTTTGATCTTGTAAAGTGCGTATTTGACGATATTATAAACCTTGGCTACAAGGTCGTTATATTAGGCTCCGGCGAGGCTCAGTATGAGCAGTTCTTCCACGAGATGCGCTGGAAATATCCCGACAGGGTAGCGTTTACTTGCGGATATATCCCAGACCTTGCAAAGAAGATCTATGCAGGTGCAAATATGTTCCTTATGCCCAGTAAGAGCGAACCGTGCGGACTTGCACAGATGATCTCCCTGCGTTACGGTACTATCCCGATAGTAAGAAAAACGGGCGGTCTTGCAGACAGCATCGTTGACTGCGGTGATGAGAACGGCACAGGTTACACATTCCAGTCGTACAATGCTCACGATATGCTTTATGCTATCAAGAGAGCAAAGGACTGCTACTGGAATAAGACAGAGTGGAACAAGCTGGTCACCAGAGCTATGAAGGCGGACTTCAGCTGGAAGCAGTCGGCTAAGCTGTATATCGGTCTTTACAAGGAGCTTGCAGGGGAGCAGTAAGCGATAAAAATCAATATGTACGGGCAGTCGCTTCTATGAAACGTCACTGCCCGTCATTCGTGTAACCGAAAAATTTAATGTGTTAACAGAGAAAGAGGACAGAAAATGTTAATTGCGATAATTGCTCTTGTGATAGGCGCTGCACTGTATGTTATGAATATGGTCGGAGTGAACATCAATGCAAATGTTATATGCTCGCTCGGCGTGCTGATAGTGGGATTCGCTATGCTGATAAAGGGTGCGGATCTGTTTGTTGAAGGTGCGTCAAAAATTGCGGCTAAATTTAAAATCCCGCAGATAGTAATAGGTCTTACGATAGTGGCGATGGGAACTTCTGCGCCTGAGGCGGCTATCAGTATAAGTGCGGCATTTCAGGATGCGGCGGCTATTTCGATAGGTAACGTGGTGGGCAGTAATATTATGAACATACTGCTGATACTTGGCGTCAGCGCAGTGATAACAAACCTTAAGATAAAGCCGAACACGCTTAAATTCGAGATACCGTTTGTTGTATTCATTACAGCCGTATTACTGCTGCTCGGCTGGATAGGCGGAGGACTTGACAAGATAGACGGCGCTATCATGCTGGTACTTTTTGCGGCATTCTTAGGCTATCTGTTCTACCTTTACAAGAAGGGCGACGACAGCTCGGCAGAAGAAGTGCCGGAGCTTACCGACAAGGACAAGTTACCGATACTGATACTGATAACTCTTGTAGGACTTGTCAGCATAGTGATCGGCAGTGACCTTACGGTTTCATCTGCAAAGAGCATAGCTCAGGTCATCGGAGTTGACGACAGAACGATCTCACTGACTGTTGTAGCATTCGGTACATCACTTCCCGAACTTATCACCTGCATAACAGCGTCCCTCAAGAAAAAATCCGACATTGCTATCGGTAACATAATAGGCAGTAACATTTTCAATATCCTGTTCGTTGTCGGTCTGGCGTCCGTATTCTCTCCGAGCATTCTGCCTTACGGTGACGCGTTTATTATTGATACTGTAGTTGCAATTGCGGCGGCTGTACTTCTCGGACTGCTTGTTCTGCGTAAAAAAGAGCTTACAAGGGTCGGCGGTATAATTATGCTGGTTGCGTATGCAGGATATTTCGCATATCTGTTTATAAATCCGCTCGGACTTGCGTGACAGGTGATATAATATGATATTTGACAAGATAAGAAAAGACGACAGGGAAGAGTTTCTCACTATGGAGCACGATTTCTATCATTCTCCTGCGGTGCTTCACCCTATACCCGATGAAAACCATAAGCTTACATTCAATGTGCTGATGGAAGGTTCGCCGTATGCGGTATGCTTTATGTTCCGCAGTGACGATAAAAAAGAAATATACGGTTTTGCCCTGCTTGCCCTGACTTATTCAAACGAGGCAGGCGGTATGGTCGTATGGCTTGACGAGATATATGTAAAGCCGCAGTACCGTTGTAATGGCATTACGGGAGAGTTCTTTAAGTTTATGGAAAAAGAATACTCCGACGCCGCAAGAATAAGGCTTGAGACTGAGCCGGATAACGAAAGAGCGGCTAAGCTTTACGCAAGAAACGGGTTTACGGAATTGGGTTATTCTCAGATGTATAAAGGTAATTAACTTAAATTTTGTGTAAATACTGTGAAAACACAAAATTCGTTGTTGTAATTAAACAAAAATATTTTTCAAGTTTGGATTAACTAATGGTTGAATGACAAGCGGAAATTTGTTATAATAATAGAGCAAATAAGCGGCAGTGTGTATAGCCGTACAGGAGGTAAATGATGAAAAAAACGACCAAAAAGATTTCAGCAGCAGCTCTTGCTCTGGTAATGGGCGCTACAGCGTTCACAGGTTGTTCAGGCAGCAGCACAGCAACAAGCGGCGGAACAACCGGCGGTGCTGACTCTTCAGCAGAGAGCACAACAGCTACAGGCAGCCAGAAGATAATGTCTTCAAATGAAGATGTAAAGAGTGCAATTGACAACGTTTCAGTAGCAGAGGACTACAAGAACATCAAGGTTGACACCAAGCTCAAGTTTATGGCATGGTACGACATTCAGGAGGCAGCTCCTTCAGTAGAGCTCTTCAAGTCAATGTACGGCACACCCAAGAATAAGCCCGAGGGCTATGAGAGTGTAGCAGACGAAAACGTATTCGTAAATGTAAGAGTATCAAGCTATGCAAACAGATATGTTGACCTTGCAAGACTTGTACAGTCAGATGACTCACCCGATACATTCCCCTTTGAGACATCAAACTATCCTTACGGTATTTATCAGAACCTGTTCCAGCCTATCGACGGTGTTATTGATACTACTACAGACGACTGGGCAGACTATAAGAGCATTATAGATATGTTCAACTGGGGCGGTAAGGTTTATACACCTATTGTTGACGTTAATCCCGCAACACTTCTCTGGTACAGAAAGTCTATAATTGAAGAGAACGGCTTTGACGATCCCTGGGAGCTCTTTGAAAAAGGCGAATGGACATGGTCAAAGTGCATAGAGATGGCAAGAAAGTTCACAGATCCCGACAATGCTAAGTATGCATTTGACGGTTACGGACTTGACCACGCATTCATCGCTACAACAGGTAAGCCCCTTATCGGTCTTGAGAACGGTAAGCTTGTAAGCAACCTCAACGATGCAAATATCGAAAAGTGCATGGATATGCTCCGTACATTCGATGATACACAGGAACAGCTCCGTTACCCCAGAGAGATTGAAAACAACTGGGCTCCCAGCTATCCTGAGTGGGTAAACGGTAACACACTCTTCCTTGAAGACGGTACATGGAGATACGAGGAAACCTGGAGACTTTACAAGAAAAAGCAGAAGTGGGACGACGACGAGATCAATTTCGTTCCTTTCCCCAAGATGGACGGTGCTGATACATATTATCAGGAAATGAAGCAGGATGCATTTATGTTCGTTGCAGGTTCTAAGAACGCTGACGGATACAAGGCATGGATCTATGCAAACCTCTTAGCTTACAAGGATGAAGATGTAAAGAAGGCAGGCAGACAGCAGTCGATCGATGAATTTGACTGGACAGACACGCTGCTCGACAGACTTGACGTTCTGAAGAATCCCGAAACATTCTCAGCAGTATTCGAGTTCAAGAACGGTATCGGTGCTGATATTGCTGACTCTTCAACAGGTGAGAACCCTGTAGGTCACCTTACATCAGACGTTGTAATGGGCGGTAGCTCATTTGCAACTGTTCGTGAAGAGAACAGAGGTGTTATCGAAGCAAGAATCAAGGAGCTCAACGCTACTGTTTCCTGAGCTTAGATAATCGATTTAAAAATTATGCCGACGGTATTTTACCGTCGGCATTTTTGTATATTACAGCACACTTGAAAGCGTTATCTGCTGTCGTGTTATATAAAGCTCTATAAGCCTTTTCAGTACAGCGCATTCAGAGTAGATATCTTGCTCTCCGCTCTCGGCAAATACTCTTATGCGTGACAGGCACATAGCTATCTCGTTATCGCATTCGGTATCCTCTACAAAGATAGTATCCTGAGAAAGTCCGCGCCAGATATCCTCGGCATAAGTCGCCTTTTCGGCGGCTTTTTTTGTGTCATCATTATCTATAGCTTGTGTTATTTCGTCTGCGGTCGTATATATTTCTTTGGCGCGCGTATCGTAATAGTTGTATCCGAATATTGCAAACGCTATCATTGCCGCTACTATGGCGGCACAAGTTACCATTCTTCCCATTACTTTTTCTCCTCAGGTCTGCATATTGACTTTGTACCGCTTTCGCTGTCGGATTTAAGCACGGTGTAAACGCCTTTATCCACGCTGTCTGTAAGCAGGAATATATCCTTTATATCAAGTCCCATTTCCTTTATCATACCGCGCAGTTTATTTTCGTCGCCGTTCCAGCGCCGCAGTCCGGGATAATTGATATCGCCGTCCTTGATAAGCAGGCAGGGAGGATCGCAATTCTGAACTTTTATATCCATATCGCCGTTTTCAACATTTCTGTAACAGCTTTTCTGATAGAAGTTGATCTTGCCTGTGGTTTCGACTATAGCATACTGCACCTGTGAAATGTCAAATATCATGCACTCACGCATAGCTTCCATCAGCTCGTCAACACTGTAGCGCAGGTGCTTCATCACTCTGCGGTCGATCACGCCGTTTGTGATGATTATCTGCGGTGTTCCTGTGACAAGACGGCGGAAGCGTGAACTTTTGAGCATAATGAACGACATGAATACGTCCAGACAAACTATCATCAGTATCGGTATAACACCGTATATCATAGGTACGGTCGAATCTTCAAGCGAAAGTGTTGCAATGTTTGAGATAAGTATGGTAGTAACGAGCTCGGACGGTTGGAGCTGTGCCAGTTGCTTCTTGCCCATAAGTCTCAGTGCAAACACTATAAGAATGTATAAAAGTACCGAACGAATAATTATTATCAGCATATTGCCTCCATAGTCGGGAAAGATAATTGATAGATTTTTATTTCAACGCTATTATTTACTGATAATTTTTTATTATGCGAGGACTTGGAATGAGCAATATAAAAAAGCCGGATTTTTCCGAAAAGAACACCGAGCCTGTGAGTAACTCGGACACAAGCCTTTCATCAAGCCTTGATGAAAACTGCTGTGCTGTAAGGGCGCTTATGAACAACAGCTCGGACCTTATAATCAAATATTTTACCGCAGGCGGTCACAGAATGGCGGTAGTCACCTGCGAGGGAATGATAGGCAAGGCTGATCTTGCGAATCTTATCTTCCGCCCTCTTGTATCATCGCCGCCCAAAATAGCCGATGATAATGAGTTCTTCTGTGCGGTATGCGCCGATATGCCGATAGCAGAAGAACAAAAGCAGGTATATGATGTCGGCACACTCTGCCTCAATATAATGTCGGGTTTTGCCGTCCTGCTGTGCAACGGCGCTTCATTCGGCATAGCGATAGGCATACAGGGCTATTCGCACAGAAGTATAGATGAGCCGTCGACCCATATGAACCTCAGGGCTTCCCGTGAGGGCTTTATAGAAGTGGTAAGGACAAATGTGTCTATGGTCCGCCGCCGTATGAAATCCCCCACGCTTAAAACCGTTATGATGACGATAGGCGACCGCAGTAATACAGATGTATCGGTATGCTACCTTACCGACAAAGCTGATGTTAACACGGTAAACGCCGTTATCGACAAGCTCAGGAATATCCCACTTAATACGATAGTCAGCAGTGAGTATCTGCAAAGCTTTTTAGAGCCGGGCGGAACTACACTGTTTTCTCAGATATCCGTCACCGAGCGACCCGACGTGTTCACATCCAAGCTTTATGAGGGCAGAGTAGGAATAATTGTGGACGGCACGCCGTTTGCGCTTATTCTGCCGAGCCTTTTTGCAGAGAACTTTGTAACAATGGACGATTATACGCAAAAACCGTACTTTTCGGCGTTTCTGCGTACTATAAGATTCTTTGCGTTTATAGCGTCTGCTGTACTTCCGGGACTTTATGTTGCGCTGTGCAACTTTCACCCTGAAATGTTCCGTTCGGCGCTTCTGCTGAATATCTATTCATCGGTTCAGACCACGGCTTACCCGGTTTTCGGCGAGTGCCTGATAATGTATATTCTGTATGAGATAATGCGTGAGGCAGGGCTCAGACTGCCGAGAAGTGTAGGCCATGCGGTGAGTATTGTCGGCGGACTTGTAATAGGCGAGATATCCGTTTCGGCAGGACTTATGAGCGCGCCTGTCGTGCTGATAATCGCCGCCACCGGATTATGTTCTTTTGCGGTTTCGGACTTATACGACAGTTGTATGATACTGAGGCTTGCGTTTATTGTCGCAGGCGGTGTGCTGGGGCTGTTCGGAATAACGGTGTTCGGCGTGGTTATATTCTTCAGGATCTGCTCGAAAAACGCATACGGCGTTCCGTATACCGCACCGTTCGCTCCGATAACGCTTAAAAGCATTATGCGTGATACTTTTTTCAGAGCAAGCTGGAAGAAGCTTTCGGGTTCGGATATGACCGTACAACAGTTATCGGGCAAGGCTAAGAGCAGACACAGCAGTGAAAGGACGATGAGGGATGAGCAGAATAAGTAACAGACAGCTTGTTATCGCCTTTCTTGCGTGCAGATTGTCGGCAGAAATGACGACTATCCCCGGAGAAATGTTCAGGTACGGCACTGACAGATTTATAGTGATATTACTTGCAAAGCTGGTTGTTGCACTGCTTTATCTGCCTGTTATAGCCGTAACGCTTAAATTCAGGGGTGACAGTGTGATAACAGCCACAATGCGCAGAAATAAAGCATTCGGAATAACGGCAGGCGTTATTATGTCTGTTCTGCTTACGATGACTGCCGTACAGACGGTGCTGAGCTTACAACATTATGTCACGGACACGCTTCTCAACAATATCGTAACCGTATCGGGGATAGCTGGGATAACTGCGGCGGCGGTATACGGTGCGGCAAAGGGACTGAGCGCCGTTACAAGAAGTTCTGTCTTTGCGGCGGTCATATTCGGTTTGCTGATATTCCTTATAGGTGTTACAATGTGGGACAAGACAGAGCCGGATCACCTTTATTTTTCTCTTGCAAACGATCGTACGTACTTCTTCAAAAGCCTTATCTCCGAGATAAGTATGAACAGCGAGATACTGATATTTGCCGTAATTACCGATGAACTGCGCAGAAAGCCGCACAGGACGGTACTTTATTACCTCCCGATACTTCTTATTCTGCTGGAGCTTCTCAATCTGCTGTATAACCTGATACTCGGTCCTTATATGAGCAAGGTCGAATATCCGCTTTATATCATCGCGTCATTGTCTGATATTGTGCTGTTTCAGCGGCTTGACGGCATAGACGCCATAGTCTGGCTGATGTGCGGAATAATAAAAACCGCACTGCTTATTTATTGCATCGGCAGAATTTATGCCGTTTGCAGTAAAAAGCCCCGCACAAAGCTTGCGCTTACGGTAACCGGATTTCTTGTTTTTATGCTTTGTATAATTCTCGGAAGCGACGCAGGCATATACGACAGAATGACTGATGTTATGAACAGCGGAATACACATATTGCTCGGCGGTGTAGTTGTTCCGCTTATAGTCCTTGCGGCAGGCAGGAAAAAGCAAAGCAGGAGGGTGAAAAAGAATGATGAAAATATTTAGGACTGCGGCAGTGGCTGTGCTTGCCGTGTTTACACTAAGTCTGTGCGGCTGTGTCAATTATGTCGATCTTGCCGACAGAGCAATAGTGCAGGCGATAGGAATTGACTACCTGCCGGACAGGAAAGTTTACCGTATAAGTATGCAGTATTTTAATCAGTCGAGCGAGGGTGGACAGAATCAGATCGACAAAACGCAGGACAACGTGCTCAAGAGCGTAGGCGAGGGGGATAATGTGTTTTCGGCGGCTAAAAACGCATCGTTGCTAACCGGAAAGGACCTGCTTCTCAGCGAAAACAGGCTGATAATAATCGGCAGGGAGCTGAGAAAATATGACCTTGAGCAGACGATTGAATTTTTTATAGGCAATTTCCACTCACACCCGCAGGCGTATGTAGCCGCAGCGGAAAACACCGCCGAAGAACTGCTTGATATCCGCTTCAAAGAGGGCTCGACCTCATCACAGAGATTGTCCGATCTTATCAGAAATGCGGCAAGCGAGGGAAGATGCGTTTACAGCTACCCTTACAGGGTAATGACAATTCTGTGTACAGGTACAAGAAGCGCGTTTCTGCCGCTACTTAAAACCGCGGAGCTCAAAACCGATGTTACTATACCTAAAGAAGGCGACGACAGCGGCAAGAGCGGCGGAGAAGAGCAGAGCGAGGACGGAGAAACAACTATTATCCTTGATGGCGGAGTGATATTCAAAGACGGTGTGGAACTGTCACAGGTAAACGCCGACACATCTACAGCGGTGTTTTTTATGACGGGACGCCCTTCCGAGTATTCGTTCACCGTACCGCTTGAAAAGTACGCAAAGCCGAGTATTACGCTTAATGATATAACGCGAAGTGTGACCGCAAAGGAAAAAGACGGCAAGGTCACTTTTGATATTTCGCTCAAAGCGTCGGGAAAAATAGGTTCGCGCGGTAACATCAAAGAGGGCGATCCGGACGCTGTGAACGTTGTAACGAAAGCCGCCGAAAACGAACTGCGGCGCATGATAAAAGATTCGGTCATACCGGTTGCAGGCAAGGGGTGTGATGTGTTCGGGCTTGAAAACACTCTTTGCAGATGCTGTAATAAATTCTATACCGAAAACAAGGACAGGATAGGTGAGATAATTGCAGACAGCGATTATAATGTAAGCGTTGCTATCGATATATTCTCACTCGGACTTAATACGGCATGACAAAACGGACGGCTGTCGTTTTACCGACAGCCGTCCGTTTTATATTACTTACCGTTGAAGAAAAATGTTGTTATCTGCTTGTTTCAAGCCGATCAGAAGATCGCTACAACTGCGCCGTTGTACTTTTCGTTGATGAAGTTCTTTACGTCATCAGACTTAAGAGCATTGATAAGAGCCTGGATCTTGGGGAGATTTTCGTTACCGCTCTTAACTGCTACTATGTTAGCGTATGTCTGAGCCGCATCACCTGAAGCGTCTTCAACTGCGAGAGCCTTGCTTATGTCAAGACCTGCGGCGAGAGCATAGTTACCGTTGATTACTGCTAAAGAACCTGCGTCGCTGTTTGCAAACTGAGCGGCAACCGTATCAGCCTGAACTGTTGTTATCTTGTAGCCGTGGTCGTCCTTGATGTCAAGTGTTGTAACACCGTCCTTAGCGTTTGCGCCCTCGGGGAGATCGATAAGACCTTCCTGCTGTAAAAGAAGAAGTGCTCTTGTTTCGTTGCTGTCATCGGCGGGGATTACGATCGAAGCGCCTTCCTTGATATCAGCGATCTTTTCAACGCCGTTACCGTAAAGACCGAAAGGCTCATAGTGGATAAGTGCGGCAGGTACTAAATCTGTACCGTTCTTCTCGTTGTAGTTGTTGAGGTAAGGTGTGTGCTGATGGTAGTTAGCGTCAAGTTCGCCGCTTGCTACTGCGTTGTTGGGCAGTACATAGTCATCATATATTGTGATCTGGAGGTCATAGCCGTCCTTAGCAAGCTTGTCCTTTACGAATTCAAGGATTTCGCCGTGGGGTGTTGCTGTTGCACCGATCTTGATAACCTTGTCTGTATCTGCTGTGTTGTCTGCCGAGCTTTCAGTTGCGCTTGATGTTGATGATGTTGCATCTGCCGATGAAGCGTCGTTGGAAGATGCTGTTGAGCTTGTGCCGTTTGAGCTGCACGCTGTAAGTGTTGCGCCTGCAAGAGCCGCTGTAAGTATTAATGATAAAATCTTTTTCATGTTAATTCTCCGTTTCTGCGGTTTTACCGCCTGTCAATGTTGTATTTTTTTATTTATCTTTCTTTGTTCTGCACCGTTATTTTACGGTTTTATCTCTGTTATATACGTTATATACAACATCGGCACATTCGTCCGAAACGGAAGTTCTGTCGTAACAGCTTTATGAAAAGCAGTGACATATTATATCTCTCCTTACTTGTTTATACGTTTGTCCGCCTTGCGCGCTATCAGCATACCAAGCTCCTGGATGAGCTGTACGATAATAACCGTAAGCAGTACGCATATCCACACAATATCGTTATTGAAACGCTGATAACCGAATGAAATAGCTATCATACCGAGTCCGCCACCGCCGATCGTTCCTGCCATTGCGGAGTAACCGAGAATGGTTACCAGTGAAATGACTGCACCGACCATAAGTGCGGGCTTTGCCTCCGGGATAAGCACCTTGTATATTATCTTGAATGTGGAGCTGCCCATTGCCTGAGCCGCCTCAATAACGCCTTTGTCAACCTCTTTGAAAGAGGATTCCGTCATTCTTGCCACATAAGGTATAGCCGCTATAACGAGCATTACTATCATTGCCTTATTGCCAAGACTTGTTCCGACAATAACCTTTGCCGCCGGTAAGCACGCAACCATCAGAATGATGAACGGTATACTGCGGAAGATGTTTACTATAACACCGATTATTTTGTTGAGCCACGGGATAGGGTGGATACCGTCCTTGTCGGTCACTGTAAGCAGTACGCCTATCGGAAGTCCGAAAACGTAAGCAATGAACGATGAGATGAATGTTAAGTATATTGTTTCCCATATACCCTGTAAAAGCACGCCTTTATCCCACAGCTGTATAAGATCGCTTGACATTTTCCGTTCCCCCTTATACCTGTGAATAAGTAACACTGTTGGCTTTGAGATAAGCAGTTATCTTTTCTGCTGATGTTTCGTCATCGGGTAACTGTACCAGTATCTGACCGTAAGCCTTGCCGTCAATATCTTTCGTATCGGCGTGAAGAATGTTGACGGGAGTGTTGCATTTTAATATCATATCGGATAACAGCGACTTAGAAGAGTTTTCGCCGTTGTAGATAATTCTTATCTTCTTTCCGTTCTCACTTGTAACGGGAAGCTCGCCCTGCGGCATGATAAGCTTTCTTGCTATATCCGACTGAGGATTTGCAAATACCGTTCTGACATCGCCTATCTCTGCGACCGTGCTGTTATCAAGCACTGCGACCCTGTCGCATATACTGTCTATTACCTTCATCTCGTGAGTTATCACAATTATGGTAACTCCGAGTGTGCGGTTGATTTTTTTAAGAAGCTCAAGCACCGACCTTGTTGTGTCGGGGTCAAGTGCGCTTGTTGCCTCGTCGCACAGAAGATAGTGCGTTTTTGCGGCGAGCGCTCTTGCTATTGCTACTCTCTGCTTCTGTCCTCCCGAAAGCTGTGACGGATACGCCTTAGCCTTGTCTGAAAGTCCTACAAGCTCAAGCAGGCTCTCGGCTCTCTTTACAGCGTCCGCTTTTTTCATACCTGCGATCTCAAGTGGATAGCAGATGTTCTTTATTACGTTTCTCTGTGTAAGAAGATTGAAGCCCTGGAACACCATTCCTATGTTCTGTCGTGTTTTTAAAAGCTCTTTGTTGCTGAGCTTGCCCAGCTCCTTGCCGTCTATTATTACCTGTCCCGATGTGGGGCGTTCAAGGTAGTTTATACAGCGGACGAGTGTACTTTTGCCGGCACCGGAAAGTCCGATGATACCGAATATCTCGCCGTCATTTATCGTAATGTTTATATCTCTTATTGCTGTAACACTGCCCTTTGAGGTACGGTACGTCTTTTCAAGGTTTTTAAGTTCTATCATATATCCTCCCATAAAAATAACGGACGCTTATTTTCTGCGTCCGTGCGTTTAAAGTTCTGAGAGGCTCAGACACTCTTGCGGGACAGACGCATTATTATGTTGGCTTCACACATTTCATTCATTCGCATTATGTTCATCATTTTAATTTCGTCAGCCCCTTTCGTTTTCGTTGTTATGAGTATAACATACTAAACCTAGGTTGTCAATAGGTTTAGTGGAATTGGTTTGACGAAAACTTTTATTTAATTCTTATCTGTTTTGTGGGTTTTGTATAAAACAGAAGTCCGACAAGCATAAAAAGAAAATTTGTTTTAAATAAATTCCAATATACGTTGACATTTCCATATCATTATGCTGTAATTGAGTAAACTCAAAACTAAATTCATAACTATAATTTTGAGCCTGATAAGGAGAAGAGAACTTGAAAGGACTACAACCAAAAGGTATAGCAAGGCGCAACAAGATGCTCCTTGCGGCAATAAAATTGTTTTTAGAGCAGGGATACGAAAAGACGACCACCGCACAGATTTCAAAGGCGGCGGGAATGTCGCCGACATCGTTCTTTGCGGCATTTGAAAATAAAGAAGCGCTTATGTTAACTTTTACAAAGATAATGTTCGACAGTCAGTTTGCAAAGGCACGTTCGTTTGCAAAGGAACTTGAACCGCTGATGGTCTACTGTCTGGAAACCTCGCTCCAGATATATATAACCGAGCTGTCCGAGCCATTAAGGGAGCTTTATGTGGTAGCCTACACCTTGCCGAGTACTTCCGAATATATTTATAAAAGTACATCGGCGCAGATAAAGGCTATATTATCGCCGTTTATGCCGGGGTCAGAGGACAAGGATTTCTATGAAACGGATATAGCGTCGGCAAGTATCATGCGCGGCTTTATGGCTAAGAAGTGCGATATGTATTTCACGGTACAGAAGAAGATAAGTCGTTTTCTTGAATGCTGTCTTAAGCTGTATGACGTTCCTGCGGAAAAGAGAAAAAGTCTGATTGAAGCGGTACTTGCATTTGATTTAAGCACCGTAGCCGGAAAGCTTATCGAAGAAACGATCTCAAAGGCTGAAACAGGTCTTGAAAAAGCAATAGAAGGTGAAACCGAAAACAGCAAGTAATAACGGAGGTGGGTTATGTTCAAGAAAATCAAAAGCAAAAAAAGTCTTGCGGCGATAATAACGCTTGTCGCACTGTTTGCATTCTCAGGTGTGATGACTGTTATTGCGGCGGCACAGGAAGCGTCGCTTGTCAGTGCAACGATTATCACGGATAAGGAAATCTATGACGAGGGCGAAAACGTAAATATTGCGCTTACTGTAAAAAACGGCAATATTTATGAAATTAACAAGGTAAGTTCAGAAATCGGACTGCCGGACGAACTTACGCTGAAAAGCGGTAAGCTTACCGATGGCGAATATGCACTGTCGGCAGGGGGAGAGCAAGACAAACGAAATAACCGCTTACATAGAAAAGACGGCGAAACCCGGTGATTCTACTGACCCGACAGAGCCCGATGACCCGGTGATTCTACAGATCCGACAGAGCCGGATAACCCCGATAATCCCCCTACAGGGCGGTACACTCTGTCCTCTGTGGCTGACGCTCAGCGTTTTATCAGGCGGAACTCTTATGGTACTCGGTATTAAAAAGAAGCACGGCAAGAAGATAATGTCGTTCTTCTTATGCGCAGTGATCTCGCTGACGGCACTTCCGACAGACATGTTTGCAGATGAAGTTGTATTACAGAATACAAGCGGAAACGTGACTGCAAGCAAGGATATAACCGTAAACGGCGTAAAAAAGACAATACCCGCAAAGTTTACATATAACGAGAATAAGCCTGCCGAAAACGATGAAGTTACAGTAACATTTGACGCGGGCGACGGCACATCGGTAGCTCCGATAACCGTTAAAAAAGGTGAAACGATAAGCAGACTTCCCGAATCATTCGGTGCAGGCAAATCGTTTATGGGCTGGTTTACCGATACCGCATTCACAAACGAGTTCTTTACTAATACTCCAGTAAACGAGGATATGACTTTGTACGCTTCGTTTATAGATTCCGCCGACAATTTCAATCCCGGTGTGAGAACGACCTATTATGTTGAAGACTGTGCGGAAAATCACCCTGTCACACTTATATCCGATCAAGAAATAACATCGGACAATGTATGGCAGTATATCACGCTGACTGCATTTACAGGCGATACTCCCGAAAGGTTTGCCGTATCGTCAGACGGAGAAAACGAATATACGCTTGTTCCCGAAACTCCTTACACAAAGGGCTGTATGTACCGTATGACGGTTACCGAGGGTGTAAAGTTCAAGGGACTTGAAGAAACGGTAAACGAGTATACATTCAAGATATACAAGGAGCAGTCCGAAATAATTGAAGTCAGGGACAACATTAAGTATCTTGACAAGACTAAGCTGTTCGCTACCGACAACGTTGACGAATATATGGTTACGGCGGAATATTTTGAAGAAAATTCTCTTGCCGTGGGCGATGTACTCTGTATCGATAACGGCACAAAGAATTTCACTGAAAATTGCCTGTTCGTGAAAATCACAGATGCCTCATAACGATGTAAGTGTTGAGTGCATATACACAACGGCGACACACAATGTCTACTATATGATAGACGGTGAAACAGAGCCGTATCAGACTATCACCGATGTTCCCGTCGGCATGGAAATGTTCGCTTATATCGACCTGCCGCGCAAGGACGGCTATATGTTCAATGAAACATGGATATGCACGGACGCTTCACTTGTAGACGATATGGGAAAATACACAATGCCCGACAGCGATGTCTATTTCTGGGGCAGATATGCCAAGGACGATGACACAATGGTTATGCTCGGCATTGAAGTGTATGTTGACGGTAATGCGGAAAGCCATTACACCATATACACTAACAAGGGCGAAACCGTGACGCTCCCCGACATATTAATGGACGGATACGCAAAGTCATACGAAAGCGACACACTGACCGTTACAAACGGCACGGTCACAATTCCGACGGGCGATGATATTTACGATGTATCGCTCAGGATAAATTTCACCAAGAGCTGATAAACTACAGATAAAAGCCGAATAAGCAACAGACAGCCCCGACCTCTCGGTCGGGGCTGTTGAATTTTCAAAAAAAATAAAAATGCACTTGACAAATACCCTAAGGGGGTATATAATAAAAATACCCTGTGAGGGTATATTGAAGCTACAGCGAAAATTCAGAGGTAAAACTATGAGTGAAAATAAAAACGAAAACAAGACAACAGTAAAAAAAGTCTGTCCGTGCTGTCAGAAGCATACCGTAAGGGACGAGAAGCACAGAAAAGCGCTTCTCAACCGCCTTAAACGTATTGAAGGTCAGGTGCGTGGAATTGAGACGATGATCGAAAATGACGCATATTGCAATGATGTGCTTATCCAGTCTGCCGCAGTCAATGCCGCAATGAACGCTTTCAACAAAGAATTGCTTGCAAGCCATATAAGAGGTTGCGTCGCAAGAGATATAAGAGAGGGCAAGGACGAGGTTATAGACGAGCTTGTCACAACTCTGCAAAAGCTGATGAAATAACACAAAACGGACATAATAGATAGAAATGAACAAAAGAAAAGAGGTCTTGATATGGAACAGTATGATGTTACAGGTATGAGTTGTGCCGCCTGTAGCTCAAGAGTAGAAAAAGCGGTGACAAAGGTAAAAGGCGTTACTTCCTGTTCTGTAAGTCTGCTGACAAATTCAATGGGCGTTGAAGGTACGGCATCGCCGCAGGATATAATTTCCGCCGTTGAAAAAGCGGGATACGGCGCTAAGCTTAAAGGCGCAGGAACACAGAAAACCGATACCGGCGCAGATTCACTCCGTGATACGGAAACGCTTAAACTCAGGAAAAGGCTTATAGCGTCGGTTATATTCCTTGTAATTCTTATGTACTTCTCAATGGGACATATGATGTGGGAATTTCCGCTTCCGTCATGGTTTGACGGAAACCATGTGGCTATGGGACTTGTACAGCTGTTGCTCAGCGGTATTATAATGGTTATAAACAGCAAGTTCTTTGTAAACGGATTCAAGGGATTTATCAACCGCTCACCGAATATGGATACGCTCGTTGCGCTCGGTTCGGGTGCGTCATTCGTATGGAGCGTTTACGCACTGTTTATGATGACTGACGCACAGCTTCACGGAAACGTGGACGCTGTGATGATGTATATGGACGAGTTCTATTTTGAATCGGCGGCTATGATATTGACGCTTATCACGGTCGGTAAGATGCTTGAGGCTCGCTCAAAGGGTAAAACCACCGACGCTCTGAAATGTCTTATGAAGCTTGCGCCGAAAACCGCGAACGTAATAAGAAACGGCGTTGAACAGACGATACCGGCGGAAGAGGTAGTAAAAGATGATATTTTCGTTGTACGTCCCGGTGAAAGCATACCTGTTGACGCAGTGGTAACAGACGGCGAAAGCACGGTCAATGAATCTGCACTGACAGGTGAAAGTATTCCTGTTGACAAGACGGTAGGCGATAACGTTTCGGCGGCGACTATCAATCAAACGGGCTTTATCACCTGTAGAGCAACCCGTGTAGGCGAGGACACCACATTATCGCAGATAATAAAAATGGTCAGCGATGCGGCGGCTACCAAAGCGCCTATCGCAAAGATTGCCGACAAGGTATCGGGTATATTCGTACCGACTGTTATCACGATTTCGATAATCACTATGATAGTGTGGTTATTGCTCGGTCAGGATTTTGCTTATGCTCTTGCAAGAGGAATTTCGGTGCTTGTAATAAGCTGTCCGTGCGCACTCGGTCTTGCGACCCCCGTTGCGATAATGGTCGGAAACGGCGTGGGCGCAAAGAACGGTATTCTTTTCAAGACGGCAGTTTCACTTGAGCAGGCAGGCAAGACGCAGATAGTAGCCCTCGACAAAACGGGTACTATCACTAAGGGCGAGCCGCAGGTTACGGATATAATCCCTGCCGACGGTGTATCGGAAAGCGAGCTTTTGAGCCTTGCGGTATCGCTTGAAGCCAAGAGCAAGCATCCGCTTGCAAAGGCGATAAACGATTACGGTGCGGAACACTCGGTTACTGCGCAGAATGTTGATAACTTCAAGGCACTCAGCGGTAACGGACTTACGGCAACTATCAGCAATGATACGTTCGGCAACGATACGCTTTTCGGCGGAAGTTTAAAGTTCATCGGCGAAAAGGTCACACTGGACGATAAAATAAAGTCGGAGGCTGACAGACTTTCAAACGAAGGCAAAACGCCTTTGTTGTTCAGCAGAAACGACAAGGCGCTCGGTATGATCGCGGTCGCCGATACGATAAAGGAAGACAGCCCGGACGCAATAAAACAGCTGAGAAATATGGGTATAAAAGTTGTTATGCTTACAGGCGATAACGAGCGTACAGCTAAGGCTATCGGTGAAAAGGCAGGCGTTGACGAGGTAATAGCAGGTGTTCTCCCCGACGGCAAGGAGGCGGTTATCCGCTCGCTTAAAGCCAAGGGTAAGGTCGCTATGGTAGGCGACGGTATAAATGACGCTCCCGCACTTACTGCCGCCGATACCGGTATAGCAATAGGTGCAGGAACAGACGTTGCAATAGATGCCGCTGATGTTGTGCTGATGAAGAGCAGACTTACAGATGTTCCGGCGGCGATAAGACTTTCCCGTGCATCGCTGAGGAATATCCACGAAAACCTGTTCTGGGCGTTTATCTACAATATTATAGGCATACCGCTTGCTGCAGGTGTGTTTGTTTCACTCGGATTGACGCTGAACCCAATGTTCGGCGCGGCGGCAATGAGCCTTTCAAGCTTCTGTGTTGTATCGAATGCGTTAAGGCTTAACTTCTGCAAGCTTTACAGCATAAAGCACGACAGAAAAGCAAAGCCGCTAAGCGGTGTTACCGTACAGCAGTCGGAAACGGCAGGTAACATAGATACGGCTGAGATCACGAAAACGATAAAGATAAAGGGCATGATGTGCGAAAAGTGCGAGCATCATGTAAAGACCGCACTTGAAGCTATTCCGCAGGTGGTAAGCGCTGTAGCTAGCCATACAGACGGTATCGCCACTGCAATGCTTTCGGGAGAGGTTCCCGACAAACAGCTTAAAAAAGCCGTTGAAAACAGCGGCTATAAAGTAATTTCAATAAAGTAACGGAGGAATTTACAATGGTAAAGACAACACTTAAAATCGACGGAATGATGTGTGGGATGTGCGAATCACACGTCAACGACGCTATCAGAGGAGCTTTTTCTGTAAAGAAGGTCACTTCTTCTCACTCAAAGGGTGAAACGGTGATCATCAGCGAAGAGGCGCTTTCCGAAGATAAGATAAAGGAAGTTCTGAAGCCTACAGGCTATGAGCTGAAGGGTATCACAAGCGAGCCTTATGAGAAAAAGGGACTTTTCGGCAGAAAGTAAGCCGGAAACATAAAAATTATGTGTCACAGTAACTTGCTGTGGCACATTTTTTATATGTATTTTACACAAAAAAGCGAAAAACGCTTGCTTATTGTAAAGAAATGCACTATAATAGTAACGATAGCGCAAAAGCGCATACTAAAACAGAAAGAATTTTAAAAAAGAGGTATCATTATGAAGATCAAAAGAATAATTGCAGGCATACTTGTTGCCGCAACCTGCGGTCTTGCTATGGCAGGCTGTCAGTCAAACACAGCAACAAGCAGTACAGTAGGCGATTCTACAAGCTCGACTGCTGAAAGCAAGGAAGACAGCAAGGCAACAGGCGGTAAGCTTATCATGGCTACAGAACCCGGTTTTGCTCCTTACGAATATATGAGCGGCAACGATGTTGTAGGTATCGACGTTGATATCGCAAATGAAGTTGCAAAGGAACTCGGCATGGAACTTGAGATCCAGACAATGGACTTTGACGGTGCGCTTTTAGCAGTTCAGCAGGGTAAGGTTGACTTTGCGGCTGCAGGTATCTCGGTTACTCCCGAACGTCAGGAAGTTATGGACTTCTCAATCGAATATGCTAAGTCAAAGCAGGTTATCGTAGTACTCAAGGGTGCCGACAGAGTAAAGAGCGTTGACGACCTCGGCGGTGACACAAAGATTGCCGTTCAGATGTCAACAGTTGCTGACTTCTATGTAACAGACGATCTCAAGAAGGAACCTTCACGTTATACAAAGTACGTTCAGGCAGCAGAAGACTTAAAGAACGACAAGGTTGACTGCATCGTTATGGACGAGCTTCCCGCTAAGGAAATGGTAAAGGGTAACGAAAACCTTGAGATCCTTGACGCAGAGGTATTCACAGACAAGTACGCATTTGCTTTCAAGAAGGGCAACACAGAGCTTGAGGACAAGGTAAACAAGATTCTCCAGAAGCTCATTGACGACGGCAAGGTTGACGAGTTCACACTTAACCACACTAAGTAATAAGTAAGAAATCGGGCGGTGAAATGCCGCCCGTCTTTTTTAAGAGGGATTTTTAGGGCAATAGACGGAGGAAATAAGAATTGGACTTTTTTCTTGGTATATGGGACGCCATTGACAAGGCGCTTATAAGAGAAAACCGTTATGAATTCTATTTAAGCGGTATCGGAAACACACTGCTTATATCGCTGTTTGCGGTAATTCTCGGCTTTCTTATCGGTGCTTTTGTGGCAGTAGTAAAGCAGTTATGCGCAGGCAGAAGAGGTATCGGCTGGATAGCTAAGATCTGCGACCTATATGTATTCGTAATAAGAGGTACGCCCGTACTGGTACAGTTACTTCTTATAAATGCGGTACTTTTCAACTATAGAGGCGCAAATGCAATTGTAGCCGCAGTAATGTGCTTCGGTATTAATTCGGGTGCTTATGTTGCGGAGATCGTCCGTGCAGGTATCGAATCTATCGACAAGGGACAGACGGAAGCCGGCAGATCGCTGGGACTCGGTGCAGGTCAGACAATGTGGCTCATCGTACTTCCGCAGGCTATAAAGAACATACTTCCGGCACTCGGCAACGAATTTATCGTACTGGTAAAGGAAACTTCAATCGCAGGCTACATTGCGGTAACCGATATCACAAAAGCGGCGCAGTATGTAGGCTCGAAAACATACGACCTTATTACTCCTTTGCTTATTGCGGCGGCATTCTATCTGATACTGGTATTTATTCTGACAAAACTCCAGAAACTGCTTGAGAGGAGGCTTGGCAAGAGTGATAGACGTTAAGGATCTGAAAAAGTCGTTCGGCGATCTCAATGTTCTCAACGGCATAAACGAACATATCTACAAAGGCGAAAAGGTAGTTATAATAGGACCTTCGGGCTCGGGCAAGAGTACGTTTTTACGTTGTCTTAACCTCATGGAAAAGCCCACAAGCGGAAGTATCTGTGTTGAGGGTGAATATATCACCGATCGCAAGGCGAACGTAAATCTAATCAGAAGAAAGATGGGCATGGTGTTCCAGCACTTCAACCTGTTCCCCCATCTTACGATAAAGAAAAACATAACATTAGCACCCGTAAAGCTGGGTCTTATGACCAAGGAAGAGGCAGACGCAGAGGCTATGCGCCTTTTAGAGCGTGTCGGTCTTGCGGACAAGGCTGACGCTTATCCGCCGCAGTTATCGGGCGGTCAGAAGCAGAGAATCGCTATCGTCCGTGCGCTTGCCATGAAGCCCGATGTTATGCTTTTCGACGAGCCGACCTCGGCACTCGATCCGGAAATGGTGGGCGAGGTTCTCGACCTTATGAAACAGCTTGCCGACGACGGTATGACAATGGTTGTCGTAACTCACGAAATGGGATTTGCCCGTGAGGTTGCGTCAAGAGTAATGTTTATGTCGGACGGACAGATAGTTGAACAGGGTCCTCCCGATGAATTCTTCGCAAACCCCAAAAATCCAAGACTTAAGGACTTTTTATCAAAGGTGCTTTAATATAATAAAAATTAACCCGGCCGGTACGATAAACGTATCTGTCGGGTTTTTTGGAGGATAGAGATAAGGATATGAATAGTGTGGATTGGCAATGGTTGTGGGAGAAATGGAATGAATGATGAATAATGAATAATTGTGGTGCCGCCTTCGGCGGGGATTTTAAATTGGGATAGAGCGGTTTTATTGATGAAATCGTGGAAGGATTATTCAGTTTGAGATGAACATAAAAATACGGACGGGGAAACCGTCCGTACCTATGATAAAATTATTACATCTCTGTGAGCTGTCCGTCTACCGATACAATCGCAACGTGCCACGGAATAAATTTTCCGCTGTTCTGTAAAGCTGTCTTAACGGCATTCTCAATACCTGCACAGCACGGAACTTCCATTCTTACTACCGTTACGCTCTTTATATCGTTGTTTCTGATTATTTCGGTCAGCTTTTCGGTATAATCAACGCTGTCAAGCTTGGGGCAACCTATAAGCGTGATTCTGTTCTTTATAAACTTGTTGTGGAAATCGCCGTAAGCGTAAGCTGTGCAGTCAGCCGCTACCAGCAGATTTGCTTCGTCAAACCACGGCGCCGAGGTCGGAACAAGCTTTATTTGCACGGGCCACTGTGAAAGCTCACTTCTGATTTCTGCGCGTCCGCTTTCGGGTTCTCGGCATGAACATTCGTCTTCATGATGTTCGTGTTTAAGAGCTCTTGCGTGAGTTCCGGGACAACCGCAGGGCAGGGGCTTATCTGAAATGGCTTTTGCCTGCTTTGCCTTTAATACCGCCTGCTCGTCATAAGCGGGTGCTTCACGCTCCTCAAAGCTTATAGCACCTGTCGGACAGGCAGGTAAGCAGTCGCCCAGACCGTCGCAGTAATGCTCTCTCACAAGCTTTGCCTTACCGTCAACTATATCAATCGCACCTTCGTGGCAGGCTGTGGCGCAAAGTCCGCAACCGTTGCACTTCTCTTCGTCTATCTTTATTATCTTTCTTATCATACTTTTTCCTTTCTTGTCATAGAGTTTTAACCTGTGACTGTATTGTAACACGGAAAGGCGATAATGTATGTTGTTTTTACAACATAATTTGCATTTACTCAACAGATTTCAAAATGTAACGTCCGTGTAAAAAGCACCACATATTGTACAGGACGGACAAGAAAATACACTTTACATAAAAACGCAGTTGAAAATGACTTGTGGTTGTGCAATTCAATGAAATTTCGACTTGATACGACATTTTGTAAATTTAATCTTGAAAAAGTGCAAAATCAGCATTATAATTAAGAAAGTAAATGACCCATAAGCGGTTTTAATATATAATTGCGGTAACATTTACGCCGCATACAGAATAAGGGATTTTAATGTACTATAATAAATTTGGCTCCGTTTCGCCTACGAAATGGTTTTTGCTGTTGTGCCTGCCGCTGACAGCGGCTATAATCTGCACAGCCTGCAATAATGCTTATGCCGCCGCGGCTTCGGATAACGGTATAAGCTATGACAACACTATTTCTGAAGAAGAACCATCGTCTTCTGCCGAAACGGAAACGACAACGACGATAAAAGAAGAACCCAAGCCTCAGCCCGAACCGGATTATACCATCACTAAGGCTATGTATAAATATTTCGATCAGTTTGCGCTGGTTGGCGACAGCGTTTGCTCCGGCTTTGCAAGCGCGGGATATTTCAAGCAGGAAAACAATCTCGCAAGACCCAGTATAGCCGCATGGAATATACATCAGTTTCTTATAACCTCAAACAACCTCAGCACGGATGTGCTTGTTCATCTTTATAACAAACAGCCTAAATACGTCCTGTTCTCAATGGGACTGAATGATGTGAATCTCACTACCAAAGAGCAGTTCGTTGAAAATTATATGCAACTTCTGTATCAGTGTAAGCAGGCAAGCCCCAACAGCGAGTTTATAATTATGGCGATAACACCTGTACGCAGTAAATTCTGCAAGAATGAAAAAATCGACGAATACAATGCGGCGCTTGCAAATGCCGTAAAATACAGCTATTGTAAGCATTACCATTTCGTCGATCCGACCGATCTTCTTAAAGGCGATGATAACAAGCTCAAGGAGAAGTATGCCTTTGAAGACGGCACTCACCTTGAAATGAGCGGCATGAAAGTATGCCTGTGGTATATGTATAATCAGAACATAAGATACGATTTTACAGAAGATGAATTAAAAGAGCCTCGCTGTCCCGATATTTCACAGTATGAGTATCTTTATTGATGATCTTGATTGTATAACGGCACAAAAACGGCGGAAATTTGCTGAAATCCTGCAAATTTCCGCCGTTTTATTCATTTTGCCTATTTACTTTTTCGTGTTTGTGTGTTACTATATTAAAGTAATTTTTAAGGCGTGAAAAACGCTCAGAAAGGAAATAAAAATGAAAAAGTTAAATCTTAAAGCTATCGCTGTTGCCGTAACAGCCGCTCTTACACTCGGCCTTGCAGGCTGTAGTTCAAACGGCAATTCTTCAACAGCTGACAGCAGTGCTACAGCAGGCGACAGCACATCTGTTACGGAAAGCTCCGCAGAGGGCGATCAGTCACTCCAGAAGGTAAAGGACGCAGGTCAGTTCATATTAGGCCTTGACGCTACATTCAAGCCCATGGGCTATACAGACGAAAACGGCGAGATCGTAGGCTTTGATATTGATGTTGCTGAAGAAGTATGCAACAGACTCGGTGTAAAGCTTGTAAAACAGCCTATCAACTGGGATACACTCACAACCGACCTGAATGTCGGCAAGTGCGACTGTGTATGGAACGGCCTCAGCATTAACGAAGAACGCCAGGAAAAGATGAATCTTACAGAACCCTATATGAAGAATGCTATGGTATTCGTTGTAAAGGGCGATTCAACCGTTACAAAGATGGACGACCTCAAGGGCAAGAAGGTATCTGTTCAGAACGGTTCTTCAGCTCAGACGATTCTTGAGAACAGTGCGATCAAGGACGATATAACAATAAGCCCCATCGCTACAAACGTAGAAGCTTTACAGCAGCTTGAAGTTGGCGTTGTTGACGCTGTATTCCTTGATGAAGTAGTTGCAGATTACGAAATCAAGAACTCTGCAAAGGACTACAAGAAGCTTGCAGAAGGTCTTGAAGAAGAGCAGTACGCTATCGCATTCAGAAAGAATGATCAGGCACTGCGCGATGAAGTTCAGAAGATCCTCAGCGAGATGAAGGCTGACGGTAAGCTCGGCGAAATCTCAACTAAATGGTTCGGCTCTGATATCACGATCGTTAAGTAATTTACTGTATGATATGCAAATCCCTCACGCAAAACGTGGGGGATTTTTTCTGTACAAACCCCTGTTTCGAAAAACCGGGGGTTATTATTCTTTTTTGTATCTAAGTGAAAACCGCTGATACCGGCGGCAGAATTTTATACATAAAATTCTGCCATGTCCTCAAGTCTGAGACACGCAAGTTTTCCGCCGAAAGCCGCTCCGCAGTCGATCACTATATTATTGTGGGAATGATATATCTCACACTTACCGCTTATCAGCTTTGTCGGAGTATGGCCCGAAACAATGTATACGCTGTCGTCGTCAAAATATTGCCGTTCGTAGTCGGGGCGCAATTCAAGCAGTTCATAAAGAGCGTACTGTGATATTTTCTTATCTTTTCGGAAATTTCCAAGTCCTGCGTGTACAAGAATGAAAGTCTTATCCCCTATGTCTATCGCTTCATAAGCGTAAAGGCTGTCAATGAAGTCGAGTATTTTCTTTCGTTTATCCGGCGGTAATGCCCGAAGCTGTTTCATAGTCGTAGCACCGCCGTTGCGTTTATATATTGAAAGTTCGATCAGAAAATCTTCATCAACGGAATTTATATTTTCCTTGGTTATTTCGGCGGTCAAACGGTGCAGAAAATCACTTGCCATTACCTCGTGGTTTCCGAGAAGTACGGTGATATTCGGCTTATCCATAACATATTCCAGTATATCAACAGGTCGTTCTCCACGGTCGATTATATCGCCGATAATGAACAGCTCGTCACTGGCGGAGAAATTGATCTTTTCCAGCATTGCGATGAATTTATCATACATACCGTGCAGGTCGCTCATAACATATGTCATAGTTTTTCCTTTCTGTAAAAGCCTGAATAAGGTGATATAAAGTATATCACAAAAGTACGTTGTTTTCAAACAAATATTTATAGCAGATTTAAAAAGAATGAAACTTAAAAATATCCGCCTGGCGGATTCTCGTATCAGCCATTAAAACGTTTACACCACTGTTTTTCTACTATATACCCAAAAACGCAAGTCTTTGAAAACTGAAATCGTTAATATTTAAGCCGTGGGTTTGTTGACTTCACGGCTTTCTTGTGCTAAAATTAATCTCAGAGATATTCGTGAAAACACAGATGGTATGCACATAGGTTAGCTATCGCTAATTCAGTTAGCTTTATGTAATACGGTTATCTATTGCTAATTTAATTTTATTTGTACTATCTGTGTAAACGGAGCATATATGAAAGGAAAAAGCAAAATGTTTCTTACAATCAAAGACATAAGAAAACACTTCGGCGAGGGCGACAGCCGTGTTGAGGTACTGAACGGAATTGACGCAGAAATAGAAAAAGGTGAGATATGCGTTCTGCTCGGTCCGTCGGGTTCGGGCAAGTCCACACTTCTTAATATCATAGGCGGTATCGACAGCGCCGACAGCGGATATATTGCAATAAACGGAGAAAAAACAGCGGATATGAACGAGAAGAAGCTGACGCTTTACCGCAGAAAGCACCTCGGCTATATCTTCCAGCAGTACAACCTGATACCTAATCTCAATATCAAGGAAAATGTTGAGATCGGTGCTTATCTCAGTGACAATCCGCTTGATACGGACGAGATACTGAAAACTCTCGGACTGTACGAACACCGCCACAAGCTCCCGAATCAGCTGTCGGGCGGTCAGCAGCAGAGAACGGCTATCGGCAGAGCTATTATAAGAACCCTGATATACTGCTTTGTGATGAGCCTACAGGTGCGCTTGACTACAAGACATCAAAGGATATACTGAAACTAATAAGCGATGTCAACAAGAAGTTCGGCAACACGGTTGTAATGGTAACACATAACGACGCTATAAAGAATATGGCGGACAGAGTAATAAAACTGCGTGACGGTATGATAAGAAAAAATTATCTCAACGAAAAAAAGATCGCCGCAGAAGACCTTGACTGGTAAGGGGGAGAACGATGAGAAATCCTCTTGTTAAACGTCTGCCGAGCGAGTTTAAAAATGAGCTTGGTAAGTACTTGGCTATCTTCTTGTTAATGGTGCTTTCCGTATCGTTTGTATCGGGTTGGAATGTTGCCGGCGGAAGTATGGCAACGGCTTATGACGAAAGCTTTGAAAAGTACAGCATTGAGGACGGTAACTTTGAACTGTACGCAAAGGCCGACGATGAGCTTATAAAGGCAGTAGAAGACAGCGACAAATATGACGCAAAGATATACGAGAACTTCTATGTCGAATTTCCGACAAAGGAAGTTGACAGCACACTGCGTATATTCAAAAAGCGCACAGACATAAACCTTGAGTGCCTTATGGACGGCGAATTTCCGTCAGGCAACACTGAAATAGCTATCGACAGAATGTATGCCGACAACAACAGTCTTAAGGTCGGCGACAAGCTGACGCTTCGCGGTAAGGAATACAAGATAAGCGGACTGGTTGCGCTGTCAGACTACAGTGCGCTGTTCTCAAGCCCGTCTGATATGATGTTCGATTCTATAAAGTTCGGTGTTGCGATAGTAACTGATGATACATTCAAAGAGTATCCCGAAGACAAGATGCACTATGTTTACTCGTGGAGATATGCCGAGCGTCCCGCAGATGACGCAAAGGCTAAGGCACTGTCCGAGGACTTCCTCGATAAGCTGTCCGCATCGTCTGTAACATCGCCGTACAGCTTGATTCCTGCATCGGCAAGCGCATTCTTTGCTCCCTCGCCTATTCCTCCGCAGATAAGCGTATCGACATTGTTCAACTTAAGGAAGCCTGCAAGCGCTCCGTGTCCGCTGCCGAGCGTGGGGATAATGCTTTCGTTTTTGATGCTGTTATCCTCGACCTCGTACACCTTGAACATTTCCGTATGGCCGAAATGCTGAAAAATCTGTCCGTTCTCATAAGTTACCGCTATTTTCATCTTTTCCTCTTTTCCGTCCGTAAGGGCTGTTTGATAATATCATTATATTACTTATCCGCTTTTATATCAAGCGGCTGTCGGGGACGCTTATGCTATAATCAGAATCTGCAATCTGCAAAACAAAAAACGGCTTACCGAACATAAGCCGTTTATGTAATTCAAAACGCCCATATTTACTGCGGTATCAGCTTATATACCGTCAGAATTTATGACCGCACTTAGAGCAGAATTTGCTGTCCGGCTCAAGCTCTTTTCCGCAATCCGGGCAAATCAGCTTTTCGGGCAGAGCAGGCTCAGCATTGACCTTTTCTCCGCAACCCGAACAGAAAACGTCATCTTCTTTCAACGGCTTGCCGCATTTCGGGCAGACCTTTTCTTCAGATACCTGCTTTGCTCCACAAATCTTGCAGAAAAGCGATCCTGCAGGAAGCTGTGCGCCGCAGGAAATACAATTCACCGTCTTTTCGCTGTTCATATCAGCGCCGCACTTAGGGCAGAATGCCATATTAAGCGCTATATCCTCGTTACAGGACGGACATTTACGGGTGAGTGGCTTACCGCAGCTTGTGCAGAAAGCATTTCCTGCAGGCACCTCATTTTTACAGTGAGGACATATTATATTTCCGTTTGAAGCGTTAACAAAGTCTGTTCCGACATACAAATCGTTACCGCCGCTTGCGACATATCGCTCGATATGGTCAAATATTTCTCCGGGCAGCTTTTTCTGCTGAACGGAGCCGACTATCGCAGTAACAGCAAGAGGAGCAAATACAAACCAGCCTAAAACACCTGCGCCGACCTTATCCGACCATTGACCGTTACCTATGTTGACAAGAATTCCGTTGCCGGTGTCCGAAATCTGAACCTCTATGGCAGAACTCATTCCTGCGACCTTTTTCCAGCTGTCATCTTCCTTCGCCTGAACTACATAGCCCTCTCCTGCCTTGCCGCCCTGTACCACAAGGCCTTTGGAGGAACGCAGAAAATTCTGCACACTTCTGCCGATGCCTTCTATTGTTATTCCTTCCGCTTTGCGAAACACTCTTGATTCTGCCATAACGACACCTCCGTATAAATATTTATGCTTAGATTATAGCACATTTAGCATAAATTGTCAACATACAGCCGCATCAATTAGTGCAATTGCACATACGAAACTCACCGTTTCAACCGGTGCTAATATATTCATTTACAGGTTGCCGGCGGATTTCTGCCATTTTATCCAAAAAACAGCCGATATGACATTGCGAAAATCGTTAATATTTAAGCATCTGACTTGTTGACTACACGGTAATCGGTATTATGAAGCGTTTCAGGCTGCGTGTGCTGTTCCAGAATATGCCTAACTACATTATGATGGTCATAGGCACACTGCTTGTAACCATACCGCTGTCAGACTATCTGCTCGGTCAGCTGTTCGTAATATGCGTGCGTGATTATCCGGGCTGGCTTCCCTACAGGTCTTTTGTTCCGGTGTATGTAAAAACTGCTCTTATCGGCATCGGCTCATTTGCCGTTATCGCACTTGCTCTTACAAGAAAGATAAAGAAAGTGCCTCTTGCCGACGCTCTCAAGAATGTAGACGAATGACGGCAGTATAGCCGGTAAAACGCCGTTTTTACCGCATTTGCCGATGATATATCCCTTCCGCTGTTTGCCTAATGGCAGACGGCGGATTTTTTATTGCGTTGCGATTACAAATCCCGTCAGACGCACAGAAACACTTTACAGTTATTTTTCTTGACATCACAGCGTAAAAATAATATAATAAACAATGGCGGAGTGTGTGAAAATTCCGTCCGATATTTAATTTTAATCAAACCGAAAGGTAAGAACGACCTTGTTTATTGATATAAACGATTTAAGAATAAACTATATTGACGAGGGCGAAGATAACGGCAGAGGGGTAATTCTCCTACTTCACGGCTGGGGCAGTGATATTACGCTGTTCAAAAATATTGTCGATATGCTGTCGCCTCATATGAGAGTGGTTGCGCCCGATATGGCTGGCTTCGGTGAAAGCGACGAGCCGAAAAAGCCGTGGTGCGTTGACGATTATGTTGACTTCATCGGCACATTCTGCAAAAAGCTCGGAATCGTACCGAGCGTTGTACTCGGACACAGCTTCGGCGGCAGAGTTATAATAAAGGCTGTCACCCGTGAAAAGCCGGTGCTTGCTCCCGAAAAGATAATACTTACCGACAGCGCAGGTATAAAGCCAAAGCAGAGTATGGCGTCGAAGATAAAGACGAGAACCTACAAAATGGGTAAGGCGGTAATGAGTACCGCACCTATGAAAAAGCTTTTTCCCGATGCTGTTGAAAATATGAGAAAAAAGCGCGGCAGTGCGGACTATCTTGCGGCATCTCCCGTTATGAGAGCAACGCTTGTTAAGGTCGTAAACGAGGACCTGACATATCTCCTGCCTGAAATAAAGCAGTCGACTTTGCTTATCTGGGGCGATAAGGACGATGCTACACCGCTTTCCGACGGCGTGAAGATGAGCGAGCTTATCAAAGACAGCGGACTTGTTACCATTGAGGGCGCAGGACACTATGCTTTTCTTGAGGGATGGTTCACATTCTCAAGAGTGCTTGCTTCATTTCTTGATATAAAATAAGACAGAACGGAGAGTTTATTTTGGATATTTTACAGACAATTGCGGTTGCCGTACTCGGTATGGCGCTCGGCGCATCATGCGGACTGAATTTTGTGCATTATATGCATATGTTCCAGCTGAACTCCTATCATGCCGATGAGCAGTTCAAGTGGATAGGAAAGAATATAAAAGAGGTCATACTACGCCATGTATTTACTTTAGGCTCGGTGCTCACATTCCTGATATGCGGTGAGATGAGAGCGTCAACCTGCTTTATAGCGGCAGCGTTCCTGTGCCTTGGCCTTGTATTCTCAGCACCGAAAAAGGCAAAGAAAAAGCTTGTGTTCACCCCAAGAGTAATCAGAATGACGGTGACATCATTAATTCTGTATATACTTATAATCCTGCTTGTATTCTTAACGCTTGGTATGGGTTATCTGTCACTTGCAATAACAATGGGTGTGCAGATCTTGACGCTGGTTATGGCAATGCTTGCAAACCTTATCAACAAGCCGATCGAGGCAATGATAAACCGTCATTATATCAATGACGCAAAGCGTGTGATAGACGGGCTTCCGAACCTTACGGTCGTAGGTCTTACCGGCAGTTACGGAAAGACAAGTACGAAGTTCTATCTTGAAAAACTCCTCGGTGCAAAGTACAACGTGCTTATGACACCCGAAAGCTACAATACGACAATGGGTGTTGTAAAGGTAGTTCGCGGTCAGCTCAATGCAACGCATGAGATATTCCTGTGCGAAATGGGAGCTAAGAATGTCGGTGAGATAAAGGAAATATGCGATATCGTAAAGCCTAAGCACGGCATTATCACATCGATAGGTCCTCAGCACCTTGAAACATTCAAGTCGATCGACAATATCATAAAGACAAAATTCGAGCTTGCGGACAGCCTGCCCGACGACGGAACTATATTCTTAAATTACGACAACGAATATATAGCAAAGCACGAGTGCAACAAGAACAAGGTGACATATTCGCTCGGCGGCGGAACGGATTATTATGCGGATAATATTTCCGTCAGCGAGAACGGAACGCAGTTCACCGTTCATCACGGCGATGAAGAAAAGCAGTTTGCGACAAAGCTTATCGGCAGTCACAACGTACAGAACATAGTCGGTGCGATAGCCGTTGCAAATACGCTCGGTGTGCCGTTTGCCGACCTTGTTATGCCCGTAAAGCGTCTTGAATGCGTACCGCATAGATTACAGATAATCAAGGGTACTAACAAGACGATAATAGACGATGCTTTCAATTCAAATCCGACAGGCGCAAAGGCGGCTCTTGATACGCTTGCGGTATTTGACGGATACAAGATACTTGTTTCGCCCGGAATGGTTGAACTCGGTGAAAAGGAATATGAACTCAACAAGCGTTTCGGTGAGCAGGCAGCTGAAATATGCGACTTTGTAATCGCAGTCGGTGAGCGTCAGGCAGTGCCGATAGTTGACGGACTGAAAGCAAAGGACTACCCGGAAGAAAAGACATACGTTGCAAAGAATCTTAACGAGGCTCTTGCAAAGGTTGAAAATATAAAGACAGGCGGGGAAAAGAAGATAGTCCTACTTGAAAACGACCTGCCCGATAACTATTGATAGCAGAAAGTTTAAAACGAGGGAGATAATATGGACGTATTCTGCGATTACGCGGAGCAAAACTTGATGTTGAACACGAAAACTGCTGTACGCAGTGCGGCGCGCCGTTTGATAACAACGCGGGCGTAAAGGCATACCGTGAGGCAAAGAAAAACAAAGAAGAATACAGACGCATGAAAGAAATGCGTCAGAAAGAATATGAAGCTTCACAACGGCAGTCACAGAATGCTGCAAGTGCTCCTCAGAATACCGCCGCACCGAAGGTAGCGAGAACTATTACGACTGTAATTGTAATACTGTTCTTTGCACCTATGATCATCGGCCTGCTTGCAACGGTGATCGGCACGATAGTTTCGATATTTGAAGATAATTTCAGCGATAATAATTATGGTTACATAGAGGAAAGCAGTGCAGAAGAAGTATCGTCGGTCGTGCAGGAAGTACAGCGTGTAAATTTCAACGAAACGGCACAGACTGCAGAGTACAGCTTCCTTTGTGACGAGGTTTACAGGACAGATATTCCGTATGGCGGTGCCGATAAGGGATATATGTATGTTGCTTTTCACTTCAAAGTCAAGAATACAACAGAAAGCAAGATATGGATTTCCAATGACCTGAACTGTATCTATGACGGTGATATCGGCTGTGACAGAGCGTGGAGCTTTGACGAGGGAAAGTCGTTCAATTCTTCCTTGGTTCTTTCCGCAGGAATCGGCACAGACGGATATATTTGTTACATAGTCCCCGAAAAGGCAAAGAGCGTAGTTATTTCTTACGGTGATTACGTCAGGGTGAACATTGATCTCAGAAACCTTGAGTATAAGACCGAAAGCAACGATCCAGATTCCGAAACGGATTCCGAAACAAATTCCGATAACAATTAATATTGATATAAAGAAAGGACAAAAACGATGAAAATCAGAGTAGGTGTATTTTTCGGAGGAAAGAGCGTAGAACACGAAGTATCTATCATCTCCGCACTCCAGGCTTGCAATTCAATAAACAAGGATAAGTATGAGGTAGTACCCGTATACATTACAAAAAACAACGAAATGTATGTCGGCGAAAAGATAGGAAATATTGCTTCATACAAGAACTTGAAGGCGCTTCTTAAAGAAAGCCATAGGGTAATACTCGTAAACGACGGCGGACAGGTACAGCTTGTGCTTTATCCCGGTAAGAAGTTCGGCAGTAACGTATACGCAACGATAGACGTTGCATTCCCGATAGTTCACGGCACAAACGTTGAGGACGGTGCATTCCAGGGCTATTTACAGACGATCGGCGTTCCTTATGTAGGTTGTGATGTAATTTCATCGGCAGTTGGTATGGATAAGTACGTTATGAAGACCGTATTCAAGGATAACGGCATACCAGTACTTGACGGAACAGTAGTTCATGTAAGTGACTATGCGAAGGACGCAGACACTGTAAAGGCTGATATAACGGCTAAGATCGCATATCCGCTTATAGTAAAGCCGATAAACCTCGGTTCAAGCGTCGGCATTATGATAGCACACAATGACGACCAGCTTGACGAAGCGCTTGACAACGCATTCACATATGCGTCAAAGCTTCTTGTCGAGCCTGCTATAACAAACCTTAAGGAAATCAACTGCTCGGTATGCGGCGATTATGCCACGGCTCACGCGTCTGAATGTGAAGAACCTGTAAACACTGATGAGATATTAAGCTACAAGGATAAGTATATTTCAGGCGACAAGGGCGGCAAGTCAAGCGGTATGGCAACGCTCAAGAGAAAGATCCCTGCCGATATATCGGACGAAACCAGAGAACAGATACGCACTCTTGCGGTAAAGGCGTTCAAATGCCTCGGAGCGTCGGGTACTTCGAGAATCGACTTTATGATTGATATGGACAACGGCAACGTTTATCTCAATGAGATAAACACTATACCCGGCAGCCTTGCTTTCTATCTGTGGGAGCCTGTCGGCGTAAAATACCCCGAACTGCTTGACGAGATGATTTCGCTTGCGCTTAAGCGTGAACGTGAGAACAAGGCGCTGACATTCAGCTTTGACACCAACATACTTGACGGCTTTACAGGCGGAAAACTTGGCGGAGCAAAAGGCGGAAAGCTGTAATCACAGCGATAATTCTTTCGTAAAAATAAGGAGAAATATGAAAAAGGCATATATAATAAATCTCAAATACGGCATATGGGAAAATCAGCTCTGGCTTGAAGCCGACGATACTCCCGAAATGCAGGAAAAGTGGGAAACGGCAAAATCAAAGCTTGCCGATGTAGCAACGGCTTGCCATAGTTCCGGAGACTACTTCAACAAGGCGATAGAGCATTTCTCACAGTACGGCTTTACAAGAATACAGAAGTGAGCCACGGATGAAAGAAATAAAAGTAACAAAGAATGACAGCGGTCAGCGTATTGACCGCTTTTTGTCTAAATCATTTCCGCTGGGGCAGGGGCAGATATGCAAGCTTGCCCGCAAGAACTGCATAAAGCTGAACGGCAAGAAATGCAAACCTGACACGCACATTGAGGAAAACGACATAATAAAGCTGTTTGTTCCCGATGATATGCTGATACCAAAGGCTAAGGCAAATCCCGATGATTTCACTGCGGTAAGCGATAAGATCGATATAGTCTATGAGGACGAGAACATTCTGCTTGTCGATAAGCCTGTGGGAATGGTAGTTCACGAGGACGAGAGCGGAGACAGCGACACGCTTATAAACCGCATAAAGAGCTATCTTTATCACAGGGGTGAATATCACCCCGAAAATGAGCTCTCTTTCGCTCCTGCGCTATGTAACCGTATCGACCGCAACACCTGCGGAATAGTAATAGCGGCAAAGAATGCAGAATCTCTCAGAATACTCAATCAGAAGATACGCGACAGAGAACTTACAAAGCTTTACCTGTGCATAGCCTGCGGCAAGGTAACTCCCGACAGCGCAACGCTGACAGCGTATCTTGAAAAGAACAGCGATACCAATACGGTGAAAATCAGCGACAGAAAGACAAAAAGCAATCTTACCATAAAGACAAAGTACAGGGTTCTGGCATACAACGGTGAGAATTCGCTCTTAAAAGTTGATCTGCTCACGGGCAGAACGCATCAGATAAGAGCGCACCTTGCGTATATAGGTCATCCGCTGCTTGGTGACGGAAAGTATGGCAGCAACAAGCTCAACAGGCAGTACGGCTTTAAGTATCAGGCGCTTTGCAGTTATGAACTTGAATTTAAATTCACAACCGATTCGGGCTGTCTTTCTTATCTTGACGGAAGAAAATTCAAGGCAAAAGCGCCCGACTTTGTGAAAATGTTCGGTGAAAGAGTGAAGTTATAGCTTTGCAGATCCGCTTTCAGAGCCGGATTACAGAAAATTCAGAAAAAATTGATGATTTTTTTAAAAAAGTGTTGACAAAACGCAAAATCCGTGCTATAATATTATAGCACGATACGGAGAGGTATCGAAGTGGTCATAACGAGGCGGTCTTGAAAACCGTTTGGGGGCAACCCCACAAGGGTTCGAATCCCTTCCTCTCCGCCATACAAACCCCGACTGGTTTCAGTCGGGGTTATTTTTTGCTTTTTTACATTTGCATCAGGATATGTACTTATATTATGTTTCCAAAATATATGATAAATCTAAAATAAAGTGCTTTCAAGGTTAATTCATATTGACAATTTTTTGGGATTGTGATATAATTAAAAATACGACAAAATGCGAAATTTGGCAGGAATTCTACTATTTTGTCGTCTGAAATCAAACAGAACCGTTTGATGAAATATCAGTGGTTGGATGTATTTTAAACTTATTTACATAAAAGGAAGGCGTATAATAATGAATAAAAAATATGTGGCAATGATACCCGCAAGACTTGGATCACAGAGAATCCCCAAGAAAAATATCAGATTTCTCGGCGGAAAGCCCCTGATCAAGTACCCGATAGATTTCTGTCTTGAATGTGATTTTTTTGACAGCATATGGGTCAATACCGAAAGCGAAGAACTCGGAAAAGCAGTTGAGACCGAGAAGGTGCATTTCCACAGAAGGCCGCCTGAGCTTGCTTCAAATACAGCGACAAACCGTGATTTTACATATCAGTTCCTCAAGGTTCATGATTGTGACTATGTTGTTATGGTAAATCCAACATCTCCTCTTCTCAGAGTAGAAACCCTGAAGAATTTTGTGGCATACGTCGATGAAAATGATTTTGATGTAGTCTTTTCGGTAGTTTCTGAAAAGACTGAGTGCTTCTGCGAAGGAAAACCGGTAAACTTCAGCCTTAAGGAGAAGATAAACAGCCAGTTCCTGACGCCTGTTGACAGAATCGCATGGGCTATAACCGCATGGAAGCGCGACAGCTTCATAAAAATGCAGGAAAGCGGCATAAACCCGATTTTTGGCGGTAAGATCGGTCTGTTCTCGATACCAAAGGACGAGTCGTGCGACCTTGATACGCTTGAAGACTGGAACATAGCAGAGGGTATGATCGTTGCAAGAAACAATAAGAACACTGATAACGCCCGCTATATGGATCTCGGCTGACGCACAACAAAGGAGACTTACTGATGAGCCAACTACAGGATCTGCGTAAAGCAATAGAAAATCCTCGTTATAAAGTAATAAGTTTTGATATTTTTGACACACTGGTTCTTCGTCCCAGCATTTTCCCGACGGATCTGTTTATCGTTGCAGGCAGAGAATGTAAACAGAATGATTTCTTTGCACTTGTCAGGAAAAACTGCGAGTCTCTTGCAAGGCAAAAGCAGGCTGTCGGAGAAGATGAGATATTGTATTCTGATATTTATGATGTCATGAAGAATGCTTATGAATATTCAGATGATGAAATCGAAAGATTGTCACAGGCTGAGCTGGAATGCGAATATTCCTTGCTTTCTGCAAGAAAAAGCGCACAAAAGCTGTTTTACCTTGCAAAGGAACTCGGTAAAAAGGTTATAATCGTTTCGGATATCTACCTGCCATATTCCTTTATTTCAAAAATGCTTGCTAATTGCGGCTATGATGGTTACGATAAACTTTATCTTTCGTCCGAGTATAAAATGACAAAGAGCACCGGAAGATTATATCAGACTGTGATAGACGATATGAGAAAGCATGGCATTGAAGCCGGAGAAATTTTACATATCGGCGACAATGAACGCTCCGATATAGCTTCTGCAAAACGCCAGGGTATTGAGGCTATGCAGATAAGACGTGTTGAAAGTATCGCTAATTCCGATGTACCTTTCAGAAGATTGCGTTCTTTTTCTGACAGACGATGCGATAATACGTTTCTCATCGGTTTTGCAATAAACCGTCTTTATGACGATTATGATAATATTCAGTTGTCCGATAATACGTTGAGGTTTATTTCCGACAGAAACAGCGTATCTGAAATACTGATCGCACCTCTTATATTTTCGTACGCAAAATGGCTTGTTGATGAATGTTACAGGTTGGGTAAGAAAAGCATAGTTTTCATAGAAAACGAAGGTTTGCTCCTTGAAAAAATAATCCGCAGAATTTCAGAAAATAAAACTCCGGAGTTACGTATCAAAAGGTGCACAACCGGCTTGGATACAGAAAAAATCGCATCCGATCCTGCGTCCGATGTGATGAATGCGAAGATCAATTCCAATATGACAGTCGGTGACTTTATAAGCAACTTTGTCGGAATTTCACCGTCAGAAATCGATTTATCGGTAATCAGTAAGTACGGATATAATACGACCGAAGAAAAAATCGGTTCAATCATTCACTATTTGCCGCTTTTCAATGAAATAATCTCAATGAGAAATGCAGGCAGAGAAAAATGTATTTCAAAGCTGAAATCAACTTGTCCTGAACTTTTTGACGAGGACAATCTGATTTATTCAACACGTCATTCACAGGCACTCGGAAAAATACTCGGTATAGGTGGCAGTAAAAATGAAGTTTACACCATTTTTGCACAGAGCACAGCGAAAAGATACAATATTGACTTTATGGTCCAGTTCGGAACTATGTCTTCAAGAGATCTTGAAAAAATACGTAAGATGATTGAGCACGTTATAGATATGTCGCCCGATGAGTGCGAAAGCGAATCGGATGAATATGCGGATATTTGCAAAAAAGTATATGATTATTCTGACAGATTCTGCGATATTTTCGGTACCCGTCTTGAATATCTGCATTTGGATTCTTATCAGTTCTATGAGTTTATGAAAATAGCTTTTTATGAGTATAAGGATTTTGTTTTACGATAAAGATAAATTGTTGAAAGGTGATATATTATGAATATCAACGAACTGATTGCACAAGTCAGGTCGGATAAATATAAAGTTATCTGTTTCGGTGTGTTTAATACGCTTATTCTTCGCCCGGTTATCAGAAGCGGTGATATGAATGTACTGCTTGGCAGAAAGCTAGGTATAGAAGGACTTGGAGACATTATACGCAGGTGCAATGATTATGACGCACTGCAGAATAGATGTTACGAACCGTCTTCAGCGAGAACTTTCGGTAAAATATCCGAAATTCTGCCTGTTTATGGTCTTGATCCGGAAAAGGCTGTGAACGAAGAAGAAAAAATGTATCTTCAGCTGTGTTCCGCCAGAAAGTCAATGCTGTCTGTCTGGAAAGCCGCTGTTTCTTCAGGAAAAAAAGTATGCGTAGTCGAAGACACCCAGCTGTCTGCGAAGACAATAACCCTTCTGCTTGAGAAAAACGGATTTGAAGGATGCGACGGTGTGTATATCTCTTCTGAACTTCAGATGAGAAAATCCGACGGCTCATTGTTTTCAAAGATTATATCGGATTATTCCGATATAATCTCAAAACCTGCTGAGATACTTAATCTCGGTGGTATATTTGATATCGATATCAAAAAAGCGTCTTCCATGTCACTTTCAACTGTATTTATTCCTACTCCTGTCACACTTCTGAAAAAATCGAGAATGTTAGGACAGCTGTACAACAATCTTCCGTCTGAACCTGATAACGGATTTCTTATAGCGCACTCGGCAAACCTTATGTTTGATGATCCTTTTATCAGCTATTCAGATAAGGATTATTTCAACTCCGATGTAAACAATTTCAGCAGATATGTTTTCGGACCTATGCTTCTTATTTTCACAAAATGGATGCTGGACGACTGCGAAAAGCTCGGAGTAACAGATTTGTGTTATGTGTACCGTGACGGCTATCTGACTGAAAAAGTACATAAAATTCTGGAAAAATATTATAATCCTGTGAATATCAGGAGGATATATATCACCCGTTCTATTGTAAATACATTTCTTTCCACAGAGAAAAACGGACTTTCAGAAAGCCTGAGGGAGTATCCTGCGGGCGAAGGAATGACGCTTGATCTGTTTATCAGGGAGCGGCTTTTTGTTTCGGAAGATGATGCGGATTATGAAGAAATCAAAAATCTTTTTGCAGAACACGGACTTTCTTTATCAAGCCGCATAGTCCGCGAGGACTATGAAAACCTAGCTCCTGTACTACAACCTTATTTCAGCAAACACGGCAGAAAATATGCGGAAGAATCTTATAACTATATCCATTCGGTTATTGATGAATGCAAGAAGGTTGCGGTTTTTGATGTGGGATACCGCGGTTCTGCTTGTGCATTGCTCAAAGATAAGTTCGACCTTGACACGGTTGGTTATCATTTCTTTGCCAAGGAACTTCTCAAAAACAGTAATTCATCGGGGCTTGATGTAAAAGCACCGGTAATATTGGGTGAGTCGGACATACAGAAGACAACGATAATTCAGATACTGACAGAGGATCTGCTGAACTCACAGGAGGATTCTGTAAAGTTCGTAGAAAAGCAAGGCGATGAATTTGAGTTTATAAGAGATAAAAAGCATTATTTTTCCGATAAAATAGATCTTATCCAGAATCAGAGCGTTGAATACACGGAGAGCTTTGTTTCTGTATTGGGAGAATATATCAGAGAACTTGATTTTGATTTTGTTTCATATTTTGAATTTTACCGCAGAATGCTTGAAAAGATGCCGCGCAGTGATGCGGAACTGTTCACTGATATCAGATTTGAAGACAGCACATTCCTGCGTCCTAAAGCAGAAAATGCTTATGCCGCGATGTACAAGCGCATATGCGGATCTCCCGCAGCTAAAAAAACAGCGCAACCCTCTGTTGCGTACGCTCCCGTTCATTCTCAGTTCCGTGAAACAGTATATGCGTGGCTCCGTGATCACGGCATATTACCTCCGTTCAAATGGGCATGGCGTTTCGGTGCCGGTATAATAAAAAAGATAATATGTACTGTAAAGCACGAAAAATTAATCAACGCCGACGTGCAGAAAGTGTTTGACGATTTCGAGCATTCGATCCGCACTGTGTCTGACGATCTCAGATACAGGTTGCGTCCGACTGTAATATTCTGCGGTCATAATGCGGCGTTTGATAAAGGTACCTGTAATTATATAAACAGCATTGCCGCGCATATCCCCGAATATGATTTCCTTTTCATTTCTGAGGCACCGTATGTAACCGGAAATATTCTCAGAAAGAAGATACGAATCGATTGCAAGACGCTCCACTATGTGCCTATGTCCAACAGTTTCCACATCGGCATAGATATGCCGACGGACAAGGAGCTTGAAAGATTTATTTCATCAAAGCCATATCTCAAAGAAACGGTCGAGGGTATAACGGCAAGATTTAAAAATATGGGGAAAAATTACCCGAAGTACCTTACTCAATATCTTTACAGATATTACAATAAGCTGATTGACGTATATACAAAGGACAATGCTCCTGTGACATTTGTTTTATGGAACGAATTCACATCTATGCATTTCCTTCTCTTCAATATATGTAAGGAACGCGGAATCCCGGTACGTTTCTTTGAATTCGGAGTATTGCCCGGCACGTTATGTCTGGAAGATAAAGGACAGATGGGCGAGAGCCGCGTTGCCGATGAAAGCGAGAATTTTGTTAGCCGTGAAGTCACTGCGGCTGAAGAAGAGGAAGCAGGCAAATTGCTCGATGAGCTTAAGCGCACGGGGCTTAACCGTAATCCCCAGCCGATAAACAACGAGCTTGACATAATCAAGAGCAAACTTGATCCCAGAAAGCCCACAGTTATATATTTCGGTCAGAACGACTTTGAATCGGGTATGTATCCGTATACCGAAAACACATGCAGGTATCATTCTCCCGTATATAAGACAAGCAACGATGCCGCATTGGCAATAGAGGCAGTGTGCAGGAAAAAGGGCTATAACTTTATCTATAAGCCACACCCGACAATTATGCAGATGTACGGTTGCAGTAACAAATTCGCTTCCGGTACGATAATTGCCAACAATGTGGATATCAATAAGCTTATAGACCTTGCGACCGTATGCGTAACCATCCTTTCACAAGCGGCGTATGTGGCTCTTATAAGAGAAAAGCCGGTTGTAATGCTTGGATATAATCAGCTGAAGGGAAAAGGCTGTGCGTATGAATGTTATAATAATGCCGGACTTTCCGAAACCCTTGAAAAGGCTGTTAACAACGGTTATACAAGCGAACAGAAAAAGGCATTCATAAGACATACCGCCCAGCTCAACAAGTATTACCTTTTTGATGATAAGTCGAATAAAGCAGGAAACTGGGGACGCGATATATCACAAACACGTCTGATTTTCGATGAGATTTTCGGCAATCGTCCTATAATAACCAACGACAGAAATAAGAAAATGAAGGTTGCGGTAATCGCTTCGATGCCTGCAAACTATTACTCCGGCGGAAGATCCCATGCATGGAATCTTGCCGAGAGTCTCAGCTATAAAGGAAACAAGGTATACTTCATAGCTAATAATATGCCTATTTTCAAGGACGCGATGAAAGATTCAGGCCTTGATAACCCGATAGAGTTTATAAAACTCGATCCTTCTAATATCGATATTCCGGGTGAAACGGAGCTTGATTATCTGATAATTGTTCCTCATCGTGACAGAAATGAAACGTTCTATCTCAGGGCGCGTAATTTTGCGATAAAGATGAATGCAAAGCTTGTTCTTGTTAATTTTGAATCGGGTAACTGGGTGAATAAATACCTTGACAATGAATTGCCCGATGAGTTGTGGCTCCCTTGGAGAAATGTCTGCAAGGACGGCTGTATGATCCTTTCCAGCGATCTTGAATCAATGAAATATGCAAAGGAATATTATCTTGTAAATCCGTCGTATACCACATTTGATTATTGGTATCCTACTGTCAATACAGTTGCGGCTGATAATGTTCCCGATGTGCCGAAGGAAAATAACATAGTTGCTTTTATCCGTCTTAACGATAAATATAAAGGAAGTTATGATATTCTTGAGATGATAGATGAATCGCTTGCAGGATACAAGCTTGTGCTGTTGTACGGCACCGGCAAGATTGATGACACATACAAGAATTATGTGGCAAAACTTGACCAGCTGAAAGAGCGTTATGGTGTGGACTATGAAATCAAGATACAGCTTACGGACGAGGAAAAGTTCACGGAAATAAAGAAAGCAAAATATATGCTTTTCCCGTCGTATTTTGAAGGATACGGTACACCGCCTATCGAAGCACAGTACTGTAATACAATATGTTTTGCGTATGATCTTCCCGTACTTGAAGAAACTGCCGGCAACGGTATTGTTTTCTGCAACTATGCCGATCCTGCGGATATGAAGAAAAAGCTTGTGGAGCATATCCGTAACAATATCAGTTATGAGAATCTGAAAGAATCCGTTTACGAACTTGCTAATTTCAGAATCTGCGCTGATAAGCTGGATACAATGTTCAGAAGTCACCTAAACGATGATTGGCGCGATCCCAATGCGCATACTACGATTTTTTAAACCAGGAGGACAAGTATAATGGTTATTACGCAGACACCTTTCAGAATGTCGTTTTTCGGAGGCGGAACGGATTTCCCCGGGTTTTACAAGGAGCATGGCGGTGCTGTAATTTCAACAACGTTTGATAAATACTGCTATGTCAATGTCCGTCACCTTCCGCCGTTTTTTGAATATTCAACCGAGCTTTCCTATTCTAAAATAGAAAGAGTAAAGAACATAGATGAGATAAACCATCCGTCAATAAGAGAATGTATGAGATATCTTGATATGCGTGATATAAGACTTACATACGAAGCGGATCTTCCTGCAAAGTCAGGCCTCGGAACAAGCAGTTCGTTTGCCGTGGGTATGCTGAATGCCTTTTACTCGCTTAAAGGAAAGTATAAAAGCAAGCGGGAGCTTGCCGATGACGCAATATATCTTGAACGTGAACTTTGCAATGAAGCAGGCGGAGTGCAGGATCAGATCGCTGTTGCGTTCGGCGGTTTCAACAGAATCGACTTTTCTGCCGACGGTTATCAGGTAACTCCGGTTGTGATGAGTAATGAACGCAAGGAGAAGCTTAACGATAACCTTATGATGTTCTTTACCGGTTTTTCAAGGTTTTCTTCGGATATCCAGACATCAACACAGGCGGTTCTCAAAGACAAGACTGCTCAGCTGCTTGAGATGTATTCGCTTGTTGACACAGCTCAGGGAATTCTCACGGATAAAAACAGCGATCTTAACGATTTCGGAAGACTGCTTGACCATACCTGGAAACTGAAAAGAGGAATTACAACAAGAATATCGACAAATTCACTTGATGAGATATATGAAAAGGCAATGAGCGCAGGTGCTCTGGGCGGAAAGCTCCTCGGCGCAGGCGGAGGCGGATTTTTCGTGTTCTACGTTGAACCCGAAAAAAGGCAGGCAGTAATGCAGGCGCTTGATAAACTCCTGTATATACCGTTCAGATTTGAAGACAGCGGTACAAGAGTTATTTATTTTGATGCAGAGGATTATCAGATATAAAAATCAGGACAGGTGAAAATATGAAAGCAATAATTATGGCAGGCGGTAAAGGCACACGCATAGCTTCTGTCAATTCGCAAGTGCCGAAACCGATGATTCCGATTCTCGGTAAACCTATATTGCAGTATCAGATAGAAAATCTGAAAAAACAGGGAATATCTGAGTTTGTGCTGGTTTGCGGACATCTCAGGGAAGTTGTAAGGGACTACTTCGGTGACGGAAGCAAATTCGGTGTGAATATCGCATATGAAATGGAAGATGTTCCGCTCGGAACAGCAGGCGCTTTGTCGCGTTTTGCCGGAAAGATAAACGATGATTTCTTCCTGATAAACGGTGATATCATATTTGATATCGACATCAACCGTATGCTTGCTTTCCACAGAAAAAACGGAGCGCTTGCCACTCTGTTCACTCACCCCAATGCACATCCGTATGACAGTTCCCTTATTGCGGCAGACCGCAACGGAATGATCACCGCATGGAAAACAAAAGAGGAAGAGCGCGGCTGGATGAAAAATCTTGTCAACGCCGGCATTCATCTTCTGTCTGACAGAATTTTCACCGACCCCGCAACTGCGCATCTGTTCAGGGAAGAAAAAAAGCTTGACCTTGACAGAGATGTATTACGTCCGCTTGTCAATACCGGAAAGCTGTACTCATATAAATCACCGGAATATGTGGTTGATATGGGAACTCCCGACCGGTACGAATCGGTCACAAAAGATATAGAAAACGGAAAACCCGAAAGCAGGAATCTGTCACACAGGCAAAAGGCGGTGTTCCTTGATCGTGACGGCACTATAAATGAATATGTGGGATTTCTGACGGACATAGATGACTTCAGACTTCTGCCCGATGCCGCCAAAGCGATCAGACTGATAAACAGTAAAGGCTATCTTGCGGTCGTTATTACAAATCAGCCCGTAATTGCCCGCGGAGAGGTTACATTTGACGAGCTTGACATGATACATAACAAAATGGAATCACTGCTTGGCGAAGAGGGGGCATATATAGACGGTATTTATTTCTGCCCGCATCATCCGGATAAGGGATTTGATGGCGAAGTGCCGGAACTCAAGATAAAGTGCGAATGTCGCAAACCGTCAACAGGGCTTGTAAAACGTGCGGCGGAAGATTTTAATATAGATATTTCCTCGTCGTGGTTTGTAGGCGATGCCAAAACCGATGTACAGACAGGAAAAAACGCAGGTTGCAAAACTGCGTTTATCGGAAATGACAGCGACAGCGGAGCAGATATCGATTGTTCTTCACTTTATGAATTTGCTCTCGGTCTTGAGTAAGGAGGATCACCGTGACAGAAAAACTTAACAAGCATATTGATTTACTACTGGAGCGTTATCCTGCACTGGCAGTGATCAAAGCTCAGATAATCTCCGCATACGATGCAATGGAAAAGTCATACGAAAACGGCGGTAAACTTCTTCTCGGCGGAAACGGCGGAAGTGCCGCAGACTGCGAACATATTGCCGGAGAGCTTATGAAAGGATTCAAGTTTAAGCGCAGACTTTCAAAAGCTGAACAGGACGCGCTGACAGCTGTTGACCCTGTTATGGGTGCAGAACTTGCCGGCAAGTTACAAGGTGCGCTTCCCTGCATTTCGCTTGTAGGTCATACAGCGCTCGGCACAGCGTTTCTTAACGATGTTGACGGACTTATGTGCGTTGCACAACAGCTGAACGGCTACGGCAGAAAAGGAGATGTTTTCCTGGGCATCTCAACATCAGGCAATTCAAAGAATATTCTTTATGCGGCTGTTACAGCTAAAGCAAAAGGTATAACAACAATAGCCTTTACCGGTGAAAAAGGCGGCAAGCTCGCAGAAATATGCGACATTGCAGTAAAGGTCCCCGAAACCGAAACATATATGATACAGGAATACTGTCTGCCTATTTACCACTGTTGGTGTCTTATGCTGGAAGACAGATTCTTTGAGGATTGATATACAGATTTATTCAGGCGGTGTACTATGAAATTAAACGGCGTAAAGTATTATGATATATCCGGCAACGAAGTAATGAACATTGATAGTGACACAGATTTAGCGTTTGCCACAACTTGTAAAACCAGAATTTATGCGCCATGTATTATTGTAAACCCGGGTATAAAAATTGATGCGGAAATTGTTGACAAATATGCTTATATAAATGAGAAAGCCAGCATACGGTACGTTAAGAAAATCGGAAAATATTGTTCAATTGCGCCTAATGTTGAAATAGGTCTGCCTATGCACACCGTCGACAGCATTTCAAGCAGTAATTTTTTCAATTGTGGTATGCTATGGGATAAAATTGACCCCGTATATGACAAATACAACTTTTCTTCATCATTCAATGACCGATTTTTAGATAAAAATAAAAAGATTACAATCGGCAATGATGTATGGATCGGTGCCGGCGCAAAGATAATGCGCGGTGTCAATATCGGAGACGGAGCAATTATCGGAGCTGGTGCGGTTGTAACAAAGGACGTTGAACCGTATACGATAGTCGGAGGAGTTCCCGCAAAAGTTATAAGAAAGCGTTTTTCCGATGATATAACAGAACGTCTGTTGAAAATCAAGTGGTGGGATTATTCGCCGGAACTTTTCAGTAATATTGATATTGCAAATGTCACAAACGAATTACTTGATGAACTTGAGAAGCGTATCAAAAACGGTGCAGAAAAAGATCCGGAGCCTGTTTGTTTTGAATTTGATCCTGTGGGTGTTACTGTAACACGTTATGAACATAATACATCGGCAGTGATTTACGACACTAAGATACATAAAATAATAGCTGGCGGAATCAGCGGCAAACCAACTTATAATATGTTTACAAAAAAATTATCTTTAAGAGGTTGGTTCCTGCCCGGAAGCGTATGCTATAATACTGTACAGGTGTACAGCAATGGTGTTTTTACAGGAAACGCAGAGCTTAATAAGCCTCGTCCTGATGTACTGAAAAATTTCCCCGATTATCTGGATTCAAGAGCCGGTTGGGAATTTTCAAAAGTACTTTCGACTGTACCCGGAAACATTACGGTCAAAGCATTCAAGAACAGAACCTTGCTTAGCGAAACAAATGCTCAGCCGGATATAGTGACACCGTTGTCCGTTGTAAACAGCAATAATATAAAAGCCAGTCTCAATTATTTGCTTTTCCCGGCAAAATCGGAAATTGCGGTTATTTGTGATGAAGAATATAAAAAAGAAATGACCAATATGTTCGGTTCGGTGTATAATGTAACTGACGCAAGTCAAACTGATCAGATTGTTGTAGCAACATTGGACTGGAAAAAGAAGATGAATGATCCCAGATATAACGATAAAAGAGTATTGCCGTTCTGGATTTATTCGGTATTCAACGGAAATATGCTTAATTATGTTAAACTCAGAACTACTGCTGATTATCTGGGTGACGATGTAGCTACGCTGATGGCAGAGATAAAGCGCTTATTTTCCAGAAAAATTATGTCAAGCTATGGAAATTGTCAGACTATGCCCATCAACAGTATGTGTTGCACCTCAAAACGACTGATGTCGGAATATATCGTGCTTTCTATCCTGCCTGTTCAGGATATCAGGGGCGATGAGCTGAAGAACGGTTTTTCTGATGGATTTTTATCTCAGATTGATTATCTGATATATCAGAATGTATCGGAAGAAAATAAATTTTCGCCTATGCTTGCAAGTTCTGTAATACTGAAAGGATTACGTCCGGACGCAAAGAGAGTTTGCATACCTAATACTTATTTTAAAGGCTACTATCCGCAGGTTACACATAATTCAAGAAATCCGCATTTCAAAGACCCGAAGCTACAGAACGGAGCGTTTCCTTACGGTGACGCAAACATTATCGCTATGGTCGATAAAATGTCGCCGGAGGAAATAGCTGAAAAGCTGAATTCCGATGATTTCTATTCAAAAGACTTTGTGGTAAAAAATGCGGAAGATTCGATTAACGAACTAAAAGAACGTGAAAAGAAGTGCGATATTTCCATCAGCGATGTTATCGAACAGAATTATCAAAAACAATTGTTGTTCTACTCGCAGAATCATCCTAACAACTTTCTTGTAGAAATTCTGCTTAAACGAATATTTGCATTCACCAATGACAACTACGAAGATTTTTGTCCCCAAAAGGCTTATGAACTCAGCGGCAGGCAACTACCGATATATCCTTCAGTAAAAAAAGCGTTGAATCTCCAGTTTGAGTACGATAAATTCAAATGGTGGAATTCACTTAACGAGGAACCGGTTACGCTACAGCAATATGTAAAGGATTATATCTGGTATTGCTACACAAATTACGGAAAACAGCAATAAGAAACAATGAAAATTTTGGTCCTACAACCAAAGATGTTTTTGAAGGTATAGTATCGTCTGAAATTGCTCCGTCGGTAATGTATCAACAAATATTGTTTTATGGAAGCACTCATAATTTATCTTTATAATGAGAAAGGCTTAAGATAAGGAATTATATTTATACTACACAAGAGATATGAGAAGGAAAGGCGCCTTATGGAAGTACAATTTGATAGGATAAATCTTTTTTATAAAAATATATTTCTTGAAACGCTCAAATTG
>JAGBHT010000036.1 GCA_017935365.1 Ruminiclostridium sp. | reverse complement strand
TTTCGTTCAGATAGTGTAAAATGTGTATAGGACTTCATACTCTACCTCCGTGCCTTTTGTTTTGTGGTAATTACATTTTACACGAAAGTGAGTATGATGTCCATATTTTTTAGTGTTGCACTTGATATTATAATCTACCCTCAAGGGTGACGAGATACCGATAGCCGCACAGGTCGTATCGGTGGCGGATGTATATGACGCGCTTGTCAGCGAACGTGTGTATAAAAAGGCATTCCCGCATGAGAAGGCAATAAGTATGATACTCGGCGGCGAATGCGGTGCGTTCAATCCGGAGCTTTCGGAGTGTATGCTTGATATACAGGATGAGATCAAAGCTAAGTTCAAAAGCTGATTTACTGAAAACCATAATCACAGGTACATTTCAATGATAAGAATTTTATGAAAATGAGAATTTTACAGAAGATTTTTAATTGCGCTATAGTGGCTGTAACAGTTTCTTTATTTGTCGGCTGTGCACAGGATAATTCATATTCATCAATAAACGATTTGCCGGTCATAGTTATAGGCAGCGATGAATATGAACCATACAATTTCAGCTATAAAAACGGCAATTCCGCCGGCATAGATGTTGAAATTGCAACAGAAGCTTTCGCCAGAATGGGATATAAAGCGGAGTTTAAAAATATTGTATGGGATGAGAAGGTTAAATATCTGGCTAACGGAGAGGTTGACTGCCTGTGGGGCTGCTTTTCAATGAACGGCAGAGAAAATATTTATCAATGGGTAGGACCGTATATGAATAGCAGGCAAGCGGTTGCAGTAAGAGCAGACAGCGATATTTATAAGCTGTCAGACCTTGCCGGAAAAAGCGTTGCGGTACAGTCAAGCTCAAAGCCTGAGGAATTATTGTCAGATAAAAACAACGGTATGCCGCAAGTAGGTAATTTATATTGTTTTGTAAAAATAGATTACATATTTGCGGCGCTGAATAAAAAATATGTAGATGCAATAGCAGGTCATGAGTATATGCTCCGTCAGCTTGTTAATGAAGAAAAAGGAAAATACAGATTGCTTGATGAAAACTTACTGATTTCAAAACTCGGTGTAGCTTTTTATAAAGAAAATAATACAGAAATTCCGAAAAGGCTTAAATCTGTGCTGAACGATATGATGAAAGACGGAACAATTGCCAAAATTGCCGAAAAATACGGACTTGATGCCGGTGCGGCATTTGGAGGGATAGCGCTTGAATAATAAGAATAAAAAACTGTTTTTCCCTAAACATATTTTCGGAATGGTTATAGTGGGTATTATACTGGTCGGCTGTGTTTTCACGTTGTTTTCGTACAATAATACGGAAAATGCAAAAAACTTTACTGTCGAAACGATAGAGTATATTAAGAATCAGTGCATACGGTACGATGAGATAACATCGTCCGATCTCGCAAAAAGCCTTTTCCGCATTATTGATAAGACAAAGGATATAAGCCGTGATATTCACGACTTCAATGATTGTTCCGACAATATGATGAAGCGCTTTATCAGTAATCATAATCTTACCGGAATTATGGTACTTGATGAAAAAGGCGAGCTTGACAACGAGATCTACAGCGATAACACCGGATATAACGAATGGAAAAGCTTTATTCAGCAGGATAATATACTGAGCATTGCCGACGAACCGATCAGGATATATGCGGACAGAATGCACACTTCTCCATCCGGTACGGAAAGCAACAAGGATTATTATTATGATTTTGCGGTGGTTGCCCGTACAGATAAAAAGGGTATAGTATTCACATATCTCAGACAGACAAAGTCTGTAATAGACAACGGTCAACCGACGCTGGATTCATTGCTGTCAGGATTTAAGCTTACGATGAACGGAAGCATTATCATTACCGACAAAAACAGCGTAATAGCGTCAAACAATGAAAAGTACAGCGGAAAAGCGGTTACAGACTGTGAGATACTGGACAGCTACGCATCAAAAGGCGATGATTCAAACGACTTTTTACTTATATCTGACAGCGAAGGTTCGTACTATGGCGGAATGGATAAGTGCAAGAGTTATTACATCTATGTATATTATCCGGCAGGTGATGTCTATATCAGCCGCTGGACAGCAACTTCGCTTGCCACAACGATTTATATAATAATCTGCTCTGCGGCAATTCTGCTTTACAGGGCAATACAGGCAAAGCATATCCGTGAAACTCGTATTGCGGAAGAAAAATATAATGAAAAACTGCTTCAGTCGGCAGAAGAGGCAAAACGTGCGAATGCCGCAAAGAGTGATTTTCTGCGGCGTATGAGCCACGATATCAGAACGCCGATAAACGGCATACGCGGTATGATAGAGATAGCGGATAAGAATGCGGACAACCCGGAAAAGCAGAAAGAATGCCGCCGGAAGATGTGGGTAGCGTCAGGATATCTGCTGGACCTTGTCAACGATATTCTTGATATGAATAAGCTTGAATCGGGTGAGATAGTACTTGAATATGAGCCGTTTGATATATACGACATATTTGATGAAATAGTGATGCTCAACGAACAGAATGCCTATAAGCACAATATCTCATTGACTGTCGAAAAGTGCGAGAATATACATAACAGGCTGATAGGCAGTCCGCTCCACGTCAAGCGGGTACTTATGAATATAATCGGCAATGCGGTCAAATACGGAAGAGACGGCGGATATGTAAAAGTTTCCTGCAAAGAACTATCGGTTACGGATAACGGAAAAACCGCAATGCTGAGCATAAAATGCGAAGATAACGGTATCGGTATGGGCGAGGAGTTCCAGAAGGTTATGTTTGAGCCGTTCCGTCAGGAAAAAGAAAGTGCCAGAACATCATATCAGGGTACAGGTCTTGGTCTTGCCATTGCTAAAAGACTTACAGCCAAGATGGGCGGTACTATCGAGTGTGAAAGCAAGCAAAATATCGGCACAACATTTACGGTAAATCTTCCCTTGGATATAGATACGACAAAGCCGGCAGAATCAAAGCAGGAAATAGTAGTAGAGGATCGTTCGCTTGACGGCGTGACTGTTCTTCTCACAGAGGATAACGAGCTGAATATGGAAATCACCGAGTTTATGCTTAAAAACGAGGGTGCAACGGTGATAAAGGCTTGGAACGGAAAAGAAGCCGTTGAAACGTTTGAAGGTTCTGAGCCTTATTCGGTTGATGTGATTCTGATGGATATTATGATGCTGGTTATGGACGGACTTGAAGCGGCAAAAACAATACGCACACTCAGCCGTCCGGACGCAATATCAGTTCCGATAATCGCACTGACTGCAAACGCTTTTACCGATGATAAGATAAAGACCCAGCAGGCAGGTATGAACGAATATCTAGCAAAACCGGTAGAATCGAAAAAGCTGAAAGCCGCAGTGTTAGGTTATATCGGCAGAAAAAACCTCACTATGAGGGAATGCTATGAACTGCTCGGAGAAGACTATGACAGCGTGATACAGCGCCTTGAGTGCGATGAGGAAAGTGTTGAACCTGCAATATGCGAGTTCCTGTACGACGAGCATTTTGCGGCGTTTGTCGGCGCGATGAATGAACATTCGGTTGAAAAGGCATTCAGAGCGGCTCATACTATGAAGGGAATAGCCGCAAATCTCGGTTTCGAAAAATTACGTTCTGTATTTGATGAAATTACCGAAGATTTACGCAGAAGCGACTATAACAGCGCGCAGAAACTTCTTGCTTGTGCAGGGAAGGAATATATAAGGGTAATTTCAATCCTTAAAAGATATAAAGGATAAAGAGTCAATACAATACAAATTGAGCCCCGTCTGTTATACAGACGGGGCTCAGACTGTTAAAAATCTCTTATATTAATTAGCAGTTTGCGGTATCAAAGAAGTTGATACCATTGTCAAGCGCATAGTGTATCATTTCCTCGCTCTGCTTTTCGTCAAGCGTCCAGTCGTGCATAAGCCCCGCCTTGCCGAAACTCATACAGCCAAGGCGGACCCTTGATACCTTAATGTCGGTGTTTTCTGAAAATGCGTATTCCATAGGAAAGCTCCTTATTTTGTATGTCTGTTTATGTACTTGCTGTGAAGCTTTGAATACATTATCTTCTGACCCGTGTAAAGTCCGTAGTAGCCGGATAATATATAGCTTACCGAGCAGGCGGCGGCAAAGAAGATAATTCCCTCTCCGCCGAACAGCTCAATACTGAGAAGAAGAGAAGTTACGGGGCAGTTTACCACTCCGCAGAACAGCGAAACAAGTCCCAGTGCGGCGGTGAACTGCGGCGGCAGACCGAAAAGCGTTCCGAACAGATTGCCGAACGTTGCTCCGATAAAGAATGACGGTACTATCTCGCCGCCTTTATAACCGCCTGCTATAGTGATGACGGTAAATACAAGCTTCAGTGCGAACGCTTCGGGGCGTGTAGTGCCTGTCATAGCGTCCATTATGATGTTCATTCCCGCACCATTATAATCCGTGCCGAATATCAGCGTCAGTATCACGATAACACAGCCGCAGGCAAAGATCCTGATATAGCTGTTTTTTATCTTCGATGATAACAGCTTTGACAGCTTGTGCAGTGAAAAGCAGAATATTATGCTGAGCAGAGCTGTACCTACGCCCAATATCATAGCAAACGCTACATTTACGATGTTGACCTCAGGTACCGGGATTTTATAAACAACCGGTATAATTCCGAACAGCCGTGATATGCCCAGTGCCACAACAGCGGAGAAGAAGCACGGAACAATAGCGGAGTAGTAGAATACTCCGACGCTGATTACCTCCATCGCAAAGAAAGTTGCGGTGACCGGTGTTCCGAAAAGAGCGGAGAACAGTCCGCTCATGCCGCACATAACAAGCAGATTTCCGTTGCGCTCGTCCATCTTGAGTATTCTGGCAATTTCAGCCGAAAGTCCGCCGCCTATCTGGAGCGCCGCACCCTCACGTCCTGCCGAACCGCCGAACAGATGAGTGATGAAAGCGGAGATGAATATAAGCGGTGCCATTCTGACAGGAATTTTACCTTCGGTTCTTATCGATGTGATTATTATATTAGTACCGGGATCGTTTTTCAGTCCGCAGATACTATAAAGGAATACGATTGCAAGTCCGGCTATCGGCAGAAAGTACACCATAAATGAATGCCCTGTGCGGAACTCTGTGGCAAATTCCATACACAGATGGAACAGCGAGCCGATAACACCGCAGCAAAGTCCGGTTATTCCCGACAGCACAAGCCACTTGAAAAAAGTTTTCAGTGTTATGTATAGTCGTTCACTGCGTATACGCAGATGATTCAGTAATTTGTTCATTATAACCCCTGTCCCTCTCTGACCGAAACCTCGGCAGAGGATAATGTGTGTATATTTCCCGCGCTGTCTCTTACTATAAGACGTGCGTTTGCGTCAATATCGATTGCGGTAGCATAGTATTCTTCATTTGACGATATAACTTTTATCCGCTTTCCGAGTACCACCGAATAACGCTTGTATTCATCTATCAGTTTTTCAATCGAAGTATGGCTATAGATGTCAAAGAAGTTGTTCAGAATTTCGGCAGACAAAGAGCATTTGAGCTCATTGCCCGCAACCTCATCTGAATAAAGGCTGGAGGCAATGTCGGAGATCTCGGACGGAAAGCCGCCTTTGGGACGGCTGATATTGATACCAAGTCCCATTACGGCATACTGCAGACTTCCGCTTTCAAAATCTGTTACCGCTTCTGTAAGAATACCGCAGATTTTCTTTCCGTCAAGCATTATATCATTTACCCACTTGATACCTGCATCTATTCCGCATACCTTTTTAATTGCTCTTACGACCGATACAGCCGCACCTGCGGTGATGAAAAAAGCTTTATCGGCTTTGAAGTCGGGGCGGAGAAGTATAGACATATAAATACCGCTGTCGGCGGGGGAGTAGAAGCTTTTTCCGTGTCTGCCCCTGCCCTCTGTCTGCTCGTTTGCGATAAGCACTGTCTTGTCGGGAGCGCCGTTTTCGGCAGAAGAGCGGAGAAGCGTGTTCGTTGAGGTTACGGTGTCTTTTATAGTTATATCAGCATCAGCGGCTGATTTTTTCAGAAGCTGTCTTATCCTGAGCGTACCGTAACGGGTGAAATCATCGGTTTCTCCGCCGGACAGCAGGTAGCCTTTATTCTGTACGGCGTCAATTATAAACCCGTCTGCCCGCAAAGTGTTTATAGCTTTCCAGATGGCATTACGGCTGACGTACAGCTGTTTAGATATATCCTCTCCCGATACATATTCGCCTTTACTGCTCATAAGTATAAGCAGAACCTGTTCTTTTAATTTCATGCTGAGAATTACCTTTCACTGTCAACCAAAAGCAATATGCGGTTGACAATACGGATATTCAAAACCGCAGAACATGTCTGCGGTCATGATGTTTAAAAATGGATTACAGCTTTTCGAGCATATCGGCTGTTTCGTCAAGCCAGTTGCCCTCGTAAAGCTCAATAAGTCCTTTATCGCAAGCCGCCGCTAATTTCGGGTTGATGGGCATTCTTGCGATATTCTTGATATCGTACTTTGCGGCAACTTCTTCAATATGGCTTTCACCGAAAATGCTGTGACGTGACTTGCAGTCGGGGCATTCATAGTATGACATATTTTCTACAATGCCGAGTACCGGTACGTTCATCATTTCAGCCATTTTTACAGCTTTGCCGACAATCATCGAAACAAGTTCCTGGGGAGATGTTACAACGATAATTCCGTCTATAGGCAGTGACTGGAACACAGTCAGCGGAACGTCGCCTGTTCCGGGCGGCATATCAACAAACATATAGTCTACATCATTCCAGATAACATCAGTCCAGAACTGCTTTACTGTATTTGCAATGACAGGACCTCTCCATACAACGGGATCGGTTTCGTCGGGTAAAAGCAGATTTACTGACATTACCTCAATACCGGTCTTTGTCATAACAGGGTAGATACCCGTATTGTCGCCTGTTGCCTTTTCGTGAAGCCCGAAAGCCTTGGGGATAGACGGACCTGTTATATCTGCGTCGAGTACGGCTGTCTTAAAGCCTTTTCTCTGCATTGTTACAGCCATCAGCGAAGTGACCATCGACTTGCCGACGCCGCCCTTACCGCTTACTATTCCTATTACTTTCTTTATATGCGACAGCTCGTGTGGCTTTTCGAGAAAGCTCTGAGGTGCCGTTCTTTCGCCACAGCTCTGAGAACATGAACTGCAGTCGTGAGTACATCCGCTCATAAAATCGTTTCCTTTCAGTCGGCTATGCCGTTTATGTTGTAAGTATACCACTATTATGACGAAAAATCAAGGCAGGCTACTAAAAAAGACTTAATTTGTCCATTTTACAGCGTAAAAAATAACCGCCGTGCTTTACGCTCGGCGGTTACTGTAATATCAATTATTCGTGGTCGTGGTGGCAACCGCAGTCGCATTCCTCGTCATCTAAGCAGCTGAGGTCAAACTCAAGTGTTTCACCGCAGTTGGGGCAGGGAATCTCACCTGACTGGATCACATCAAAGTCAACAGTGATAGTGTTGCCGCAGTTGGGGCAGGTTACTTCATACATATCATCGTCGAAGTCATCCTCGTCACAGCAGTCGTCACAATCACAGTCATCGTAATCGTCATCGTCTTCGCCGTAAACAACATCTTCGAGGCAGTCAACGCTTTCTTCCATATCTGTCATAACGTCAGCCACGTCGTTCAGTTCTTCGTCTATATCGCCGAGTGTCAGTGCAATATCGTCAAGTACATCAACGATAGCTGCGAGCACTTTGCCTTCCTTTGTTGAATCATCTACACCGAGACCTTCTGCAAGTCCCTTGATGTATGATACTTTTTCTGCAACTGTCATAGTAAAAATCCTCCTTTTACTGTCTGCAATTACTTGTTTGTAACACGCTCCATATATTCGCCTGTTCTTGTATCGATACGGATAATGTCGCCGATCTCTACGAACAGAGGAACACGGATCTCTGCACCTGTTTCAAGAGTAGCGGGCTTAGTTACGTTAGTAGCTGTATCGCCTCTGAAGCCGGGATCTGTATCTGTAATTTCAAGCTCTACAAAGTTGGGGGGCTCTACGCCGAATACCTTACCCTTGTAAGAGAGAATTTTACATACCATGTTTTCCTTTACAAACTTGAAGTTGTCTGAAAGTTCTGCCTTGTTTATCGGAACATCTTCGTATGTTTCTGAATCCATGAAGTGATAAAGGTCACCGTCGTTGTAGGTGTACTCCATATCCTTTCTTTCAACGTAAGCTGTAGGGAACTTAGCTGTGGGGTTGTAGGACTTTTCAACTACTGAACCCGTAATTACGTTTCTGATCTTGGTTCTTACGAAAGCGGCACCTTTACCGGGCTTTACGTGCTGGAACTCAATGATCTGCATTACGTTGCCGTCCTCTTCAAAGGTCATGCCGTTTCTGAAATCGCCTGCTGTGATCATATTTTAAAATACCTCCGTATATTTTATCGGGTTATGCGGAATATACCGCCGCTGAAAGTCAATTGAGTTTTCTCTCAGCCCCATATTCTATCTATTATATTTTACATTATTCCGGACATAATTGCAATACCTTTTTGAAAATTTTTATTGTTTCGTGTTTTTTGTTTTGTTCTCTATATTATTTTAACCGTTTTAAATGATGTAAACCGATGGCAAATTATGATATTTAAGCTGTTTTAGCAGAAAGTTTACTTAATTTTTCGTGTAACAATGTTACAATAGGTGAAAATATGGAAATTGAAGTATGTTGTTTGTACACATTTCACAAAAATTCAAACTTGCTTTGTTGACATTGCCTATTGATTATAAAAACGTTTTCATTTATAATGAAGATAGCAAATTTTATATTTGTGCAAACGCAAAACGAAATTAATGGAGGACATTAAAATGAAGTTAAGAAAAATTATGGCTGGTATCATCGCTACATCAGTAGCAGGTACAATGGCTGTTGCAGCATCAGCACAGTATGATGCATCCGTTATGTACGCTGACGCTGACTGGTATCCCTCAATTATGGATGCTACCGGCCACACAGAAGGCACAGACGGTACAGTCACAGAGTGGACAGCAGGCACTGCAGAAGTTACTAAGGACGGTACATACACAGTATCTATCGCTGACATCAAGGCTTCTGCTGTTGATGAAGAAACAGGCGAAGAAACAATGGCAGCTGTAACAGCTGAGGGTGCCGTGGTTTTCAATGTTGATATTGTAGATCTCGCTAAGGATTTAGGCATAGGTGCTGACGCTGAAGGTAATGCTGACCTCAAGACCGGCGCTGAGAAGATGGAATTTGCTAAGTCTAAGGGCATTAACGTAACCGACGTTAAGATCACACAGGTTAAGGACGGCGAAACAACAGAGATCGCTGTTGATTCAAGCAAGATTCTCTTCGGTGATATCGAAGGTAACGGCAAGCTCCGTATCGAACTTTACAACGAGTACGGTGATACAAAGGCTGACGCTCCTTTAAAGGTTTCGGACATCTACTTCAATGAGGGCCTGAATGTTACATTCACAATCTCAGGTATCGACGCTATCCTCGGCGGTAACGAAACTCCCGCTGATACAGAAGCTCCTGCTGACACAGAGGCTCCCGCTACAGAAGCTCCTACAACAGGCGATTCTACAAAGGACAACACAAATACAGGTGTTGAAGGCGTAGCAGCTGTTGCAGGCGTTGCTATCGTAGCTGCAGGTGCAGTTATCGTTGCTAAGAAGAGAAAGTAATTTCTGTTCACGGTAAATTACATTAATATGTAACATAAGCCCACGCATTTCGGTGCGTGGGCTTTTTGTATATCGTATACCGTAATCCGATATAGAAAAACCGCCTTGTGTAAATTGCACAGGGCGGTTTGTACATATTATTACTTATTATCCTTGCCGAAAGGTGTTGATAAAGCGCTGAGCGGGAATGGCGGATTAGCAAGGGGTTTGCACGCCAGTGATAGCAGAAGATACTCGTTATCGTCAGCCGCTATTCTGTTGATTTTCAGCTCACCGCATTTCTTGCAACGGTGTATCAGCGCCCATTCGCCGTCAGGACGGACATATATGCTGATAGGCTCCATGATACCGCCGCAGTCTGCCGAGCGGTCACCCGGTATATTGTCGAGATGAATGCTTGATAAACAGTGAGGGCAGTGGTTACGGTTATTCGTGCCACAGTCCTTTACAGTGATAAACTTTCCGCAGGCTTTGCAGTTAAAGCCCTCGTCCTGCGTTCCGTCATCGGTTACTACAGTGTGATATTCGGTTTCTCTGTGGATATTCTTTACGGGTTCGTCTGTGCGTCTGCGTCTGTTCATATTTCTGTCCTTTTCTGGTTATCAAAAACGGCAGGTGTATTTCAACCTGCCACAGTTAAGTTTAAATTATACGGGCATTACCTTGTTAGCCTTGTCAGCGTGTTCAGCGTCAATGCCAAGCTGCTTGTCCTTACGCTTTTCAAAGAACTTTTCAGCTACCTGTCCGAACATAGCGTAGCTTAATACGTCCTCATCCTGCTGTGACCACTTAGCACATTCAGCCTTCAGCTTTTCAAGCTCAGGTTCGATGAGATCTGCGGGACGGCATTCGATAGGCTGTTCGTCACCGAGGATCTTCTTTCTGAATTCAGGATCGATAGGAGCGGGTGTCTTACCGTAGCTACCCTTTACAAGTCCCTTGAATTCCTTTGTAACTGTCTTGTAACGCTCACCGAGAATTACATTGAATACAGCCTGTGTACCAACGATCTGTGATGTAGGTGTAACCAGAGGCGGGAAACCTGCGTCTGCTCTTACACGCGGAACTTCCTTGAGAACTTCTTCAAACTTGTCAGACTTACCTGCCTGCTTGAGCTGTGAAAGAAGGTTAGAAAGCATACCGCCGGGAACCTGGTAAATAAGAGCGTTAGCGTCAACTGCGAGGAGCTTGGGATCAAGCAGACCGCTGTCGATGTACTTCTTGCGGAGCTTCATGAAGTAATCTCTTATCTCTGTGAGGAGCTTTAAGTCAAGTCCTGTATCGTATTCTGTACCCTGTAATGCGGCAACCATTGACTCTGTGGGAGCGTGTGATGTACCGAGCGCTAAGGGTGACATTGCTGTGTCGATTACGTCAACGCCTGATTCGATACCCTTTAACAGACACATAGATGCAAGACCTGATGTGTAGTGTGTATGGAGCTGGATCGGGATATTTACAGCGCCCTTGAGTGCCTTTACAAGTCTTTCTGTTTCATAGGGAGTAAGCAGAGCAGCCATATCCTTGATACAGATAGAATCCGCACCGGCTTCTTCTATTCTCTTTGCATAGTCGATGTAGTACTGTTCTGTGAATACTTCACCGAGTGTGTAAGAAATAGCTATCTGAGCGTGTGCGCCCTCTTTCTTGGCAGCCTTAACAGCTGTTTCAAGGTTTCTTATATCGTTGAGGGCATCGAAAATTCTGATTATATCAATACCGTTTGCTACAGACTTCTGAACAAAGTATTCGAGTACGTCGTCAGCATAGTGACGGTAACCGAGCATATTCTGTCCTCTGAAGAGCATCTGTAACTTTGTGTGAGGCATTTCACGTCTTAATGTACGCAGTCTGTCCCAGGGATCTTCATTCAAGAAACGTAAGCATGCGTCAAATGTAGCACCGCCCCAGCACTCAACTGAATGATAGCCGACCTTGTCCATTGTGGAAAGGATAGGGAGCATTTCTTCAGTAGTCATTCTGGTTGCGATAAGCGACTGATGAGCGTCACGCAGTACGGTTTCGGTAATTCCTACTTTAGCCATAACCTTATTTATTCCTTTCAGTCAAGAGTTACGCATTGATTGTTGCAATCAGTGTGCCTGTTTCAACAGACTGACCCTTTGTAACATTGATGCTTGCGATTGTACCGTCACAGCTTGCTACAACGTCGTTTTCCATCTTCATAGCTTCGAGAACTGCGATTACTGTACCGTTTGTAACCTTAGCGCCTACTGCGAGCTTAACGTCAACGATCGTACCGGGCATGGGAGCGTTTATCTTAACGCCGCCCTGTGCGCCTGCGGGAGCAGCGGGAGCTGCAGCCTTCTTGGGAGCGGGAACTGCTGCGGGTGCGGCTACGGGAGTTGCACTGCCGTCTGTTTCTTCAACGGTTACATCGTAAGCGGTACCGTTTACTGTGATATTGTATCTTTTCATAACAAAATTCCTTTCTTATGTCGATTAATATACGAAGTTAACGTGCTTCTTTGCGGGAGCAACGACTCTCTTTGAAGAAGCCGCTTCAATTGCAGATGTCAGAGCTGACTTTGTATCGTCTGCCGTGATAACTCTGTCAACATATCCGTTAGCTGCCGCTGTGAATGCGTCAGCCTCGTTCTCTGCATATTCCTGAGCCTGCTTTGCATTGTCTTCGGAAACACCGTTTAAGAATACAACAGCCGCTTCGGGAGTTGTGGGAGCGATAACAGCATCTTCCCATGCAAATGTGAAGTCACTGCCTGCTGCTGTACTTGCAAGTGCAACATAAGCACTGCCGTAAGCCTTGCCTGTTACAACTGCAATCTTTGCTGTTGTAGCAGAAGCATAAGCCTGTGCAAGCTTTGCACTGTCGCGGATGCTTCCTGCGAGTTCTGCCGCACTTGACTTTTCAAATCCTTCGCTGTCAACAAATGTGATAACGGGGATCGAATAAGCGTCACAAAGTGTAACAAAACGTGCTATCTTAGCGCTGTCCTCGGCTGTCAGCTTAGCACCGTTGTTTGTAGCAACAAAACCTACTGTTCTCCAGTTGAGGCTTGCAAGAGCTGTAACAGCTGATGTACCGAACTGCTTGTAAAGCTCGATAACGCTTTCCTTATCGGCAACAGCGTTTATAAGGTCTGCACCCTTGAGGTCAGCCGAAACTGCTGCGTCGTTTTCAATATAATAATCGTTTCCTGCTGTTTCAAGATTGTTTGCAGGGAGAACGGTCAGTAACTGCTTAGCCTTTGCTATAGCTTCATCGCTGTCCTTTGCGAGGATAGCGGCTACACCGGACTTAGCGGCATTCTCGGCTGTACCGGCACCTGTTGTCTTGTCGTCAGCTGTAAAAGGTGCTGTCATGAACAGCTCTGATTTTTCTGTCATAATAACTACGTCTGCCATACATGCTATCATAGCAGCTGTGCCTGCGCAAAGACCGTCTACAACAGCTATCTGGGGAACAGCACCTGAAAGTGCCGCACTCATCTTAGCTATCTCACCGTATGCACCGAGTGTCTTCATACCTTCCTTGATATCTCCGCCCTTTGAGTCAAAGATACCGATAACAGGAGCGCCGTTCTTAAGTGCCAGCTCATAAACCTTCTTGATCTTGAGAGCTGCCGCAGTGTTTACCGCACCTGCATTAACGCTTGTATCCTGTGCATAAGCATACACTACAGCACCGTCAACATAGCCGTAACCGCTTACAACGCCTGTCTTTTCACCGTTTGCGCCGACAAATTTGCCAAGCTCGACAAAACTGTCCTCGTCAAACAGAGAGATGAGCTTGTTTGTTGCTTCGCTAGCGGCTGTCTGCTCCATTTCAGCAATTGTTTTCTTCATTGCCAGAATTCCTCCGTTCTCGCTTTTCTGTGAAGCGGTAAGCTGCTGAAACAAGCGCCGACCGCCGTTGTATAATTATGCCCGTGGGCACATCATATTCAAGTATAATTATAGCGCATTTCGGCTTTAATAACAAGCGAAATTCGCTATTTTTTGCAACTTTTATGAGATGTGAAAAAATTATCAATGTCTGAGATGTGATTATCGTTGTTTTGCACAAAACCATGTTTCAGAAGTTCATTCCATACCGTTTCCGACTGCATATTTACGGTACACTTATTTATATAGTGATTGAGAGCGTAGTTCATAACCGTTCTCATAAGTCCGTCAACAAGCATTATGTACGGTGTTTCAAGTGTTTCGACAAACAGCGTTTCTCCGTCTGTGGTGCAGGTAACAGTTCCTACCGGGGTATTGTCGTCCTTTGCCTCAAACACCAGTTTATCGGAAATGTCTTTGTTTCTCAGTATCGTTATCATTTTCTTGCCGTTCTCTTTGCGGACTTATCGCTTGAAACCAAGGCTTTAAGTCCCTTCAGCTCTTCTGCGGTAAGGTCTGCCCACTCACCGGGTTTTAACATACCGAGCTTTACGTTTCCGACAGCGTTTCTCTTAAGACGTACTATCTGTAATTTAACCGCCTCGCACATTTTTCTAATCTGTCTGTTCTTGCCCTCTGCTATTGTAAATTCAAGCACGGTCCTGTTTTCTTCTTCCGTCAGGACCACAACGGTGCAGGGAAGTGTAACGCCCGTGTCGATCTTTACCCCGGATGCAAGCGTAGTCAGCTTGTCGTCTGTTACCTCGCCCCTTACGGTAACACGGTAACGTTTCTTTATGTGACGTGACGGGTGCATAATGGCGTTTGCAAGTGCGCCGTCGTTTGTGAGTATCAGCAGTCCCTCGGAATCCTTGTCAAGTCTGCCGACAGGGTAAACACGCTCGTCGATGTCGTCGAGCAGGTCTGTTACTATCTTTCTGCCGTGTGTGTCTGCCATTGTGGTTACATAACCTCTCGGCTTATACAGCTTTATATATCTGAGCTGTGTATCGTTTGTAGCTATTTTTTCGCCGTTAACTGTAATAATATCGCTCTTAGGGTCTGCTTTGTCGCCTATGGAAACAGGTCTGCCGTTTACCTTTACACAGCCCTGCTCAATATATTCCTCGGCTTTTCTGCGTGAGCAGTAGCCGCTGTCTGCGATTATTTTCTGTAGTCTGACTTTTTCCATTGTTTCTGTAGTCCTTTCATATTCCGTTCACGTGCAGTCGGTGCGTCAGCAGTCCTGCAATGAATTTATATATCACGGTAAAAATATCCGTTTTCTGTTCAGTCTGTACGCAACTTTCAGCCACTGTAAGCTCTGATGTTGCAATAGCTTTTCCGTTCAACTCATAGCATATTTCCCCGACTTTATCACCTGCGGATAATCCGGCATAGACAAATCCAGGTAGATAAATCTTGACCGTTACTTTTTCTTTCTGTTCGTCGCAAAGCGGCAGTTTCACGCTGTCGCACTTCACACCGACTGTTTCCATATCCGAGCCGATCACAGGCAGAACAAGCCGTGAAGCGTCATAGGAAAAATCGCACATCTTCACTTTTTCAAAGCCGTAGTCCAGCATTTTAGTGTGGTCGCTCCAGTCGTTGGGAGCGTTCAGCGTTACCGCTATAAGTTTCACTCCGTCACGCTCGGCACAACTTACAAGCGTTCTTCTTGCGCTGTCGGTAAAGCCTGTTTTCACACCGATACAGCCGTCATAGCTTGTCAGCAGTTTGTTTGAGTTTACAAGCCACCGCTCGCTTACCGGGTTCCCGAATGCCACCTTTGCTTTGGATAAGGCACATATTTCCGCAAAATCCTTGTTGTTCATTGCTTCACGTGCAAGCATGGCAAGGTCATATGCACAGGAATACTGACTGTCAGCGTCAAGTCCCGACGGCGTGACAAAGTTCGTATCGGTCATGCCGATTTCCTTTGCTCTTTTGTTCATCAGCTTTGCAAATTCCGATTTGCTTCCCGAAATATTGACTGCCGCCGCATTTGCCGCATCGTTTCCCGACGGTAAAAGCATACCGTAGCATAACGCTCTGCGTGTTACCGTATCGCCCGCACGCAGTCCCATAGAAGTGCCCTCTACCTTGATTGCGGTTGCATCGACTTCAAATTCCTTATCGGGTTCTCCTGCTTCTATCGTCAGCAGAGCGGTCATTATTTTGGTTGTGCTTGCTATCTGACGGTGTTCTTTTTCGTTCTTAGAAAACAGGACCGTACCTGTATCCGCTTCAATAAGAATTGCACTGACAGCCGAAACCGTAATTCCGTTTTTATCGGTGTTTTCAAGATAAATAAGCTGTTTTGAGCTTTCGGCAAAAACTGTAGTCGTCATTGCCAGAGTAAAGATCACGGCAGTTACGGCTGATAGAATTTTTCCTTGCATAGCGTTGTCCTTTCCGCATAGTTTTTGTACATCTTATGCGAAAAGGACAGCTGTTATTATTGCTTATTCTTCTGTTGCTTCTCCGGCTTCTTCATCGTTATCCTTTGAGAAGATAGCCTTTACCTTTGAAATGAGGTCGGGAACACCGCTGATGATGCCTTCAAGCGAACCGCCGCCGTTTGAGCCGAGTTCGAGCATCTTTACATCGCCGTCACGCTGTACAACGATGAAAGCCTGAGGGTTGATCGTAATACCTGCACCGCTTCCGCCTGCAAATACGTCCTTGGGGGCTTTTGTAGGCAGATCAGATCCGCCTGCAACGAAGCCGAAGCTTACCTTTGATACGGGGATAATTATTGTTCCGTCGGGAGAAGTGATAGGATCGCCTATTATAGTATTTACGTCAACAAGCTCTCTTATCTTCTCCATAGAAGTGTCCATAAGTCCGTTGATAGGGTGCTGTTCTGCCATTTTGATATCCTTTCCGAAAGCTTAAGCTTTCTCTGCACCGGGCTTTGCTTTTTTCTCAGCCGGTGCGGTATTATTTACATTCTTTGAATTTATCTTTAGATACATTTTCAGTAATCTGAATAATAGCCATATAGCACAGCCGATAGCCGTTCCCAGCCTGAGCTTTACCTTGCACGAAAGCTCGTATTCGGTCTTGCCCGAACTGAAATCGGCTGTAATGTCTATCTTTTTAACGTCAAGCTTTACTGCTTCATACATTACCGCTATTGCGGTATAAACTATCCAGTTTATCTTGCCATAATTCATCGCCGCCTGTGCCGCATCCTCACCGCTTGCAGTTACAAACAGATAAAAGTTGTTTACGCGGATATGGCTGATAAGCCGTTTTACAGGCTTTGAAGCAGATTCTATAAGCTGTTTTACAAGTTCGATAATTTCGCTTATATCACTGCCAAGTCCGAGCTTTGACAAAAGACCGTCATCGTTGTTCTTTGCTTTTTTTTCGACTTTATGCGAACTGTCGCCGGAGTTGTCCTTACCGGGTTTATCGGTATCTTTTTTATTCCGTTTTTCAACAGCCTTTGTATTATCTGTTGAAACAGGCTCTTTATCGCTTTTTGCTTGTTTTTCTTTTTCCTGCTTCTTTTTCTGCTTTTGTTTTTTCTGTTTTTCGTCCTCGGGAGAAACAGAGAAGATCGTTATACCTGCGTATTTGATTTTAATCCTTGTTTCATCGTTGAGGTGCACGTTCACCGTTACGGACAGCATGAGCACGAGCACTATGATGAGCAATATATCTATGAAAATAAGCCAGCCCATAAGCCCTCCGTTTTTGCCCGTATCCTGTCGGTAAAAGTATCCGCAGAGAAAAGCAATTTATTCCTCGTTTCCGTCAATATCGGAAGCGGTATCGTCACCGTAATCAATATCCTGCTGTAATGCACCAAGCTCGTTCAAGTTCAGCTGACCATCCTCGTCGGGAAGACTGGGGAGCTGTGACAGACTTTCAAGCTTGAAGCAGCGCAGAAAGTTGTCTGTTGTCTTATATGTGATTGGTCTGCCCGGCAGTTCGAGTCTGCCTGCCTCATACAACAGTTCACGATCTACAAGAGTGTTTATAACGCCCGAGCTGTCAGTGCCTCGTACCTGCTCAACAAACGCCTTTGTAACGGGCTGATTATAAGCAACGACCGCAAGCACTTCAAGCGCCGCAGGTGAAAGCCTTGCCTGACGCTTGTTTTCCATAGCACGCTTTATATAAGGTGCATATTCTTCTCTTGTAGCAAGCTGATATGAATTTTCAAGCCGCAGTACTCTTATCGCACTGTCGGAAACGTTATATCTTCTTTCAAGCTGATCGATAAGCTTTGATACCGTTTCGGGTTCGATTCCGCTTGCTTCACTCAGCCTGTCAAGTGAGATCGGCTCGCCCGATGCGAACAGCAGAGCTTCTATTATACAGATTGATTCGTTGTAATTCAATTTTCTGCCGCCTCGCTTTCATCCGGTTCTCCGAAAGAGAATTCTTCTTCTATTTTATCCTTAGGCACAAAGTGAAGATATTTGTTGTCATCGGTAAACTTTATACGGCTGTTCTTAGAAAGCTCCAGCAGTGCCAGAAAAATAGCCACGCAGTCCGATCTCGACTGACCTTTATATAATGAATTTACCTCGACATTGTGTCCGTCGTTTATCCGCTTAAGCACATATACTATCTTTGTGAATACGCTGACAAAGCTTTTTGCAATGGAAGGCTTTACATGAGGTACGGCTTTTCTTACCGCTTCCTTATAATTCAGGTTAGACATTGCAAGGAAAAGCTCGTCCGGATCGTGTATACCGAGATACGCCTTGTTTTCTTCTATCTGTACCGGCGGACGTACAAACACATCATCGCCTACCCAGCTTTGCTGTAATTGTGCCGCGATCTGCTTGCACAGAGCGTATTCTATCAGTACGCCCTCAAGTTCTTTCTTCATTTCTTCCGCTTCATGCTTTGGCAGAAGAGCGGCGGACTTTATGTAGATAAGCCTTGCCGCCATTTCAAGAAATTCGCCTGCTATCTCTATGTCAGCCTCTTTCATTCGGTCGAGATACAGTAAGAATTGCTCAAGCAGAAGAGAAATTTCTATATCATAAATGTTTAGCTTATGCTTTGCGATAAGGCTGAGCATAAGATCAAGAGGTCCTTCATAGACCTCAAGCTTGAAGTTCAGTTCCTGCATCTCTTACACTCCGAGAGGTACGAGCGGAACGAAAGAGGTCGTGAAATCAAGAAAACTCATTACCGCATTGTCAAGGAAATTCAGAGGTGCATTAAGTACACCTGTCCAGCAGATAGCGAGTATAGCGATCATTATATACTGCTCATACTGCATGAGCTTGAAATATGTTCTTTCCTTTAAGAATACGAGCATTATTCTTGAGCCGTCAAACGGCGGTATCGGAAGCAGGTTGAACACTGCAAGTGAAACATTTATACTTGCCGCCATATCGAAAGCGTAATAAACATATGCTATAACATCGGGGTTTGAAGCACCGAAGAAGAACCATACAAGCTTTCCGATAAGTACGAAAATATAAGACAGGATTATGTTTGACAAAGGTCCTGCCGCCGCAGTAAGCGCCATAAATGTTCTTGCGGAAACCTTTCTTGCTCTGACGGGGTTTACAGGTGCGGGTTTGCCCCAGCCTATGCCGACAGTAAGCATACCTATAGTACCCCATAGATCCCAGTGTTTTATAGGGTTCAGTGTAACTCTGCCGGAATGCAGACCGGTATCGTCGCCCAGAAGATAAGCCGCAAAGCAGTGGGCGCATTCGTGTATCGGTATTGCTACAAGCAGGATCACCGCATAAGCGAATATCGTTATGATAATGCTCCGCTGATCGCCGAGACTGTTCATTATATTAAGTAACATAGATTTTCCTTTCACATTTGAAAATTACCGCTATTAAGGCAGTATATTCATATTCTATTATACACTATAACCGCCGTATTTGCAACATTTTTTTGCTGTATGTCTTATTTTCGGCTGTCGCACGGCGGTTATGCGGTAAAATTATTATAGGGGATAAAAATAAACCGCTCATTAAGAGCGGTCGTAATCAGCAAAATTGCTTATTTCTTGTCTTTCTTCACATTGATTTCGGGAATAGCCACATTGTCGTAATTTACGGGTTCTTCGCTATTTTCCTCGGTGTCGCTTTGCCTGTGTTCCTTTGCGTAAACCTCGGGAAATGCGAGATTGTCATAAAGAACATTGTAGTTTTCACTTGAATGTTCTGTGTTATCCTGCTTTTTTTCTTTCTTCTTTTTCTGCTTATCCTTATCTTTGCCAAACATATAGATCCCTCCGAAAATTAAACTGCTGTAGGTTTACAGCATATTTATAAAGAACGTAATGGTAATGCTGTTGAGAAAATCCGCAAACAGACTGCCTATAAGCGGAACAAGAAGATACGCCTTTACAGACGGTGCGTACTTCAGACAGATAGCCTGCATATTTGCCATTGCGTTTGGTGTTGCACCCATACCGAAACCGCACATACCCGCAGTAAGCACTGCTGCGTCATAATCTCTGCCCATAACTCTGTAAACAACAAAATATGAGTACAAGAACATAAGCAGTACCTGTCCGCCGAGCATGATTATCAGCGGTAATGCAAGGTCGGCAAGCTGCCAGAGCTTCAGCGTTATCATTGCTATTCCGAGAAATAACGACAGGCATATACCGCCGAGGTCGTTTATTTCGCCCATATGAATGGTGATCTTGCCCGTGTATTCGCCGATATTACGCATAAGAGCGGCAACTATCATAGCACCGATGTAAATCGGGAAAGTCATTCCCGTCATAGTCAGCAGGTAGGAAATTACCGTGCCTGCGCCGACTGCGAGCACAAGCTGATATACGGCAGGAGCATACATTGAGAAGTGACGCTCATGCTTTTTGCCCTCTTCGACAAGCAGACTGTCGTCTTCGGGTACAACTGTCTTTAAAAGGTCGTGCTTTACTATAAGCCGTCTGCCGATAGGTCCGCCGATAAGGCTTCCTGCAACAAGTCCGAATGTAGCCGCCGCAGTGCAGAGCGTGGTAGCGCCCGACACGCCGAGATCCTCAAGTACAGGACCGAATGCGCCTGCCGTTCCGTGTCCTCCGACCATTGGTATAGAACCGGTACACATACCGATAAGCGGATCAAGTCCGAGCAAATTTGAAAGTCCGAGTGCGGTGAAATTCTGTCCGACTATCAGCAGTATAACCAGTATCAGAAATACTATCATAGATTTTCCGCCGCTCTTGAGAACTTTAAGGTTTGCCTGGAAGCCTACCGATGTGAAGAACAGCACCATGCAGACTTCTTTCAGTGTATCGTCAAATGTAACGTCCGCAATACCTGTGCCGTGCAGGATACAGGTCAGTATCGCGAACAGCAGACCGCCGATTACCGGGGCAGGAATGCAGAATTTTTCAAGGAAATGTATCTTTTTGCGCAGAAATGCGCCAAGTATCAGAACAAGCACAGCTATTGCGACTGTCTGATACATATCAAGTGCTATGCTCATCTTTTTACTCCGTTTCTACATTTATTCCGTTTTCGCCGTAATACTCGGCGGCACCCGGATGAAACGGGATATTTATGCCGTTGACAGCCAATCGTCTGTCGGTTACGATATTAACGGGAAGTGCGCTTTGTATAGTGTCATTATTATCGAAAATCGCCTTTGTTATCGCCTTTACCGTGTCTTTCGGGCAGGAATTGTTTGCAAGCAGTACAGCGGTAACGCCTATTGTCTTAACTTCTTCTGTCTGACCGCTGTATGTACCGGCAGGTATCGTGCAGGCAGAGTAGTAGCTGTACGAGCTTACAAGGTCGTCTATTCTGTCGCTGTCAAGCGAAACAAGACGTGCAACACCCTTATCGCAGAGTGATTTCACGGTGGGATTAGGTGCGCCGATAGTGCAGAAAAATGCGTCTATAGTGCCGTTTTCAAGCTGACTTGCGGCGTCCTTGTAATCAAGGTTCACCGTCTTTATCATATCCTCGGCAATGCCGTAAGATGTCAGTATCTGTCTTGCGTTGTGGGCTGTACCCGATTCTTCTTCTCCGATGCTTACAGTTCTTCCTTTAAGATTAGAAACGCTTTTTATATCACTGTCACTGCGTACAGCGATCTGACAGCTTTCGGTGAACAGTCCTGCTACTGCGCCGAAATCATGGTATTCTTCGGTAAAGCCGTTTCTGCCGTTCCACGCATCGTCTATTATGTCGGTCTGAACCACTGCCATCTGAAGATAGTTTTCTGAAAGCAGACGCATATTTGCGGCAGAGCCTGCCGTTCTTTTGATATTGATATTGTAGCTTTCGAGCGAATCTATAGCATTCAGTTCGCTACCGAAAATGTAGTAATTTCCGCCTTCGGCCGCCGTGCCGATTCTCACTTTGTCGCTTAAGTCGCAGCCGCCGCATAAAAGCAGTATGGCGGTGCATAACAGCGGTAACAAAAATTTTTTCATTTTTCACCTCAGGTTATATTGTATAAAAGATATTGTAGCAAGAATTTATTGTAATGTCAAGTAGGAGAAGTTGACGGTTGAGGGGATATGTGGAAGATGTTTTGATATGTTTATTGAATTCGTAAAAATCACAGTAAAATAAACCCAAAGACCTCTACGAATTTTCACTGAGATGTAGGTTATTAGTTTTCATCCCACGAGATAAATGTTGAAATTTTTATTGAGCAAAGTTCTTACAAGCTCCTCGTTGCTCCTTATCCTGTGCTGTGTTTCAATTCCGTATGCACTGTCAAAATCCTTGCTGTGCAGATCGCTTCCTGCGGTGATAACCGTATCTGCATTACCGAAAACACGGATTGCTTTCTCGTTTTCAATATCACGGTTGCCTCTGTTGTAACCCTCGATTCCGTCAACTATCGAAATATCGGGTACTTCATCGGGGTTTGTTATGTAATCTCTGTCACGGAAAGGGTGAGCGTATGCGATAAATCCGCCGACTGAGTGGATCTCTTGTGCCCATATATTCAGATCGGCATTTCTCAGAAACGGACGTGATAAAAGAAATTCCGGCTCAAAGCCGTATGCTAAAAATTCCTTGCCGTTACCGTAGCCTTCTTCAATGCCGAAAAACAGGTCAAAATCAAGTTCTGCGGCGATTTTTCTGCCGTTCGTGTATGCCTTGCTGTATTGCATAATAAGCTGTTCCCACGGCAGAGAACGTGAAACACAGGTGTTGCCTCTTATAAAATGGTTTGTTACAACAGCGCCCGAAAAACCGATTTTTACATACTGCTTTATCATATCTTCTACCAAGCTTACAGCACAGGCACTGCCTTCTTTGGTGTGCATATGCAATTCGTATCTGTATTTCATAATGTGTACTCCTTTTGTTTTGCAATTTGTTATAGGTATATTGTAGCACATTTCGGCGGATTTGCAAAGGGAGAGAATGTGCGGGTTAAGAAAAGTTGCACAGCAGAAATGAATAATGAATGATGAATAATGAAAAATGAATAATACAAAAAGAAAAGCCACTCTCACGAGCGACTTTTCTTTTTGGCACCCCCTGCGGGAATCGAACCCACAACTAACCCTTAGGAGGGGTTTATTATTGCGGAGCAAAAAGGTTCTCACAGCCGTCAAAATCTGTGATTTTGGTAACGGCGAGAGGTTCTTATAGCCATTTAACTTATCAAATAGGGGAAGCAACAAACTGTAAAAGAATAAAGCCACACATCATATTGAACGACGAGCGGCTTTTATTTTTTGGCACCCCCTGCGGGAATCGAACCCACAACTAACCCTTAGGAGGGGTTTATTATATCCATTTAACTAAGGAGGCGTGCTTGTATATTAAATTAACAGATAACATTATACACTATCCGCCTTTAATTTGCAAGCACTTTGGAAAATTATTTAAAAAGTTTTCCGTCACAGACCGTCAGTATCCTGTCCGCATAAGCGGCGTCGTCAATGTCGTGGGTTATGAGAATCACGGTTTTGCCGCATTCGTGGCGTGAGCGCAGAAGTTCCATAACTTCCTTGCTTGAGCGGCTGTCAAGGCTTCCGCACGGTTCGTCGGCAAGGATAAGTTCGGGGTCGGCGGCTATCGCTCTTGCGATCGCTACGCGTTGCTGTTGTCCGCCCGAAAGCTCATACGGCTTGTGAGTAAGCCTTGACGAAAGCCCGACAGCTTCCAGCGCGGCTTTACTGCGTGCTATGCGTTTTGCGGACGGTATACCCCTGTAGGTCAGCGGCAGAGCAACATTTTCGAGTACGGACAATGTCGGGATAAGGTTGAAAGCCTGAAATACAAAGCCTATCTTTTGATTTCTTATACGGCTGAGTTCGCTGTCGGATAGCATTTTTGTGTCGAGCCCGGAGAACATATATGTTCCGCTGTCGCAGGTGTCGAGCAGTCCGAGGATATTCATAAGCGTGGATTTTCCCGCGCCGCTCGGACCTGTAATAGCTATAAATTCGCCTTTGTTCACCGTAAGGTCTACGTTGTCAAGCGCCTGCACCGTACCGTCTGCCATGGTGTAGTGCCGTGAAATGTCAGTTGCTTTTATCAGAACTTCGGGAATCTGATTGGCGTTTTTCACTTGCGTATGAATCTACCTCCTTCGGTGAAAAGTATCGGCACGCTGATACTGCTGTGTTGGTTATAACACCTGCGCCGTGAAGTCCGCAACAACCGTCATGCTGATGTATGCACGGCTCGGTGCATATTATCATATTCATCTGCACACCTTCTTTTTGAGAAATTACAAACCTATTTTTAGCGGCTGTATCTGTAATATTCATAAAATATCAGTAATATTTTCCGCTGTGGCAGTCAAACTAAAGGAGTAAAAGCCAAAAAGGAGAATGAGTATGAATTACCGCAGTATATATAGGAAGAAAAAACGCAGAGCGCTCCATATAACAGTAATTGCGCTGATCGTTATCGGAGGTCTTTATCTCAATATGACACTTCCTGCGCTGATAAGAAACTCTGTGCCGAGAGTTGATGTAATTTTCCCGGAACGTACCGAATATACGCCGTCTGTTACCTGTAGCGGAACTGTCGGATATTCGGAAGTAAAACCGGTAAGGGAAGAAATGCCACTTATAATAAAAGAATACCCGGTGAATGTCGGGGACAGAGTAGATCAGGGTCAGACTATAGCAATTGTTGACAAGGACGCTGTATGTGAGATGTTAGCCGGTATGTACGCAGGTTCGGTATCCGATGCGCTGACGCTTGCGGAGCTTGCAGACAGTATTCCGCAGAATATAGCGTCACCGGTATCGGGAACCGTTTGTGCTTTAGCCGCAAGCGGAGAACTGATCGATGCAGGCACTGATATTGCGCAGATAGGCGGAAAGGGTGCACTTGTGCTGAATGTTGCGGTACCTGAGCGAAATCTCGCAAAGATAAAAAGCGGTCAGACAGCAAAGCTCAGTGTTTCGTCTGCGGAGGAAACTTTCAGCGGCAAGGTGCTGAGTATAAGTGAGAATACACGAAAACAGTATCTCGGCTCGGTGGAAGAAACGGTTGCCGATGTGACTTTAAGTATCGATGATCCGTCCGAAAAGCTGAAAAGCGGTGACAGTGGATACGCGGAAATTCAGACCGGGATTAAGCGTGATATTGTTACACTGCCTTACAGCGCAGTAATGCAGGACGATAAGAGCGAATACATTTACGTCATTGAGGACGGAAGATCGGTAAGGCGTGACATTGTAACGGGGCTTGAGATGGCGAAGGTAACGCAGGTGTTCGGGGTAAGCGTTGAAGAAGAGGTCGTCAAAGATACCGCAGGAGTAGCGGTTAATGCAGTTATACTGCGAAACCGAAAAGACAGCTCTGACAGCGGGAATATATCGGCAGAAAACGGTAAAACTATGACGGATTAAAAGACGGAGGTAACAGTATGGGTTTTACATCGGTAATGGCTGATATATGGAGAAGTAAAAGCAGGAGCGCACTTACAATGAGCGCGGTTGCGATAGGAATATTTTCGGTGACGGTTATATCGGCGGTAGGTCAGATAGGCACTGCCAGGATAAATGAAAGTCTTGACGATATGGGGGTGAACTCGGTGCTTGTTGAAGCTCAGGAGGCAGGAGTTACGCTCGGCGACAATGATATAGCAACACTCGGAGATCTAAGCGGAGTTACGGGAGCGATGCCGCTTATGGCACAGGTGACAAAGTGCGAGCTTATCGAAAACAATGTATCGTGTATGGTATGGGGCGTAAACGAAAAAGCCGATGAGATAATTTCTATGAAGCCGATACACGGAAGACTTATAGACAGAACCGATGTACAAAAAGCGGAGAATATCTGCGTTATCGATGACAAGATAGCGCTTGAAACATACGGCAGGACGAACATAGTCGGAAAGACGGTAAGCGTGAATTTCGGCGGAAAATATACCGATTTTACGGTTATCGGGGTTGCCGAGTCGGGGCTCAGTCCCATACAGAATATGATGAATGACGCTGTGCCGTACTTTGTGTATATTCCTTACACGACCGCTCAGAACATCTGCGGCAAGGCAGACTATGACAAGATAGCGGTACTGCTTGACAAGAGCGGTGACGGAGAAACGGCGATAGACGGAATAAAAGCCTGTATGGCTGATGTAAAGGGCGAGGGCAGTATAAAGATCAGCGAGCTTCAAAGCCAGAAGAAACAGCTTGACGGAATACTGACTGCCGCGACCTCTGCATTGTCGTTCACGGCGGGAATATCGCTTGCGGTAGCGTCCGTGTCGGTTATGACCGCAATGCTTGTAAGTGTCGGCGAACGAAAACGTGAGATAGGTATAAAAAAATCCCTCGGAGCAAGGAATATAAGAATAGTCGGCGAGTTCTTAGCCGAAAGCACGATGATATGCGTTATCGGCAGTATAGTCGGCATTGCGGCAGGGTGCGCGGTGGCGTTTGTCATAGGGCTTGCGGTCGGTGAGAGCTTTGTTATGCAGACGGATATAATGCTTATCGCGGTCGGAGTGTCGGCGGTTATAGGTATGATATCAGGCAGTTATCCGGCATATAAAGCGGCAAGGATGAAGCCGGTGGATGCACTTAAGATGTAAAAATCAAAAAAAATTTCCCCTAACCTCTTGACAGCTAACGATTATTAGCTTATAATATAGCTAACGATTGTTAGCTTTTTATATCGAGGTGAATATATGAAACAAGCCTCCAAAAAGGAAGATACAAAACAACGCATACTTGACGAAGCGTTGCGGCTCTTTTCACAGAGCGGTTATGATGCTGTAAGTGTTGAGAGAATAGCTTCGGCGGTGGGGATAAAAGCACCGTCACTGTACAAGCATTTCAAAAGCAAGCAGGAGATATTTGACGCTATTGTTGCGGAAACGTACCGCCGTTATGATACATTCACGGACGGCATTGATGTGCACGTTTCCGAAAGCAAAGCCGACGAAAAGGTGTTTGACGGTATTTCCGAGGAAATGCTTGCAAAAAAGGTAAGACAGCTGATAGAATATTCGCTGCACGATGAGTATGTCAGCCGATTCAGGCGGATGATGACGATAGAGCAGTTCAGAAACGCTGAGTTTGCGGATATGTATTCCGAACGGTATCTGGAAAGATTGGTGCGTTATCACGCAGGACTTTTCAGAGCGCTTATCAAGTCGGGAACGATAATCGGAGAAGATCCCGATACGCTGGCACTTGAGTATGTTGCGCCTGTTGTGCTTATGGTTGAAATTTGCGACAGACAGCCCGAAAGGGAAGCGGAGTGCCTGAAACGGCTTGAAGCACACGTCAGAAATTTCTACCGCACATATTCGCCTCATATGGTGAAAACGGCAGAGAAAAGAGGCGGTAAGAGTGACGGATGAAAGTCGTTTTATACTGTGTCCTCACTGCAAGGCAAAAACAAGAGTAAAAATAACGCAGGACACGGTGCTTAAAAATTTTCCGCTGTTTTGCCCAAAGTGCAGAAAGGAAAGCGTTATAAACGCAGAAAATTACATAATTACGTTAATTCAGACAGACGCCAAGACGCAGTGCTGACCTATCATAAAGGCAGTACTGCGCTATTTTTTTGAAAAGAGGTTTTAAATATGAAATTATATTTCAAGAACGGAGTTACAATTGCGACAACCGTAATGGTTCTTGTCCTTATCGGCTACATAGTTTTCTGTATCATGACCAGAAAGCAAACACAGCACTGGGGACTGAGAAGCCTTATACTTCTTATATACGGACTTGTTGTATGCTGTTTTGCCGCAACCCGTGACGGACTTGATAAGACTATTCAGAATGCAATTGACGGAAGCTGTAACCCCGGATTGTTTCAGCTTATCAGCATACCGAACATAGTCGGCTGTATCGGTGCGCTTGCGGTAATTGTCGGAATAATCGCAACGCCGATCGTAAGGTCGCAAGCCGCCCGCGAGATATGGTTCTATGTTATGTCGGGTGGAATAACGCTTAAAATTCTTACGGTGGAAATTGCAAGGATTATAGCGACGCTCAGATAAAGAGGTATTGATAAATATAAAAACAAAACGGACAGCAGGAAAATCTTGCTGTCCGTTGTTTTGTGCGGTCATCTTTATGACCATAGGATATAGAAAGTATTGAAATCAAATTTTTTCATAGCTTCGGCATCTACGCTGATAAATCCGTACAAAATGAGGAGTGCAACAGCTAAGTATATAAGCGAAACAAAAAAGCAGGCGATACCGTTTTTGATGATTCTGTTTATCGAGAATGTCATAAAAGCACCGCCGTAGAAGAACAGAGATGAAAAAATGACGCTGAGTGCGGCGCTTAGCGTTTCACCAAAAACCATTATGGGAAAGATATAAGCGATTGTAGCGGTAATCGGTATTACAAGCATTGTAAGCGTTGAAAGCGCATAGAAAAACATATATTTCTTTCTTGTGTGCCGTGACTGCATAATAATCAGAATTACCACTCCGACAGCATACAGCACATATAACAGCATCATATGATTGCAAAGCCATCTGACAACGCCGAAAAGAGCAAGTGCGGGTATCGCAACAGCGGCAAATATAAGGAAAGCGACCACCGATGTTACATAAGTACCGTCAACATAATATACCTCGGCATATTCGTCATAGAATGGGTCAAGCGACTTTCTGTGTCTTATAAAAAGCACCGTTAATCCTCCAGCCCCTGATTAGCCTTCTTTACAAGCAGATAAATAAATCTGCCTATACCGAGAACAAGGGTGATAAGACCGAGAACCGCACTCAGTAAAAAATACACTACCATAATGACTACACCGAATACGATATTTCCGGAGAATAAAGCACCTAATGAAGCAAATCCGAACATGGATTTCAAGAAGTGCCAACCAAATACAATAGCCGAAACAGCATATAACAATGAACTGATATTCATGCAAGTGCGGGAAAATGGCTCTATTCCCATAAAGTGAGTAACCACCCCAACTAATAAAACAGCTACAAAGACAATCACCAATATAATCCTCGGTTTGAGGTAATTTAATTGTTGTGTTTCAGTTTCTCCGAACAGTTTTCTAAACATAAAAAATTCCTCCTTGAAAAGCATAAAATTCTGCTTTCGATTAATAATATCCCAAAACGGGATATTTAGATTATACCATAATGGTATAATCGTGTCAAGGGGGCGATTAACATTTTTCGACTGAAAGAGCTTCGTAAAAAGCGAAAGATTTCACAGCTGAAACTGGCGATAGATCTTGACCTTAATCAGAATTCCGTAAGCCGTTATGAGAATGAGCAGCGTGAAGCTGATTATAAAACGCTTATACTTTTTGCTGATTATTTCGGCGTATCATTAGATTATCTTCTCGGCAGGACCGATAATCCCGAAGTGAACAGATAGTACAGCGTATAGAAAACGGACAGCAGTTTTTTCTTGCTGTCCGTTCTGCCTGTATAAAAAGTCAGTTTTTGAAAATGCAACCTGTTTTCAGTCCCTATTCCCAAACCCAATATTATTAAAAATATAGGTTTATCAAGAGTCTGACAGGCGGATCGCTCCGCCTGCCGTAATATTTATTGAAGAGTACAATTCATTGCCCCGAAAACGGATATCTTCGCAAAATCGTTTTCCGCACTGTCACTCGCATTCTCGTTATTACCATTCCCGGTTTCTTCGGTGTTTTCATCTGTATCGTTACCGCCGAAAAATCCATGCAAAGCCTCAAACACTGCAAACTTTACTTCGTAATCACGGCTTTCTTCAATACGCTTGCTTTCTTCTTCGGTGAAAAATTCACCTGCGGCAGGCAGACACAGCGGCGGAAACATAACACACCACCAGTTTCTGCCCTCTGCATTCCCGATAAGCAGACGTACTGCGGTATATTCCCCGGCAGGCAACGTTACGTTTTCGTACTTTCTGGTTGTGAAATATGTCTTTGCGACTTCACATTTTACGTTGTAATCATAGCCCTTTGAATGTACAAATTCATTTGCTTTTTCTTCGATTTCCGCTCTGCGTTCACTTGCAACCGCTACCGACTGATTGAAATTGTCACAGTCCCCGAATACATCCGAAAAAGTAGCCAGCATATAATCACGCAGATCGTATTTCAGCGTCTGATCCTCCTCGCTGTCGGAATTTGCAAGTATGTGAAGCCTCAGCACCTCCTGCGGCTTTTCCTCGCAGTCCTCTGCAAATGCCGTGAAACCCGTTATTATAAGGCTCAGCACCGCACCCAGAATCATAGCTTTATCAAGAATATTACGTTTAAAAAAACCTGTCATAAGTACCTCCATAGCATTCAGTTTTGTGAGGTAATTATTGACAGGTTGATTTCGGTTATTCAATAATATTTTTATTTCAGGTTTTCTATCTGACTCAGCCACAGCGTTGCACACGCATCGCTCGGCATTCTCCAGTCGCCTCTCGGTGACAGCGTTACCGATCCGACCTTGGGACCGTCAGGCAGGCATGAACGCTTGAATTGCTGTGAGAAGAAACGGCGGTAGAACGTTTTCAGCCATTTCAGTATCGTTTCACGGTCATAAGCACCGTCAAACGCATACAGCGCAAGCCTGAATACCTTTTCGGGAGTAAATCCCCATCTTATGCCGTTGTACAGGAAGAAATCGTGAAGCTCGTAAGGACCTACAAGATCCTCGGTCTTCTGAGAAATTTCATCGCCGTTTGCCGGCAGAAGCTCAGGGCTTACGGGAGTGTCAAGTATATCTTCAAGCGATTCCTTTAACAGCTTGTTATCGGTTGTTTTGCTGTAGTAGCTTACAAGGTGCTTGATAAGCGTTTTGGGTATCGAGCAGTTAACGCCGTACATAGACATATGATCGCCGTTGTATGTCGCCCAGCCGAGTGCAAGCTCCGACAGATCGCCGGTACCTATAACAAGTCCGCCTGTCTGGTTCGCAACGTTCATAAGTACCTTTGTACGCTCTCTTGCCTGACCGTTTTCAAACACTACAGACAAATCGTTTATATCGTGTCCTATGTCCATGAAATGCTGTTTTACGCTGTCGGTGATGTTGATCTCACGCAGTGTAACACCAAGTGCCTCGCATATCTTCACAGCGTTTGACTTTGTACGTTTCGTTGTTCCGAAGCACGGCATTGTCACCGCAACAATGTCTGTCATCGATCTGCCGAGGAGTTTCATTGCATTGGCGCATACAAGAAGTGCAAGCGTGCTGTCAAGTCCGCCCGAAATTCCGATAACGGCGGTTTTTGCATAAGCATGCGAAAGACGCTTTTTAAGCCCGTGCGCCTGCATTGAAAGGATAAGCTCACATCTCTTGTCGGTTTCGTCGGCAGAGTAGGGGATAAACGGTGTGCGTGATACAAAACGTGTCAGCTTTGTATCTGAAACCGCCATATCGAACCATATAGTTTCCGTATCGCACTTGTCGTTTCTGAAAGACGTGTTTTTCCTGCGTTCAAACGCAAGCTTGTTTACATCTATCTCGCTGATCACATAATCGTTCGAGAAAAGTTCGCTTTCGGCAAGCGTTGTTCCGTTCTCGGCAATTATATTATGACCTGAGAACACCAAGTCCTGCGTACTTTCGCCCTCTCCTGCGGAGCAGTAGATATATCCGGATATCAGTCTTGCAGACTGGTTCAGAACGAGCGAACGGCGGTATTCCGACTTTCCTATCATCTCATTGCTTGCGGACAGGTTGAGAATAATGTTTGCGCCGCACTGTGCAAGATATGCCGAGGGAGGGCAGGGCGACCACAGATCCTCGCAAAGCTCGATCCCAAACGAAAAATCGTGCATATCGTTACAGGTGAACACAAGTCCCGCACCGAAATAAGCGCTCAATGTATCGTCACATTCGCCGTCGCTGTCTGTGTTGAAATGATTCAGATAATAATATTCGCATTTGTTACTGTCCCACGCGGTAAAGTGGCGCATCTCGTAAAATTCGTTGTAGTTCGGCAAATACTGTTTCGGGACATATCCGAGTACTTCTCCGTGATAGGTTACAGCCGCACAGTTATACAGTTTGCTTTTAAACTGCATCGGCAGACCGACTACAGTTATCATATCAAGCTCCGACAATTCTTCCAGAATGGTTACAAGTGCATTCTTTGCACCGTCGAGCAAAGTTGTCTGGAAAAACAGATCCTGACAGGTATAACCCGTAATGCAAAGCTCGGGGAAAACCGCAAGCTTAACGCCTTTTGAGGCAAGCTCCTTTGCAATTGAAATTATCTGTTTTGCGTTGTGATCGCAGTCGGCAACTTTTATTTCGGGTGTTGCCGCCGCTACTTTGATAAATCCGTCTTTCATATTGTTCTTTCCGGCGGCAGGGCTTAAAATTCGTAATTGCCCGTCGTTCCGCCGACCTTTCTGTCTATCCAGGTAATTATATCATCGAAAACTATTTCTTTCATAGTTTCATTTACAAGTTCATGACGCGCTCCGGGGTACAGCTTTATGTCAACGTTGCAGTCTTCGTCTATAAGCTTTGCGTAAACGTTGCGCACACCCTTGCCGTAACTGCCGACAGGATCGGCTGTTCCTGCCATAAATATGATCGGGAGCTTTTTCGGTACTTTTTCAGCCCACTGCTGACTTGAAACCCTGCGAAGAAGCGTGGTAAGGTCAACAAATCCGCTTGCCGTGAACACAAAATTGCTCTTCTCATCATCGATGTATTTCTTTACAACATCTCTGTCGTGGGTCAGCCAGTCGTAGATAGTCTGACTGTCCTTTATCCTGTCATTGTACACGCCGAATATCAGTGTGTTCAGCTTGTCACTGCGGAAGCGTTCGCCTTTTACCGAGGCTACCGAGCGGGTCGCTCTGACACCTATTTCGGATAGCGCCTTGTCGTCACCCGTGCCCATAATTACGGCACAGGTAAGTTCATTCGGAAAACGTGTGAGATACAGCCTTGCAACAAAGCTTCCCATACTGTGACCTATAAGGATATGGGGCAGAGCAGGGTATTTCTTCTTCATTATCATAGTCATACGGTGAAGATCGTTTACAAGATGGCTCCAACCGTCTTTCGGCGCAAAGTACCCGAGGTCGTCGTTTGTTTTTACGCTGTTTCCGTGTCCTAAATGATCGTTGCCGCAGACTATATAACCGTGCGATGTCAGAAAGTCCGCAAAGTGTTCATAACGCTCAATATACTCGCACATACCGTGAGAGATCTGGATAATACCTTTATATCCGCCGTTTGTCAGAACAGTGGGTACATAGATGTAATAGGCACAGTTATCGGTGCCGTTCGAGGATTCAAAGGTTCCGGTAATCTTTTCGTATGCCATAGACTTTCTCCTTTCGCCGGGCGCAGTAACATATTTTATATACTATTATATCAAATAATGCCCGGAAATACAAGCACAACGGGAAAAAACAGAAATATTACGATACCTAAAATTCTTAATACGACCGAAAAGAAGAAAAAATTTTAAAAAAGTCTTGACAATGTGATTTTACTGTGTTATAATATACAAGCGTCAAAGAGATGTGTACAGTTCAACAAGCACGTTTTGACTTATATGCGGGTGTAGTTCAATGGCTAGAATCCCAGCCTTCCAAGCTGGTTGTGTGGGTTCGATTCCCATCACCCGCTCCATAGTTCTCAGAAATGAGAGCTTAAATAGATAATAAATATGTTAAATGTAGACCATGCGCCACTAGCTCAGCTGGATAGAGCAACCGCCTTCTAAGCGGTAGGTCACAGGTTCGAATCCTGTGTGGCGTGCCATTTATGGTGGGTGTAGCGTAGCTGGTTAACGCGTCGGATTGTGGTCCCGAAGATCGTGGGTTCGAGTCCCATCTCCCACCCCATATTTATTACGAACAAATGCCGCCTGCGCTGGGCTTAAGTGCCGGCGGCATTTGTTTATATTGGGATATAGCCAAGTGGTAAGGCAACGGACTTTGACTCCGTCACTCGTGGGTTCAAATCCCGCTATCCCAGCCAGATGCTTTACAAACCGCATTGTTATGCGGTTTATTTTTTTGCTGACCGAATTTTACACGAATTATTTCAAAAAATTTTTATCGTGTTTAACTGAGACGATAATTTCAGTTGACAATTCAGAACAGATATGATATAATATTTTCGCTGTAAAAAGCAGATAATTTCGAGGTGTAGCGCAGGTGGTAGCGCTCCTGCTTTGGGCGAAAAACGTGAGCGCTGCCGGTTGCAGAAGAAGCGAACAGTTTTTCGGCGCAGCGGTCGGAATGTCAAGGCTCAGTATGAGCCGAAGAGATTACGGGCACCGCAAGAGGGCGGACAAAGCAGGGAAGAAAACCGATTATAAATAAAAATTTCATATAGCAATATCGAGGTGTAGCGCAGGTGGTAGCGCGCCTGCTTTGGGAGCGTGTCGGGCGTTTAACGCCCTGAAAAATTAAAAGCCTCAAACCCCCTGTATTCATGCGGGTTTCGGGCATTTGTAAAAATCAAAAAATCGGTCAAAAATCGTTTTGACCACAGTTTATCCCACAATTGAGGAAAATTTAATAAATATCCGGGTGTGGCGCAGCTGGGAGCGCGGGTGGTTTGGGACCATCAGGCCGCAGGTTCGATCCCTGTCACTCGGACCAGGCTAACGAGTCCGAATTAAAAAAGATCGGACTCGTTTTCTGATTTAAACATTAAAAGTTTCTCTTGAAAAAACTTCTAATAACCGAATGTTTTAAAGAACTATTAACAATGAGTGGAGGTATCTATGAAAAAACGTATCAATTATGCGTTGCTTATCATTACCATACTGTGTCTAGTGATTGCAATAAAACTCTCATCAATGCCAGTATTCGAATTTCTTCCTAATCCTATTAAATCATTTTTTATCACAGCGCCACATACACAAGAACAATTCAGTTTCATTTATGATTTAGCAATGGGTTTTATATTAAGTGCGTTGTTCTATTTTATAGTTGACGTTGTGCCTGAACAAATTAAAATACATAAAGCCAAGAAGTTATTAAGTCCCCAAGTCAACAGGCTACTAGAATATATGGAACAAATTATCTCTATAATAGTTTCAGTCTATGAACGCAACCCAAACTTAAATGAGTTGACCAATAAAGACTTTTTAATTCTTGATGGCGAAACCATAATCGCAAATCAAGAGATATCATATCTCACTACAACTTATTACTCAAATGGAAAGAGGAAAACAGCCGTCCACAGTTATGGAACACCCAATAGAATAATCAAAGACAAGATAATTCAAATAAACAAGGTCGTAGAGCAAATAAAAAATTTCGAATATTTTTATTCCGACTACACCGAACTTATAGAATATATTAGAATCATCGAAAGTAACGACCTTTTAAATTGGTATAAATCAAAAGAAAAAAATGAAAGTCCTTGTTTTTTATTACAAGGCACAAATAAAGGTGTTACAGAATTCACATCATTATACTTAAAAATCAAAAAATTGAAATTTAATACGGAATACACTTCAACAACTTTGGATACAAAATCTGCCACGGAAAAATATAAGCAAGAACGTGATGACGGAACATTACTAAAACATGTTTTTGATTGTCAACAAAAACAACAAAATTTAGCAATCAGCAATCCAACATTGATTGTTGGAAGCAAAAAATATACTACTAGAATACTAACCGATTTTCTATCCAAACGATTTAAAGTTACTTATACAAATTTTGAGTGTTTAGAGCTTGACAAACTATCTGATTTCAAATATGTTGTTTTCATTGTTGATTCAACAACCCGAAAATTCATGACATATATGCAATCAAAGATTAAAATTCCAGTGAATGTAATACTCCTTTCAGAAGCGACCCCCATAAGAAGAAGTTCAAAAAAGCTGTTCAAATCAACCAACATTACTATTATTGACGAATTGTTTTTTGAGAGTGGTTGGAAATTCTTTTCAATACCGTTGAATAAAGAAGAACCCTCCGAAAAAAGTATTGTTGAAATAGAGGGAAAACTGCGTAGTATATGTTTTAACGATAAGTAAAACACATCAAAAAATCTATCATTTGCACTAATTGTGTGCACCTTGTAATATAGCAGAACTTTATAAAAATATTTTTCTTTGTTTACTGCAAACCAATTTTTGAGGGCGGCTCTTACGAGTCGCCCTCTTTTAGTTTTGCTTTTTCTTCCGTAATCTCCGCTTTCACTCTTTCGATCATCTCGGCGAGTTTGATTTCGCATTGCTCTTTCGTTTCGGCGTAGACGTTGAATTTCTTTCGTTTGCCGCCGGGCAGTCTTGGGAAGAAGCTGCCTTCCCACAGGTTGTCGTTGATCTGATACAGGCAACCCGTACCACTCTTTCGTATCTTTCTCGGGACGGGTTCGGGATGCGGCTCTGTGGGCGCACACGGCGCGGTTACGGGCGGCTTTTCTGCATCCTTGGGTGTTTGCTCTACCACAGGCATCTGTGCGTTTGTGCCGCCGATTTTGCGGTCAATGCTCACCGCCGCCTGCATCTGCATCGTGTCGGTCATGTGGCTGTAAATATCAAG
>JAGBHT010000035.1 GCA_017935365.1 Ruminiclostridium sp. | reverse complement strand
TAAGTGTTTCCGAAGAAGAATTCCAAAAAGTTATTCATTTAATTAATAGTCGTCCTCGTAAATGTCTTGGTTATCTTTCTCCTCTCGAATTTTTGTCTAAAAAGTGTTGCACTTGACTTGACAATCTACCTACCGCCCCTAATCCCTGTTGTGGGCTACGCCCCTCAACCCCATTTTTATAAAAATGTTATTTCATTGACAGTCTTCTTTCTTAATATTGATGCGGATTTTTACGCATACTATTCATACCGCTTATGAACACAAACGACTTTTTATTCTGAAAGGAACTGTTATGGACAAAATTAATCCGAAAAAGCAAAACGAACTTATGAAAAAACCTGTTCCCGAAACTCCGGAGGAACGCAGTGAAACAGAAGAAATAATACTTGATAATTTCTGCGGTTGCTGTTCTTCAAACGACTGCACCGGACTTATTCCGTCAGACCCAGGCAGCAGGACTGCCGCAGACGAATACCGCAATGTCTATCCTTATGCCGTACCCGATGCAGACGGTGTGCCTTACCCCGAAACAAAAAATGCCGAAAGAAAAACTTTCGGAAAACCCGGCACTCACGGCGGAGTGTAATACATCAGGCTAATATCCGTATAAACGCCTGCCGTAACCGGACGTACCGGTCACATTATAAACAGCCGCCCCTGCAGATTTGCAGGAGCGGCTGTTTTCATATATCCGTTTATCCGTTCAATTTTCCGTCTTTTGAATGCCGAAACAGTCTTTCAGCACTTTCTTACCGCTTTCGGTAACAAATATACTTTCATACGCACTTTTCACTGCAACAGGCGATGCACCGTCCTCGTACAGGTTTACAATAAAGTCAGCCTCGATAAGTATCTGCAGGTCCTTGCCGTCTATGCCCGTGTAGGTATGATGATGAGCTATAAGATACATAACACGCTCTTTCACATCGTCATATCCGCCGACAGTATCCATTATATGTGCGGCTATACCCGGTCCGAGTTCTTGCTGGATCTGACCGTCGTTTCTCCCGTACAGTCTTTCACCCTCGTGTATACCTATATCGTGCAGTATAGCGGCTGTTTCAAGCACCTTCATAGTGTCATCGGACAATCCCTCGCATATTCCTATTAGCTTTGCAAAGCTGTGTACCTTTATAAAATGCTGTATACGCTTCGGGTCGCCTCTGTCATATTCTATTGCCGCTGTTATCAGCTTTTCGTGCATATTACTCGCCTTTGCTTTCTTCCGCATCCTGCGTCTTGCTTTCTTCTTTGCTTTCTGTCTTGCTGTTAGTAGTACTTTCAGCCTTACTGTCTGCCGAGCTTTCGTTCTTGCTCTCGGTATTGCTGTCCTTCTTTTCTACCGTTTTCAGCTTGGTATCGGATATTACCTTGACTTTATCTGCGCTTGCGGTTATTATGCGGTTATCCCACATTGTAAGAAGATACGGCTTGTCGCCGCCGATTATCTCACAGTCAAGCGTGTCATATTTCTCGTCGTACAGCGTTATATCTCCAAGCGCCGTCAGCCTTCCGTCAGCATAGCTGTAGAACTTACAGCGGCTTACCTGTGAGATACCGTCAAAGTATACTATCGGTATTCCGATAATTGTCTTTCCGCCACTCTCACCGTATGCCAGCTTTGAAATATCATCGCAAACGGGACTTGTCAGATACTTGTTCCAGTCGCCGGGGGTACTGCTCTCTGCGGTGATAGTTACCTCAGCCTTCTTGTCGCCTCCGACAGCGAGAACGATACCTGTCCTGTTGCCATCTTCATCGGCTTTAAGTGTTACTTCTGCCGTCAGTCCGTCGCTTATCTGCATGCTGTTCGTGCTCTCAGGCTGCTTTACCTCTTCACCGCTCGTCACATTGACACTGTACTGATAAGGCTTGTCGCCGCCTGTGGTAACAGTTGCAATTTTATCATTGCCGCTTATAGACTCAACACGCTCACTGCTTGAAATTTCCTTAATTTCCAGATGCGAAAGCGTAGTTCTGAACGTTGCAACGGCATTGTACTCAGAGCCGTATGTTCCTTTTCCGCCTTTAATAGAACCTACAGCCGCAAAGCCCTGTTGCATTGCGTTAACAAGACCGGGGTTGATAAACATATCAACAATGCCCATACTCTGCGTACTAAGCGACTCGTCAAACGCAGTATAGTACACGTTTGAATAGCATTCATCATCAAATATAGTACTGTTTGTAACATACATTCCGTTATCCGAAACGTCGCAACCTGCGGCATCTCCGACAAGTATACTGCGCACTACCGCATCGTTCTTTCCGGTAACATCTATTGCGGTTGTCGTATAGTATATTGTCCTGCTCACTTTTGACGGTATGAATATCCTGCCGAAAGGTGTCACCGTTGTCTTGTCGCCGTGTTTGTACGACGGAACAAATGATGTCAGCTTTTCGAGCGACGCTTTCATTATATCAAATTTGTCGTAAGTAACCAGATATGCGGTTTTACCATCTGTATAGCAATCGACATATTCTCCCGAAAGTATATATTCATCGACAGCATTTCCGTTTACTATTCCACTTTCGTCATAGATCCTGACTACCGTACCACTGCCATTACTGTTGCCACCGATAACCGCAAAGCATTCGCCGCACTTCACTACTCCTGCGCCTTCAAGCCCTGTATCAAAGCTGAAGTTATCGCTCACTTTGCCGTCTGTTAACTTTGCGCCGAGTATCTCAGAGCCGTTTACCGCCAACGTCAATGTATCATCGTACACATTTTTCGGCAAATGCGAACGCTCGTGCTGTACTGCTGTAAGACCTTGCGGCAGGTCATAGCTTATCTTGTCTACCGCCGCCTGTCCTTGCTCAACAAGCGCCGTATAACTGTCAATGTTCTGTTCAAACTTCTCCGGTATATCATATATCAGTTCGGGGATAATGCCCTTTGCCTGCAGCACATCGAGCGTAAGACCGCCGCATATAAGTACAGCCGCGCCGACAAAAGCTGTTATAAGGCAACCCTTGCTGCGCCTTGGCTTGATACAGTCCTGTTCGTCATCGCTTACATCATAGTCGATTCCGTAACCGTCTGCATCATTGTCGTTCATAAGTTCGCCGATAGCTGAACCGATATCCCTTGCGTTGCCCGCTATTTTCTCGTCATCGGATATAACGCCGTCAAAGTCGTCCGCCTCTTCCGTTGCTTCTACCACCTTTTCGGCGGCAGGAGGCTCAGGCAGTGAAAATTCCTGCGTTACACTTTTTTCATCTTTTTCATCGCTGTTGTCCGTAACTTCTTCATCGTTCGGTACTTCTTTTTCTTCTGTGGCATTATCATCTGTTTTCTGCGGCACATTTTCCGACAAGTCATTATTACTGTCTGTATTATTCTCAACGTTTTCTACATTTTCGACATCATCCGATTTATCAAGTTGTTCCTGTATACGGGAAATCATCGCTTTTGCCGCTTCGGTTCTTTCATCGGTAAGGTTGTTTCCATCGTTGTCGTTTGTTTCCTCTTCGCTTACCGCAATGTTTTCCGTTTCCGCAACAGCCTGTTCTTTTTCGGAAATGTCAATATTGTCAGGCTTTTCATCATCGGCTTTTTGTTCTTCGGCTTTCTGCTGATTCTTCCTACATGTCAGTTCTTCGGTCATTCTGCGCAGAGTTTCTTCTTCTCTTCTTTTTCTCTGCTCCGCAAGCTCTTTGCGCTGGGTAGCCACCGCTATTATCATGCGGTAATCGTCCCCTGTCAGCACAGAATTGTCCAGTATCTGTAAAAGTTCATCGAATTTGAGATGCGGGTTTTCCTCAATTCTTCTGAACTCCATATTTCCTATCTTACTGTTGCCAAGAAGCTCCAGAAAGTCAGAGCCGCTTATCTTAAGCTCCTTGAGCTTACGCAGGAATACGCCTGCGGTCATATCTCCGTTGTCTTCAAGCAGTTTTCTTATCTCTTCCGGTTTTACCCGGTCGGGTATCTCAACGGAAGACACATATTCTTTTATCTTTTGTTCCAGACTATCCATTCTTTCCTCCGTCAGATGCTTTGTCCCGACAACAGCCGTGTTTTCATTGTCACTTCTGCATTGGTAAGACACACGCCTACTGTCTCCTCTGTGTATCCGCATAGCTTTGCGGTTTTCTCGGCACTGCAACCGCATACCGTACTGACGCTTAGTACAAGGCGCTCTATATCGGGCAGTTCGTCAAGAGCCTGCCTTATCTCGGAGCCGCCGTCCGTCTTTGCGGTAAGCTCGCCGCCCGACTTGTTGAGATGCCTTATCTTGGTGCAAAGTATCTTTACAAGCCACTCTATGAACTGTGCCGTAGTGTTAAGTGAAGCCGTAGGCAGAGCCGCAAAGCTGTCAAGCACCGTAAGCCTTACCGCCTCTACAGCCGCGTCCTCGCTTTTCATTGCCATACGCGCTATTTTATATACAGGTCTGTACACAGCCTTATACAGCTGTGCAAAACCATCCGTGTCACCTGTCTGTGCCTGCTTTATCAAAGCGGCGAGTTCCTGTGCGTTCATCTGTTCACCTCAAAATGTACATATATATTTATCATACCACAAAACTTCCGATAAGAAAAGCCTTTTTCCGAAATTTTCACATTCCGCATTATAGAAAGCGCCACATTCAGCCTTTTATATTGCAGTATGACGACAGATATGGTACAATTAAAGGTACACGGAGGACTGTATATGACCGAAAACGAATTCAAAGAGCGATACACTTCAAATATGAGCCCACAGCAGAAACAGGCAGTCACGACTACCGATGGCGCTGTACTTCTGCTTGCCGTGCCCGGAAGCGGAAAGACTACCGTGCTGATAACCAGGCTCGGATATATGATATATTGCTGTGGCATAGCGCCGTCACAGATCCTTGCCGTGACCTATACCAGAGCCGCTACATATGAACTCAAGAAGCGATTTGCGGAATTTTTCGGGAGCGAGAATGCCGGCGGTCTTGAGATACGCACGATAAACGGCTTGTCGGCTAAGATCACGGAACGATACGGCAGTATATACGGCACAGAGAACGTACCTCAGCTTATGAGCCGTGAGGGCGACCGCAAACGGCTCATATCCGACGTATACAAGGATATAACGGGAGAGTTTGCCGACCCGTCCACAGTAAACGATATCGGCGCGATGATCACATATGCCAAGAATATGATGCTGACAGACGAGCAGATATCAGAGCTTGACTGCGGTAGTGCCGATACGCTTAAGATTTATAAGAAGTATTGCAATGAGGTGTCAGGCAGAGGGCTGATGGACTATGACGATCAGATGGTGACGGCTCTTGATATACTTACAAAGTGTCCCGATATACTGGACTACTTTCACGGACGTTTCCGCTATATATGCGTTGACGAGGCACAGGACACATCCAGAATACAGTACGAGATAATAAAACTCCTTGCAAAGAACAGCGGAAACATATTCATGGTCGGAGATGAGGATCAGAGCATCTATGCTTTCAGGGGTGCCTATCCTGATGCGCTGACCGACTTTGAAAAGACGTATGATAATGCCACGGTGCTTTTTATGGAGCAGAATTTCCGTTCCACTCCGGAGATAATCGGTGCGGCTAATGCGTTTGTAAAACGCAACCGCTTCCGCCGTGACAAGACTATCTGTGCGGTAAACGAAACGGGAATACCGGTAAGGACGGTACACTGCCGCGGCAGAGCGGCGCAGTATGACTTTCTGTGCGGGGTTGCAAAAAGAAACGAGATGCAGACGGCGGCGCTGTTCCGTAACAACGACAGTGCGGTGGCGCTTGTCGATATGCTGGAGCGGAATAATATCGGCTACAGGCTTAAAGGCGGAGAAAAGACATTCTTTACAAGCAAACCGATAACGGACATTGTATCGATCATAAATTTCATAAACGACCCATACAACGTTGATGAATTTATGCAGATATACTATAAAATCGGGCTGTATATAAACAAGCAGGCAGCACAGACAGCCTGCCGTATCAGTGCGGCACGGCATATACCGATAACCGATGCATTGCTCGGTCCTGGCGAATCTGTTGTCGGCGGCGGTATAGACCTGACAGACAGTTCACGGAAGAATATAAGACGTATAACGGAATATGCCGCTCAGGCACGCAGTGCAGGCGCTTCGGAAACGCTGAGTATTATATGGCGCGCAATGCAGTACAGCGACTATGTACATAAAAACGGACTGGACGCCGGAAAGTACGATATACTGCGCCTGCTTGCAAGAAATGTGAGCGACAGCAGACAGCTGATCTCAAGGCTTCGCGAACTGAACGAAATAATGGCAACGCATACCGATGATCACGACAGTCTTTTCACGCTGTCAACGATACATTCAAGCAAAGGGCTGGAATACGACCGCGTTTATCTGCTTGATGTGATCGACAATGTTCTGCCGTCAATTACGTCCGACAAGCTTGACGACAAGGAAGACGTAAAGCAGTATGAGGAAGAACGCAGACTGTTCTATGTGGCTATGACAAGAGCAAAAAAGGAACTGTATCTTTTCTCGTGCACAGGCGAAAGCTCGGAGTTTGTGACCGAGGTCGAGGGCAGTATACCGATCGAATATACAGACAGCAACGATATTTTTTTCTCGCTGTTTGCTAGGGATATGCTGGGGCGTGAATACTGCGACAGGAAAAACGGCAATGGCGTTGTTACGGCATACTGCAACGATAAGCTGTATATCAGATATGCAAGCGGCAGGAGCGAGCTGAAAACGCTTGAAGAAATGCTGAAAGACCGTGACAAAACCGCACGCTATATTACCAAAGAAGAGCTTGATAAGCTGAACACCGATGACGGCGCAAAGACGGATACAGTACCGTCAAAACGGGTCGTTATGCCAAAAGAGGGCGACAGGCTGTATCACAGCGTTTTCGGAAACGGCATTATCAGGAGCATTGACAAGCTCGGCATAGGTACGGTGTACTTTGAAGCAAGCGGTCAGACAAAGAGGTTAATGCTTGAAACTTGTATCAAAAACGGGATAATTACTGTATGATGTTAAAGCAAACGTTGAGAAACACACGCAGACAAGAAAATCGCCCCGATAAGCGTACAAAGGTACGTTGAGGGGCGATTGACACAGCCAGCAAAATGCGTGGGTTTATCGACAGTCTGAAGCCGCCGTGACGTATCACGGCGGCTTATCTTTATTATTCTCCCTTTGCCCTTTCAAGCACATCGATCACCTTATCCAGTGACGGTGCAACCGCGTACACAGCATTAAGCTGTTCATCCCCAGGCTGAGTAAGATCGGGTACCATTACGGTGACACAGCCTGCACTGCTTGCGGACTTTACACCGTTCGGGCTGTCTTCTAGCGCCATACACTGTGACGGCTCAAGACCGAGCCTTTCGCAGGCGTAAAGATAGATATCGGGACACGGCTTGCCGTTTTCAAGCATATTGCCGCAGATTATCGTTTCAAACTTATCGTACACGCCTATCTTTTTAAGATATTCCTCCGCACGCTCAATATTGGTAGCGGTAGCGACCGCAGTTCTGTAGCCGTGCGATGTAAGATAGTCAAGCAGAGTGTCAAGTCCATGCTTTTTCTCTATGCCGTGTACGTCCGTATATTCTTTCATCAGCTTTACACGCAGGTCGTGTATAGCCATATAGTCGCAGTCCTCGCCAAACCACTCTTTAAGCTGAGGTATTGCGAACTTTCTTGAAAATGACCTCAATGCAAGTGCGTGCTTACGCTCCATAGGAAAGCCGAGCTTGTTTGCCGCTTCGCACCAGTATTTCACCAGAAGCTTCTCGGTATCGAGCATAAGCCCGTCCATATCGAATATTACTGCTTTTATCTCCATAGGTACTCCTTATATCTTCGTCATATCTTCGTCATCTTGGCAAACTTTGCGGCTACCTTCTTGGTTCCCTTTTCGTCAAACGCTATCTCTAACAGCCAGTCGCCGCCCATAGCCTTTGCCGAAAGTATAGTACCGTCGCCGAATACTCCGTGATGAACACGCTCACCCGGCGCATAGCTTACATTCTCGGTACGCTTTTCTATCTCACGCTGTTTTGTGCGGTATGACTGCTGTTGCTGTTGCAGATATCCTGTACGCGGCTTCATCTGCTCGGCACTTCTTGCCGCCGCCGATGCGGTTATAGCTGTATGGTCGTCATAAGCCATATACTGTGACGGTATCTCGACCACAAAGCGTGAAACCTTGTTTCTCATCGTCTGACCGTACAGCATACGCTGTTTTGCACAGGTAAAGTAAAGATGGCGCTTTGCTCGTGTGATTGCAACATACGCAAGTCTTCTCTCTTCCTCTATCTCCATAGGATCGAACTGCGAGCGGTAGCCGGGGAAGATATTTTCCTCTGCGCCTACTACAAATACAGTGTCAAACTCCAGACCCTTTGCCGAGTGCATTGTCATAAGAACCGTCTTGTCGTCATCGGCTTCATAGCTGTCCATATCGGAAACAAGCGCTACCTGCTCTAAAAATTCCGATAATCCCGCACCCTCGTTTTCCTTTGCAAAAGTTATCATATTGGACTTTAATTCGTTTATGTTTTCAAGGCGGACTTCACCTTCAAGTCCCTGTCTTTGCATAGCCTCTCTGTAGCCGAAACGGTCAAGTATATCATCTATAAGGCTTCCGTCCGAAATATCATCGGTATGCTGTGACAGCTCGTGGAACGTTTCGCCGAGCGGAACAAGTACCTTTGCCTTTCTTGATAGTGACGGCAGGCTGTCGCTTTCGCACATTGCCTGCACATAGGATATCCCCATACCCGACACTATGCGGTTGAGTTCATCAAGCGTTGCCGCACCTATTCCTCTTACCGGCTCGTTTACGATCCTTCCGAAACGAACCTCGTCATAGTTGTTGTTAAGCACGCACAGATAAGCGATTATATCCTTGATCTCCTTACGCTCATAGAAGCGTACACCGCCGATTATCTTATATGGAATACCGCTCTTTGCAAGCGTGGTTTCGACTGTTCTCGACTGGGCGTTGTTGCGGTAGAGTATAACGTGATCGGCGTACTTTTTACCCTGCTTTACTCCGTCAAGGATACGTTCTGTAACGAACATAGCCTCTTCCTGCTCAGTCGAAAAACGATCCATTCTTATCTTATCGCCGTCACCGAGATCGGACCACAGGTTCTTGTCCTTGTGCTGAGTATTGTTTGCAATGACCGCGTTTGCCGCTTTTAGTATTGTAGCGGTTGAACGGTAGTTCTGTTCAAGCTTTATGACCTCTGCTCCGAACTCCTCTTCAAACGAAAGGATATTCTCGATGGTTGCGCCTCTGAAACGGTAGATACTCTGATCCTCATCACCGACAACGCACAGGTTTCCGCTACCCTCGGCAAGCAGTGATACAAGCTTGTACTGTGCCGCATTGGTGTCCTGATACTCGTCCACCATTATGTATTTGAATCTGTTCTGCCAGTGTGAAAGCACATCGGGACACTGTGCAAACAGTCTTACAGTCAGCATGATTATATCATCAAAGTCAAGCGCATTCGCCGCCGCAAGCCTTGACTGATAATCAGTGTAGATAGTCTTTGCTGTTGAAAGCTGATAGTCGTCGTTTCCGTTTCTGCCCTTTGTGCTGAACTTATCGGGAGTTATCAGCTTGTCCTTTGAGCGTGAGATAAGATTCTGTATCGACTTAGGGGTCACAGCCTTGTCGGATATGTTGTGCTCTTTCATTACCGTTTTGATAACCTTAAGCTGGTCATCGGTATCATATATGGTAAAGTTCGATTTATAACCCATTCCGAGCTCTTCTATATCCTGACGCAGTATTCTCACGCAGGCGCTGTGGAACGTTGCCGCCCATATGCCGTCAACGTCCGCACCCATATTTTCAAGACGTTCCTTAAGCTCTGCCGCCGCCTTGTTTGTAAAAGTCACTGCAAGTATATTCCACGGCTTTATTCTGTCCTCGCCGAATATCTCCGACAGGCGTTCAGCCGCGTCAGAGTTGTTTATTTCACCGGCAAGAAAGCTCTGTGCAAATGCAACGTCATCGTCCGACAGCTCTCTTACCGTATTGCTGTTATACGCATTGCCGAAAAGTAGCATATTTGCTATACGGTTACAAAGTACGGTCGTCTTACCGCTTCCCGCGCCCGCAACTATAAGCACTGCCCCGTTTATGCGGAACACTGCCCTTTTCTGCATATCGTTTGTACGGCTGAAATACTTGTTCAGCACCTGCTTTTTGAGTGTTAAATAATCCATAATTACCCCTTGATCTTAATACCGCTTAAACGGCAAGAACGGGGAGGGTAATACCCTCCCCTGCCTTTTTATTAAAAATGAATATTGAATAATGAATAATGAAAAGTGAATAATTGAGGTTGCCCTGCGGGCGTATTTCAAAATTTTTTATTCAGCCCTGTAAAACCGTCAGTTACTTTTTGATGTGTTATCGTTCTTGCTCTCTGTGCTGTTTGCACTGCTGTCAAGATTTACGAAAGGATTTACACCGTCACCGATTATCTGAGGTAACTGACCGTTCCAGTTGTTTATCTTCATATAATCAATGTAGTTGGGGCTTGTTTCAAGCTGCTTCTGTACAGCCTGGATAGCGTAAGCCTGAGCGTCGGCTTCAAGCTTTGTGCTGTCTGCCTTAGCCTGAGCGGCAATTACTACCTGCTTTGCCTCTTCCTCTTTTTCCTTTGTCTTGTTCTCCATCTTGAGAGCGTCCTGTGCGGCTATAACCTTCGCCTGGATCGATGTTTCAAATGCTTCGTCAAACGCAAGGTTCTCTATTGCAAATGAAACAACTATAATACCGCTGGGAGCAAGCGTTTCTGTAAGCTCCTGCTGTATAGTCTGCTGAACATCCGCTCTTGACTGTACAAGCTCTTCCGCCTTTACCTTACCGATCTCATTCTTGGAGATCTTGGCAACGTTCTGAATGAGCAGTTTTGACTCAACATTGTCAATACCGACATTTCTTATAATGTCGGACAGCTTTGCACTGTCGTATCTGTAGTTGAGCTTGAGCTGTAAAGACTGTACCGTCTGCGTATCGCTTGTGTAAGCGTCATCGGTAACGGAATATACCTGTTCTCTTGTGTCGACCTGTCTTATCTCTTCTATAAAAGGAATGCAGAAGTTAAGACCGGGCGAAAGGTTGTCCTGTGTTATCTTTCCAAATGTGTACTTGACGCCGATAAAGCCTTCGTTTACTATCGAGAAGCAGTTGAACAAAACGATAATCAGAGCTACGGCTATGACAGCGATGACCGCTATCTTTCCTGCCTTCTTGCCGTTGAATCCGCTGTTTTCCGATGAGCCTGTGCCTGTGCTGAATTTCATTTCTGCCATAATTTTGCCTTTCTTTTGTCGGGTTTATGTTACACTCGCAGAATAACACAAGGTTATTAACTGCACTTAAACACCGAGTGTGGAATATTTATCGTTGATTTTTACCTTAGCCTCGGGTGCGACAATGTTTTCTTCTGTCGGGAGCTTCTTCTCACGCATCTGTCTGAACGCCTGGGTAAGCATAAGCTTGATACGGTTGACCTGGTTTACCTCCGATGCGCCGGGGTCATAGTCAACGGCTATGATGTTGGATTCGGGATTCTGTCTGCGCAGTTCTCCGATAATGCCCTTACCGGTAACGTGGTTAGGCAGGCAGGCAAACGGCTGCATACAGATTATATTGTTTACACCGCTGTGGATAAGTTCTATCATCTCGGCAGATAAGAACCAGCCTTCGCCTGCTATGTTACCTGTCGATACAACGCCCTTGACAAGCTTTCTCATATCGCTTATCTTCATGAACGAGCCGAACTTTGTGCCTTCGATAGCACCCTTGTACGACTTTTGCATGAATTCGATAAGCTTGATAGCCATATTGCTCAGCTTATATCTTGTGCCTGAAACCGTAAGCAGTTCGTGACGTGAATTTGCGTGGTCGCAGATAAAGTAGATAAAGCCCATAAGGTCGGGTACTACAGCCTCTGCACCCTCAGCCTCTACAAGCTCGACAACGTTGTTGTTTGCGGCAGGGTGATATTTTACAAGTATCTCGCCGACAATACCTACTCTCGGCTTTTCAATGTCAAGTGTAGGGATAGAATCAAAGTCGGCTACGATAGCCTTTACATTCTTGTTGAAACGTGCAAGCGACAGGCTCTTTATCTCGCCTTTGAGCTTTTCGTTCCACTTTTCGTACATCTTGTTGGTTGCGCCCTTTTCAGCTTCATAAGGACGTACACGGTATACGCAGCGGCTGAGCAGATCGCCGTAAATTACCGATATGAACGCACGATAGATAAGCGGAAGCGTCAGTGTAAAGCCGGGGTTCTTCTCCATTCCGACAACGTTAAGTGAAATCAGCGGAACATTGTCAAGACCTGCGTCCTTGAGCGCCTTTTTCAGCATACCGACATAGTTTGTAGCACGGCACGCACCGCCCGTCTGGGTAATCAGCACGGCTACCTTGTCCTTGTCGTACTTGCCGTGGTTGAGTGCATAAAGGAGCTGACCTATTGTGATTATCGCAGGATAGCAAGCGTCGTTGTTTACATACTTCAGACCCTCGTCAACTACTTCCTTTGAGTAGTTCTTCTGTATCTCTACATTATATCCCGAATAGCGGAACGCCTGTTCGAGCAGTTCAAAGTGATACGGAGCCATCTGCGGAGCTATAATAGTATAGTCCTTCTTCATTTCCTTAGTGAACAGCGGCTGACGGATATATCCCTTGTACTTCGGTACAGGCTTTATGCCGTTTCTTTCACGCTCTTCCATTACAGAGATCAGCGAACGCAATCTAATTCTTGCTGCGCCGAGGTTGTTTACCTCGTCTATTTTAAGTACGGTGTACATTCTGCCGTAACCCTGGAGAATCTCCTGCACTTCGTCTGTAGTGATAGCGTCAAGTCCGCAACCGAATGAGTTGAGCTGTACAAGCTCGAGCTCGGGCGTCTGACCTACAAGTGTAGCCGCCGCATACAGTCTTGTGTGATACATCCACTGGTCAACTACACGGATAGGACGTACTACAGTGCCGAGATGCGCAACGCTGTCCTCTGTAAGTACGGCAAAACCGTAACCGTTTATCATCTCGGGTATACCGTGGTTTATCTCAGGATCGACATGGTAAGGTCTGCCTGCAAGAACAATGCCTTTCTTGCCCTTGTCCTTGAGCATCTTGAGTACTTCTTCGCCCTTTGAACGGATATCGTCCTTGAAACGTCTGTCCTCTTCATAAGCGGCTTTCAGTGCAACGCCTATTTCAGCACCGCCGATACCGAGCGGCATAAATTCTTCTATAAGACGTTCAAGCATTCTGTCCTCGTCATATATAGGCAGGAACGGATTCATGAACGTTACGTCATCTGCACGCAGTTCGGGAACGGAGTTCTTGATAACCTCGCTGTATGTTGCAACAACGGGGCAGTTATAGTGGTTATCTCCACCACCGCCGTTATCCATTTCATACGGCAGCGCAGGGTAGAATATGAACTTCACACCCTCGTCAAGAAGTGACATTATATGTCCGTGGGAAAGCTTTGCAGGATAACATACCGACTCAGAGGGCATTGTTTCAATACCTCTGTCGTATATCTCACGGCTTGATTTAGGCGACAGCTTTACACTGTAACCGAGCTTTGTAAACAGTGTGAACCAGAACGGATAGTTCTCGTAAAGTCCGAGTACACGGGGAATACCGACAACGCCTCTGGGTGCTGTTTCGGGGTCAAGCGGCTCATAGTCGAACAATCTCTTGTACTTATAATCAAACAGGTTCGGTAAAAGCTCCTTGCTCTTGCTTCCAAGTCCTGCACCACGCTCACAACGGTTGTTTGTTATGTATCTTGTTCCGTCAGCAAACTTACTTATAGTAAGCAGACAGTTGTTTGAACATCTTCCGCAACGTGCTGTGGTCTTCTGTATAGTGAAGTTTTCGAGCTTTTCAAGCGGTGCCAACGTACTGCCCTTGCCGTCGTCACGGGACAGAGCGACAAGCGCACTTCCGTATGCGCCCATAAGGCCTGCCTTATCGGGACGAACTACTTCACGTCCGCAGGTAAGCTCAAATGCACGCAGTACCGAATTATTGAGGAACGTACCGCCCTGTACTATTATCTTTTCACCCATCTGCTTGGGATCACGGATCTTGATAACCTTGAACAGAGCGTTCTTTACTACAGAATAGGAAAGGCCGGCTGAAATATCGGCAACGCTTGCACCCTCTTTCTGCGCCTGCTTTACACGGCTGTTCATAAATACCGTGCAACGTGAACCGAGGTCAACAGGGCTCTTTGCCGAAAGACCTATCTGTGCAAATTCTTCGGGCTGCATACCCAGTGCATTTGCAAAGTTCTGTATGAACGATCCGCAACCGGACGAGCAGGCTTCGTTAAGAAGTATGCTTTCGATCTCGCCGTTCTTTACACGCATACACTTCATATCCTGACCGCCTATGTCAAGGATAAATTCAACACCGGGGAGGATCTTCTCAGCGGCTTTGTAGTGTGCCATTGTTTCAATTTCGCCAAAATCAACGCCGAGCGCCGCCTTGATAAGGTGTTCGCCGTAGCCTGTAGCGGTTGACTTTGCTATATATGCCTTTTCGGGCATTTTTGAATATACGTCTTTTACTATCTCAATTACGGATTTGAGCGGGTCGCCCATGTTGTTTCCGTAATGTGAATAGAGTATATCGCCGTCTTTATTTATAAGAGTTGCCTTTGTGGTGGTAGAGCCTGCGTCTATACCGAGATAGCAGGGTCCTTCAGCCTCTGAAAGCTCCTTTACGGGAATGACAGCCTTTGCGTGTCTGTCATAGAATTCTTTAAGTTCCTGCTCGTCCTTGAATAAGGGAGCAAGTCTTTCGACCTCGTGGACTTCTACTGTAGCAAGCGCCTTTAAATCTTCTTTCAGCTTGTCAACGGAGAGTTCCTCACGGTTTTCAGCAAGCGAAGCACCCATTGCAACGAAAAGGTTTGCATCGGGCGGGAACACGATATGTTCATCATCAAGCTGTAATGTTTCGATAAAACGCTTTCTGAGTTCCGAAAGATAGTGAAGAGGTCCGCCGAGGAAAGCAACGTGTCCTCTTATCGGCTTACCGCAGGCAAGTCCGCTTATCGTCTGGTTTACGACCGACTGGAATATGGATGCGGCAACGTCACTCTTCTTTGCACCGTCATTCAGAAGAGGCTGTATATCCGACTTCGCGAAAACGCCGCAGCGTGACGCAATAGGATATATAGTCGTGTAGTCCTTTGCAAGTTCGTTGATACCTGTAATATCTGTATTGAGCAGTGAAGCCATCTGATCGATGAACGCACCTGTACCGCCGGCACAAGAGCCGTTCATACGCTGTTCGATACCGCCCGTAAGATATGTGATCTTTGCGTCCTCACCGCCAAGCTCAATAGCTACGTCTGTCTGAGGGATAAAGGTCTGTATTGCCGTTGTTCCTGCGGAAACCTCCTGTACAAACGGTATACCGAGCCAGTGTGATACCGAGATACCGCCCGAACCCGTTACCGCAACGGTAACCTTTTCGTCATCAAGAGTTTCAAGACATCCGCCGAGTACTTCTGCAATTGTCTTTTTTATATCGGAATAATGTCTTTGGTAATTCTTGTATACGGCATTATTCTCATCGTCCAGTACCGCAATTTTAACGGTAGTTGAACCTACGTCAAGTCCTATATGTAACATCTTAACTTTTCCTTCCGGGAATTTAAACGGCTTTGTGCCGCTGTTATGCTGAAATTTTAACGCACTCCGTTTAACGCAATATTAACTGTTTTCGGGAGCGCTACACATTCAAAATTATACACTATTTGCACGCAAATTTCAAGAGATATTGCCGAATTTATATTAAATAAGTGTGCTTTCTACCCGTATTTTCTGATTTTTGAGTAAAATTACCGTAAAACGTCCTTATTATTTGGCTAGTTTTAAGTGCCGTTATTTCTTGACTTTTGACGCTTCAGCGGATATAATGATATTGTGTATATCTGTGTCGACATAAAGACACGCCGATTACAGGAAGAAAGGAAACTTAAAGCAAATGGCAAAGATGAATCCGGGCTTTTTAAATCTTAAGAAAAGCTATCTTTTTATTGAAATAGGCAAGAGAGTAAGAGAGTATATAGCCGCTCACCCCGATAACAAGATTATCAAGATGGGTATAGGCGACGTTACACAGCCTTTAGCTCCCGTTGTAGTTGAGGCTATGAAAAAAGCCGCTGACGAAATGGGTGTAAAGGAGACATTCAGAGGTTACGAGGACAGCGGTAAGGGCTACGACTTCTTAAGAGAAGCTGTTGCAGGCTACTACAAGAGCTTCGGCGTAACTGTTTCACCCGAAGAAGTACTGATAAGCGACGGTGCAAAGAGCGACTGCGGCAACATCGGCGATATCTTCAGCGAAAATGAAGACGTTGTTGTTACAGACCCCGCATACCCCGTATATGTTGACTCAAACGTTATGGGCGGAAGAGAAGTTCATTATGTAAACTCGACTGAAGAAAACGGCTTTGCCGCTATGCCCGACGAATCAATGAAACCCGGTCTTATCTATCTTTGCTCACCCAACAACCCCACAGGTTCTGTTTATACTAAGGAACAGCTTAAGGTATGGGTAGACTATGCTATAAAGAATAAATCCGTAATCATCTTCGACGCGGCTTATGAGGCTTTCATCTCCGATGAAACTCTCCCCCGCTCGATCTTCCAGATAGAAGGCGCAAGAAAGTGCGCTATCGAGATCTGCTCACTTTCAAAGACAGCAGGTTTCACAGGTACACGTTGCGGTTACACCGTTATCCCCGAAGAGCTTATGCTTGAAACTCCCACAGGTGAAGACATCAGCTTCATGCAGTTATGGTGCAGAAGACAGGGAAGCAAGTTCAACGGTGTTTCCTACCCCGTTCAGCGTGCCGCAGAAGCTGTATTCACAGAAGAGGGCTACAAACAGACAAGAGCTACTATCGCTTACTATATGCAGAACGCAAAGGTTATGAGCCAGACGTTCGACGAGCTCGGAATCAAGTACACAGGCGGCAAGAACAGCCCTTATATCTGGTTCAAGTGTCCTGACGGAATGGACAGCTGGACATTCTTCGACAAGCTCCTTAACGAAGCTGAGGTTGTCGGCACTCCCGGCGCAGGCTTCGGCAAGAACGGCGACGGCTGGTTCAGACTTACTGCATTCGGTACTCACGAAAACACAGTTGAGGCTATGCAGAGAGTAAAGAAGCTCCTTTCAAAGTAAATGGTCAGAACGTCCGACAGCATATCCAAACCGGTAAAGATACTGTCAAATACGCTTATCGTTATCGGTATTGCCGTGCTAGTGATGTTCATAATACCGCTTTTCAGCGGAACGCTGAACACAGGCTCGTATTTCGGATTTATTATCGGTGCGGTAACACTGCTGATGGGTATATTCACACCGAAACTGTTTCATAACGGTAAAAAAACGGTGAGATATATCTTCCGCATGGCGCTCATAATATATGCCGTACTTGCGGTATATGCCGTCACGCTTTCGGCATTTATGATAGCCAATATGAACGACGCCCCCGAAAAGGACGGCTCACGCACTGTAATAGTACTGGGCTGTCAGGTCAGACGTGACGGTCCGAGCCTTATGTTAAGCCGCCGTATTGACGCCGCTTACAACTATCTGTCCGAAGATGAAAAAGCGGATTGTGTCGTTTCGGGCGGTAAGGGCGACAATGAACATATAAGCGAAGCGGAAGCTATGTATGAATCACTGGTAAATGGTGGCATAGCGCAAAGCCGTATCACAAAAGAGGACAAGTCTTCAAGCACCTATGAGAATCTCCTGTTTTCAAAGCAGATCCTTGAAGACAGCGGTAAACCGCTTAAGATCGCGATCGTAACGGACGGCTTTCACCAGTGGCGGGCAAGACTGCAAGCCGAAAATCTCGGATATGACGTAAAATGTGTCAGCGCCGCTACACCGTGGTATCTTATCCCGGTATACTGGGTAAGAGAATGGTTTGCGCTGAGCTACCTGTTCGTGTTCGGCGTTTAAAACGGGTAAATATTATTATGATATAAATTTCAGAGGTCAGGAAGGAAAAGAAATATGGAAAAAGATATTTCAAAAGCAAAAGTTCTTGTATGCGATGACTCTATGATGGTCAGAAACAAGATGAAGAAACTTCTTACCGCATACGGTTTCACACAGATTTTTGAAGCCAATGACGGTGCACAGGCTGTCGAAAAGTTTGCGGACATAATTCCGGATATCACATTTATGGATATCGTTATGCCTGAACTTTCCGGAGTTGAAGCATTGAAGCTGATCAAGACAAATTCTCCCGACGCAGTTGTAATAATGGCTACATCTGTAGGTACTGTCGGAAATCTTTCAGAAGCAATAAAGCTCGGCGCAAATGACTTTTTGCAGAAGCCCGTTGACGAAGAACAGCTTGACAAGCTCCTCGATAACTATTTCAAGAAGGAGGCTTAATCGATGTTCACACAGTTTTTCGGAAGCTATCTTTTAAACAAGAAGATCGTTTCAGCCGCTAATCTCCGTGTTGCCCTTGAGAAGAAGGACACAACAAGAGTAAAGCTCGGCGTACTCGCGATCAACGCAGGATATATGACCGCAAAGCAGGTTGACGCAGTACATAAGAAGCAGGCGACTGTTGATAAGAGAATAGGCGACATTGCCGTTGAAATGGGCTATCTTACGGAAGCTCAGGTTGAAGAACTGCTTTCAAGCCAGAAGACAGGCTGTCTTTTACTCGGACAGGCACTTGTTGATATGGGTTGTCTTACAAATGAAGAATTTGAAACTGTACTCAACGATTACAAGAACGAAAACGGACTTACCGACAATGATTTCAGCAACGAGGATAACGAGAAAACAGAAAACGTCATCTCGTCCTTCTTTGCCATTGAAGGCGAATACAAGGATTATTGCTCGGAATATGTAAATGTTCTGTTCAAGAACCTTATCCGTTTCGTAGGCGACGACTTCACTCCATTACAGTCTGCAGTAACCGACGACAAGGACATTGCCGTTATACAGGAACTGTGCGGCGACTTCAACGCTGTATCGGCTATCACAGCGGACAATAAGGCGGCAACTGCATTTGCAAGCCGTTTTGCAGAAGAAGAAGTTGCAGACATTGATTATGCAAAGGACGTTGTAAGCGAATTTCTGAACCTTAGCAATGGTCTTTACAACGTAAACATTTCCGAAACAACCGGAAAAGAAATAGGTCTTAACCCTCAGGAAACTACTACAGCATCAGCTGTAAACGGTATAAAAGCAAAGTTCACGCTTACAATACCTGTAGAATTCACTTTCGGTACGGTTGTATTCACACTGGCAGTAATATAATCTTATATAAAGCGGACACCCCGTATAAGACGAAAGCCTTATTCACGGGGATAAGTCTGCGTGTTTTGAGTAAAGAAGCTGTAAAAAGACTACAGATAAGCTGTTACAAAGGTGTAACGGCAATTTAAAACCATACAGCTCAGATGAAGAACAAAGAAAGAGCTTTACCGCATTTCCGACGGTAAAGGAAACACACAAGAAAGACAAGTCTGGAAAGGAAAACTATGGATATTTTCGGCATTCTGACTATGGTCGGAGGACTTGCAATGTTCCTGTTCGGTATGAACGCCATGGGGCAGGGACTTGAAAAACTTTCGGGAAGTCGCCTTGAGCGTATCCTCGAAAAAATGACCTCCAACCCGTTCAAAGCCATCATGCTTGGTGCTTTAGTCACGGCAGTAATCCAGTCATCATCGGCAACCACCGTAATGGTAGTCGGTTTCGTAAACTCAGGTATTATGAAACTGTCACAAGCCATCGGCGTTATTATGGGTGCCAACATAGGTACGACAATGACCTCGTGGCTGTTGTCACTCACGGGCATACAGGGCGACAGTATGTTTATGCAGTTGCTCAAGCCCTCATCGTTTACGCCTATACTTGCAATAATCGGCATATTCTTTATAATGATGTCAAAATCCAGCAGGAAAAAGGATATCGGTACTATCCTTATGGGTTTTGCAATACTTATGTTCGGTATGGAAACAATGAGCAGCGCCGTTAAACCGCTTGCCGAGGTTCCCGAATTCACAAATATACTGACAATGTTCTCAAACCCCATACTCGGTGTTATTGCAGGCGCAATACTTACAGCCGTTATCCAGAGTTCGTCGGCTTCGGTCGGTATTCTCCAGGCTATGTGCGCTACCGGAGCAGTCACCTACAGCACTGCTCTGCCGATAATAATGGGACAAAATATAGGTACCTGCGTTACCGCACTGCTTTCTGCGATAGGTGCGAACAAGAATGCAAAGCGTGCCGCACTGGTTCACCTGTACTTCAACCTTATCGGTACGATAGTATTTATGATACTGTTCTATGCGATAAACACCATATTCCCGTTTGAGTTCTTTAACCAGTCCGCAAATCAGGCAGGAATTGCAATTCTGCACAGCGTATTCAACATTTTTGCAACGGTGATCTGGTTGCCGTTCATGAAACTGCTTGAAAAGCTTGCATATATCTCTGTACGCGATAAGAAAGACGATAACGCTCCCACAGACGAGTTCCAGATACTCGACCCCCGTTTCCTTGCAACTCCCTCTGTAGCACTTGAACAGTGCAAGTCGGTAGCTGTCAGAATGGCTGACTGTGCAAGAGATACGTTGAAGCTCTCCATGGGGCTGATATCCAAATATAACGACCGTGATGTCGAGATAGTAAACGAGAATGAGGAAAAGGTCGATGTCTATGAGGACAAGCTCGGCAGTTATCTGTTACAGCTCGGCTCAAAGAACCTTACCCCCGGCGACAGTCAGACGGTAAATATGCTCCTGCATTGCATAAGCGACTTCGAGCGTATTTCCGACCATGCGGTAAATATCTGCGAATGTGCAAAGGAAATGCACACAAAGGGACTTTCATTCTCGAAAAAGGCTGTTGAAGAAATACACATCTTCAACGGTGCTTTAAACGAAATACTCGATACCGCAATAATGGCATTCGAGCACGGCGATATCGAACAGGCAAAGTCGGTAGAGCCTCTCGAAGAGGTAATCGACAACCTGCGTACCGAGATAAGAAACAGGCACGTCAAGCGTCTGCGTAAGGGCAAATGCACCATTGAAATGGGCTTTGTACTGACCGACCTTATCACGAATTACGAAAGAGTTGCAGACCACTGTTCAAATATTGCAGTCTGTATGATACAGATTCACGATAACAGCTTTGATACACACAGCTACATCAGCGACCTCAAGGCTACAAACAACGAAGAGTTCCGCAGAAAGTTCACAATTTTCAGTGAAAAGTATATGCTCCCCGACGCAAAGAAAAACGATTAAAATATGCCGCCGTGATTTTCTTTCACGGCGGTTTTTCATATTTATACCTGCTGTTTTCAATTGACAAAAGGGCGGTATTTATTTTATAACAACCTCAGCCTGAAATCGTCAGATGACGATTTCGCCGCATAATATGCGGCTTGCTACGCAACGGCTGAGAACGTTTTAACATAAAAAACTTTTGCTGATGGGCAAAAGACGGCGTACCGCCGTGTCGGTTGACACCGACTTGATTTTATGTTATATTAAATTCAGCATAAGAAAACCTGTTTTCAGAAAGGCTCAACCATGGAAAGACGAGATAAGATTAATTACTACCTTGACATAGCCGAAACTGTTTGTGAGCGCGGCACCTGCCTGCGCAGAAATTTCGGCGCAATAATAGTGCATAACGATGAAATAATTGCGACCGGCTACAACGGCGCACCCAGAGGGCTTAAAAACTGCTGCGACCTCGGCATATGCACCCGTGAAAGGCTGAATGTTCCCAAAGGTCAGCGCTATGAGCTTTGCCGCTCGGTACACGCAGAGGCAAACTGCATAATCAGCGCCGCAAGAACAGATATGATTGGCGCTTCACTGTTCCTTGCCTGTCATGAGATGACGTCCGGCGGTACGCTCTGCGGCGATGTCGAGCCTTGCTCAATGTGCAAGCGCCTTATAATAAATGCCGGTATCAAGGACGTGTACATACGTCAGACAGCAAACGAGTACAAGGTCATCAAGGTTGAAAGCTGGATAGAGAACGACCCCAGCCTTGACGGCTCAGGCGGATATTAAGAGGTGATATTACGCTCACTAAAAATACAAAGAAAAGAATAAAAACCGGCTGTATCGCAGGCGTTGCGGGAATAGCAATTACCGCTTTGGGTCTTGTTGCGTGTGATATGCGCTTACAGACGACAACTTACGAAATAAAGGACAGCAAAGTGTCATCTCCGATGCGCATTGCGTTTGTTTCAGATCTGCACAACAGCCTTTTCGGCAAAGGTCAGACGGAGCTTATAAATGCAATAGAGCTTGCAAAGCCCGATATAGTCATATTCGGCGGAGATTTAGCCGATAAAACGCAGGACTATCTGCCTGAAAACTCATATATACTTGTAAAATATCTTGTTAAACATTACCCTTGCTTCTACACTATCGGAAATCACGAAAATGCAAGGGGTGACAGCGCAAGGATAAAACAGCAGATGGCAGATTTCGGTGTTAATGTGCTTGAAGGAAACGGCACAGTTATTGATATAAAGGGCAACGAGCTTGAAATCTGCGGTATATATGACGCTCATACCTACGATGAGATAAACGGCGAGCTTGTAAACCAGCTTGAAGCCGTGACCTCGGAAAAGGACAGCAAGCGTACAAGAATACTGATTGCACACTTTCCCGAACAGATAGATGAATATCTCAAAGGCAACTTTGAGATTGTTCTCTCAGGTCACGCTCACGGCGGACAGTGGAGAATACCGGGGCTTATTGACGGTGTTTTTGCGCCCGGACAGGGTGTATTTCCTAAATACACAGCCGGAGTTTATATGCACGGTGACACCGCCCATGTTGTCAGTCGCGGACTGTGGAAACCATCAACCGTAATCGCTGTTCCGAGGGTGTTCAACCGACCGGAACTTGTGTTTGTGGACTTAACTGATTAAAACAGCATAAAATAAAGGGATACCCGTTTTCAAGGTATCCCTTTTGTTTATCTCTTATCAATCTCCGCCTTCAGCGGTGCCGTTATATATCTTTATAAGCTTTTCGCCGATTTTCTTTATATCCATATTTTCGACAGCCTTGCGACCGTTTTCACGCAATGACGGGAGCTTGCCCTCGTAGATCTCCTTTATCATACGCTCAAACTCGTCCTTGTCCTTAGCCTTGTAGCAGTCCGTGCCGCCGTTCAGCCAGTCGAACACGGGAATATCACGGACAATGACGTTTGCCTTTGCCGCAAGTGCCTCAAGAAGCACTATACCCTCAGTTTCCTCAAGTGTCGGGAATATATAGACATCACAGCCGACATAAGCCTGTTTGAGCTCATCGGGCTGTACATAGCCTGCAAATGTGAGGTTGGGGAGTTTTGTCTTTACCGCTTTTCTTATCTTGTGTGGAACGCTGTAAAGCGGCGTCTTTCCGAACCAGATAAACTTGTAATCGGGCATATCCTTTGCCATCTGTACAAAGTCGAGAAGTCCTTTACGCTCAAAGTAAAGGCCTACCGAGATAACTACCTTGTCATTGTCTTTAAGTCCGAACTTTCTGCGGAACGCTTCCCTGTCCCCGTCCTTAGGCTCGTATCTTGCAAGGTCGATACCGTTTGATACGGCATAGATAGGAGCTGTAAGTCCGTAACCTCTTATAAGCGACTTTGAGTATTCAGTGGGGGTCACTATAACGTCACCTCTGCGGTAACAGCTGCATATCCACTTCTTGAATAGTCCCGAAATAAGATTTGAACCGATGAACGAATTGCGGAAATCTTCCTGCGTGGAGTGAGCGTGGTAAACTACTCTCTTGCCGGCTTTCTTAACCTTCTTCGCAAGGTGCTTGGATTTAAGCCCCAGCGTGTTTATATGAACAACGTCATAGCTGTCCTTTGGATTCAGCGTATATTCGATACCGTTCAGCTCCATAGCTCTCTGCTGGTGCATGATTGCTCTGCCGAGTCCCGATATCTTTATAAGGTTCATACCTTCTGAAAACAGGAGTACCTTCATGATATAATTCCTTCCATATAATTACTGTCTGCGTGAACGTATAACAGTTATTCTATCACAAATGGTGATTATCGTCAAGTAAAATCACGAATGATATCTTTCAAGGAACTGACGTGTGCGCTCGTTCTGGCTATTGTTGAATACATCATCGGGAGTGCCGTTTTCTATGACATATCCGCCGTCCATAAAGATTACACGGTCGGAGATCTCGCTTGCAAACTGCATTTCATGGGTTACTATAACCATAGTCATCTTCTCTTCCGCAAGGCTCTTGATTACTTTCAGGATCTCGCCGGTAAGCTCAGGATCAAGCGCGGATGTCGGCTCGTCAAAGAACAGAAGTTCGGGGCTTAATGCAAGCGCTCTTGCTATCGATACACGCTGCTGCTGACCGCCCGACAGGTTACACGGATATTCGTTTGCTTTGTCTGCAAGTCCCATTTTACCGAGCAGTTCCATAGCTGTCTTTTCAGCCTGCGCCTTGTCCTGCTTAAGGACATGGACGGGCGCTTCCGTGATATTCTTAAGCACCGACATATGCGGAAAGAGGTTGAAGTTCTGGAACACAAGCCCGATTTTCAGCCTGATATCGTGGAGCGTCTTATTATCCGCATATACAGCCTTGCCGTTTTCATCGTTTTTAGTCATAGTTATACCGCAGATCTCGCACTCGCCACTGTCTATCTTCTCAAACTGATTGATACAGCGTAAAAGCGTTGACTTACCGCTTCCCGACGGACCTATTATAGATATAACCTCGCCCTTTTCAACATTGAACGAAATATCGTTTAAAACTTCGAGCTTTCCGAAGCTCTTTGATAAATTCTTTACACTCAGTATTGACATTCTGCCCGCTCCTTATCTGTAGTAGTTGAGTTTCTTTTCGATAAAACCGAACAGCGCTGTCAGCACCGTAGCCATTACGAAATAGAATACACCGGCAATAAACAGAGGAACGAGTGAGCTGTAGTTCATCATCTGCTGTTTAGCCGCAAGCATGATTTCGGAGTAAGCAACTACATTAGCAAGCGACGTATCCTTTACAAGCGTTATGACCTCGTTTGAAGACGCAGGTACGATACGCTTTATAACCTGCGGAAGAATTATCCTGAAGAACGTCTGTGCCTTTGTCATTCCGAGAGCCGCCGCCGCCTCATACTGACCTTTAGGTATGGATTCGATACCGCCTCTGAATATCTCGGCGAAATATGCCGCATAGTTCAGCACGAATGCGATGATTACCATTGTGAACATAAAGCTCTCAGCCGCAGGGTCAACACCGCTCAGCAGATTTTCCATAAATCCGCCCGTACCCTTGGTCGCCGTCTTTAAAAACGGCAGAGCGTAATAAACAACAATGATCTGGAGCATAAGCGGAGTACCGCGCATTATAAGTATGTAGAGATTTGTAAGCCATGATATCGGCTTGAATCTGCACATTTTCAGCGCCGCAACTACAAGTCCCAGCGGTATTGAAAACAGCAGGGTAAAGCCGAAAATTTTAAGTGTGGGAATAAGGTTTTCGAGGAGTATCCCCGTTACCTTCATAATCTGTTCGCCTGTCATATTTAAACATCTTCCTTATTTTTTAATTCATCACAGTAAAGCGATAATTCGCTATTACGGCAGTATATTAGTATTGTACCATAGATAAAGGGGTATTTGCAAGTAAAAGATGAAAAAACAGAGAAATTAAAGGACGGGCACCCGCTGTGGCAGATCACAACAGAAAGATTAGTCACATTTTGCAAAAATTTTTCTTCAATTTCGGTACATAAAAACAAAAAAATTTTAAAAAGTACTGGAAAAGTGAGATCAAATCTGTTATAATACTGTTGTATGGCTGAGAAGTCTGTAATTCTGCCGGTTTACCGCAGAAATGGAAAATTCAGACAAACAGCCGGAATAATAATTTAGGAGGAACCCCCCAATGGCACATAAGTATTGCTACCTCTTCTCAGAGGGTAATGCTACAATGAGAGAGCTTCTCGGCGGTAAGGGTGCAAACCTTGCAGAAATGACCAACATCGGTCTTCCCGTACCCCAGGGCTTCACAATTTCAACAGAGGCTTGTACAAAGTACTACGAAGACGGCCGTAAGATCAACGATGAGATCATGGCTGAAATCAACGAATACATCGTAAAGATGGAAGGCATCACAGGCAAGAAGTTCGGTGATAAGGAAAATCCCCTGCTCGTATCTGTACGTTCAGGTGCAAGAGCTTCAATGCCCGGTATGATGGACACGATCCTTAACCTCGGTCTTAACGAAGACGTTGTTGCTGTAATGGCTGAAAAGTCAGGCAACGAGAGATGGGCTTGGGACTGCTACAGAAGATTTATCCAGATGTACTCCGACGTCGTTATGGAAGTTGGTAAGAAGTACTTCGAGGAACTCATCGACAAGATGAAGGCTGAAAAGGGCGTTACACAGGACGTTGAGCTTGACGCTAACGACTTAAAGAGCCTCGCAGGTCAGTTCAAGGCTGAATACAAGGCTAAGATCGGCGAAGACTTCCCCTCTGATCCTAAGGAACAGCTGATGGGCGCTATCAAGGCAGTATTCCGTTCATGGGACAACCCCAGAGCTAACGTATACAGACGTGACAACGATATCCCTTACTCATGGGGTACAGCCGTAAACGTACAGTCTATGGCATTCGGTAACATGGGTGACGACTGCGGTACAGGTGTTGCATTCACTCGTGACCCTGCTACAGGCGCTAAGGGTCTGTTCGGTGAGTTCTTAACAAACGCACAGGGCGAAGACGTTGTTGCAGGTGTTCGTACACCTATGCACATTCAAGAAATGGAACAGAAGTTCCCTGAGGCTTTCAAGCAGTTCACAGAAGTTTGCAAGACTCTTGAAGACCACTACAGAGATATGCAGGATATGGAGTTCACAGTTGAACACGGTAAGCTCTATATGCTCCAGACAAGAAACGGTAAGAGAACAGCTCAGGCTGCACTGAAGATCGCTTGTGACCTCGTTGACGAAGGCATGAGAACAGAAGAAGAAGCTGTTGCTATGATCGATCCCCGTAACCTTGATACACTTCTTCACCCCCAGTTCGACGCAAAGGCACTCAAGGCCGCTACACCTATCGGTAAGGGTCTCGGCGCTTCTCCCGGAGCTGCTTGCGGTAAGATCGTATTCACAGCTGAAGACGCTGTAGAATGGGCTGCTAAGGGCGAAAAGGTCGTTCTGGTTCGTCTCGAAACATCACCTGAGGATATCACAGGTATGAAGGCTGCTCAGGGTATCCTGACAGTTCGTGGCGGTATGACATCACACGCAGCTGTTGTTGCTCGTGGTATGGGTGAGTGTTGCGTTTCCGGTTGCTCTGCAATCAACATGGACGAAGCTAACAAGAAGTTCGAGCTCGGTGGCAAGACATTCGTTGAAGGCGACGTAATCTCTATCGACGGTACAACAGGTAACATCTATGACGGTGCTATCGCTACTGTTGACGCTACGATCGCAGGCGAATTCGGCAGAATCATGGCTTGGGCTGACAAGTACAGAGTTCTGAAGGTAAGAACAAACGCTGATACTCCTGCTGACGCTAAGAAGGCAAGAGAGCTCGGTGCTGAAGGTATCGGTCTTTGCCGTACAGAGCACATGTTCTTTGAAGCTGACAGAATCGCTGCTTTCCGTGAGATGATCTGCTCAGATACAGTTGAAGAAAGAGAGGCTGCACTCGCTAAGATCGAACCCATGCAGCAGGCTGACTTCGAGGCTCTTTACGAAGCTCTTGAAGGTTGCCCCGTAACAATCAGATTCCTTGATCCTCCTCTGCACGAATTCGTTCCTACAGAAGAAGCTGACATCGAGGCTCTTGCTAAGGCTCAGGGCAAGTCAGTTGAGACAATCAAGAACATCATCGCATCTCTCCACGAGTTCAACCCCATGATGGGTCACAGAGGATGCCGTCTTGCAGTAACATACCCCGAAATCGCTAAGATGCAGACTAAGGCTGTTATCAAGGCTGCATTAAACGTTAAGAAGAATCACCCCGACTGGACAATCGTTCCTGAGATCATGATTCCTCTGGTTGGCGATGTTAAGGAGCTCAAGTACGTTAAGAACTTCGTTGTTGAAACAGCTGACGCTGTTATCAAGGAAGCAGGCGCTGACCTCAAGTACGAAGTTGGTACAATGATTGAGATCCCCAGAGCTGCTCTTACAGCTGACGAAATCGCTAAGGAAGCTGAGTTCTTCTGCTTCGGTACAAACGACCTTACACAGATGACATACGGCTTCTCACGTGATGATGCAGGTAAGTTCCTCAACGCTTACTATGACGCTAAGATCTTCGAGAACGATCCCTTCGCTAAGCTCGACCAGGTTGGCGTTGGCAAGCTGATGGAAATGGCTATCAAGCTTGGTAAGGCTACACGTCCTGATATGCACGTTGGTATCTGCGGCGAGCACGGTGGCGACCCCTCATCTGTTGAGTTCTGCCACAAGATCGGTCTTTCTTATGTATCTTGCTCACCCTTCCGTGTACCGATCGCAAGACTTGCAGCAGCTCAGGCAGCTATTAGTAATAGGGATTAATCAGAAAATCGCTATACAATGGGATTTTCCGATAACCTATGAAATGGCAAGAGCCTATCAGAAGGCTAACGGCAAGTATTTAAGGCAAAATCAGTGGGAAG
>JAGBHT010000034.1 GCA_017935365.1 Ruminiclostridium sp. | reverse complement strand
TATATGAAAAAGAAGAGAAAAGGACGAGGTAGTAAATTATGATTATCACTGAAAAAATGAATCTTTGCAACAAAGAAGGCATTACCGAAATAACAAGGTATGGCAGTTGCACGATAAACGGAGATGTAACTGTTGAGGCTCCGGGTTTTATAAATGCAGGTTGCAAAATTGAGTGCGACAGCATAGGAGCGTTTTCTTTTATCAACTCATCGGTAACTATTCGTGATACGGCAAGAATCGGACGGTTTGTAATGATTGAATCTGATTGTAAAATCGGTTCGACTGAGCATCCGGTGAATTTTGTGTCCGGTCATATTGCTTTCAGAACAAACGGTTTCTTCGGTGGCGATTCATTCTATAAAATTGCGTCTTCAAAGGATTTCCAGAACAAATATTCCGAAGAAGAAAACAGGTATCTGAAAAACAGCGGACATTATGAAAAAATCAATATCGGTAATGATGTATGGATAGGTTGCAATTCAATTATCATGCGTGGAGTTACTATAGGTGACGGTGCGGTTGTAGAGGCAGGAAGCGTAGTTAAGGAAGACGTTCCGCCTTATACAATAGTCAGCGGCAATCCGGCAAAGGTGATAAAGAAGCGTTTCAGCAATGAAATAATCGAGAAACTGCTTGAGATAAGATGGTGGGATTTCGGTCCGGATATATTGGACGGTGTTGATTTTACCAATCCCACTATGAGTGATATGTACAAGATCGACAACAAAATCATAGGTAAATTCCCTGTGATGAAATGCCCCGTTTATCGTTTCAACAACAAAGGAAACATTGTTTCAAGAAAAGATGTTGACGGTACAGAACTTTATTATAACGATGAATCCGGCAAGATCAAACGAGGTGGAATCAGTGACGGAAACAACGGCTTTATCAATAAAGAGAACGGTGTGCTTACTATTCACGGCTGGTTTCTGCCTGCATATAACTTTGACAATGTCAAGATATTCGTTGATAACGAGTATGTCGGCGATGCGCAGACGCACTTGAAAAGAGCCGATGTCTGCAAGAACGAAACCGGATGTGCTACTCCGTTCTGCGGCTGGAAGCTTGAGGTAAAGTTACCGGAACGCCTGAAGAATTGCACCTCCGGACATATTGCTGTAGAAAATAATGGCAGAACGATACTCAAGCGTGATTTTGCCATTGTCACTGAATGAAAAGAGGTAAACCTATGAAAAATATCAACTTGCTTGATTGTACTCTCAGAGATGGCGGATACGTCAATGACTGGAACTTCGGCAGAGAAACAATGATATGTATATTCGAACGTCTGGTCAGCGCAGGAGTTGACATAATCGAGGTCGGATTTCTTGATGAAAGAAGACCGTTTGACATAAACCGCAGTATTCAGCCGGATACAGACTGCTATAATGCTATTTATAAGGACTGTGACAAGGGAAAATCCCTTGTGTTTGGTATGATAGATTACGGCACCTGCGGCATTGAGCATATAGGCGAAAAGAAAGATTCCTTCCTTGACGGTATAAGAATAATCTTTAAGAAACCCAATGCGCACAAGGCTATAGAACTCGGTAAGCAGATCATGGCAAAGGGTTATAAAGTGTGCTATCAGATGGTTTCAATAACCTCATACAACGACCGTGACGTTCTGGATCTTATCGATGAGGCAAACGCGGCAGATCCGTTTATGGTATCTATTGTCGATACATACGGACTGCTCCACAGTCAGCAACTCAACCATTACTTTGAACTGCTTGACCATAATCTGAAAAGTTCGATCAGGATCGGTTATCATGCACACAATAATTTTCAGCTTGCATATTCAAACTGCATCTCATTCCTGCAAAAGCGCACAGACAGGGATATAGCGGTAGACGGCACAGTCTACGGAATGGGCAAGTCTGCAGGTAACGCGCCTATTGAACTGCTGATAATGTGTCTTAACAAGTCTTACGGAAAGTCATACAATATCGATCAGGTGCTTGAGGCGATAGATACAAACATAATGAAAATATACCGTGAGCATTACTGGGGATACAATCTTCATTTCTTCCTTTCTGCATCGAATGACTGTCATCCCGAATACATAAGATATTTACTTGAAAAGAAAACTCTGTCAGTCCAGGCTATAAACAACATTGTCAAGGACATCTCCGAGCCGTATAAGTTGAATTACAACAAGGAATGTATTGAAACACTGTACAGAAAATATCAGGCAAGCATAGGAAACGACGAAAAGAATACCGAAGAACTGTATGCTGATATAAAGGATAAGACTATCCTTGTTTTCGGCCCCGGTAAATCACTTAAAATGAACGATGACAAAGTGAAGCAATACGTTGCCGAAAAATCCCCTGTCATTATGAGTGCAAATTTTGTATACAGCGATATACCTCAGGATTATATCTTTATGAGCAATTCAAAGAGATACGGTATGATGATAGCCGATATCAATGCTAACAAGCTCAATGCAAAGATCATCGCAACATCAAATATAACTCCTACAGGCGACAGCTTTGATTATGTGTTGAATTATGAGAATTTAAGAGATAATGTTGACGTCATTTCCGATAATTCACTCATTATGTTACTGAAACTCCTGAAAAATGGTGGCGCGTCAAAGGTCGTACTGGCAGGTTTTGACGGATTTTCTCCGAACAAATCCGAAAATTATTATAATGAGTATCTTGAACTTTCGGCAGATTATGACAGGTTGCTTAACGTAAACGCTGAGATCAAGAAGAAAATAGCTGAGATGCGCAAGGAAATCGATATTACTTTCCTGACGCCTTCTTTATACGAGGAATAACAATGGGAAAATATAAATATGTACTTTTTGACCTTGACGGCACACTGATGGATACTTCGGACGGAGTAATGAAAAGCGTCGAATATACTGTCGGTGAACTTGGCTATCCTCCGCTTGCGCCTGAATGTGTTAGAAAGTTTATAGGTCCGCCTATAACGGATTCGTTGAAAAAGCAGTTTGACCTGAGTGATGAACAAGCAAAGGCGGCAACAAAGATATTCCGTGATGCGTATAAGGATAAATTTCTGTACTACGCAAAGCCCTACCCCGGAATAAAGCAGCTTATCACAGCGCTTGGCGATGCAGGAATAAAAACCGCTGTAGCAACGTACAAACGTGACGATTATGCAAAACAGCTACTTGATCATTACGATATGCTAGCGCCTTTTGATTTTGCTATGGGTGCAGACGACAACAACGTACTCAAAAAATCCGATATAGTAAAAACGTGTCTTGAAAAACTCGGTTGCACCGATTATAACGACGCTGTTCTTATAGGTGATACCTATCATGATGCTACAGGCGCTGAACAGATAGGCGTTCATTTTGTGGCAGTAACATTCGGATTCGGATTCAGAAATGTGTCTGATACCGAAGATTATAACTGCGATGCCGTTTGCAGTAATGTTGAAGAACTCGCGGATGTTCTTCTGTGATAAAAATAATAGCGCAAATCTGTCCCCGACTTATAAATCCGGGGACATTTGTGCTTTATATGTAAATATGTAAATTATCGGATATATAGAGCAGTTCATAATTATTAAATGATCGTCATCTGTTGCTTTCAGACGGAAAATGTGATATAATAATAAATATATATATTTCTGAACCGGAACAGGAGGTGTACAGTTATGATAAAGCATTTCAAGGTGCTTAACGGCGAAGCCACGGATAAGTCCAGACTTTCGCATATACAGAAAATATCGCTTATCATTCTGAATGTACTGCTGATAATAGCTGCAATAATTGCTTCATGTTTGTATACCCACTTTATCAATATAAAACAGCGTAATATGAATGCAAACTCTTTTGCATCAACTGTAGAAACTATGAAACAGATAACAGCCAACTACATTGATACCGAAAAGGGTTACGTTGATAACTGGGCTCATTATATAGAATTTCACAATATGGATCTAAGTCAGGCTCTTGAATATGTCCGCGACACTAACACAAATCAGGACCGATATGTCCATTTTGTTGATATGCAGACATACACCGCATATTCGGTTTATTCCAACAGCGGTGATAATATTGCACATTGCTATGCGGAAATAAAAGAGCGTGACAGCGAAACCGACCGCATTTTTATAAAGAACATGGAAATGATGTTTGATGACGGTAATGATGAATCATTGCTCCTCGGCAAATACCGCGATGATGTTACACAGCTGACCGTTGTAAGTGTAGGAACAAGAGTTACACTGAGAGAAAACGGCAGGGATATTGATTATTTGCTGTTAAGACTTATACCTGTTGACAGCCTGAAAAAAGCGTGGGTATTTCCTGTAGCTTTCCAGTCGGCTGAGATCGGAATGATCACAAATACAGGCGTTTATGTAGTACATTCAAACTCAATGAAGGATGATACATTTATTGACCTTATACGCAGTTATAATTACCCGGATGATTACAATAAAGCCGATGAATTTGCCGCAGAACTTGCGCAGAATGAAAACGGTCTTGTAAAGTACAAGAATTCAAAAGGCGAGATGTGCTACTGGTACTATTCCGCATTTGATAACAGTTCCGGTATTGACATACTCGGTACTATAAAATGCGATGTTCTGGACACTACCGAAAACAACTGGATAGTGGTACTTATAATCTGCGGTGTGCTTATTCTGCTGATCATAATAGACGGTACGCATATACTTATGATAAACAGACAACTGCGTGAAACTGCGATCTATGCGGAGCAGGCAAGCAAGGCAAAAACGCAGTTCCTTTCATCAATGTCGCACGACATAAGAACACCCATGAATGCCGTGGTCGGTATGACCCAGATAGCGAAGAAGAATATCAATGATCCGCAGTATGTTTCTGCTTGTCTTGATAAGGTAATGCTTGCGGGCAATCACCTTATAACGCTGATAAACGATATTCTTGATATATCAAAGGTAGAGAGCGGCAAAATGGCGCTTTCTCCCGAGAGCGTACAGATAAATTCTTTGCTTGAAAATATAGTAAACATAATGCGCCAGCAGATGAATGACAAAAATATAAAGTTTGATTATTACGCTCACGATATACCTTTTGATTGTATTACAGCCGACGGACTCAGGCTCAGTCAGATCTATATGAATCTGCTCAGCAATGCGTGCAAGTATACTGATAAAGGCGGGCATATAGAACTTGAGATATACGAAGAACTGAATGACTGCAGGGGCGATAATGTAAGGCTTGTCTACAGAGTAAAGGACAACGGTATCGGTATGAGTGAAGAATACATGAAAACCATGTATGATTCATTCACAAGAGCAGAACGCAGTTCGATAAGCAAGATACAGGGCTCAGGTCTCGGACTTGCTATAGTAAAGCAGTTTACCGATATGATGCACGGAACGATAGAGTGTCAGAGTACTGAAGGCGTAGGCACTGAATTCATTGTCAGGATAGAATTTCCTATATCACGGGATATGACAAACAAGAATGACATTTCAGGAATTCAGGCGGAATATACAAAGAGCGAATTTGAAGGTATGCGTGTACTTATAGCAGAAGATAACGATCTTAATTATGAGATCGTCGAAACAATGCTTGACGAGTACGGAATTATCTGCGACCGTGCCGAAAACGGCAGTGAATGTGTAAAAATAATCACATCGTCAGATGATAATTACTACAGCGCGATACTTATGGATATACAGATGCCGATAATGAACGGCAGAGAAGCGGCAAAGCTGATAAGACAGAGTGCAGTTCCGTATGTCCGCGATATCCCGATAGTGGCGGTTACCGCAGACGCTTTTGCCGAGGATATACAGGCTTGTAAAGATGCGGGTATGAATGCTCACATTTCTAAACCTATAAATATAAATAACGTGCTTAAGATTTTAAGACAGATCAGGAGTAAGGAGCAAAAATAGAAAATACGCATTAAAAGTAACGACTGCAGCATTTACAGCAGTGGATATTCGCCGGACCGGGCGAGCTTATCGACAACGGATGTAACGACAATATGGCAAACCGTGTGGCTGGTTTTCAATAAACAAGAACAGCGATGGTTACGAATATGCGGTAGAATTAATATGCTTCTTTGCAACCGAAAAACAGATAAGCACAATAGCCTCATCAAGGGTATGTCCTCTGTCGCAAACAATAGCGTCTATGAGCGTTACGACGCATCGAAGAATGATAATAACGCTCAGCTCAGTAAAGCATAATCCGTTATGCTTAAAATACATATCGGATTTACACATTTTGCGATTGACATTTTAGCAGATGTATAGTATAATGTAAATGTTTTTAGCAAAATTAACGAATATTGAGAAAGGAAACGGAAATGAAGAAGTTAACAGCTTTATTATTAAGCGCGGTAATGTGTGTTTTTATAGTCGGTTGCAGCAGTGAACCTGCGCAGGACGGCAGTGAACAGCAGACATCTGCGGATACAACAAGTTCTGCGGTTGAAGTTCCCGCTCCCGAAGGCTTTAAGGTAGAGGGCACTAAGCTTATAGACGGTTACGGCGAAGAGTTTGTTATGCGTGGTGTAAACCATGCCTACACATGGTTCAAGAGCGATACGGACAATGCCATAGAGGGTATTAAATATGTAGGTTCAAATACGGTACGTCTTGTACTGTCAGACGGCGATCAGTGGGACAAGGTAACAAGAGCGGAGCTTAAGAGCCTTATCAGAAAGTGTAAGAAAAATCAGCTTGTTGCAGTGCTTGAGATACACGACGGCGCAGGCAAGGACGATGTTTCATACCTTAACAATGCGGTGGACTACTGGATAAGCATGAAGGATCTGCTGAACGAAAACAAGGCGTATGTTCTTGTAAACATAGCAAACGAGTGGTACGGCACATACGACAAGCTTGAAACGTGGCGCGATGCCTATATCGACGCAGTAAAGAAGCTTAGAGATGCAGGAATAGAGAATACTCTTGTAGTCGACAGCGCAGGCTGGGGACAGTGTGCAGACAGCATACTGAACTACGGCGAGGAGATCCTGAAAGCCGATAAGGACACAAACACAATGTTTGCGGTGCATATGTACGGTACTGCCGGCAAGAACGAGAAGATAATAAAGAATACTATCGATACGGCTCAGAGCAAGAATCTCTGCCTGCTTATAGGCGAGTTCGGCTGTAAGCATACAGACGGCAAGGTTGACTTTGAAACGATAATGCAGTACTCGACAGAGAAGAATGTCGGATACCTTGCGTGGTCGTGGAAAGGCAACGGAGAAGATGTAAACTATCTTGACATTTCGCGTGACTGGGCAGGCATTGACCTCACACCCGACTGGGGCAAGCCGCTTGTTGATGGCGAGTACGGTATAAAGAAAACGTCAAAGGTATGCTCTGTCTTTACAAAGTATGCAACCGATGATACAAGCAGCACGGACGAAGTTACAGATCCTGTAGAGTAATCCGAAAATAAGAATATTCTGACCGGCGCACCGCAAAGTGCGCCGGTTGTTGCATTTTATGTGCTTTTTGTAGTATAATCGGTATTGAAAAATGTATATTGCCGACAGGCGATCAGTGAAAGCAAAATTAACGGTAAACGGAAAACGCATTATTACGGAGAATTACATATGAACAGTATAAAAGTAGCATTGTTACAGCTTATGCCGAAAGAAAATTTACAGGGAAATATCGAAAAGGGGATACGGGCAATAGAAAAATCAGCAATGATGGGTGCGGATATTGCGCTTTTCCCTGAAATGTGGAGTTGCGGATATGATTTTCCACAGGACAAGAATGCTCTGCGAAAACTTGCTGTGAGCAAGGACAGTGGTTATACGGAAGCGTTCAGAAAAGCGGCAGTCGATAATGATATAGCGGTAGCAGTGACATATCTTGCAAAAAACGGGAGCAATGCGCCTTTCAATACAGTAACGCTGTTTAACAGGCACGGAGCGGAAATGTTCACCTATCACAAGGTGCATACCTGCGACTTTGGCGATGAAAGAGTGCTGTCGCACGGAGATGAGTTTTTCACGGCTGAGCTTGACACAAAGAGCGGGAAAGTGAATGTCGGGGCGATGATATGCTATGACAGGGAATTTCCCGAAAGCGCAAGAATACTTATGCTGAAAGGTGCGGAGCTTATACTTGTGCCGAATGCCTGTCCTATGGAAATAAACCGTATATCACAGCTCAGGGCGAGGGCATATGAGAATATGACGGGAATTGCTACGGTAAATTATCCTTACGGCAAGCTCGACTGCAACGGTCATTCTACCGCTTTTGATGGCATAGCATACAGAGTTGATGGCAGCGGCGGAAGAGATACTCTGGTGAACGAAGCAGGCGAGCGCGAGGGTATATACATTGCCGATTTTCCCATTGATGATATGCGTGAATATCGCCGCAGAGAAGTACACGGAAATGCGTTCCGCCGCCCTGAGCTTTACAGCCGGCTTACAGATATGACGGTGAACGAGCCGTTTATAAGGCAGGAAAAGAAGAAATGACAAGAAGAGTGACGTTGGGCGCACGAGAGATAACCTATGAGCTCACCCGAAAGAAAGTGAAAAACATAAACCTGAGGATAAAGCCTGACGGTTCGGTGCACGTTTCGGCGTCAAACGCTGTTACTATTGCCGTGATCGAGCGTTTTATGAAGCAAAAGGCGGATTTTATCCTTTCGGCGATCGATAAGTACAGCGAGCGTGGCGTCAAGAGCAAAGTGCAGTTTGTGAGCGGAGAAAAACTACCGATACTCGGGAGAGAACGCACGCTGTATGTACTTAAAGCAACACGAAATTCCGTTACCGATAAGGACGGAAATATAACGCTGTCGGTTACGGATACAGATGACTATGAACTGAAACACAAGGTATATGTCACCTGGCTCAAGTCGCAGTGCCTTGAGATAATAACACTGCTGTGCAAGGCGGCATACGACGAATATTACGGAAAGCTAGGAATTAAGTTTCCGGTGATAAAGGTAAAGGATATGCGTTCAAGGTGGGGAAGCTGTATACCGTCAAAGGGGATACTTACATTCAATGTTCACCTGATGGAATATCCGCTTGCCGCCGCAGAGTATGTAGTCGCACATGAATTTACTCACTTTTTGCAGACAAATCACAGTGCTCGGTTTTATGCGGAGCTGGCAAAATTCATGCCCGATTACCGTGAAAGGGAAAAACTGCTGAAAGGCTGATTTATAAGATGTTGAAAGGATATTGTTATGAATCTTCTGTTTGTAAACGCCTGTGTACGTCCGCAGTCAAGGACACTTGAACTGTGCCGTGAATATATTTCTCTGCTTGAAAACAGGTGCGATGTTAAACTTACCGAACTTGACCTTGGCAAAATGCACTTGCAGAGCTTTGACTATGATATGTTGTGCAGACGTGACAATGATATAGCCCGTAGTGATTTTTCATCAGACAGATATGAGCCGGCAAGGGCGTTTGCCGCGGCAGATATGGTACTTATCGGAGCGCCGTATTGGGATTATTCGTTTCCGTCATCGCTGAAAGTGTTTTTTGAGCACGTCAGTGTGAATACACTTACATTCAGGTACGAGGGCGCAGACTGTATATCTCTGTGTAAGGCGGACAGGCTGTGCTACATCACCACTGCCGGCGGATATATCGGCAGCAGAAATTCCGGCGAACAGTACATATCGGATATGTGCCGTGTGTTCGGTATAGAAAAGACTGAGTTTTTCAGGGCGGAGGGGCTTGACATTTACGGCAATGATGCGAAAGAGATTATGAAAAAGGTAAAGGAAGAGATAAGGGAGAGCCTCCGGCAAGAGTAAGAATACAGAGGTTTTTGAACATCAAAAGAGCCCGGGGAGAGATCCTCGGGCTTTATATCGTTTATAGTTTACAGCACCTTGATAAGCTCATCGTAAATCGGTGCATAGTGTGCGTCCGTTATGCCAAAGTCCATTTCCTTGTTTGACCATACGGCACGGGCAATATGAAGCTTTTCAAAAGCTTCATTTATCAGTCTGAACCAGTTCAGAGTACCCTCTGTGTCAGCCTGATCTATAACTCCGTATTCACCGCAGTAAAGAGGAAGATCAAGCTTTTCGGCAACATTTATGGCATCGCTGAACATCTTTACAAAGAAACTGCTGTCTATCATACCTGTTATGCCGTTAAAGTCTGAATCAAAATCCTCGCCGAAGTATTTCCTGCTGTCAGCAAGAAGTTTTTCAGCAGTTGCAGGAAATGTCGTGCGGTATGACTTATCAAGGCGATCTACCCAGCCGGCACCCTGATGAGTGAAAACAAGCGGATTGTAGCAGTGGAAAGTCAGCACAATGTTTTCGTCCCACGGAATATCAAGCAGTGTCAGTCCGTAGATGCTTGAATTGAAAATACCGCCGATAACTATCTTTGTTTCGGGTGCGATCTTTCTTATTTCCTTTACTGTACGGCTTGCTATCTTGTTCCACGGCTCTGTGAAATCTGCGCTTGTAATTTCGTTGAGCAGTTCAAACGCTATATGCTCATCGTTTCCGTAGCGCTTTGCTATCTCCTGCCAGAGATATACGAACTGATCCTGTAACTTTTCGTTTGCGAAAAATCCGCAATAGTCCGGGTCGTCAAAGATATATCCGCAGGTCTTGTGTAGATCGATAACGATATTAAGACCGTGCTTTTTGCACCAGCCGACACAGCTTTCAATGTAAGCCATTCCGCTTTCGATGATTTCGCCGTCATCAGTCTGGATAACATTGTAATCTACAGGCATACGGACGTGATCAAGTCCCATTGTAGCTATCTTTTCAATATCCTTTTCGGTTATGAAGGTGGAATAATGTTCGTCATTGTACTTGCTTCCACACTGCGAGATCCAACCGCCCAGGTCTATACCCTTATAAAATCCGTCAAAATTTCTCATGGTTTTCCTCCTTGTTCTTTTCGGCATCGTACAGGGTCACCCCCTGCATTTCCCTTGTTTACAGCTTTATTATAACAGTAGGCAGGAAAAATCAATACCTGAATTGTGGCGGATTTTATATATTTGTGTGATTATTTTCTGCCGAGCGCTTTCGCAAGGTCCTTTTCCGGAATGTCGGTCGGCGTGATGTTGTAGTTCTTTACGAGTATATCAAGCACTCCCGGTGAAATAAACGCAGGCAGAGTAGGGCCGAGGAAAATATTCTTTATTCCGAGATATAAAAGCGTCAGCAGTATGCAGACAGCCTTCTGCTCATACCACGACAGAACAAGCGTCAGCGGCAGGTCATTCACCGAACAGCCGAAAGCGTCCGCAAGCGCAAGCGCTATCCTTATAGCGCTGTATGCGTCGTTGCACTGTCCGCAGTCAAGTATCCTCGGTATGCCGTCTATTGTGCCGAGGTCAAGGTCGTTTATACGGTACTTTCCGCAGGCAAGCGTCAGTATAAGCGTATCGGGCGGTGTTGCTTTTGCAAAGTCGGTGTAGTAGCTTCTGCTCGGACTTGCGCCGTCACAGCCGCCGATAAGGAAGAAGTGCTTTATCTTTCCCTGTTTTACAAGCGCTACTATTTCATCTGCTCTTGACAATACGGCATTATGCGCAAAGCCCGTCATAACGGTGTGACCGCCGTTCATACCGGTCATTTCCTTATCCTCGTCATAACCGCCGCATTCAAGTGCCTTTGCTATAACAGGTGAAAAATCCTTGTCGTCGCCGATGTGAACAAGTTCGGGGTAAGACACGACAGAAGTCGTGAACACTCTGTCGCTGTAGCTCTGTCTTACCGGCATAATGCAGTTGGTGGTGAACAGTATCGGCGCTGGAATATTGTGGAACTCCGACTGCTGGTTCTGCCAGCCAGTACCGAAGTTGCCTTTTAAATGTTTATACTTTTTAAGTTCGGGATAGCCGTGCGCAGGGAGCATTTCACTGTGAGTGTAGATGTTTATACCCTTGCCCTCTGTCTGCTCTAGCAGAAGCTTCATGTCGTGCAGGTCGTGACCGCTGACAACGATAAAAGGACCTTTTTCTATCGTCAGTGGAACTACTGTCGGCACGGGGTTGCCGTAACTTTCGGTGTTTGCGCTGTCAAGCAGAGCCATACACTTAAAATTGACTTCACCCGTTTTAAGCACAAGCCTTAACAGCTTATCAGGGTCGTTTTCGCCCTCGATTGCCCTGAGTGCCGTATAGAAGAAAGCGTTTACCTCGCTGTCGGTTTTACCGAGTGCAAGAGCGTGATAAGCGTATGCCGCCATACCCTTGATACCGAACAGGATAAGCGATTTCAGCGAGCGGATATCTTCGCTTGCTTCCCATAGCCTTGACAGTTCATAGTCGTCAACATGGCTCTTGTATATTCTGCGTTTTTCGTCCTTGACCTCAGCCGTAAGATCTTTTACCGTATGAGTGTTGAAGTTTACGTTGGTGATCGTCGTGAACAGACCTTTCAGTACAAGACGGTCGGTACAGTCAGTCGGAGCGCCGTATTCTGCGGCTTTTGCAAGCCCTATAAGAGCGCCGATAAGCTCGTCCTGCGCCTTTGCGGTGTCGCTTTTCTTACCGCATACGCCTGCCTTACCGTTGCATTTTTCGTTATGTGCCGTCTGCTGGCACTGAAAACAAAACATTTCGTCAGTCATTGGTTTACCTCCCGGTAGCGTTACTTTATTTTTACTTCATTAACAAGCGGTTTTCCTGCAAAGAATGCGTCAAGGTTTTCATAGGTGATTACTGCGATATTGCAAAGTGCTTCACGAGTGAGAAAAGCCTGATGAGAAGTGAGCAGTACATTCGGACGTGAAATAAGCAGGGCGAGCACATCGTCCTTGATTATCGTATCCGACATATCTTCAAAGAAGAAATCGCCCTCCTCCTCGTATACGTCAAGTCCCGCACCTCTTATCTTTCCGCTGTTCAGTGCGTCAAGCAGGGCAGTGCTGTCGATAAGCGCACCTCTTGAAGTGTTGATTATAAATACGTCGTTTTTCATCTTGGAAAAGGCGCTTTTATCAAGCATTCGCCTGTTCTTGTCAGTAAGCGGGCAGTGCAGTGATATAACATCGCTGTTGGCATACAGCGTATCAAGGTCAGTGTAGATGAAATCAACGTCCTTTGCAGGATATGGGTCATAAGCCAGTACGTCCATGCCGAAACCGTGACATATATCTATAAAGGCTCTGCCTATCTTACCTGTTCCGATAACGCCCGCTGTCTTGCCGTGCAGGTCAAAGCCTGTAAAGCCCGCTATATTGAAGTTGAAGTCGCGCACACGGATATAAGCACGGTGTATCTTTCGGTTGAGCGAGAGGAGCAGTGCCATTGCGTGCTCTGCAACGGCATATGGAGAATAGGCAGGTACTCTTACTATCTTTATTCTGTCCTGCGCCGCTTTCAGGTCAATGTTGCTGTAGCCTGCGCTTCGCATTGCTATTATCTTTGTGCCGCCGCCGCACAGCGTATCTATGGTTCTGCCGTCTATATCGTCATTGACAAAGGCGCAGACCGCATCGCACCCTTTAGCCATTACCGCAGTACGGTAGTTTAGCTTAGATTCGATGTATATCATCTCATATCCGGTATTGACGTTATCAAATGACGCTTTGTCATATGGCTTTGCATCGAAAAATGCTATCTTTTTCATAGGCTACGATAACCTGCTGTCTTCCTTTCGCTGAAAATAACCCTTCGGTCTGCGGCAGACAGGACAGTATTCCGGAGGGGTAGTGCCGCAGTGGATATATCCGCAGTTGCGGCAGAGCCACACCGTTTCGCCTGAAGAAGAACGTATGCTTCCGTCAGAGAGCATTTTAGCAAATGTGTTGAAGCGGCTTTCGTGATCTTTTTCGATAGAGCCGACACGCTCAAACAGGTCGGCTATATTGTCAAGGCCCTCCTGCCTTGCGGTTTCGGCGTATTCCTTATACATCTGCGTCCATTCGTAGTTTTCGCCGTGAGCGGCTTTTTCAAGCGCTTCGGCGGTTTTCGGTATACCTCCGAAAATAAGCCCGAACCAAAGCTCTGCGTGAGCCCTTTCGTTGTTGGCAGTGGTGCGGAATACCTGTGATATTTCTTCGTCACCGTCGGCTTTTGCATTGTCGGCGTATATCTCATAGCGTACCATTGCCGCCGCTTCGTTTGTGAATGCGGTTTTCAGGTTTTCAAGTGTTTTTGACTCGGATAACTGCATAAAAAATCTCCTTTGCTTTAGTTACCGTTATTGTAACCGAAGAAAAGGAGAATATTTATTCAAATTTTGTTTTGCGGGGAAAAATTACTTTCTTATGAAAAGTACGCCGAGAGTGTTTGGTCCACAGTGACTGCATACTGTACAGCCTGCCTCGGTTTCAAGTATTTCCTCGAATTTTCCGAGCTTCTTTACCGTCTTGTGTGCTATATCAATGATTTCTTTATCGCTGGGAGAATGGGTGATGAATATACGCTTGTAGTCAATATCATCTCTGTCAGAAAGGCGCTCGGTGATATATTTTTCGATGCAGGCGGCATATTTGCCTCTGTACTTCTTACCAACGCCCATCTTGCCGTCCTTTACTTCAATGCAGGGACGCAATGAAAGAAGATTTGCGCCAAGCGCCGCAAGCGCAGAGCATCTGCCACCCTTGCGCAGAAAATCGAGCTTTTCTATTACAAAGCTTGCTTCGACTTTTGATGTAAGAGCGTTCATAGCCGTTACGATATCTTCGGGTTTTTCACCTGCCTGCGCCATCTCGGCGGCTCTCAGCACGATATGTCTGCTTCCTGTTGAAAGGTTGCGGCTGTCGATGATATACACATTGTCGAAATTTTCGGCGGCAATGCAGGCATTCTGGTAACAGCTCGAAAAATCAGCGCTGATATCAACGTGGATAACCGCATCGTATTCCTTACTGAGCGGAGTGAATGCTTCAATATAGTCGGCTACATTTACTGCGGCGGTAGAAGTCAACGCACCGCCTGCTTTTACATGGTCAAAAATATCCTTTGGTGTAATTTCAAGTCCGTCCTTGTAGGATTTGCCGTCCTTGACAATGTAAAGCGGAAGAATTGTAATGTTGTACTTTTCGACCAGCTCCTTTGAGAGGTCGCAGGTGCTGTCGGCTGTGATCTTTATATTCATAGATATGTTCCTTTCACCTAAAATGTTGAATTCAATTAAAATAAGTATATCATATTTTGTACGAAACGGCAATAGTTTTATTTGAGATATACGAGAATTTATCGAAATTATATAAATTACTTGACCTTTTAAGGAAAATATGGTATTATAATGGTAATGAATTTTCGGAGGTAAATTTTATGCAGTATGAAATAAAGGGCACGCCGTTACCCGTCGTAATATGCAACGTCGGTGCGGGAGAATCCATATATACCGAAAAGGGCGGTATGAGCTGGATGACACCTAATATGCAGATGTCAACGAATGCAGGCGGAAGTTTCGGTAAGGCAATGTCGAGAATGTTCTCCGGCGAATCTATGTTCCAGAACATATACACAGCGCAGGGCACACCCGGACAGATCGCATTTGCATCAAGCTTTCCCGGTGAGATACTGGCAATGGACGTGTCGCAGGGCGCTGTTATAGCACAGAAGAGCGCATTCCTTGCGGCAGAGATGAGCGTTAATATGAGCATACATTTCCAGAGAAAGCTCGGCAGCGGCTTTTTCGGCGGCGAGGGTTTCATAATGCAGAAGTTCGAGGGCAGTGGTATGGTGTTCCTTGAAATTGACGGTTCGGTAATTACATACGATTTGCAGGCGGGACAGTCTATGCTTGTTGACACGGGATATCTTGCGGCTATGACCGAGGGCGTTTCGATTGATATTGAGAGCGTCAAGGGAATAGGCAACAAACTGTTCGGCGGCGAGGGCTTCTTCAATACCAAGGTGACGGGACCGGGCAGAGTATGGCTTCAGACAATGCCGGCTTCTGCGATTGCCGCGGCTATCGACCCGTTTATCACTACGGCAAAATGATGAGATGAATATAAAAAAATCCGCCTTTTTGAATTGATCCCAAAAAGTTAGACAAAGAATTTGATAACAAATTATGCAAAGCGACTAAGAACAGACTTGGTCGCTTTTGCTATGCGGCTTTATGCCTGTATGCAACAGGAGATAAGCCATCAAGCTTAAGCTTAATGC
>JAGBHT010000033.1 GCA_017935365.1 Ruminiclostridium sp. | reverse complement strand
TACGTCAACACCGATTTCGCCCCAAGGAAGCTCATTAGCCTTAGCCATAGCATAGATCTTAAGTGTCTTGCCGTCAACTGTGATTGTGCCTGCTTCGTCATCAGCAGTAACTGTGTGAAGGTTCTCACCTATCTTACCACAGTAACCGCCCTGTGCTGTATCATACTTTAAAAGCTGAGCGAGCATTGAGGGCTTTGTAAGGTCGTTGATTGCAACTACCTCATAACCTTCTGCGCCGAACATCTGTCTGAAAGCAAGACGTCCGATACGGCCGAAACCGTTAATAGCAACTTTAACTGACATTGGAATATTCCTCCTAAAAATTTTGTGAACTTTTCGCAGGCGCAATGCGTCCGCTAAATTTCTACTCCTCTATTATACAAAATTTTTCGTGCATTATCAAGTGGTTTGACAATTTTTTATCAAAAAAACAAAGTGAATTATTCCCGACTTTTAAAATAGTTATTTGTGCAATATACACAAAGCGCTTGAATTGTGTAAGTTTTTCTGTTATGATAGATATATAAACAACTTGTAGATAAAGTCCGTTTTTATAAAACAGAGTAAATCCTCTGTCCCTAACCCCGCTGAAAAATATAAATTGTAATTGGAGAGATGAAATGAAACTGTATCTTACCGACCTTGACGGTACGCTTCTTGACCATAAAGCCGAAATCGGCAGACTTACCGAATCAATGATGAATGCTCTTATAGACGATGACATTGCGATAAGCTATGCCACCGCACGTTCTGTACACTCCGCCGAGCCGAAGGTAAGCTGTATCAATTTCAGACTTCCTGTAATAACCCATAACGGCGCTTTTATCATCGACCCGGTTACAAAAGAACGTATAGTTACCCACTTTTTCGGCGAAGAATCAAAAGCGTTCCTTAAAAGTTTTTTCTATGAACACAAAGAATCAATACTCGTCTATTCGGTTATAGATAACTATGAGCGTGTAAGCTACCTTGAAGAAAGGCTTAACAAAGGCACAGTGCGGTATCTTAAGGACAGAGCCGGAGACAGGAGAATGTACCGCGCTAAGGATTACGATGAGCTTTTCGAGGGGGAAATCTACTACATAACGCTTATCGAGCCGATCGTTTCTCCGGAAGAACTTGACGGTTACTTTTATAATAAGAACGGATTTTCAAGAAATTATCAGCCCGACACCTACGATACTAACGAATACTGGTATGAAATATACCGTTATGACGTTTCCAAGGCTAATGCCGCACTGAAACTGAAAGAAATGCTCGACGCGGACGAGCTTATAGTTTTCGGTGACAACACAAATGATATTTCGATGTTTTCGGTTGCAGACAGGTGCTATGCCGTTTCAAACGCTACGGATCAGCTGAAAGCGCTTGCTACAGGGATCATCAGCTCAAATGAACAAAGCGGAGTGCCTGTGTTTATCCAAAACGACAACTGCACGGTATGGCAGTATAATAAACAACCGCTACACGTTGCACCCGACAATGCACATTTCAGTGCCTGCACCGCTACCGACGACAGCGGTGACGGAGTGGGTATACTCAACGAAAAGCAGATACACGCAACACTGAAAAGCTATTTTGCGTCATCTCTGTTCGATAAGGAGATCAAGATAGGCAATTACTTTGCAGACCTTGTTACTGAGAACGGTATTTTTGAAATACAGACAGCCAATTTTAAATACCTTGTGCCTAAGCTTAATGTTTTTATCAAAGCGTCACACGTTACTATCGTTTATCCGTTTCACAAGAAGAGCCGACTTAACTATATCGATAAATCGACAGGCGAAATCCTTAAAAGCGGAAGAACGGTCACGTCAAATGATATGACTGACTTCTTTATGGAGCTTTACAGAATAAAGCAATATCTCAACAGCCCTAATCTGACTATCTGTATTGCGGATATAGCGGTAGAAAACCTGCGCTACTGCGCAAAGGATATGAAACGCAGAAAAACGGACAGGAAAGTGACCGTGCCGACTTACCTGCTCCAACTGACTTTCCTTGAGGACAGCGACAGTTACCGATGCTTTATTCCCGACGGTTTGCCGGAAATATTCACGCTTAAACAGTTCAGAAAGTGTATGCGGTCGGGCGACGCAGGTATTGCCGTAAAAATTCTGCAATATGTCGGAGTTATTGATTTTGTCGGCAAAAAAGGCAATGAATTTCTGTATAAGATCACATAAGAAAATTCCCGTAAATCGGCAATAGTCGGCTTACGGGAATATTTTTACTTATCTTTATTCATCGCCTTTAAGATAGCGCACGGCTATCTGCGTTCTGTGTTCAAATCCTGTCTTTTCAAGAATTGTGCTGATATAATTGCGTACAGTGCCGTTTGACAAAAACAACTTTTCGGCAATTTCCGCATTGGAATAACCATCTGCGATCAGCTTTACTATATCAAGTTCTCTTTCGGTCAGCAGGCTGAAAACGGCGCTTTTGCCGTAACATTTCACTGCGGCGTCACGGATATAAGACAGAATATCCTGCTGGAATACAGTGCCGCCGTTATAGACGGTTCTCAGCGCACTGAAAATACCGTCAGTCTGCGTATTTTTAAGTATATATCCGCTGACCCCTGCTTTAAGCGCACGCTGAATCAGTTCCTGTTCGTCAAACGTTGTCAGCAATAACGGCTTGCAGAGATTTTCTTCAAGCATAATTCTTGACACTTCTATGCCGTCCATAACGGGCATTCTTATATCAAGCAACGCTATATCGGTCTTGTATTTTCTGCAAAGTTCCACCGCTTCCGCACCGTCACAAGCAACGCCGATAATTTCAAAGTCAGGCTGTGACGAAATTATCATCCTGAGTCCCTCACGGATTATACTGTCATCATCTGCAATAATTATCTTCATATGTTATCCTCTTTCAGACTGAATATATTCACTACCGAAAATCCACCCGGCTGTGAAAGAAAAATACACTTTCCGTCAGCAAGCACGGTACGCTCTTCAATTGCCGTAAGTCCCGTTCCTTTTCTGAAATTTTCGTTTCCGCCGCCGTTGTCCTTAAACTCTGCACGGACAACCTTGTTCATGACAGAAATGCTGAGTGAAAACTCGCTTGCGCCCGAATGCTTAAGCGTGTTTGTAAGTGTTTCTATCAGATTTTCTTTTATGCAGTTCCACATCTGAAACGTTATCCTGTCGGCGTCTCCCTTTATTTCAAGCGATGTTTTTATGCCGTATTTTGCCTTGTATTCTCCTAGTATCTCTTTAAGCTCGCTCATACCTATCGCTTTGCTGTCGGGACGTTCTTCACGCAGTGCCTGTCTTATATCATCGACACCGCTTCTGAGGTTATCTGTTACTGTTGTAATACACTGCTCCGCACTGTCGGGATTTGTTCTGATATTAAGCTTCGCCGCTTCAAGCAGTATTATACTTCCCGAAATGCTGTGTCCCAGCTTGTCGTGTATCCTTGCAGAAAATCTTCTGCGTTCTTCAATCGCCGCAGATTTTTTGGCTGTTCTGGAGTATTCTTCAAGGCTTGCAACCTTGCGGTTAAGCCGTACCGTTTCTTCTCTGCTGTTGGCAAGCTGTTTTCTGCACCGGATGAGCTGTTCTGCGGTAATATGGGTTACAGTGAATGCTGTCAGCATTATAAAAAGAATCAGAATATCAATAAACGGCGGTTTGAATATGAAGAGAATAAGCAATACCGAAACAGCGCTGATATGCCGGAAATACTTTCCCGCGCCGAATTTATCGACCGCAAAAATCACGGCAAAGCATAGTACGAATATCAGATTGTCGCTGTACATCAGAAAGGCTGTCACCGCCGAAACACACGAGCAGACTGCCGCCGCAATATCCGACTTTTTAAGCACAGACAGCAGATATTCGGCTAAAGCAAAGCAGGAAAAGGCGAGTACGGTTATTACCGTATCGCCTGAATTGCAGTTATCCATTATATTCACAGCGCCGAATGCGGCTATTGCCATGAGCTTGAACACAAGATATATAAGTGACAATTCGTTTTCCTTTCGTTACGCCTTTGATACTACCGATTTTCTGCCGAAAAGTGCGGCGCTGGCAAGCATTATAAGCAATGTATAGAGTATAAGCACGCAGATATTTATAACCGGTTGTTCCGACGCTCCCGACATAAAGTTGAAGTACCAGTACTGGGGCGTGATGTACGAAAGATATTTCAGCATACCTGCCGTTTCGTCTATCGGGAACCACGCACCGCCGAGCAAAGCGCCTACCGACGCGATACAGCCGGACAGCGTTGCAAGGGCCTGCTTTGAGCTTATCAGCTGTGCCAGCATTATCGACAGCGCCGAATTAAACAGAGAATAGATCATTACAGCGACAAATATAAGCGGATAGCCGGCATTCATCTGTGCACCTGTAACAAGCAGATAAAGCGGCAGGATTATAAGCGATATCAGCGATATAAGCACGCTGGCACCCAGTGTGCCGACTATGTACTGAATACCTGTCACAGACGAAATAGCCATTCTGCTGTATGTTCCGTACTGCCTGTCATCCATTACGGCAAGGGTTATGAACATTCCTATAGCGGTAACGAGCATTATCATAAACCCTTCGGAAAATGTAAAGCCTGCGGCTACATATTCGTTTTCCATATCCGATACGACGGCATTTTCTTGTGTAAGCTTTGTATCGGCGGCGTCGCTGTTCATAATTTTTGAAAACAGCTCTGCGTTACCTTTTGCGGCAGAAGAAGCGATGTTTACGCTTCTCATAAAGCCTTCAATATATACCGAGATATAAGTGCCGTTTTCGTAATCGTCAAGAGTAGTGGACTTTATTTTCACATCTTTTCCGTCTATCGTATTTTTTTCAAAATTCTGCGGTATCTCTATTATAGCAGAAACATCACGGTTAATCAATTTATCATTGAATTTTTCCTGTTCGTCTTCTATAATGTTCATACTCATTTTATCGGACAGATAGTTTTTAAGCATTGCGGAAAGCTCTGATCTGTCGTTATCTATCACGGCAACATCTATCTTATCCTGTACGGAATAGATATCGGCTATCGGTCTGCCGCAGTAATATAGCGCAATGCTTGCAAGTCCTGCAAGGAGTGCTATCACCAGTGCGGTTTTAAGTCGCTTAAGCATTCCCGTAAATACTGTTCTGATATTATTCATAATACACTCCCCTTTCAGACTGTTTTCTTACGGCGGAATATTACCGCACCGATAAGAGAAACAAAAACCGTCACCGCAAGGCAGACTGCCATTGTTATAACAGTGTCACCGCTTTCTCCGTAAAGCGTCAGTCTGAATGCCGACTGCTGGATAAGGTACGGCGGGAGCTTGTCGCTGAAGCCTTCAAGAAATATTTCTTTAGAAAATGAACCTGAAAAGAACAGAAGCGACCACGCAAGCGGAATTATAACGCCCTCGGCAGGTATTTTAATAATGATACCTATAAGCATACCTACGGCAGTTGCCGCCATTGAGCAACAGCTGAACAGCAGGAACAACAGCAGATTTCCGATAAAATTATCACAATACCTTGCGCCGAACACAAACGCCGACAACAGCATTATTACGGCATTGCTGATAACGGCAGACGGGAGTATTCCGATAAGCTTTCCGAAAAACAGCTTTGTTCTGCCAAGCGGCGACAGATACAGGCGGGACATTGTGAATATTTTCTCTTCGTCCTTAAAAGCTGTACTGCCCATCATCATATGAGACATAAATATCATCATTACCGTCATACTGACTGCATAATAATCAAGCATACTGCGCGTAACGCCAAGTCCTTCCTGCTCAACAAATAACTTTTCGGTATCGGCATCTATATCCATAAGCAGTGACGGATCCGTTGACGCTATCTTGTAATATGTATCAGATACCGCAATATAGGAATTGAGCACCGAGCTTAGCGCTCTGTTTACAATATCGTTTCTGCCTTTATGTAATACTATTTCCCCGTTCTTAAGCTCTATATAGGCATCTGTATTGCCGCTGTCGGTAAGCTTCAATGCGTTTTCGCTATCATTGTTTTTCTCTGCCTTTATCATATCTATATTGTCAAGAAATTCGGCGAAAGCTTTACCGCTTTGTTCATCAGCCCCGGAAACGCTGTACTGTAGTTTTATTTTGCCTATATCATAATCCGATATGTCAAGACCTTGTAACATTGTTCCGAGAAAGAATACCAGAAGTACCGGGAATAAAAGTCCCATAAATACGTTGACAGGGCTTCTGAAATATTCTCTCATCTGTTTTATTATCAAGCTAAGCATATTTCTTCTCCTTAACGTATCTCGTGTCCCGTAAGCGACAGGAATACAGCGTCCATATCGGGCTTTTCTGTGTTGACTTCAAGCACGGGAAGATCATGATTTACAAGCTCGCTTATAACGTGCGAAATATCGTTACAGCTTATGCTCATGTCAACGTTTATCATATTATCGGTAAATTGCACTCTGTTTACATCGGGAAGATTGGATATAGCCGCCAAAACCTTGTTTCTCTTTTCGCTGTCGCACTGTTTTGTAGTAATATGTATCGTACAGCTGTCGGTTATCATAGTGATAAGCTCCTGCTGTGTGCCCTCTGCCACAAGTCTGCCCTTGTCTATTATAGCTACACGGTCGCAGATCTCTTCAACCTCGTGCATATAGTGCGAGGTGTATATTACGGTCGCTCCGCTTTCACGCAGTTTCTTTATAGAGTTCATTATATGCTCTCTTGACTGAGCGTCTACTCCGACTGTCGGCTCGTCCATGACGATAAGTTTAGGCTTATGCGCTATGCCACAGGCAATATTCAGTCTGCGTTTCATACCGCCTGACATTTTCTTGGGTTTCATATCCGCTTTATCGGCAAGGCCTGCAAATTCAAGCGCCGTCATTGCATTCTTATGGAGCTGTTCGCCTTTGAAGCCGTACAGTGAAGCGAAAAACTCAACGTTTTCCTTTGCGGTAAGGTACGGATAAACCGCTATTTCCTGCGGTACACTACCAATCATACGTCTTATCTCCGCTCTTTGCTTTACTATATCCTTGCCGTCAATCATCACACTGCCTGATGTCATTTCATCAAGAGTTGTGATTATGTTTATTGTTGTGGATTTACCCGCTCCGTTAGGTCCTATAAGTCCGAATATTTCACCCTCGTTCACATCAAAGCTGAGATTGTCTACGGCGCAGCGATTACCGTAATTCTTGACAAGATTTTTTACACTAGCAAATATCATATATTTTCTCCTTTCGGCTGTTTATCTTACTGTAATGATTATACACCAATAAAGACGACAGTACCAGTTACAAACGGAATTTTCATATATGACATTTGTAATAAAAAAGCTCTGCCAGAGATATAACCCCGACAGAGCCTTCAATTATTCGGTTATTGATTATTCGTCATCGGCTGAGATACTCTCTGTTCTGTAAATGAACTTTACAGTACCTTCCGTCTTATCTGACTTGCCGCCGAATGTATCATAATCCTTGCCTGCGGCTACTGTAGCCTTCAGCTTGTCTATAAGACCTGCAATGTCACCGTCAACAGCGTCAACTATCTTCTTGACAGCCTTTTCGTTGAACTCGTTCATACCGTCGTTGAGCTCCTTAGCACCGTCTCTTAACTGCTTTACGCCGTCGATGAGAGTTGCTACGCCGTCATTGAGCTGATCAGCGCCGTCCTTAAGGCTACCTGCACCCTCGTGGATCTGCAATGCACCGCTGTGAAGTGTACCTACGCCTGCAACAAGGCTTGCTGTACCGTCCTTTAAGTCGCCTGCACCGTTATCAAGCTTAACGCCGCCGTCATAAAGTGTGTTTACACCCTTGACAAGACTTGCTGTACCGTCCTTAAGATCGCTTGCACCCTTATTGAGATCATTTGCGCCGCTCTGGAGTGTACCTACACCTGTAACAAGGCTTGCTGTACCGTCCTTCAAGTCACCTGCACCCTTGTCGAGCTGTAATGCACCGCTGTGAAGTGTGCCTACGCCTGTAACAAGGCTTGCCGTACCGTTCTTTAAATCGCTTGCGCCCTTATCAAGCTGATTTACGCCTGCGATAAGCGTTGAACCGCCACTTGTGAGCTGCTGTGTACCATTCTTCAGCTGTGTAGCACCGCTGTGAAGATCCTTAGTACCGCTGTAAAGCTGTGACGCACCTGCTGTCAGCGTCTTTGAACCGTCATATGCGCTATCAACACCTGCTGTATACTGTGTAAGACCCGTATAGAACTGATTGTAGGAATCAAGCTGTGTGATAAGATTCTTGATCGTTGTCTGACCTGCGGCAGCCTTTGCAACTGCTTCATTGATCTGTGTTGTAACAGCTTCGCTCTTCATATTCTGGTCGATAAGCTGTTTCCTCTGTGCTTCGACATTTGTGCTTATCTGAGCCTTGACAGCATCGGTTGCCATCTGAGCCGATACAGCGGCTGTAACCTGAGCCTGTACAGCTTCGGAAATCTGTCCTGCCTTAACTGCGGCATTGTACTGCTCGGCTGTCATATCATAACCGGCGGCTTTGAGAACTGCCTCAAGCACCTTTGCCTGTACAGCCTCGGTAACGCCTGCTGTGATAGCGTCATTGTTCTTTTCTACTTCGGCAGTTACCTTTTCAAGAGCTGTGTTGTAAGCCAGTTCATAGACTTTATCCTTGTCAAGTGAATCAACAAGCTTGTTGAGCTCTGTCTTGTAGTTATCGATCGTCAGTGTGGGAACTGAAAGTCCTGCCGCTTTTATCTGTGTTTCAGCTGTAGATAACAGTGTATCAAATACCTGCTTTGCGCCTGCGTTGAGCTGTGCGCTGTTTGATGAAAGCTGACCGAGACCTGCGTTCAGCTGTGAAGCGCCTGCGCTTACCTGTCCTGCGCCGTTCTCAACCTGAGATGCACCGCTGTCGAGTGAAGATGCACCACTGTTAAGCTGATCTGCGCCCTTGATAAGATCCTTAGCACCGCTGACTAATGCTGTTGTGCCGTCCTTTAACTGTCCTGCACCGCTGTTAAGCTGATCTGCACCGTCCTTGAGATCGTTTGTACCGCTTACAAGTGAACCTGTGCCGTCCATTAACTGACCGGCACCACTGTTAAGCTGATCTGCACCGCTCTTTAAGTCTTTAATGCCGCTTACAAGAGTACCTGTGCCGTCTTTTAACTGACCTGCACCGTTGTCAAGTGCCTTAGCACCGCTCTTTAAGTCGCCTATGCCGGCTACCAGAGATACTGTACCGTCCTTTAACTGTACAGCACCTGTATTCAGTGCGTCTGCGCCGTCCTTGAGGTCGTTCACGCCGCTTACAAGAGTACCTGTGCCGTCATAAAGTGTTCCTGCACCGTCTGCAAGCTGTTTTGTACCGTCTGCAAGCTCGCCTGACTTCTCAAATAATGTTACAAGACCGTCATACAGCTGTGATGACCCGTCAGAAAGCTGATCCACAGCGTCTGTGAATTCCTTGATAGTGCCGTCAATGTCGTCCATGCTTATCTTGTCTGTATCAACTTCATTGAACAGCTCGGTAGTTCCGACTGTCATGCAGGTAAGAAGCTCGAAGTCCTTTACATCTGCACTGATCTCAACATATGAGGGGATCTCGAAATCGTCTTTATCAAGGTCTAAGTTTTCCTGCATACCGGGAAGAGCGAAGCCGAGAACTGCGGATCTGTCGCCGTCGTTTACAAGCTTACCGTTTGTAACCTCGATGTTTGTGAACTTCTCGTTGTCGAGAACTGTTCCTGTTACCATAAGGAAAGGAACATACATATCCATGCTCTTGCCGTCAACCTTTACGGTGCGCTTTTCATTGTTTGTGTAGTCGAAACGGATCGTTACCTTACCGCTCTTGCCCTTTATCTCATTGGGAGTTACTGTCTTGCCGTCAAGTGTATATGTAATCTTCATATCAACGGGAAGAGCCTTATCGGTCGTACCCTGGTAGTAAATATCACTGCCGTTTGCAGCCCAAGTGTAATTCTCACCATCGTTTGTGAAGGTTTCGTCACCCTTGACGTTCTTGATATCCTTAAGTGTTGTTTCATCTTCAATCGAGGCGTTCTGCGAACCGTTCTTCAGCCAGTCGCTGACGATGACTTTCTTTGTTGTGCCGTCCGCATTGGCGATGATGTATACTGTTTCTTCCTTGCCGTCTGTGTCGGAGTGCTTCTTTTCACTGCTTGTTGTGGCGCTGTCGGATACCGATGACGATGTAGTGTTATCATCGTTGCCGCCCTGTGCGGCGAATGCGAGAAGTCCGGAAGATGTGCCTATCATTGCGGCGGCAAGAACTATTGAAACTATCTTTATTATCTTTTTTCTTATCTCTTTCATACTGTTGTCCTTTCTCAGTTCGTCTTTTTGCCGGCTTGTCTTGCTTCTTTAAAGCCGAGGCTTGTGTGGATTATAATCTTATCGAACAGCTTGAGCATAGCGGGTAATAACAGGATTACCGATACCATACTTATGATTGCACCTCTTGCCATAAGTGCGCAAAGCGAGCTTATCATATCTACGTTTGAATAAATGCCTACACCGAATGTAGCGGCGAAGAAGCCGAGCGCACTTACTATAATTGAGGGTATTGACGACTTAAGTGCTGTGTAAACCGCTTCATTCTTGTCACTGCCCTTGTTACGTTCCTTCTTGTATCTTGTTGTCATCAGGATCGCGTAGTCAACGGTAGCACCGAGCTGGATAGTACTGATACAGATAGGAGCGATGAACGCAAGCTCTGTACCTGTATAGCAAGGAATACCGAGATTTACGAAGATAGCAAACTCGATTACCGCTACAAGTATCAGCGGGAGTGAGATCGACTTGAATGTTATCAGGATTATAATGAAGATAGCGGCTATAGAAATAACGTCAACTACCTTGAAGTCCCTGTCGGTTACTTCGATAAGGTCCTTTGTACAAGGAGCTTCACCGATAAGCATTGCCGAGCTGTCGTATTTCTTTATTATGTTGTTTATCTCTGTTACCTGATTGTTTACTTCGTCTGTTGCCGTACCGTACTCACTGCTTACAAGCATCAGCTGGTACTTATCGCCCTTGAGCACCTCAGATATCGAATCGGGGATTATCTCTGCCGGTACTGAAGAACCGATAAGCGAATCAAATCCGACTGCGAGGTTAACGCCGTCGACCTTGCTTACCTCATCAAGCATTTCCTTTGCGTCTTTCTGCGAGAGCTTTGAATCGGCAAGGATCATATGAACGTTTGACATTCCGAAATCGTCTTTAAGCTTTGTGTTGGCGATCACGAAGTCCATATCCTGAGGCATTGTCTGGCTCAAGTCGTAATATTTCTTGGTGTTGTTGTAACCGTAAACTGCGGGACCTACAAGCACTGCGAATATTATAAGGAATATCCAAGAACGCTTTGTAATGAACTTTGCAACCTTGTCGAACTTCGGCATAAGCTGTTTATGTCTTGTCTTTTCGATTGCCTTATCGAATACGAGGATAAGTGACGGAAGAATCGTTACACAGCCGATAAGACCGAATACAACGCCCTTTGCCATTACTATACCAAGGTCTGCACCAAGTGTGAAGCTCATGAAGCACATTGAGAGGAAGCCTGCGATAGTTGTTATCGATGAGCTTGCTACCGAGATGATACTGTTCGATATTGCGTGCGACATTGCACGTTCCTTATCGCCGTCAAATCTTACCTTCTGCTCGTTGTAGCTGTGCCACAGGAAGATTGAGTAGTCCATTGTAACACCGAGCTGTAATATAGCGGAAAGTGCCTTTGTTATGTAGCTTATCTCGCCTAAGAAGTAGTTACTGCCTAAGTTGTAGAGAATAGCCATACCGATACTTGCAAGGAAGATGATCGGTATCAGGAACGAATCCATGAAGAGCATCATTACTACTACTGCAAGTACGACTGCGATAGCTACATATATCGGCTCTTCCTGTTCGCAAAGGTTCTTAAGGTCGGTTACCATTGCCGACATACCGGAAACGAAGCACTGATTGCTCGTTACATCTCTTATTGTGTTGATTGCTTCCATTGTTTCATCGGCTGATGTCGATGTATCGAAGAAGACTGCCATAACAGTCGAATGATCGGTATTGAATGCGTCTTTTATCTTGTCGGGAAGCATATCCATAGGTATCGATACGTCTGCTATCGAATCATACCATATTACCGAATCAACGTGATTGACCGCTTCTATTTTTTCTTTCAGAGCGGAAACGTCTTTCGGTTCCATATCTTCCACGATTATCATACTGAATGCGCCTTTACCGAAGTCATTCAGCAGAATGTCCTGTCCCTGTATGGTTTCCATAGTGTCGGGCAGGTAATTGAGCATATCGTAATTGATTCTTGTTGCTATCATACCGAGTACCGAGGGTATCAGCAGTACGACCGCAACGATAAGAATGATCACTCTGTGCTTTGTTATCCATTTGCCTAGCTTAATCATCTTTGTCCTCCCTGTTGCTTGTTTCTACATAAATTTTGTCATCGGCGTGTATTTCTTTTTTTATAGCCTTGACCGTGTAAGCGGCGATCCATATATTGGATATGCCGTCGGCAAGCAATGTGATACCGAGCAGAACAGTAAGAGCTACCGCACTCTCAAAAGGATTTACGAGTAACAGTATTCCGATAATGCCCGTAACGATCGCACTAACGAGGATCAGCCACCAGCCGTTTACGCCGAAACGCTTTGCATCGACAGCAGTCTGAATTTTCATTATGCCGTCTATCATAAAATAAATGCCCATTATAACCGGTACCAGAGCCATTACATTGCCGGGATGAAGAATTACTATCACTCCGAGAAGTATTGCTATGATACCGAATGCAAAGTCAAACTGGAATGCCAGACCGTAAGGATCTGACGAAAAATATCCCGTCATCTTAACGATACCGAATACTATAGCGGCAATGCCGAGCATATAGCATACAGCAAGCATTGAGATCTGCGGGAAGATTATCAGTATAAGTCCGATTACCGCAATAGCGGCACAAGCGGAGATATAAGCTGCTTTTGCACGTTTTATGAATCTCATGATTTTCAGTCCTTTCTTTTTCTTTACAGCTATATTCTATCCCGTTTTCACACTTTCTACAACGGTCAATCGGTTGCTGTTGTTCAAATTTCAGACAATCGATAAAAATTGACTGATTTTTGGGCAAACGGACTTTTTGCCTAAAACTTGAATTTTTAATAGAAATGTTGTATAATATGAACCAGAGAAAAGGAAACAGCTAAACTAAGACAAAAACGGAGGTAATATGTCGGCACTTACCAAAAGAGCTATACAGGAATCATTCAAAAAACTGCTGAGCACTCAGCCTTTAGATAAAATAACAGTAAAGAATATAACAGACGACTGCGGAGTTAACCGCAACACGTTCTACTATCATTACAGCGATATATATCAGCTTCTGGAAGAGATCTTCCTTGCAGAAGCGCAGAAGTCTGTAGATGAAATGGTAATCGGTCAGTCGTGGGAAGAAGGACTTAAATCGGGGCTGTGCTTTGTAAAGGAAAACAAGAAGCTGGTTTACCACGTTTACAATTCACTCCATCGTGAAACGATAGAACGATATCTCTACAGCGTTTCGCTCGATTTTGCAAACAAGTTCATCGACAAGGCTTCAAAACAGCTTGAGCTTAATGTTTCGGACGAGGATAAGAAATTCATAGCGTCATTCTATAAGTATGCTATTGTGGGAATAGTGCTTGACTGGCTTGAGGGCGGTATGAAAAGCGAGCCTGACGACCTTATCGCAAAGATGTCAGCACTTCTCAGCGGAACGCTTAAAACGGCTCTTGAGAATGCAAGTAAAAAGTAATACATAAAGTCGGTTGCCGATGGTAAGCAACCGGCTTTTTACATATGTCGGGACTGTTGTCCGTCTTGACTTTTTCGCTGTTTTATAGTATGATTATTTAGATAAATGCAGTTCAAAGGTGGAACATAATGGATATTAAAATAACGCCGTCAAAACTCAGCGGAAAACTGACAGTACCGCCATCAAAAAGCATATCACACAGAATGCTTATATGTGCGGCTCTGTGCGACGGTATGACACATATAGATAACCTGCTTGAGTGTATGGATTCACACGCAACCATAAATGCGCTGACTGCGCTCAGGGCAGAAATAAAAGGCAAGAACGGAAGCTACGATGTAAAAGGAATAGTAAATCCCGCAAAAACAGCGGCTGTAGATTGTTACGAAAGCGGCTCGACACTGAGATTTATGATCCCGATATTTTCGGCATTCGGCTGTGAAACAGAGTTTACAGGCAGAGGAAAATTACCGGAAAGACCGATAACGCCAATCGTAAAGCCGATGACAGATAACGGTGCGACATTCGAAACGCTCGCAATGCCGTATAAAGTTCACGGCAGGCTTCACGGCGGAAAATACTATATAGACGGCAGTGTATCATCGCAGTTTATAACAGGGCTTCTTTTTGCACTTTCGGTTCTGAAAGAAGACAGCGAGATAATCCTCACCACACGTCTTGAATCAAGACCGTATGTGAATATCACAATAGATTGTATGAAACAGTTCGGCATTGAAGTTGCAGAAACGGAAAACGGATATTTTATAAAAGGCGGTCAGAAATATCAGCCGCATAACTGCACTGTTGAAGCGGATATGTCACAAAGTGCATTTTTCCTTGCCGCAAACTGCGCAGGCTCGGATATAGAGCTTACTAATCTCAATATGAACAGCGTACAGGGCGATAAGGCTATAGTTGATATTGCCGCCAAGTTTAAAAACGGCGGAGATCTATCGGTGATAGACGCATCGGATATTCCAGACCTTGTACCCGCAATCGCTGTAATGATGAGCTTCTGGCAAAAGCCGTGCAGGATAATCAACTGCGAAAGATTACGCATCAAGGAATGCGACCGTCTGGCGGCTACTACCGAGCTTATAAACGACCTCGGCGGAAAAGCTGTCACCCATAGTGATAGTATTGAGATATTCCCTGTAGAGAAATTCACAGGCGGAACGGTACGTTTCTATAACGACCACAGAATAGCAATGGCAGGCGCTGTTGCGGCTACACGTTCAACAGGCGATGTAATAATAAAAGGCGCTGAATGCACAAACAAGTCCTATCCCGGATTTTTTGACGATTTCAGAGCACTCGGAGGTATAGCAGATGTCATCAGCGTTTAAGTTCGGAGAGCTTTCAGTTTCGATATTCGGAGAATCACACGGTAAAGCGATAGGTGTTGTAATTGACGGACTTCCCGGCGGAACAAAGATAGATTTTGACGCGGTGCTTGACTTTATGGCAAGACGTGCGCCTAAAAAAGACGGCACAAGCACAATGCGAAATGAAAAGGATTTTCCGAATGTAGTATCGGGAATGGTAGACGGTGTGCTGACCGGCACTCCCCTTTGCGCCGTAATTCAGAATACGGATCAGCATTCGGCAGACTATAAGAGCGTAAGCTACCTTGCTCGTCCCGGTCATGCGGATTACACGGGATATGTACGTTATAACGGCAGTAATGACCTGCGGGGCGGCGGACATTTTTCGGGAAGGATCACTGCTCCGCTGGTATTTGCAGGTGCTGTCGCATCTCAGATACTTGAAAGCAATGGTATAACAACGGGCGCACATATACTGTCAATAATGAATGCAAGTGATGAGCGTTATGATCCTGTAAATGTGAACGCAGAGCAGTTAAAGCAGGTCAGAAACCGCTATCTTCCGCTGATAAATGCTTCTGTTGAACAGCAGATGAGGGATATTATATCAAGTGCGTCGGCAAATCTTGATTCGGTCGGCGGTGTTATTGAGTATGCCGCTGTAGGACTTCCGGCAGGTATAGGCTCGCCTATGTTTGACGGTATCGAAAACAGAATTTCGCAGATAGTATTCGGTGTTCCTGCCGTAAAGGGTATTGAGTTCGGTGCAGGCTTTGATGTTGCGGATATGTTCGGCAGTCAGAATAACGATGAGTTCTGCATTGAAAACGGCGAAATCAGAACAAGGACCAACAATCATGGCGGCATCTTAGGCGGTATTACAAGCGGTATGCCGATAATATTCCGTGTTGCAATGAAACCCACACCGTCAATATCGCGTCCTCAGCAGACGGTAGACTACACGACCATGACAGAAGAGACGCTGGCTATCAAAGGCAGACACGATCCCTGCATAGTACCGAGAGCGGTACCGTGTATCGAATCTGCGGCAAATCTTGCAATTTTATCTTATCTTATCTGATTTTCAGGCTGAAAGGAGGAATATGTATGGGTAGCATACCTGTTCCTAAATATACGCTTTATGACCGCAAGGACATTGAGGTGCTTGTAGCATATATTCTTTACAAGGTCGGCAGTATCACAAAGGACGAGCTTATGCGCTGTACGGTCGATCATGATTTTGTAATGTATTTTGACCTTATATGCTGTCTTTTTGATATGGAGGAAAAGGGACTTATCACCTGTGAAAAAGCAGGTAATGATGAAACCTGCCTACCGACTGCAAAGAGCGAATATCTTGCTATAGAGCTCAGCTATACTCTTCCCCTTTCTATAAGAGAAGATACGGTTTACTATGCTAAAAAGATAACTTCACATTCACGTCTTGAAAAGACAGTCAAGACTGAGATCGTCAAAGTTGAGCAAGGCGGTTATCAGCTTTGCATACGTTTCATAAACGAGATGGGCGGCACTGATCTTATGGAGCTTAAAATTTATGCTCCGACAAGAGAAAGCGCCGAGCAGATGGAAAAGAGGGTTTTTGATAACCCTGTAGGCGCCTACAGAAACGTGCTTAATTCATTTATACAAGGATATCTGACTGTATCGGAAAAGGAGATACAGGAAGTGCTTGATGATACTGTGATTTAAAATCAATTTAAGAACGCATAAAATAACAGCGTCCGTGTGGCTTTACACGGACGCTGTTTTGTATCATATATTACTTTTTACCGCAACAACCGGGCGAACATATACCCTTGTACATTTCGATTTTCCTGTCAAGGCGGGAAAGCGTACTCTTCATTTCTTCAATCCTGCTTATAAGAGCCTCACGCTGTTCGATGAGTATCGCCATACGGGCTTCTGCGGTAGAGTCGCCCTCTTTGAAAAGGGTCATATATTCTATAAGTGCCTCAATGGGAAGTCCTGCGTTACGCATACACTTGATAAACTCTACGGATTTGCATGAATTCTCGTCATAGTCACGAAGACCGCTCTTTGTTCTCGGAACATGGGGAAGTAAGCCGATACGTTCATAGTAGCGGAGCGTGTCGGTTGAAATATCGTACTTTTTGCTGACTTCTGAAATAGTCATAATATATCACGTCCTTTCGGTTTATCTATATTATCACATGGAGTTAACTCCATGTCAAGAGGGGAAAAAGAAAAACTGCCGAAAGATCGGCAGTTTTTCAGAAAATTATGCTTTGATATTCAGAACGTGTCCTGTTACTCCGGCAGGCGGAATATCGGCGCTGTTGATAAGATCAACCACCTCTGCCCCGCTTTGCTCGATGCTGTCGATGCTCTTTGACAGCATTGCTGTGGAAACACTCTGTGCTACGTTTGCCTGTGCCATACTGACAGACATACTCGCAATGTAAGAAGTAAGATCCATAATAAGACCTCCTTTAAGCTATCAATCGGTAATGATAGTCTTTTCTCTTATCTCTTTTTCTACCATATCGCAGAAATCAGATACCGACATTGTGCCGATATCGCCGCGCTTACGGCAACGGATAGAAACGTTTTCTGTTTCAACTTCCTTATCACCGATAACCAGCATATAAGGAATCTTCTGAAGCTGTGCCTCACGAATCTTGAAGCCGATCTTTTCGCTTCTGTCATCAACTTCAACTCTGATACCGCGGCTCTTAAGCTCTGCGGCTACCTTAGAAGTAAACTCGTTGTGACGGTCGGCGATAGGCATAAGCTCTACCTGTACCGGAGCAAGCCATATCGGGAACGCACCTGCAAAATGCTCTGTCAGGATGCCGATGAATCTTTCGATAGAACCGAATACAACACGGTGAATCATTATAGGTCTGTGCTTCTCGCCGTCGGCACCTGTGTATTCAAGTTCAAATCTCATAGGCAGCTGGAAGTCAAGCTGGATAGTACCGCACTGCCATGTTCTGCCGAGAGAATCTTCGAGGTGGAAGTCGATCTTAGGACCGTAGAACGCACCGTCGCCCTCGTTTACAACGTAAGGAAGTCCGAGACCGTCAAGAGCCTTGCGTAAGCCCTCTGTAGCCATATCCCAGTCTTCCTGACTGCCCATGCTGTCTTCAGGCTGTGTTGAAAGTTCAACGTGATACTTGAAGCCGAACAGCTTGTAAACTTCATCGATAAGTCTTACAACGCCCTTGATCTCATCTGTGATCTGATCGGGCGTCATGAAGATGTGCGCATCGTCCTGTGTGAAACATCTTACACGCATAAGTCCGTGAAGTGCGCCTGATTTTTCATGACGGTGAACAAGTCCGAGTTCACCCATTCTCATAGGCAGATCTCTGTATGAACGGGGCTTTGACTTGTAGACAAGTATTCCGCCGGGGCAGTTCATAGGCTTTATAGCAAACTCGGTATCATCGATAACCGTAGTGTACATATTCTCTTTGTAGTGATCCCAGTGCCCCGATGTTTCCCAAAGCTGACGGTTGAGCATTATAGGTGTAGAAATTTCTACATAGCCGTCACGGGTGTGTATCTGACGCCAGTAATCGATAAGGGTATTTTTAAGGATCATGCCCTTAGGTAAGAAGAACGGGAATCCGGGACCTTCGTCCATTATTGTGAACAGTTCAAGTTCCTTACCAAGCTTTCTGTGGTCACGCTTCTTGGCTTCTTCGATCATATTGAGGTAAGCTTCAAGCTCGGATGCCTTGGGGAATGCTGTAGCATAGATACGGGAGAGCATCTTGTTCTTCTCACTGCCTCTCCAGTAAGCGCCTGTACAGCTAGTCAGCTTGAAAGCCTTTACATAGCCTGTTGACATAAGGTGAGGACCAGCACAGAGGTCTGTGAATTCACCCTGCTTGTAGAATGAGATAGGCTCGTTCTTACCTGCGTGTTCTTCGCAAAGTTCAACCTTGTAAGGCTCGTCAATGTCCTTAAGATACTTTATAGCATCTGCGGGAGCCATTTCAAACTGCTCGAGCTTTAAATCTTCCTTTACTATCTTCTTCATCTCTGCTTCGATAGCCTCGAGATCTTCGGGCAAAAAGGGAGTTTCTTTATCAAAATCGTAATAGAATCCGTTATCTATAGCAGGACCTATTGCCAGCTTTACCTCAGGGTAAAGTCTTTTGACAGCCTGTGCCATAATGTGAGATGCAGTGTGACGGAACGCTTTCTTACCGTCTTCATCGTCAAATGTAAGTATTTCAAGTGTGCAGTCGCTGTCAATTACAGTACGCAGATCCTTGATTTTGCCGTCGATCTTAGCAACGCAAGCCGCCTTTGCAAGACGAGGGCTGATTTCCTTGGCAACGTCAAATACGGAACAAGCACTTTCAAGTTCCTTTACGCTGCCGTCTTTCAGTGTAACTTTTATCATTGTTTTTCCTCCGTTAAGCCGCCATACGAGAGCGGTCTTTAGTAGTGTATAAAAACACAAGTTAATTATAACACCGCAATAACAAAATGTCAAACAGTTTTGAAAACTACGTCGATATTTGCCTTGTGCGCCTGCGAGTGCTGAAATTTTCTTTCTATCCGATAGAATTTTCCGCTTTTAACAAACCTTGCGCCTGTCTGTCTGAAATGAAAATCAACTTCCGCTTTTATACACTGCTCTCTTATATTGAGGATCCAGTCGTAATTACATTCTCTTGCTTCATTTCCCGATTCACCGCCGACTACAACTTCCGTTATCTGCGTATTATCAAGATATGGGCTTAAGTCGATATGTTCAAGCAACGGTTCGCATATGATCGACTTGTGTTTTATCGGGGCTTTCAGAAATATCGGCAGGCGGTAATCCGCCATCTGCTGATTTTCACAGGTACAGCAAATATGAACATTTCCGTATCCGTCACCCCAGTCGGCAGGAATACACTGTGAAAAGCGGTGTATTCTCTTTGTGATGATCAGAAAAGTGACATCAGGACGCTGTTTTATCATCTGCCAGCATTCATCGCGCCATTTATCCGCCTCGTCAAGAAAAAAGTCTGAGGTAAAGCAGGTGTAGATAATCCCGCTCTCCGGTATCATCTTGTAATTACCGTATTTATAACGCTCGGCAGGAGCGTAAAACGTCTTGTTTTTCACTACTACCGTGCTGTCTATATCATATTGTGCGTCACGTCTGTAGACGTAACAGTTTTTGCACCCTGCACTTATCTTTCTGCAACCGTGCCAGGGATTCCATGTATCGTTCATAAATTTAAGATATAATGAACATTACACGATATCAAGTATCATTGTGTTGAGCTTCTCGCAGAACTTGTCGTCAAGTGTAACGGGTGTTTCTACACCGTCTGACATACGCTTGAGTTTAGCTGATTTTGTCTGCATTTCATCGCCGCCTATTACCATACAGTAAGTAGCGCCGATTTTGTTGGCATACTTCATCTGAGCCTTGAAGCTTCTGCCGGAAATGTCACACTCAGCCCAGAAGCCTTCCTCACGGAGCTTCTGTACCAGTTCCATAGCGTAAATATTCGTGTCATCGTCAAATGACGCAATGTAAAGGTCACACTTCTTCTCAGGCTCAAATTCAAGCTTCTGATTTTCCATTACCATTATGATACGTTCAAGACCCATTGCAAAGCCAAGACCGGGAACGCTGTTGCCACCGATCTCCTCAACAAGACCATTGTATCTGCCGCCTGCGCATACAGCACCCTGCGAACCGATCTCATTTGAGATGAACTCAAATACGGTGTTGGTGTAGTAGTCAAGTCCACGGACTATAAGGGGATTTACCGTGTAGGAAACGCCGAGTACATCAAGGCGCTTCTTTACGTTTTCAAAGTGTTCCCTGCAGTCATCGCAGAGATAGTCAAGTATCATCGGGGCATCTTTCTTGAAACTGCTGCAAATTTCGCTCTTGCAGTCAAGCAATCTCATCGGGTTGCGGTCAAGTCTTTCAAGACAGGTACCGCAAAGCTGATCCTTGTACCGCGAATAGTATTCCTTGAGTGCCTTGTGATATTCCGCACGGCATTTCGGGCAGCCTATGCTGTTGATCTCAAGGCTGATATTCTTTACGCCGAGGCTGTTTATTATATCGTTTGCAAGCGCAATAACTTCTGCGTCTGCCGCCGCTGACGCAGTACCGAAATACTCGATACCGACCTGATTGAATTCACGCAGACGACCGCTCTGAGGAGCCTCATATCTGAAACAACGTGTGAAATAATATGTCTTGAGAGGAAGCGCATCGTTGAGAAGTCCGTTCTCTATTGCCGCACGGACTGCGCCAGCCGTACCCTCGGGCTTCAATGTAATGCTTCTGCCCTTCTTATCGTTGAATGTGTACATTTCTTTCTGTACAACGTCTGTAGTGCCGCCTACACCGCGCTGAAAAAGCTCAGTGTGTTCAAATGTAGGCGTGCGGATCTCTTTACAGCCGTATGCTTCGGCTACATTTCTTGCTATCTTCTCGACAGTGTGCCACTTGTATATCTCTTTAGGCAGTTTGTCTTCTGTTCCTCTGGGTCTTTTTGTTACTAACTCCATTTCATTTGTTCCTTTCGATTTTTAACATAAAAAAGGCGTACATAAGTACGCCTGCATAAGCTTTATCCTCTGACAATTTCACGCCAGTCAAGGTCGCCGCGCTCAAGAGCGTGTATAAGCGCCTCAGCTGTAGCTATATTCGTAGCAAGCGGAATATTATGAACGTCGCAAAGACGCAGAAGATTCATTTCATTAGGCTCGTACGATTTAGCGTTTAAAGGATCTCTGAAGAAAATCAGCACGTCTATCTCATTACATGATATTCGTGCCGAGATCTGCTGGTCGCCGCCCTGCGAGCCGCTGAGATAGCGCTGAATATGCAGTCCTGTTGCCTCTGATACAAGCTTACCGGTAGTACCGGTGGCACATAAATTATGTCGGCTGAGAACGCCGCAATATGCAATACAGAACTGAACCATCAGTTCTTTCTTTGAATCATGAGCAATTAGTGCAATATTCATATTATACCTCTTTTTCCTCCGCTTTTTATCTACCGTTTACAATGACATCTGACAATCAGTTGATGTTGATTGTAAGCGGTACATCTTCCCCAAGTATTCTTCTTGCTATAGCCGCATATGCTTTTGCACCGGCACAGGTAGGCGGTAAAGGAAGACCCTTTGCGCCGCATACTTTAATATTGTTGTCTTCGGGAACAACACCTAAAAGCTGTATTCCGACTGAATCCATTACTTCGTCAAGATCGTAAAGTATCTCTTCATCCTTGAAGTTCTGACTTACCTTATTGATGATAAGGCGCTGATTTGTACAATTCTTTACATACAGGAAGTCAGACAGTATAGCACCGTCACGAACGCATACCGTATCGGGAGTAGTTACCATAAGAATCAGCTCTGCCGCCTTGATAACGCTGAATACCGAGCTTCCGACACCTGCCGTGTCAATAATGATGTAGTCAAAGTGCTGACGCATCTCTTCGCATACGCCCATGATCTTTTCTGGATTGATATCCATAAAGGGGTTTCTTGTAGCGCAGACAAGATACAGATTTTCTACAGTTTCAACTTTTGTTGTCGCTGTAAGAATATCTATCTTACCCTCAAGATATTCGCCTATATCGTGCTTAACCTTATCTTTAATGCCGAGCATAATATCAAGGCATCTTAAACCGAAATCGAGCTCAACGAGAAGAGTTCTTTTACCTAAAGCGGCTAATCCACGGGCTACGTTTGCCGAAGTGGTTGATTTGCCCGTTCCGCCTTTACCTGCGGTTACTGCTATAATCTGTGACATATTATTCGCTCTCCTTGCGATGATAAACACATAATTATGTTTATCTTTGTTCTAATTGTTTTAATTGTATCATAAAAACGAGCATAAATAAAGACTTTTAACTGAAAAAAATCAAATTTTGTTAATTCAATATGTTTTCAGCTCGTTTTTTTATGCAAACTGCACAAGTTATTATTCACTGATTGAACTATTTGACGTATCGGAACTGTTATTTTTAGTCAGTTCTCCTCTGGCAGGTCTGCCGGGAGTATTGGTAGTCTGACCACCCCACGGAAGTATAATATCACCGTTTTCGTTAGTAACAGGCTGATAGTTATCGTAGAAGTACGATTCTATTATATTTCGTACCATAAGTCTTGAGAACTCACCCTTTTCAAGCACTATTCCGAAGCATATCTGCGGATCTTCAGCAGGATAGTATCCAAGAATAGTCGAGTTGAACGTATCGGTAGTTACCTGGGGTGTACCTGTCTTTATTGCCACTCCGTAAGGCAGATCGGCAAGTTGGGTGATTCCTGAACCCATCGGCCACTGTACATCGTCCGCAACCATTATCATACCTTCACGCACTACCTGGAATATATGCTTGTCGGCATCTATTTTATACGCAACGGTAGGCTCTGTTTTCTTGATAGTCTTGCTTCCGTCATAACTTGTGATACTGTCGACAAGATACGGCTGATAGCGTGTACCGTCGTTTGCAAGCGTCAGCGCAATTACCGCAAGATTAAGCGGTGTTACTGTCGTTTCAAGCTGTCCTATGCCCGCCTGAATAGTAGAACCGGGCGTCCATGTACCGCCGAGCGATTCGATATATTCAGGGGTACTCATATTGCCTGTTGCACCACCGATTTCAAGATTAAGGTCCTGACCGACGCCGAACCAGCCTGCTACCTTTGCAAGATAATCAATACCCATCTGACGTGCCATATCATAGAAATAGATATTGCACGAATATCTCAGCGCGGTTCTTACCGTTACGTCACCGACAAAGCCCATGATACAACCCGGCTGATAGTCGTCGTAATATGTGTAGATACCGCCGCAGTACACTTCTGTATTTTCATTTGCGATACCCGATACAAGCGCCGCTGTCGCTGTTATTGTCTTGAATGCCGAACCGGGACGGTAAAGGCCGTAAATGCACCTGTTATATGTCGGGTTCGGGTCAACAGGATTATTTACAAGGTCTATATACTTATTGATATCATAATTCGGATAGTTTGCCATTGCAAGCACTGCGCCTGTTTTAGCGTCAAGCACTACCACACCGCCTGCGTCGACTTTATTACCTCTTGACGGGTCGTTGTTATAATGGAGCCACTTGATATGGTTTTCCAGTATTGCCTGCACATCGTTCTGAAAATCGCTTTCGATAGTCAGCTTTACCGAGTTGCCTGCCGTTGCCGCCTTGGTTATTTCATCAGATACGACCATTCCTGAAGAATCCCTTGTTATTGAACGTATGCCGTTCTTTCCGCGCAGAGTGCTTTCCATAGCACTCTCAATGCCCCACTTACCGGTGGTATCGTTCAGACTGTAGCCTTTATCAGAAAGTTCTTCATATTCATCCGAAGATATAGCGCCTATCCTGCCGACAACCTGCGGAATAAAATCCTTACCGTCATACTGACGTATAGCTTCTTCAATTATATCTATGCCGCCCAGCATAAAGCTCTGCTCTTTAAGCTCTATTACAGTCTGCACCGACACATCTTCCGCCATTGTATAGCGGTTCTGATAAGAGAAGTCGCGTATGAGCATCTCATAACGGACACCAGCTATATAACGACGCATTTCCTGACCGTATGAAGCGGAGATCTCAAACTTCTCATACAGAGCGTTCATACAGTTTTCTGCCGTTGCATAAACGCCAAGCTCAAGCTTTGACCTGAGTGTGTCTATCTCATCATCGTCCCCTGTAAACTCATAGGGGGTAGTCTTGCTTATCGGGATAGTTTCGATCCACTCTTCGTTGTTGTTCTGAAGTATTTTCAGGGTCTTTGCTATAACATCATTCTCAGTGCCGGCTTCAAAAAAGGCTTTCTGAATTATTATCTTATATACAAGCTTATTTGTATTGAGAACTTTTCCGTCTTTTGTAAATATCTGACCTCTTGCCGCCTGAATAGTCTGATTTGCGGTATATGTGTTTGTTGTCTGGTCTTTGTAATAATCGCCGTCAACTATCTGTATCTGCAGTAATTCGATCGTACACGCAAATGACAGAGCTACTACAACAAGGACAAACACCATATTCCTTATCTGTCTGCTTAGTTTAGTCACTCAGCCCTCCGTTAAAATCTCGCATTTTCTTCGCCGTCATCGGCATCTTCAAAAGCGGTAAGAATATCCTCAGTCGTATTTTCTGCTCCCAGTTTTCTGTTTATAAGTCGTATAAGAAGATAAATCGGTGCCGATAAAAGCACTGTCGATATCATCGCAGGCAGGACATAATCAAGCAGTACTACATTTATATCGGGATTTCTCCAGATAACATACTTGAAAAGAAGCTCCGCCGCTTCAACAATTATCATAACGGATAAATTCATCCAAAGGAAATTGAGAATATTCCTGTGAATAAGATTGACCGCAAAAAGCGTTACAAACAGGCAGCACGGCATAAGCCATATTGAAGTAAAGCCGAACAGCGAACCCATAGCAAGGTCGTGCATCATTCCGGCAAAAGCCGCAAATACCACGCCGCTGAGTTCGTTTTCGAAAAACGAAACCGCTACCGCAACTGTAAGCGTCAGATACGGTTGCCACACGGCAAACGGCATTGTGACCTGGATCGTATATGACAAAACAAGTACAAGCGAATACAGCACCCATTTTGTGATACTCATCAATATTTCTTTGCGGGTCATGGCTGTACGATTAATAATTCTGAATTTCATCAGTCAACAACACCCTGCCCTTTAAAGTCGGTGATCACAACGCAATCGGTAACTGTGCGCACATCTACGGCAGGTTTTATCACTGCGTGTACCGATAAACCGTTTTCATCGTCATACACCTTTGAAACGGTGCCGATAAGAAGATTGCCGGGGAATACAACGCCTGCCACAGACTTTACGATCTCGCCTTCATTGATCCCGCTGTCCTTGGTGATATAACTCATAAGGCAGTTGCCATCGTTTGCGTTCTTGATATCATTGTCGAGGATCCCGGTCACCTTGCTGTCAAATGTCATAACTCCGACGTTGATCTCATCGGATAATATAGTAGCGACCTTCGCATAGTTGGGAGCGATCTCGCAAACCATTCCGATAAGCCCGTTGGAAGTCATAACAGGGTCATACAATGCTATCCCGTCATCAGAGCCTCTGTCTATTGTAAAGCCGGCATACGCATCGTTTGAATTTCTTGCTATTATATTGCAAGGTGCAGAAAATTCAAAATCTTCATTTTCCTCTTTTATTTTGAGTATTTCTTTCAGCTGGTCATTCTCGTGCTTTACGTTTTCGAGGTCAATTATCTGTTTGTATTGCTCGTTCAGCTTATCCCTGAGTTCATCGTTTTCAGTCTTATATCTGTCTGCATTGGCAAACTTGTCAAGCGTGTCCTCGACCCACTGAGAAACAGCGTTGGAAACTGCTACGAAAGGTTTTGTTACGGTAGTAATCACATTTTCGGGGAATGTGGAAAAACCACCGGAAACAGCGGCATAAATCACTACGCCGAGAACCAGTGCAAAAACGCATACTATAATTTTAAATTTGAATCCTTTGAAAAAATCACGCATACAATACCTTTCAAAGCTGAATTCACAGCCGGATGAAATATGGTTTATATAACACATTATGACTAACCGTAAAATTACAGTTAGCCATAAGCGTTATAAATTCTTTAAAATCAATATCTGGTATCGTCGTCTGTAAGAACATCAACGAGCTTGTCGATATTCTCAAGCACCTTACCTGTTCCGTCTGCAACGCAGTCAAGAGGTCTTTCGGCAACCTTGACAGGCATTCCTGTTTCGGAATGGATAAGCAGGTCAAGTCCCTTGAGAAGTGCGCCGCCGCCTGCAAGCATAATACCCTGGTCGATTATATCTGCGGCAAGCTCAGGGGGAGTTTTTTCAAGAGTTACCTTTATAGCCTCGATAACATGGCTTAAAGGCTCTGAGAGAGCTTCTCTTATCTCTTCTGAAGTAATTGTGATATTTTCAGGTAAACCGTTCAGCAGGTTTCTGCCCTTGATATCCATTGAAGGCTCATTATCGCTGTAGGGATATGCCGAGCCGATAGCGATCTTGATGTTTTCTGCCGTTCTTTCGCCGATGAGCAGATTGTATTTCTTCTTGATGTAGTTGATTATGGATGAATCAAACTCATCGCCTGCAACTCTTACAGAACGTGATGTAACGATACCGCCGAGCGAAATAACAGCAACTTCGCTTGTACCGCCGCCAATATCAACTATCATACTACCTGTAGGCTCGGCAACGGGAAGACCTGCACCAATCGCAGCAGCCATAGGCTCTTCGATTATTGAAACACGCTTTGCACCTGCGTTCTGAGCAGCTTCTTTTACCGCTCTGCGCTCAACTGCGGTAACGCCTGAGGGAATGCAGATAATTACTCTTACTCTTGAACCTGCAAACGCTCTGCCCTTGAGAGCTTTTCTTATAAATTCCTGCAACATGCTTGTTGTCATGTCAAAATCTGCGATAACGCCGTCCTTAAGGGGTCTGACAGCAACTATAGAGCCAGGTGTACGTCCGATGACGTCCTTGGCTTCCTGACCTACATAACGTACTCTGTCCATCTTTACGTCAACAGCAACAACACTGGGCTCTCTTATAATAATGCCCTTTCCTCTCATATACACAAGTGTGTTGGCTGTACCTAAGTCAATACCTATATCTTTTGAAAACATTAGTAAAACCTCCGGGGTATTCTTCTTTACAATTCGGTATTTATTATACCACTTTTTGAAAAAGCATACAACTAAAATACGAAATTAAATATTCATAAATTATCACGCGTTTTTATCGGATATTTATGCAATTTGCATTACATACTGCCCGTTGAGCCGAAACCGCCCTCGCCGCGGACCGTTTCGTCAAGTTCATCGCAAAAACCGTACTCGCACAGATCCACCGGCATAACGACAAGCTGTGCGATACGTTCGCCGTCTTTTATTGTATAAGGTTCTGACGAATGATTTATAACCGGCACTTTGACCTCTCCTCTGTAATCGCTGTCAATGACGCCTACGCAGTTTGCAAGCGAAACGCCGAACTTTGAAGACAGTCCGCTTCTTGGAAACACAAATCCGCCGTACCCTGTCGGTACAGCTATAGCAATACCGGTAGGGATAAGCTTGCGCTCGCCCGGCATAAGCACCGTATTGGCGTCAATACAAGCACACAGATCGGCTCCCGCACTCAATGCGGTTGCTCTGCAAGGCAGTTTTGCTTTATCGTTCAGTTTTTTGACATCTATGAACATTACTGTACTCCTCTGTAATAAAGCCCTCTTGTTAGCTTTCCGTCAGGCTTTATGTCGTCAAGATACATATTCAGCACTTCCGCCGTGTCCGTTTCATCTGTAAACTTCAGCAACACGAAATCAAACTTTGTAAGCTCGGTCTGTCTATCGCTGAGATACAGCTTATCGGGATTAAGTATCTCGACTGTATTCTCACTGCACATACAAGGCATATTGTTTCCCTGTCTGTCGGTTATATAGTGCGGACAATCCGCTCTCTTAGTCTTACCGCATGGCTTGCCGTTATTGATCGGACATCTTCTTGTGATCATCAGCGGCAGTCTGCCGTAACCTACTATGCCTGTCTTTATCTCACTGTTGGCACACAGCGATACCGCGTCGCTCATAAGAAGCTCAAACGACAGTGCCGTATCGCTAAGTCCCATTTTTTCATACTCCCTGAGCGAATAACGGTTTGTTATATTGAGCCGTGACATACCGTGCGCCTTGAAGCCAAGTTTCTTCGCTATTCCGATATGCGAAAGCGTATGAACAGCCATATGTTCATATCCCTGCTTTCTGAGAACAGACAGTTTTTTGATTACATCATTCTCGCAATCGGCAAGAAATACAGGCGGTACAACGATTATTCTGAATTTATCGGGTGTATCTCCGTCAAGCAATCCCATAGGTGCGTAAATATACGAATATTCATCTTCCTGCAATACCTGTTCAAGCTGTTCTGCGGTGTTTACTTCACATCTGAACTCGGGACGTATTTTCTTGCCGTCCTTGCTGTCATGCGGAATGTATGGCGATATTTTATAGTGATGAGAGTTCTTTTCGAGAATTTTCTCGCTGACACTCTCAATAGCTTTTCTTCTCAGTTCATTAAGATGAGCCGCCGAAACCGACAATCCGTCGTCAACATTGACGGTTATATTTCCGGGGAAATATACAGTGCCGCCGAGCTTACCGCACTGATTTTCAAGATATTCGGGAGTAACAGCCCTGTTGACCGCTTTTTCGGGAACCTCGCCTACAGCGACAGCGCTTACGCCACAAGCTGAAAGCTTATAGGAAACAGGCTGTCCGTTTTTTACATTTACCGTAATATCAGCCTTGAAGCGTTTGCACGGCTTATGATAATACTGCTTCATACCTGCCAGTACTTTTGATGTTGTCGCAGTAACATCGTCTTTTGTTCGCACACCCTGCATATTTCTGAAGTCATCATCGAAATATCCGCTTGTAAATCCGCTTCTTGAAAATACATTTTTCAGCGAAATCAGGTCGGGCGTCCCGCCGTCAAGAGCAGTACGACAGGCATTGACCGCACCCGCAACATATTCGGGTCGTTTCATTCTGCCTTCTATCTTGAATGACGTAACGCCGAGTTTTTCAAGTTCGGGTAACTTTTCTACAAGAGACAGATCTTTCAGCGATAAGACATTATGCCTGTCGCCGCTTGTAAAATCAAGACGGCAAGGCTGTGCGCAAAGTCCTCTGTTTCCGCTTCTTCCGCCGAGAACGCTGCTCATATAGCACTGCCCGCTGACGCATACGCATAATGCGCCATGAACGAACAGTTCAGTTTCGATATCACAGCTGTCAATAATCGCTTTTATCTGTTCAAAAGATAATTCCCTGCCGAGAACGACACGGGTAAATCCGAGCTTTTTTGCCATAACTGCACCCTCAGGCGAATTTACGGTCATCTGGGTAGACGCGTGTAAAGGCAGTTCCGGTACGATCTGTCTTGCCAGTCTTGCAACACCCATATCCTGTACGATAAAGCCGTCAACATCGGCTTTGGCACAATTCTCGATTGCCTTTGCAAGCATGGGTATTTCTCTGTCAAATACAAGTGTATTCAGTGTTACATAAACTTTTACGCCGCTGTAATGACAAAAGCGTACCGCTTCACAAAGCTGTTCGGCGGTAAAATTATCTGCATTTTTTCTTGCGGAGAAATATTCTTCCCCTAAATAAACCGCATCGGCGCCTGCATTAACAGCCGCCGACAGACTTTCCTGTGCTCCGCACGGAGCTAAAATTTCACTCATAACGTCATCTGACCGTCATTGACGATCTCATTCATCTGTGCGCTGAGATCGGCATACTTCTTTCTGAGTGCCGATAACTCATCGTTCAAGTCCTTGACCTCTGCGTTACGCTGATTTGCATATTCATCAAAGGTCTTCTCATATGTATCAACTGTGCCCTGAAGCTTATCAATCTGCGCAAGGAGCAGTTCGTCCTGTCCGTGTTCGTTAACAAGCTTCTCGTGATCTATTCTCAGCTTTTCAAGCATTTCTTCTGCACGGGTATTTTTATCTGTAAGCTCGGATAACTGCGCTCTGAGCTTTGCGTTTTCATCACTTAATTCAGACGTACCAGATATATTTTCGCCGAGTTTTGCATTTTCAGCTTTAAGGTGTTCTATCTGCGCTTTAAGCTTTGCATTTTCATCGTTCATAACGGCGCTGTCGCTTGCGTTCATTTCGGTAAGCATAGCATTCTCTGCGGTAAGCTCTTTTATCTTTTCATTAAGCTTATTATTCTCACCGATGAGCTTTTCAGCTTCATCTGCCTTACTTTCACTCATCATTTCCTTTTCGGCTTTAAGCACTTTTATCTGCTCATTCAGCTTTGCGTTTTCCGTTTCAAGCTCGCCGGATTTTTCGGTATTGATATTTGAAAGCTGTTCCTTAAGCGCAGATAACTCGCTCTGTGACTCGGAAACATTGATCTTAAGAGCAGCAAGTTCCGCCTCAGAAGCAGAAAGCTTTTCTGCCAGTTCTGACGCTCTTTTTTCGTTTGCAGCTGATTTAGCCTGTATCTCCTGCGAAAGTTGCTGTGCTTTGACTACGATTTTTCTGCTGTCATAGTTTTCATCGGCAAAATCAAGCGCCGCAAGCATAGCAATGTCAGTCAGCGACATAGAAGACGCCATTGAACTTAACTTGTCTATCTTCTTCTGCAGATTTTCCGCAGCATCATACATTCTGTCGGGATCTTCGCTCTTCAAGTAAAAATCGTGTCCGCTTATAGATATTTTTACTTTTTCCATTACACCCTCCGGGATTTATTTGTAAAACTTATTTTTCGTTATCAGTATTGCGACAATGACGGCAAGTATAACGGAAATGACAACCGGGAACCATGTATACGGAAGCGGCAAATCAACCACATTCATACCATAGAAGCTGAACACCATAGTAGGTACTGACATAACGATAGTAATTACCGTCAGCACCTTCATTACGATATTCAGGTTATTTGATATTACACTTGCAAAGGCGTCCATTGTACCCGAAAGTATGTTTGAATAGATATTGCTCATTTCGATAGCCTGCTTTACTTCGATGAGTACGTCTTCAAGCAGCTCCTGATCTTCTTCGTAGAGTTTTATTACTCTGCCTCTCAATATCTTTTCAAGCACTGTTTCGGTAGATTTTAGCGACGTTGAGAAATATACCAGTGATTTCTCAAGTCCGAGGAGCTGAATAAGCTCTTTGTTCTTCATTGATTTGTGCAACTGCTGTTCAACATAGTTTGAAAGCTTGTCTATCTGCTTTAAGTACAGCAGATATTTACTTGCTATCCTGAGCAGCATATGGAATACAAATCGTGTCTTGAACTGTGTCTGTATTCCTTTTACTATACCCTTTGTGAATTCATCGATGATGATATTCTCCTTTAGGCAGACGGTTACAACATGGCTGTCGGTTATAATGATGCCCATAGGCATAGTGTAATAGCTGATCGTATCGTCCTTGTCCTGTACCTTCTCGGCAACCGGATAGTCAAGGACTATGAGCGTCTGTCCGTCATCGCTTTCAATACGGGAGGTTTCTTCCTCATCGAGGGCGGAACGGATAAAGTCACGGTCGATATTCAGCTCTTCCTGAAGTGAGGATATCTCTGTTTCTGTAGGTGCTACAGCAGATACCCAGCAGCCGGGCTCCATTGTTTCGAGTTCAACTATTGTGTTCTCGACAGTCTTGTAAAATTTCAGCATAACGTACCTCTTTCCTGCACAGAAAGCCGTTATGCGACGACTACTGCGCATTTTTCGTTCTGTTTTGATCGTTTCCCGCAAGGGTCCGCAGTCATCGTCTTTCACCTCTTTTGACAGTTTTATTGCATAACCGTATTTATTTTATCACACTTTTTACGGTTTGACAACAGTTTTCATCTCATTTTGAAAATTTTTTTCTTGTTCTTTACGCTCAGCTTGCATACGGCTGTAGATACATCCGCAGTAATTCTGTCTGTACAGCCCGTATTCGTGAGAGAGTTCGATAGAACGCTTATATCCGTTTCTTTTCTTGAAATCGGAGTAAAGATATGGTATATCATATTCCTTGCTGTATTTTGCTCCGAGTTCATTCAGTTTGGCGGCATTCTTATGAGGACTTACGGAAAGAGTTGTGCAGAAATATTCATACTGAAGCTCTTTTGCAAGCCTTGCCGTTTCTTTCAGTCGCATTTCATAGCACAAAAAACAGCGTTCTCCGCCCTCAGGGATATGCTCTTTTCCTTTAGCCATATCAAAGAAAAGCTGCGGCGAATAATCGCCGTCTATCATTTTTACGGGATGTCTGAAAGGCTTTTCCGAAATAAGCCGCTTAAGCTCATTCTTGCGCTTTTCGTATTCCTCTTCCTCAGTTATATTGGGATTGTAGAAAAACAACGTGATATTGAAATGCTCCGCCAGATATTCCAGCACATAACTGCTACACGGCGCACAACACGCATGAAGAAAAAGCGTCGGAGCGTGGTCGAGCGACCTTATGATCCTGTCGGTTTCAAGCTGATAATTAGTCATCAGCCTTCACCAGTTTTTCGTCCGCAATTTTACGCAGTTCTTCCAGAGAGCCCTCTTTGATATTGCTTTCATTTATAATAAAAAGATATCCGTCATGAGTTACGATATAAGCGCTCGACTTATTGAAATCGACAGAAGCTACTGCCGTCCACTCGGCGACAGCCTTTGCCGCACCGCTGTTTTTAAGCACAATACTGCTTGCCGTTATCTCAATTGCGTCATATCCGTTCTTTGAATTGATATCAAAAATTTCCTTAGTATACTTTTTAAGCGTTACCGAAATGACAAGTCCTGTAGCAACTATAAGCAAAGCACAGATAACCGTAGCAAAGATAAACCACCACATCTGAGTGACTATAGCAAGAACTATTCCGACAGCTCCAATGAGCGCCATTGCGACAAGATAGCATATTACATATACTTTTGACGCTTTGCTCTTGCCGAAAATATTGTACTTTACAAACTCGCCGACATTTTCAGATGTATATTTAAGAACCGATTCAATCATCTTATACTCCCTTCATTGTAAGAGAAATGCGTTTTTTTGCAGGATCTATATCAAGCACCTTTACCTTTACGATATCTCCGACCTTTACAGCTTCAAGCGGGTGCTTTATGTATTTATCGCATATCTGTGAGATATGCACAAGTCCGTCCTGATGTACTCCGATATCAACGAATACACCGAAATCTATCACGTTTCTTACCGTACCGTCAAGAATCATACCGGACTTTAAGCTGTTTATATCCGCAATATCTGTTCTCAGGAGCGGTGCAGGCAGCTCATCTCTGGGATCTCTGCCGGGCTTTGCAAGCTCGTTTGTTATATCGGCAAGCGTCATTTCGCCTATACCGAGTTCATCGGACAGCTTCTTTATTCCTATTGACTTCACCTGTTCCTTTATTGACGGGATACCACCCGAAACATCCGCAAGCCTGAATCCGCACTTGTCAAGCAGAGCTTCTGCCGCCTTGTAGCTTTCAGGATGTACCGAGGTGTTGTCAAGCGGATATTTTCCGTCGTGGATACGCATGAATCCGGCGCACTGCTCAAAGGCTTTCTTGCCGAGCTTTGTGACCTTAAGAAGCTCCTTGCGGTTTGTAAAGGCGCCGTTTTCTTCTCTGTAGGTCACTATGTTCTTAGCAACGGTTGAATTAATACCTGCAACATAGCTGAGAAGTGAAACAGACGCTGTGTTAAGGTCTACGCCGACGCTGTTAACACTGTCCTCCACTACTCCGCCGAGCGCTTCCGACAGCTTTGCAGGCGGCATATCGTGCTGATACTGTCCTACTCCTATTGCCTTAGGATCTATCTTGACAAGCTCTGCCAGCGGGTCCTGAAGTCTTCGTGCAATCGAAACCGCACTACGCAGTGAAACATCGTATTCGGGAAACTCCTCCGCCGCAAGTTTACTTGCAGAATATACGCTGGCACCTGCCTCGGATACGACCATATAGCTTACTTTCCTGTCGATCTTCTTTAACAAATCGGATATAAAGACTTCACTTTCGTGGCTTGCCGTGCCGTTTCCTATCGCTATAATATCAACCTTATGCTTTTCAATAAGATTGCGGATTATTTTTTCAGCACCTGCAATATCACTTTTCGGCGGTGTAGGATATACGACCGAGGTATCAAGCACCTTGCCGGTTGCGTCAACGACTGCCACCTTACAACCTGTTCTGTAGCCGGGGTCAAAACCCAGTGCAACGCTGTTCTTGACAGGCGGCTGCATAAGAAGCTGTCTTAAATTATCGGAGAAAGTGTGTATACTGCTGTCGCAGGCTTTTTCGGTAAGCTCGTTTCTGAGTCTTCTTTCAAGCGAGGGGTGAATAAGTCGCTTGAAGCTGTCATCGCACGCAGAACGTACAAGTCTGCCACAGTCGTTTTCCGCCTTGACGTAGGCTCTGTAAATGTGCTTCATGACCCACTGTTCGTCCGGCTCAACACTGACCTTTAATGCCTCTTCGCGCTCGCCTCTGTCAAGGGCAAGAAGTCTGTGCGGAGGTATTTTGCACGCAAGCTCGCTGTAGTCATAGTAATTTTTATATACCGTTTCTGCTTTTTCATCGACAGCCTTTGACACGATAAGCGCATGACCCGTGTACTCGGCATACAGCTTTTTACGCAGGTCAGCGTCGTCAGAAACGGTTTCCGAGATTACGTCAAGTGCGCCGTTTATTGCATCGTCTGCAGTTTCAACGCCCTTTTCTTCATTAATATATTTCTGTGCTTCCGCTGTGGGTGACGCAAGCGTCTGTGCAAGTATGAAATCCGCAAGCGGCTGTAAGCCTTTTTCCTTTGCTATACCTGCTCTTGTCTTACGCTTGGGCTTGAACGGTCTGTAGATATCCTCGACTTCTGCAAGCGTTTTTGCATTTATAAGGTCGCTTTCGATCTTTTCGGTCAGGTTACCGCCGTTTTCGATAAGGTTTTTGACTTCTTCTTTTCTGCTTTCGAGATTACGCAGATATGTAAGCCTTTCGCTGAGCTCTCTTAAAAGCTGGTCGTCAAGACCTCCTGTAGCTTCTTTTCTGTATCGTGAAATAAACGGTATCGTGTTACCGTCATCTATAAGCTTTACGGTGTTTTCTACCTGAGTGTTTCTTATCTTGAATTCTTCCGCTAACTGCTTTAAAATATCCATTGATTTTCTCCGTTTTTATCAGAATAATTTTCCTACTATCTCAAAGACAGGACCGTGTTGCCACAGGAAGGTGCTGAGCTGGATCTCAAATCCCTCGCCCTGGTTGCAGGCAAAGTCGATAGGCTTCATCTTGGGCAGACCGTATCCCGAAAGCAGGTTCATAATAACACCCGAATGCGTTATTACTGCGGCTGATGTAACTTCATTCGCCATCATATCCTTGAATATCTCTTCAAGACCGTCAAGGCATCTTAACGTGAAATGTCCGAAACTCTCACCATTCGGCGGTGCGGCATCATATCCGCCTTTGAGCCATTCAAGATACTTTTCGTCATTCTGGAGTTCAGCCTGCGTCTTTCCCTCATAGTCGCCGAAATCTATCTCTGATATTCCGTCAATGCGCTTTAAAAGGCGCTCGGGGTAGATAATATCGGCAGTCTGCAGGCAACGCTTCAGCGGACTTGAATACACCTTCTGCACTTTCGGATATACTTCAAGTGCGGCAAGTGACGATATAGCGCTCTCGCCCTCTTCGCAAAGCGGCAGATCCGTAGTGCCTATATATTTTCCCTCAAGGTTACCCTGAGTAATTCCATGACGGATAAGATAAAGTCTGTAATTCTTCATTTTTTTACTTCCTTTCGGTTATTTTTTATTGATATTCATGCCGATTACGGCGTTTTTTGTTTTATTATGGGGTTATTATATAAAAAAGCACCCGATTTTTTGTATAAAATCACGCTTTACAATAGGGAATAACTCCGCTATAATATACTTTGTGAATATTGTCAGATTAAGAGAGGTCAAATGATGAACACCGATTTTCCGAGGATTCTTTCCCTGCTCCGCAAAGAACGTGGACTTACACAAAAACAGGTCGCCGCAGATCTGGGCATTGCTCAGGCGCTCCTGTCACACTACGAGAAGGGCAAGCGTGAATGCGGTCTTGAATTCCTTGTAAAAGCGGCTGATTATTATAACGTTTCTACCGATTATCTGCTTGGTCGTTCACCTGTTTCAAACGGCGGAATAATCACCGAAAGCGATATACCGGACGGCGGTAATGCGAGTGACTCAAAGTCGGGAGATATCATGCTCGCTCTTAATAAGAAGCTTATAACCAACAGCATTGAGGTCATCTTCTCTCTTTTGCAGAAGATCAAATCATCAAAGCTCAGCAAGAGCGTTTCTTCAATGCTGACGCTTTCTGTCTACAAAGCGTTCAGGATAACATACAACGCTAACAGCAAGAACAATGAAAACCTTTTCGGAGTATCGCCGACATCAGCTCTTCATCTTATCGACTCGGCAATATGCCTTGAGGTCGGAGCCGCCGCAGACGCCGCAAATGACGCAGAAAACGCTCCCTCAATAACTACAAATTCCATTGAAGCGGAATATGATAAGCAAGGCACCGCACTTTTAAGCCTTATCAAAAACGCCGAAAAGCGTCTTGACCGTATAAACACCGACTGATTACCGATATGAAAGGATCAGAATATGAAAAAAGTCATTTCAGTTATCATAACAACAGCCGCTGTAACAGCAGGATTTTTTGTACTGCTCGACAAACTTTACAAAAAAGCGGTTTCAGGCATTATCAGATGACCTTAATCCTTTGAAAAAGTCAGTGAGAAGCTTTGCGCAATCGTCCATCAGTATACGGCTTCTTACCATCGGACGATGATTGAACGGATAATCGAATATCTCCATGAGCGAGGCGCAAGCCCCGCCTTTTTCATCAAACGCACCGTATACAAGCCTTTTCAGCCTTGAATTGATTATCGCACCGGCACACATCGGACACGGTTCAAGCGTAACATATAGTGTACAATCGGTAAGCCGCCATGAGCCAAGAGCTTTGGCGGCTTGTTCAATAGCCAGTATCTCTGCGTGAGCAGTCGGCGACTGCAATGTTTCACGCATATTGTAACCTCTGCCGATTATCTCTCCGTCTTTGCTCACCACAACAGCTCCGACAGGAGATTCGCCTTTTTCAGCCGCTTTTTTTGCAAGTCCTATGCAGACTGTCATATACTCTTCATCAGTTGTCACTGTCACACCTCCGGAAAGATAATCAAATGATGCTCATTATACGTTATTATACTACATTTTCTGTTTAAAATCAACATCAAAAGCACAGCCTTATTCCGACGATTAAAGCCAGATCAGCGAGCTGAAAACTCAATATGTGACAAATTTCTGAATAATTGACACCGCTCAAGGAATAATATGTTTGCAAGAGCAAAAACAGTTTCTTCAGAAAGGAATGTCTATATAATGAAAGCTACGGGAATAGTAAGACGTATTGACGATCTCGGAAGAGTCGTAATACCTAAAGAAATAAGAAGAACAATGAGAATACGCGAGGGTACGCCGCTTGAAATATATACAAGCGTTGACGGCGAGGTAATATTCAGAAAGTACTCCCCTGTCGGCGAGATCTCGGGAACTGCGGGACAATATGCCGACGTACTTTACAAAGTCGGAGGAATGCCTACGGTAATATGCGACCGCGACCACGTTATAGCAGCGTCCGGTATTCAGAAAAAAGAAGTGCTTGAGCGCAGGGTGTCAAGCTCTCTTGAAGACCTTATAGAACAGCGTAAATCGCTATATCGCACAGCTGACGGCGTAAAGATGAACCCGATCGAGGGCGTGGACCGTTTTGCGGTTGCCTGTGCACCGATAATGGCAGACGGCGATGTGAACGGTGCAGTTATAATGCTGTCGGATAAGGAAAACTCAACGGTTGACGACAAGACTAAAGCGCTTGTTGAAGCGGCGGCGATGTATTTCGGAAAACAGATGGAAGATGTCTGATAACAGATCATACCCACAAACGATATTTTCGCTTGTGGGTATAACTTTATTCATTTTTACCGAACATCATATCAGTAAACTTAACTACATATTCGCTCCAGAACGCCATATCGTGACCGCCCTTGCTTTCAAGGTAAACGTGAGGTACGCTTTCCTTATCAAGAAATGCGTTGAACTGCCTGTTGTTTTCAAGTAAAAAATCTTCAGTACCGCAAGACATAAATATCTGCGGAATTTTCTTTTTCTGTGCATTCAGACGCTTTATGAGCGTTTCGGGATTGTTGTCGCTGTCGATTACCGTATCAAGGTCGCCGAAACATTCGTGATAATAATCATAATTTGCTACGCCGTTTCCGCTACCCTCTTTCATTCCGGCTATTTCGTACACAATAAGCGCAGATGACAGTGCGCACACCTTACCGAATGTATCGGGATAAGTGAACGCAGTATGAAGCGCACCGAAGCCGCCCATTGAATAACCCATTATCGCGGTATCTTCCGCAGTCTGTGCAAGTCCGAAGGTATTTCGCACATACCGCAAAAGTTCATCTCCGACATAGGTACAATACTTATGCCCGGTTGACAAGCCATCAAGCCAGAATGAGTTTTCGCCGTTAGGGATCACAACGGCAAAGTTATATTTTTCAGCAATATGATCGGGTATCCAGTTGCTGCCATCCTGTGAGTAACCGTGCAGAATGAACAGTGTTTTCATATTCTGCTTATCATAAACTCCGCCGTAATTGCGCTTATCATCGGGAATATACATTCCAAACGAAACATAGCGGTTCAGCGATTGTGAAAAGAAACGTATATTGATCTGCGACATATAACCTCCTTGATAAAAGTAATGCTCCGTATCGGATAACACGGAGCATTAGCGCTTTAATTCTTATCGGTTCTTGAACGTTTGACATATCTGTGTCTGATAACACGATAACGTTTTTTGAGCTTGCGTTTCCTGTTCTTTTTCTTATAGACCTCCATTGCCTCTTTATATACATCAAGCAGGTCGTTGGCAAGACGTATAGCGCCTGAGGTTTTTATCGACTCTCTTGTCTGTCTGCCGAACTCGGCAAGCTCATCTTTAGACATATCACGGAATTTTTTCAGAAGCTCATACATACTGTCCGCATCGGTAAAGTTATAACCATTGATGCCGTCCTTGACCTGTCCGACATTAAGGTCATCCTTAAGGCTGAGAACAGGCAGGTGCATTGCCATACCCTCAAGCATAGAAATGGAACAGGTATCTGAAAGCGACGCGGTGATATATGCGTCACAGCAGGCGTAATATACAGGTAAATCAGGGTGTTCTACTCTGCCCGCAAACTTTACCATATCGGCAATGCCGAACTCTTCGGCTTCCTTGCAATGCTGTTCATGCAAAGGACCGTCACCGAGAATAAAGAGCTTGATTTTATCCTCAGGCTTTACGTTCTTTGCCCAGTACTGAAGAAGAAGTGTAACATTCTTCTCTTTACCCAGTCTTCCGCAGAAACAGAAAACCATATCGTCATCGGAGAATCCGAACTTTCTTCTCATTTCAAGAGCGGCATTTTTATCCACATTCTCAGGCTTGAATACATCAAGCTCAACCGAGTTCGGTATAACGTGAACAGGCTTCTTGACACCGCAGGCTTTGAAGTATTCCGAAACCTTGGGAGAAGGACCGGTGATAGCCGATGCGGTAGAAGCCAGCATCTTTGCGTAAAGGTGGCTTGCCGAAGTTACTATCTTGCCGAATCCCTTTGTTTTCGCTACATAGTAAACGTAGTCGTCATACATTGTATGAAGCGTGTATACAAGCGGAACTTTTAGCGTTCTTGCAATAAGTACGCCGGATATTCCGACACCGAATTCGTTGTGTATATGGATTATGTCCGGAGCAAAGCTCTTTATCTTGTCAAGGCGTTCCTTGCTGATAGGCGGTGCTATATCATAATTGTATATCTTTTTGAGTTTTACGGCAGGACAATACATTACATCGTCTGCAATAACGTGATTATTAACTCTTGAATCCGCAGTGACTACCATAACGGTATGTCCCAGAGCTTCAAGACCTTCTTTTAATGTTTTAACGTGGGTAACTACACCGTTGATGCTCGGTAGATATGTTTCTGTAAACAGAGCTATCCTCATTGGTATTCCCCTTTCATGATGACTTTTAAGATTAATTGGAAACCGTATCCTGTTTTTTGGGTATATTTCTAATAATATTCTACACTATTTCGGAACAAAATACAAGATGAAATATGAGAAAATAATTTAAAAAAATTTCAAAAAGCACTTGACAAGCGAACAAAATGAGTGTATAATATATCAAGGTTAATCACCGCACAACAGAATATGCCGCTGTGGTGGAATCGGCAGACACAAGGGACTTAAAATCCCTCGGTAGCAATACCGTATCGGTTCAAGTCCGATCAGCGGCACCATTTAAATTTAATATTCTATAATTCGCCATGCAGAAATACCCAAGTGGTGAAGGGGCTCCCCTGCTAAGGGAGTAGGTCGGGAAACCGGCGCGAGGGTTCAAATCCCTCTTTCTGCGCCAACAATATTTACACTTTTAGGGATACTGTACACCAGTGTCCCTAAAGGTATAAATATAAAAATCACAGCGGAATAGCGGTAACTACTCCGCCATGATATATTATACATTTTGCGTTCCGACTCACTGTTTCGATTAACGCTTTCGCATCTCTCCGTAGCTTAACACCTACCCGGTCCGATGTAGCTCAACTGTATTGGTAGTACAGTATGTATACTCGCTCCGCAGAATGCGGCGTTTCTGAACTGTGACTTGTTAGTCGGTGGTTTGCAGTAAACCGGCGTTTACTGTTCCTCTCCCGTGTTGCTTACACGATGTTCTCAGAACTAATGCGTAGTTATCTCGGCTGTAGGTCATCTCTGACAATGGTCGGCATTCAATTGTTATATATATCATTCATTATGGTTGATCCGAAAGAAAGGAGAAAAAACCACAATGAACAATATCAAAAAGTTTTTTTCAAATCGTAAAGTTCACGATGAAAAATATTATCAAGAACAAGAACGATTTGAACACAGCATCGCCGGGCAATATTTAAAGTTAGCACAAATCATTTCATACCCTTTTAAGTTGCTTACAGAGAAAACAGCTTTGTTTTTGGTAGGATTTGTAGTCGTTATGATATTGCTTTCTGTATTTGCTATAGTTTTTGATTTAGCAACCGGCAATTTTGATCCCAAATACTTATTTGGACAATAACAAAAAACAAGAGCCATCAGACGAATACCCATAAATCTTCTGAAAGCTCTTGCATAATGTATTTAATCTGTGCTATAATATGTATATAGGACACAGATGTAGCCACTTCGCTATATCAGTAGATGGTTGTTTCATCGTCTGAGGAAAAGAGTAACGGCTCGCCAAAGCCCTACTCCTGCGGAGTGTTTTTTATATATCACTCCTTACTGATAATTATACCGTGTTTTGGTAATTTTGTCAACGGTAAAGGCACAAAAAATTATAGTAAAAATGCTGATTTTTTAGTAGCTATATTGTGCAAAACATATACAAAACGCTTTCAGGCTTCTTTTTTCTGAAAGCTATCCGAGGAGAAATAAAAAAACGCCCTCTGCCGGAGCTGTTGCTCTAACAGAGGGCGTTTTTGTGTTTGTTAATCGTGTATTAGGTGCGACACCGTGTCGCACCTGCTTATAGTTCTAAATCTTCGTTCTCTTCTGAATTACCGGAATAAGAAACATCTTGTTTTAAATCGTTTGAAGCAGTATCTAAATAATTCGCTTTACGATTGGTGATTTCAGCAGTAAGCATTTGTATTCTTTCAGCAACACCTTTACATATATTGCTTCTTCTTTGCTCATCAATGTAATTCGCTGTTTTAAGAATATCATAACATTCATCTGCAAAGCCGTCAAGTTTGCTTAGATCTAACCAACTGAACGATTTAACGAGTTTGATTTGCTCTGAATGAACAGGTTTAAACGGTTTACTTTTTACATTGTGATCCGGTATAAGCACTGTAGGTGTATCGAGCCACAACGACGTTCCACTGTCATAAATAGGAGCAAATCCGATAAATTCAAGAGTGTCCGCATTACGAATAATGCCAAAATTATTCTGATGTCTGTCCTCATTTGCGATGATATAATCCACGGTTAACATTCTATCAAGAAAATCACTTGCTCCGCAAATTCCGAGGTGTTCACAACAATTAAGAAAATGCTGATACACAGGTATGTGATTTGGCTTTTTCTCTGTATTCATTATATACCACGCTGATATAAGCTCGGTATCCCTGTCAATAAAGTCATCACAAACGCAATACGGTTTTCTTTCCTCAATAAAAACAGAATATTCAGTATGAGGTATGTTGAGTCTTCTCATCAATGCACAGGCAATGGCTTCATTATAAGGCTCTTGCAACGATTGACCGCTTCCGCCTTTGACGAGGCAACGTTTACCGTTTATTATCTTCCATTTTTTCTTGAGCCATCCGTCCGAAGTATTATCCGGCGACATCAGATTGAGTTGTGCAGATGAACGATTGCCAAACAACAAATTTCCCATATCCGCAGAAAAATCATTATCAAAGAAATTTACTTTTTCCCATCTGTATTCACTGCCGACAGGACAGATCCAATACTGGTCAGAAAGCGATAAACCAAGTGATTTTTTCAATAATGCTTGAGGTATTGCTATTTCAAGTTCAGCAAGAACATTATCAATACCATCTCTGCTAAGCGGAATTGCTCTGCCTCTCCACCACTCGTTCAATTCTTCTTTATTTACTACGCCATTTCTTACCGATATACCTAAAGGAACACGTTCAGGCATATATAGTTCAGTTATTTTGTCAATCTTGCATTTATCCGAATTCTCGTCTATTGTTATTTTCACAACAGGATACGACTTTTGCATTAAAATATATTCCATACTGCCCTCCCCTTTCTGCATCTATCAATTCTATTAAATCATATCATATTTTTCCCTGTTTTGCAAGTTTAAAAGCATAAGGGTGCGACACCGTGTCGCACCTAACCCTCAAATCCTATCTTATGCTCGGCAATATTCTTCGGCTTACCGTTTAGCCGCAGAAAAGAAAAGCCGAAAACATCAAATATCAAGGCGGAGCCTTATTTTTACTCATTATTCGTTTTCCGCAGGACTTTTTTGAAGAAAAATGAGCGTAAACGGTACTAAGTATCCTATATATACTGCTATATAGTAAATTTAATTTACTTACTTTTCTTTTTCTGTGGCTAACTTGCTGGGTAATATATAGATGCTCATATTTCGGACTACCCCTCGTTTGCAAAAAATCGCTCAGTAGGACTTGACAAAATAAAGGCTCTGTGTTATTATCAAAGTGTAAGTTATAATTTACATTGGATTTTTGAGAGGTACAGTCTTTGCGGGGCTGTACTTCTTTTTTTATCCGCTTTTTTCTTTTCAGTTTTATGCAGTAAACATTGTCGGCATAAACTTTAGGACAGCCGTATCTCATTTTTCTGATTTTGCTTATGAGCCCTCTGTATTCTAACTGATGTATTAGAGCAATTACAGTGCTACGGGACATACCTGTGCCTTTGGATATATCGGTATAGCTGTTCCAGCAGTAGCCGAGCTTTGAGTTGATTGACTTTGCAATGAAAGCATATACCTTCAGCTGTGCCGGCGATAAGCCGTATTCAAAAACGCTCCGCTGTATCAATGTGTATCCTTTTGAAAAATCGCATACTGCGTCCTCGTTAAGATAATAGATATTTGTGCCATACCAGTAATTAACACGTCTTGTGCGGATTTTTGTAAATATATATCCTTTTGCAAGTAGACTGTTTATTGCTTTTGTTACAGTATTGCGACTGCCTATATTGCACTTCTCTGCTATGGTCTGCTGTCTGACACGTTTTTTTGCCGTTGGAATTGACAGCAGATAAGCAAGGACAGAAAATTCTTCGGAGGATAAGCCGAATGCTGTATTAGGCAATACAAAGTAGCTTTTCTGCATTGGGTTATCCTCCTTTATTAAATTTTACTGTTCGTTTTCTTCTGCCTGTTCGTTTATAATTGATTTAATCTTTTTAAGCTCATCGTTGTAATCTTTTTCATTGGAATAACGTTCATAGATATTCACATATCCCATACTTCTGAGCTTACCTGCTATTTCCTTTGCCGCAGTGTGTCCTGCACTATCATTATCCAGGCACAGACAAATATTGCGGATATTCGGTTTACGCTTCAACAGCTCCATAAGAGCCGTATCGGCTGTTCCGCCGAGAGCAAGCCTGTTGTGCAGTTTCCAGGCGTCCTTATTTCCGTACTTTATATTGTACAGGTTGGCGTGGCTCATAGCGTCGATGAACGATTCAAAAACATACACACAATCGTTCATACCCTCGCTCTCAATCAGAAAGCCGCTTGCCTTATCGCTCCCGGCTACTTCTCCCCGGAATCTGTAATTTGTGCTTGCTATGCGGAATGCTGCATAGGATATTTCACCTTGAGCGTTTTTCCCGGTCGATACAACAAGATTATTCTTAAATATTTTTGTGTTATCCTTCAGAAGAATTTTATCAACATATTTTGAAGAAACAGCTTCAGCTTGATATGTATCTGTTGCTGTCGGTGAAGCTCTCAGCGTTTGCAATCTATAATCAATCCAGTCACGGTTATCATTAAAGCGATAAAAAGCCATTCCCTCATCGTTGTATCCGACTATATGCAAACCGTTGTACTGCACTCCCTGATAGATCTTACCGGAAGCTATCAGTGTATTGATGATGTTCATATCAATTCCTCTGCCCTTGTTAAGATAAGCAATGATATTACTGTAATTTCGTCTGCCGTCCGGGAAATGAGCCTGTTCCGGCAGAACAAATCTTACGGGCTTTGATATAGATACGTTTTCCGTTACAGGTTTCTTTATCGGCGCATACACCGTTTGTTCCCGTTCACCGACAAGATGTAATACCGCATCTCTGAAATTCATACCCCGTATCTTTACAAGATAATCAATTGCATTGTTTCCGCCGACCTGTCGGCTGTTCCAGTACCATCTGCGTCGGTTTCCGTTTACAACAAGGCTGTTATGCTCGATGCACTTGAATTCCCTTTCCCCATAAGTGCTTTTAAAGGAAAAGCCCTCCTCGCTTTCGAGAAGGGCTATCATATCGGTATTTTTTGCTCGTTCAATTATATCTTCTTCAAGATGTGCCATACTGCCACCTCCGTTATCTCTTTATGTTTGAGATATACATTCTGTAGTTTTCAAATTCCGTGTCACACGTCTGTAAAAACCACTGCGGCAAATTAAACTTGTACGGAAGAAAGCCGTTCATCGTAATTCTTGCCGAAGTTGCAAGATTTGAACAAAGATACCTGTACTGTTCACCACACATTGACGGATCTCCGAAATTGAACGCTATTCTGTAATCTCTGCCTATTAGCCGCTTTGTATCATTCTTGTCAGTTTCGAGCAGTGACATAAGCTGTATTATGTCGGTTTCGTTGAAACCGCTCACAATATATCTGTAGTGACAGGACAGCCAGTTGTCAATCTGCTCTGTGTCTGTGCCGTAATCATTGATTACAACATTGTAGATTCCCCAGTTCTCCGGCACTCTGCCGAAGAAATAGAAGTCGATGTTACGATATGTGAAATACGTTCCCTTTGACACCGTTTCTTCCTTGTATGTTTCCTGGAGAATGTTCAGATCGCCGTCAGTAAGTTCGTTCTTGCTGAAGAACGCTACCTTTGCTCCTCTTGCTGTGAAATACTCTGCAAGCTGTATTGCGTATGTTGTAGTACCGACACGACGCATTGCTCCGAATAAACCGATTGATAAATGCAGGTCGCAGTTGTTGTAATTCGGTATTGCATTGTTATTGCCTTTCTGTACCGGGATATATGTAACGTCAAATCTTCTCTGACGTTCTTCTCTGAGTCCTATTCTGCGGTCTGCGGTTGACTTTATCAGTGCTTCACGCAGGTCTTTCTGCATTTTGTTACGGCTTATTTGCTTCAACGTTTTGGGCGTTTCGCCTATGATATTTGCAAGTCCCTGTCTTGCTATTTCCGACAGCAGCATATCACCGGGATATACTCCTTCGGCGTATATGATTATCGGCACGTCCGTTGCCATCACAAGAGCCTTTAAGCTCGTAAGGAATTCATCACCCTTTTCCTCGATAAATTCAAGGTCGATTATGATATGAGTGATGTACTCATAATATTTCAGCTCTTCCTTGATGAAATACGAAAGATTGTTCACTGTTGTTATCTTCTGATTCATCTCAAGCTCTTTGCGTATCTCGCTGAGCATTGTCTGACGTTTCTTTTCTACCATTAAAAGCGGGAATAAAAACATTTTTATACCTCCGGTTCTTCTTCTTCAAATTTGTTGTAGGATTTAGCTTCGATCTTCGCCTTATCAGCTATCATCTTAAACATTTTCTCATTTCCGAGTAATTTATCAGTCTGCCAATTGTTCACATAGCTGAAAGTACCTTTTCTGCATACTATCAGCGGTACGGTTGTATTTCCTGTTACGCTCACTGCATTGACAGTCAGTGCTGTTTCACAGCTGACAGGATTGTTCATTGCTATTCGTCCGTACAGCGTCATACAGTCCGTCATATTCAGATTTTCGCAATCCTGTCTTGTTTCTCCGGACAGCGATGTTGTTTTGATCCCGAAATTTACATAACAATTACCTATGCAAATGCGGTTTTCGCTACAAAACAGCTCATCGTACTCTGATGCCGGAATATATCCCGCCTGTGCATACGCAAAATCAAGGCAGGATTTACGCAGATTTTCATCGGGTATGTTTATCTGTCTGATACGATACTTATCATCGGAGTAAGTAACTTCATATTTTGAGCCGAGCAGTTTATTCCATTTTTCCTTTGCTTTTTCTGTCAGCTTGTCATTATAGCTGTTCCATACTACAGTATGGTCACAATACAGGTCATCGCAGAAAAAATCAAATTCCACGTCACCGCATTTGTCAAGATATTCACCGAATGTATCAAACAGCTTTTCTTCATTTCCCATAATCAAATTCTCCTTTTATTTTTTCACCTGTATTGCACTTATGCTGTCAAGCAGGTCCTTGTTAACGTCCGTCCTGTAAGCCTTAAACCAAAGCAAAGGATTTACCTTTGCTCCGACAAAACGCACCGATAAGCCATCATAGATATGCGGATTATCAAGCTCCGGAGGCGTTACCTCTCCGTCTACAAACGCAGTTTTGACGCACAAATGCGGTATTATCTCACTTCCGAATGTATGGCTCCAGCCTGTCGCTGATAAGCCCTCGTCCTTTTCCTTGCTGTGTTTGCCGGAGTGAGCATAGCCTATTACTATCTTCTCGTCTTTGTCGTATACGTCATACAGCGACAATCCTATGTCCTGCTCCGAAATAGTTTCAAGCCTGTCAAGACAGCTGTATTCTATCATCAGCGTCAGAACACCGTCATCGTGCTTTATCTCCGTACCTGTGGTTGTTACGATAGTCGGAAAATCAAAGCCGTATTCCTCTGCAAACACGTCCGTATCAATTATGTACGCAAGCTGTACCGCCGAGCAGTTGTATGTATAATTTGGCTTATCTTTTACTACCTTGCGTTTTTCTGCGTCATAAACGTCATAGATATACACATCCTGTATGCACTCGCCTACATTGGGAAGTATCTCCGCTCTGACCTCGGTATCCTCATCATTCAGATACAGTGTTATACCCGATTCGTATGCTTTTCCTATCGTGCTTGTGCCACGGCTGTGTATTGTTTCAAAGTCATTCAGCGTTGTAAGGATACCGTTTGTGTTTTCCTTTAAATCATCTGCTTCGACCGGGAGATTGAAAAAGCCTTGAAAGTACACGAACAATGCACGTTGAGCTGTGCTGTCTACCGATATGTACAAATTATTTATCTGTGCGTCGGATAAGATACGCTCAATTATCTGCGTATTTTCTTTGGTGTAATCCCTGTACTTCTCGTCTACATTGAACATTTCGTACCAGTCATCTTCAGACGGTGTTTTTACCGTTATTGACAGTTTTTCTGTAGTACCGGTCTTTTCCGTGCTGACTTTTGCGGAAAATTTACCCTCAAGAGCCGCTCTCTCGAATATCTGTCCTATCTCCTGTGCCTGGAACACGTTAAGACAAGCAACGTCAAAACCGTCTGCCGTTGCACCGCCGCTTTCGTCTGAGCTGACGTTTTCTATAGCACTTGCTATATCGTTATCAAGTCCGCTTGCGTCACTTTCTGCCATATCTTCAAAGCGGCTGAATGTTTCGGCTTGATATAACGCAAGCAATCTCGGAAGATATATGTCACCTTCGCCGTAACAGGTGTATTCAACTATCTGAGTCTTGTTTTCCTTATGCACAGTAAGTATCTGCTTTTTTGCCTTTACGCCGTCAATTGTTACGGTTTCTTCGTCATAGTCGTATGTCGGCATTTCGGGCTTGACGAGTGTGTTTATCAGCTGTACCGTACTCTGACTGTATTTGCTCATATCATACGATTTATCGTCCCGGAATTCCTTATCTTTCGCAAGGTCAGAATATTTGTAGCCGCTCAAATCAATTTCTTCGTTAAGCTGTTCAAGCTCTTTCTGTGATTTTACCTTTTTCAGCTTATCTATATACTTCTTTGCTTTTGCCACGCTGTCATTGACTTCTTTTGTATCATACAGTAGCAAAAATGAGTTGTTACCCTCTGAAAAAGTTTTCTGCAGAACAGACTTTGACAGGTTTATCGAAAAGTCCGGCATAAAACTGTATGTATCGTTCTTGACCTGTGTATTGATTGAGGAGTTGACACCGCTCAGAGCGGATTCCACATTTTTTCGTATATCATTCCACGATTGGCTGACGCTTGTATCACGCACTGCACCGTAAAGCAAACTGAACAAACCCGTTAGCAGTGCAACAAATACGCCGACAACCAAAAGAAGTATTACAATGGGCGTAAGCAATGCTATGCCGATTGTCTTTCGTCCCTTTTCACTTGATGATAATGTAGCGACTACTTTTAAAATAGCCGTCGATACAGTCATATTAATTACCTCCCAATCCTAACTGTTTCAGACGCTTTTCGGGTAACTGTACCTTGAGTTTGAGTGACCGTCCGCCGGCTTTCATAAGGCACTCTGCACGATTGCCTGCGGTAACAAGCTCTCTTTGTGCATCGGTAAAATTGTATAGTGTCGATACGGCTTTAAGGTCATCGCCCTCACAGCCGAAAATAAACTTTGTAGACGGCAGATCCAGTACTGGCTGTGCATACAGCTTGACTTTAGGATCAAGGAAGTCTACAACATTCTGCGTCGCAACGGCAAGTGCGCCGCTGTACTTTCTTGCTCTTTTCTCGGTATCTCTAAGATAGCTCATCGCCTGCGGAACATCGGGATTTATAAGGAGCCACGCTTCGTCGCATACAACCATCACCTTTTCGCTTCTGTCTGCACTCATCTGTTGCCAGCACCACGACAGAAGATTAAAATACTGCGTTGATTTCATTGCATCGCTCATAATCTTCATATTCTGCGTATCGAACACGATAAACTGTGCATTTGACTGCATTGTCGTGTGACCGTTCCAAAGGAAGCTGTCCGCACCTGTTGTGATATTTTCAAGCAGCAGTATCAGCTTGTCCATATCATCGGTTACACCTTTTTCAGCAGTTTTCCTCTGCTCAAGCAAAGTGTTATATAAATCTGTCATTACAGGGAAGTCGGTATTCTTCATAAATGTTACGCTTGTATCCCAGGTTATGCCGAATTTCTCATACATAGCGATAAGCCCTTTCGTAAGTAAGGCTTTCTGTATCTGAGTAAGTTCGGGAAGATACAGTTCAAAGAAAATTTCAAGCGTTTTAAGATGTAATGCAAGCTCACTGATACCCTTGCTCTCGGCTTCTTCTTCCTCCTCGTCCGAAAGTGGTTTAGGACGTACCTGTAATGGATTTATCATTCCGTTTCTGCCACCGCAAGCGTCTATCCACCGTGATATGCCATCTTCACGGAACATATCGCAGATAGCCTTATACTCTGTTTCGGGATCTATGACAATTACTTTTGTTCCCCGTATCAGTTCTGATACGATAATGTGCTTTATGAGTGTAGTTTTACCCTTACCGGAGCCGCCTATTATACTGATATTGCTGTTTGTCCTCGCTCCGTCACGCTTCCAAAGGTCAAAAATAATCGGCGTACCGTCATTATCCACACCAAGATAATAACCTACCCCGTCGTTAAAGCCGCTGTTCTGAAACGGGAAACCGCCGTAGAAAGCATTAACCGGCATAGGACGGTTACCGACATCACCGATAAGCTCTACAGGAGCGTAGGACGGGGATATGTGTTTCCAGGCGTCCTTTTGCATACGGGATAAACAACGCAGTTTACAGCCGACACCGCTGATTATGCTTTCAACTCTGTTGCATTTCTGCTCAAAGTCGATTTCATCGTTGCCCATAACCATCACAGTACAGCAGAATTTAGCTATCTTTTCGTTGTTTTCTTCCATTCGAGCCATAAGACGTGTTGTATCGTCCGCTGTTTTTGTTTTTCTCTGTCGCTGTAATGCGTCACGGGTATTCTCAGCTTCGGCACGGGAAGCATTGATTATTTTCGATAGCTGTTCTACGATATTCGTTTCTGTAATCGGTGTGCTTGTAAAGTTTACTATAGTTCCTGCTATGTTATTTATCTTTGACACCCAGCCGTATTCCTGCGTAGGCGGATATTGCATTATCGCATAGATACGGCAGATGTAGTCACCCATATAAAAACGGGTATTCGGTCTGAAATCAATGCCCATCGGGGCTATTGCGGCACGGATTACATTGTTTTCTTCAATTTCAAACTGGTACTTCTTGTTTTTCATTTTTTCCTCCTTTAAGAATTTGTCGCAATAATCTGTGACATAGATAAATATACATCATCTGTTCTTTCGTAAGCTATGTATGCGGGATTTGTGAAAAGGTTATACATTTTTATAATATCCTTGTCTTTCACAAGTTCGCAGGACATTCCGTCCACCTCACTGTTGAAAGCGTTTATTGTATCCTCTGTACGCTTGAGGATAGTTTTCTCGTCCTCGTCCTTCGAGAACAGCATAAAGAAAAATCTGCGGTCAATCTTGTTATCGTCAATTACCATTTTGGTGGCGAAATTTATATCGTCCTCAAGCATTTGCTTACACAGACCGCTTGCATTTTTAAGCCTGTTGCTGTCTGCCGTCACCATATGCTTGATTACATACGGCGAGGAAATAGCCATATATTTATACGGAAACTGAAAACGTGAAACGATGGAAGTTATTTTTTTACAGTACGCCAGCTTTTCACTTTCCGAGAAAAGTTCCATACTCATACCGCCGATTTCGATAAAGGTAAATGTGTACCCGTCATTCGTGTGTAAGCAATTGTTGCGAATATCCTTTACGTTTATCATTTCGTTTGCGGTCATCATCTCGACTGCGTTTTCTTCTGTCTGTTCCTTGTTTTTCTTCTTGCTGATTGTCAGAAACAGATATACTCCGCCTGCAAGAGCAAGTGCTACGATTAAAATTATAAGCTGTTGCATTTTATCCTCCTTGTTTTATAGGTGCGTCACGATGTCGCACCTGTTTTATTGTATATAAAAAAGCCGTACCCGTCGGCACAGCTTTGTATTTTCGCTATCAGAAAAAGAAAATCACGGCGATAGCCAAATTGCTATCGCTGTGAAAATCAGAAAATTTATTGTTTATCTTTGCTTGCTGTTTGTATTTTTATCTGTTACGCTTTTTTCTCTTGCTAAGTGGGAACACAAGCACAACAGTCGCACTCATCATTACCATTGATATGATAATAACCGCCGTCTGCGTAAAGCTGTCCTCGCTTGCACCTGTCGGGGGATTGTCCGGTAGCTTGCTGTTGTGCATATTGGCAACAAGCATTGCACCGTCACGGTCAATCGTTAACTGCTTGTCTTCGGGTAAAAGATAGCCTGCTGACGCTTCATCATTGACTTCGTGAATGTTGTACTCGCCGGCTCTTAAATCATTGATACGGATTATACCGTTCTTGTCGGTTGTGTATGTTTTCTTGAAAGTCTGACCTGTGTATGTCTTTCCGGTTACCTCAAAATGTATTCCTTCGACCTTGTTGTCGTATGAAGTCTTTACAATCTTGATTTCGCCCTTTTGAGGTGAGTTGATAAACGTACCCTTGCCAAGCTCATCGTTGGAAACTTCTACGGTTTCGCCGTCATTTACAATCTGGAAATAGTAGAAATTCACATCACGGACGAAATATTCGGGAGCCTTTGTTTCCTGTACATAGTATTCGCCGTATACAAGTCCCTCAAGGCTGTACACGCCTGTTTCGGTTTCCTTTAATGTGCCGACTACGGTTTTCTTGTCCGATTTATAAACTGTAAATACAGCACCTGTCAATTTATTTTCGGGATAGTCCTCATCGACCTTCGTTAATGTGACATTGCCGACAATAACCTTATTGACAAACTCTGCACTTGCAGTTGCGTCCTTAGTTACCGTGATTGTCTTGACCTGTGTCTTAGGCAGATAACCTTCTGCATTGTTGATTTCGGTTATCGTGTACTTGCCGGTCGGCAGTTCTGTAAGTTCAAACTTGCCGTTTGTCAGCATAAAACGTGCTTCTGCTGTCTGACTGCCGTTATATACATACTTGCCGTTCTTTGATACAGCCTTTAAATATGCACCGTCAGCATTCTTTACAGTGAAGTATACATTCTTTTCAAGCTCTGCCTTCTGAGCTGTTGTCAGCCCGTTGGGGTTTGTCCATTTCTTTATGATACTTGCGTTGCCTGTGTCACGGATGTTTGTAAATGTCAGCACTGCCGCTGTATTCTTGGTGATTTTTATTTTCTGAGTCTGCTGCTTCGGGCTGTAGTCCTTTGCATTGTTAAACTCAGTCACAGTGTAGTCACCTGTAGGCAGTTCTGCGATCACAAATGCACCGTTTTTCAGAACAAATTTTGTTTCTGTTTTCTGTGTGCCACAGTAGATGTAGCTACCGTTGCTTTCCTTAACCTTGAGATAAGCACCGGTGCTGTCGGTTACGGTAAAGTATACATTCTTTTCGATTTCAGTCTGTTCAGCGGCTGTCATCGTGTCAAACTGCTTCCATACCTTTATAACCTTGCCTGTGCCTGTGTCACGCTCGTTTACAAACGTTGCCGTTGCTGTCTGATTTCTTACTACAGTTATCTTTACGGGATTTTCCGACTTGATTGTGTAATCGGAAAGTGTGCTGAATTCTGTCACGGTATAGTCACCTGTAGGCAGTTCTGCGATTACAAACGCACCGTTTTTCAGAGCAAATTTTGTTTCTGTTTTCTGTGTGCCACAGTAGATGTAGCTACCATTGCTTTCTTTAACCTTGAGATAAGCACCAGTGCTGTCGGTTACGGTAAAGTATACATTTTTTTCGATTTCAGTCTGTTCAGTGGCTGTCATCGTGTCAAACTGCTTCCATACCTTTACAACCTTGCCTGTGCCTGTGTCACGCTCGTTTACAAACGTTGCCGTTGCTGTCTGATTTCTTACTACAGTTATCTTCACGGGATTTTCCGACTTGATTGTGTAGTCAAGAAGTGTGCTATACTCTGTAATCGTATAGTCACCTGTAGGCAGTTCAGCGATTGTAAATGTGCTGTTCTTCAGAACATACTTGAATTCTGTTGTGCTTTCGCCGTTATATGTGTATACGCCGTCTGCACCTGTAGCTGTGATGTATTTGCCGTTGCTGTCCTTTACAGCGAAATACAGGCTCTTTTCAAGCTCCGCTTTCATCTGTGCGATTTCATCGGCTGTCATATCTGCTGTACTGTTGTCAAGTTTCCATTCCTTGATAACGGTTGCACGACCGTAAGGATACTCCATAAAGTCGGATTTGCCGATTTCATTGCTTACCGATACAGTAGCGTTTGCTGTTTTAAGTGTTACAGCGTGTGCGTTTGTATCAAGGTAGTAGCCTTCGGGAGCTGTAAGCTCCTTGACATAGTATGTCGTACCTGTTGCACTGCTTATAGGGAGATAATTGCAAGTATACTTGCCGTCCTCGGTTTCTGTGATAACCGCATTTACAAGTGTGCTGTCAGTGTCTGACTTATATGCCTTTGCTACAGTCTTGCAAGTGCTGTCGGTATAGATACCGAATGTTGCACCTGTTACCTTTTCGCCGGTCTTTGCGTCAACCTTGTTGATAACAATGTGACCGAAAGGCTTGTTTTCAAACGTTGCAGTAGTAGTTGCATTGCTCTTTACTTCAATCGTCTGATTTGCAGGTGTGATATATCCGACTGTCTTGCCGTCCTTGACTTCCTTTACAGTATAAGTACCGATAAGGAGGTCCGAAATATTGATTTCGCCCTTTGCGTCTGTTGTGTATGTCTTGGTTGCTACGGGTGTGCCGTTAAGAGCCGTGCCGGAAACCTCAAACTTCCAACCGCTTAATACGCCGTCCGCACTTCTCTTGACTATCTTTATACTGCCTTTCATAGGGGCATTGGGGAACGTATCATTACCGTTGATTGATACATCGACAACCTTGCCTGCGTCAGAAATCACAAACTGATAGAATGTGTTGTCGATATTGTAATACTGCGGTGCTTTAGTTTCCTTGAGGTAATATGTGCCTGCCGGGATTTCGTCAAGCTGATATATACCCTTTGATGTTTCTGCGAGTTTGTTGTATACAGTAGTCTTATCAGACTGATATACTGTAAACTCAGCACCGCTCAGAAGTACATCGGGATGATCTGCGTCAACCTTTGTCGTTCTGACTGAGCCTAAAGGCGTTTCATAGAATTTCGATGTAGCGTTGTTTGAAACTGCTACGATTGAATTTGCGGTTTTAAGCGTTACCGGGTGTACGTCTGTGTCAATAGCGTAATGCTCAGGAGCTGTAAGCTCCTTGACATAATATGTTGTACCGTCCTTGCTCTCGATAGGCAAGAAGTTGCAAGTATACTTGCCTGTCGAACTTTCAGTGATTACTGCGTCTGTCAGCGTATCATATGTAGCCGATGTGTATGCCTGTGCAGGAATTTCACATTCAGCATCTGTGTAAATGCCGAATGTCGCACCGCTCAGAGCAGTGCCCTTTACGCTGTCAACCTTGTTGATAACAATATTCGCATACGGTTTGTTCTCAAAGTTAACGGTTGTTACGGTATCGGTCTTGACCTCAATGTCTTTGCTTTCCTCGGTAATGTAACCAACCGTTTTACCTGTCTTGACCTCTGTAACCTTGTAATCACCGATTCTTAAATTAGAAATCGTGATATTACCATTTGCGTCGGTAGTAAAGGTCTGATCATAGCTCTGTCCGGTCTTGGCTGTACCTGTAACACGGAACTGCCAACCGCTTAACACACCGTCAGCACTTCTCTTGACAATACTTATCGTACCTGTCATAGCCTTGTTGGTAAACACCTTTTTAACCGAGCCGGCAGGTGTGATTGTGAATGTCACAGGATCAATTGCAAAACTGTAACCTGTTGTGCCGCTTACTTCGTACACTGTGTATTCTTCTCTTGCAGGAAGCTCATTTGCGACAAAGTTATATGTGCTTTTGTTCAGCTTTAATGTAGTACCCGTATTGTTCTCGCCTTTATATGTGTACACGCCATCTGCACCTGTAAAGGTCAGATATTTGCCGTTGTGCATAATCTTGAAAGCAACTTCGGCAAGTTTATCATCAGGTATCTTTATGACTGAGCCGTCAGTGTCAAGGAACTGCTTGTCAATCTGCACAGAGCCTGTTTTAAGCTGATTATCAATTTCAATATCATCAAGATCTATTACAGCATTCGGATCACCGTTGCCGAGGTCAATACGCTGATCACGGTTATCAATATCGTATTCCGTTCCGCTGTAATTCTCGATAACCGACAGATAGTACGGAATCGTATTAGTGCCGAAAGATATAGTTATCTCACCGTTATCATTCAGCTTTAAATCAGCCGAAGATGTTTTCGTAGCAGAGATACCTTTGAATGTGTAGTTGCCTTTTGTTCCGGTAAATTCCACATAACTTCCTGTTGACGGAGTTGTCTGTTCTTTTCCGCTGAATCCGAGCACTTTAAGATTTACCGTAACTTTAGCATATTGAGCTTTCAGCTCTTCAGCGGTCAGATTGTCCTCATCGCTGAAATGCTTACGGATAACAACAACGGGTGTTGACTTATTTGTAAATGACACTGACTTTGTTTCACCCTTGTTGGCGATTGTGACTGTCTTTGTCTGTGTTTTCGGATTGTAACCGCTTGCATTGTTTATCTCTGTTACAGTGTATGTTCCCACAGGGAGCTTGCTTACATTAAACTTACTGCCGCTGAGTTTCATACTGTTTGCAGAGGTCTGAGTACCTGCGTACACATACGCACCTGCTGAGCCTGTAACCTTGATATACGCACCGTTCTCGTTCTTGACAGTAAAGTAAACATTCTTTTCAAGGTTTGCTATTTCGGTAGCAGACAGTGTAGCGTCAGACATCCATACCTTTTTTATCTGAGCCGTACCGCTGTCCTCGCTGTTTACAAATGATACAGACGATGTCTTTCCGCTTGAGATTGTAATCGTCTGAGATGCCTTATTGACAGAATAACCATCCGGAGAGCCGTATTCATAAACGGTGTACGTTCCGGTCGGAAGGTCGGAAACGGTGAATGTACCTGTACCGGGATTAACATACAGTGATGTTGCTGTAGTCGATGTTCCGGCAAATGAGTATGTGCCGCTGTACTTCGTACCATTGACAGTTATATATTTTTCGTCAGCGTTCTTTATACGGAAATATATCTGCTGATTTCTCTCAACATTACTGCTTGCGGATATTGCGTTGCCGTTGGTATCAATCCATGTTTTGATTATTTCACCCGTTCCGGTATTTCTCGTATTCGTGAAAGTTACCGTTCCTGTACCGCCGGCTGTAACGGTTACTGTTTGATTGAGATTTTGTCTTGTATAATATGGGATACCATTGCCGTCATTACCATATTCATAGACCGTATAAGTTCCTGCTGGTAACGACTTTACCGAGAAAGTGTTACTGCTGTTGAGCTTGAACTGGCTCACGGAACCGCTCGCAGAGTAGGTGTAACTACCTGCACTGCCTGTACCCTTGATTGTTGTACCCGAACTATTCTTGATTGTAAAATAAATGTCGCTGTTGTTTGCCTGTGTGCTGGAGCTGTCGTTCTTGTGATTCCAGACTTTTTTGATCTGAGCTGTGCCTAAACTGTCAGAATAAATAGCAATTTTGGCTGTGCTGGGGTCTCGGTCTGTTACGAATGTTGCAGAACTCTGTGAGCCGCTACCCGAAATCATATACATAGGTGCAACGTCAACTATATTATTCTGATACTTACTGCTATTACGTTCAGCTGTAAGCGTTATAGCCGAGCCGGAGGGGATAGGCTTTGTTGACTTTATAACGAGCTTACCCTCTGTATCTGTAGTGATTGAAAGGTAACTGTAATTCTTGATTGCCGTCTGCCAGTCATAATACTTAGATACATTTTTGCTGTCTGTCAGTGTTATGGTAAACGTTCCGTCGCTGTTTGTTGTCATTTTCTTTTTTGTAGGTGTATCTTTTTTGCCTACTGCGTATGACGGAATTGTCGTATGGCTTAACATCTGCTCTTTGATTTTGTTGTAGCAAGCCTTAACATTTGTAGCCATAGAGCTTGACATACCCTCGGTGAATATACCGACAGCCGTACTCTCGGAAGAGTTATTAAACCAACCGTCACAGATATTCCAGATGACAATCTGCGTTGCGATACGTTCAGTATCAGCGTTATATCCGTATTTTGTCGTACCCTGGTAACCATAAATCAAAGCGTGTTTTAAGTTCAATTTCTGTGAAGGTGTAAAAAGATTTGTATCTTTTTGTGCAGTGTAATCGCTTGACCACGCATCCTTTGAGGACTGAACACAGTATGCCACCTGTCCTGTCGAACTTCCGACATTGAGTTTGATGATCTGTCCGTATGTGCTTGTGTTCAGTCTGCCGTTGAAGTTATATGAATAGCTGTACCAGTCAACATATAACTTCTGATTTGAGCCGTTTGCAATATTCATTATTGTAGCCGCAAATGTGTTCAGGCTTATTGCCGACATAGCAATAACGACAGCTAAAACCAAGCTCAACATTTTTCTGAGTCTGTTTTTCATACTGATTTCCTTTCTTGTTTTGTATTTGTATATATAAAAAAGCAGTCCTACGGGTGTGGACTGCTTTGGATTGTCATATTCAATTGACTGTCAGAAAAAGAAAAAGAGCCTTGAATTTATACTTTCAAAGCTCTTAGCATATTAAATTGTGATTGGTATCAGTAGCAAGGGAAGAATACATAAGCTGTCATATCCTGACAAGCAGTATCATTGCTGATATCTACACCCCAGTGTTCTTTTGCCCATTGGCAATATTCGCTTGCAAGGCAATAGTCTACACAAGTTGCACCTAAACCCTCTTCATAATTAAGCTGAATATCTCCACATAGTATATTAATCATTCCTTCTTTGGTATTTGTATATCCATAAAAGAAATTAGGTGTAGGAGAATTAGCATATACTTGTGCCCAACTGCTATGCTGATATACTTTGCCTTTGACTGTATCAAAGTCGGACGGCTTGCAGTAACCGTAACCGTTATCCTTTGCGTACTTTTCGCAAGCCTTTAATATATCTTCACAGTCCTGCTTTGTAAATCTCCAGTTATCTTCAGCAGGCTTGCTCTCCTGCTTCTTTGTGGTAGCCGCAGGCTTTGTTGTTTCCGTTTTCTTTGCGGTAGTTGTTGCTGTAGTCTGAGCTACTTTGCTGTCGCTCAGATAGTCGCTGTGTATAAAGCTACCATCAGAAAGTTTGAAGTAGCCTGTATCGGTCTTGGCTGTCACTGTTACCTTGTCGTTCACGCTGTACAGCTTTACGGTTTCTGCGCCGAGTACAGCTTTTTTACGGCTGTAGCAGTCGGTGTTGACATACTTAGTACCGCTTGCCTTGCTTTCGGTCCATTCGGGTGCAGGCTTTGTTGTAGCGGTGGTTGTTGTCGTTGCCGGCTTTGGCTTTGCCGTTGTAGTCGCTGTAGTTGTCTGAGCGGCGGTAGTTTCAGCACTTTTTGTTTCCTGTGGCTTTGTAGTGGTCACTGCTGTGGTAGCTGTGGTAGCGGCGGTCTGAGCAGTAGTTGTTTCTGCTTTCGGCTCGTCAATCCTATCCATTACTGTTCCCGTTACTGCCGGAGCGGTAGTTGTGGTAACTGCCGTTTCGGGTGCAGAGGACGTTGTGCTGCTTGCATTGCCTGCCGTGCAAGCACTGGTCAGTATTACGCTGATAAGGGTTATTGTTGCGAGTATGGTGTGGGTACGTTTACGTTTCATTTTGGGGTCCTCCTTTGTGGGATTTGGTCTGTTTCTTACTTGCCGAGAGCCTGCTTTATCTGTTCTTCAGATAAGCCCATTGCTTTGAGGTTGGCGAGGATTTCAGCTTCTTTTCTTCTTTCGCCTTCGGCTCTTCCCTCAGCTCTTCCTGCAATCTTTGCAGAACGCTCAAGGCTTGCCTGGTCGTTTATGAATTTCTCTCTTGATATTGCATCAAATCTGAGCTGTTCATCTTTGCTGAAGTATTTCAGCTTTGTGATTGCCTTATCAAGCGTTTTATCCTGTGCTGTTTCTAACATATCGAGCTCCTCCTCCGTTTCTGCGTTCAGGAATCTTAACCAACGTTCTTTTTTACTCTGAAGATTGGTTTTCCTGTGATTGAGCTTTTCAAGTTCAAAGAACTGTAATGAGAACTTATCTGTCAATACATCGTTACACTTTTCTTCTTTTGGTACATATACCGAGTGATATTTTTCTCTGTCCGGGAACATCGAATATCCGAGAATGTTAAGCGAAATCGTTACCGGCAGTTCACTGTACGCATCGCCCGATTTTAATGAGCCGGAGAATAATCTTGACCAGTAGAATAATGCTCTGTCCGCATAGTCAGACCTCTGATTAAGCTGTATTTCTACATTTATAAGTCTGTACTTATTTTCTGCCTTGTCATTTTCGCTCTGTAATTTTACATTAAGATCAAGTCTGCTTACCTTGCCGTCGGGAGTGTCGGGCATAAGTTCATTCTTTGTTACCTGAACTTCAGCTATTTTTTCGCCCTGCGGTAAGTCAAGTATCGCATCGAGCAGTCCTATCAGAAGTTCGTTATCTCCATCGTCCGTAAACAACTTCTTGAATATTATATCCAGCTTTGCCTTTAAAATATCTCTTGCCATTTGTGCATCTCCTTTCGATTTAAGGTCTTTTCCTTTGATTTTATTGTACCACACTTATGGCGAAAAGTCCAGCCGAAAGTGTGAAAAACATTGACAAAGTATAGTATTGTTTTTTGTTGCTTTCCGACAATTGTTACACGATTACAGCTTTTGGAGCGTGATTTCTTTTTTCTGCGGCTGATTTAAGGTGCGACACGATGTCGCACCTTTACTTTCAGGGCTACTGGAATTGATTATTTTATTCGTGTTCAAGTCCGTACTTGAATTTTGCTATCTCATAAATCAAGCAAAACCTATAATCTTCAGCAAGGTACTCATTATAAGTATCGCCATTTACATACCAATAATCGCCGTCCGTATCGACATACGGGAATATTGTAGTTATATCAACTAATTTTGCCGTTATCTTTCCCTGCTTGAGATGATGTGCTATTTAGAGAGAATGCACGCCATCGCTCACAAAAGTACAAACATTCAGATATTCTATATACATAGCACGGTGACTGTCTTTATCAAAATAAAATCCGGAATCACTTATATATTTTAATAACTTCAACAACGAGTTAGTTTTACGAGTATTACAAAATAAGTGACATTTGGCTAAATCTATGTCGATCATAGAATCAGTTTCAATATTAATAGGTTTCCCTTTTACTGTTACGCTGACAGGAAACCAAATGAATGAAGAATATGGATTTTCATTTTCGTATTCATTTTCGTGAAATGGGAGAACAAAATCATCAACATTATGATTTATAAAATTCAATTGCATATTACTCTCTATGTTTTTGCACAGAATGTCGATAACATAATCGCAAAACTTTATTGCTGTCTTTTTGTCAACTTCATCAGCAGTATTTCTGACATATTCATAGACACAATTGAATTGATGCTTATTATCAATAAAACGTTTTTTGATTTTCTTCTTTATAAACATTAGTTTACCGCCATTTCAAGTAATTTTTGTGTTGCGTATGCTATGTGTGGCTGAAAAACAGGCTCAAGCTCGAAAAAATCCGATAATTCGTGACAGCAATTCCAATAATCGTTTTTCAAAAGATATTTGAACGCTCTCATCAGAATTTCTATGTAACGCTGTTCGTCGATCACTTCCACTTTCTTCTTATCATACGGTGTAACAGCCATAATCGCAGAGAGGTTATTCAATACTTTTCTTGCAGTATTCTGCTTGTCCTGTGATAATTCATTGCAGTCACACCAGTCAAATTGCTTTAATAAAGACACTGCCTGCTCAAGATTTTTACGTTTTTTGCCTTTGTACCACGCTCGGCAATAGTAGTTGTTTTTCATTTCTACTCCTATTCTATCACGTTGCATTAACTTATGTCAATTTCAAGTGCGACACGGTGTCGCACCGGACGCTCCGGTCACACTTTTACTTTCAGAGCTACGGGAGTTGCACCCGTATACGCTTACGCTCCGATGTATAGGTGCGTCACAGTGACGCACACCTGATGAGATGCACACGATTATATCATCTGTTTATGGCGAAGATATTGAAATACCTGTACTGTTTGCATTATTACTCGGCTTGCGACAATCAGAAATTCAAGCTCTGAAGTGGAGCAATTATCGTAATTGCCGTATTTACGTTAAGGGTGCAATTGTGCCAAACGAAAATAACAAATTAATCGAAAAAAGCACAAATAAAAGTTTTACAAGCACGAGAGAGCTTGCTGTACCCGACTATTTGATAAAAAGACTTGATTCTATCGAACATAAGGGCGATTATATCGTAAACAATCTTACGCCTAATATGATTTTAGATAGATTTTTCAAGTTGCAGGAAAAGTACGGTATGCGACGCTTTACAATGCATTCCCTCAGACACGCTAATGCAAGTCTTATGTTGCAGTTAGGCATTTCAGATAAATATGCAATGGAAAGACTTGGTCACAGCACACCGTATATGCTTAAAACAATTTATCAACATACATTCGACGAAGAACACCGCCGTGTAGCTGACAAAGTTAATAAAGCTATCAACGATTTGCTATGAGTTTTAAAATTCAAATCCCTCTTTCTGCGCCAAAAAGAAGTCACAAAAATTGTGACTTCTTTTTTTATGCAAAAATGCGGCTGATGACCAGAAAGTATCAGCCGCTATTTGCCCGGACGTGATGTCAGCGTATTTTGTATTTGTTTCTTTCATCAGTGAGTGCGTTCGCCTTGTTTGCGGTCTTTCCGAAGTAACAGTATACGGATAATTGAATAAGGCAGAAGCTGAAAAAGGAACTTAGCTACAGCTATGCAGATAGCAGAATACATTATACTACCATAACCAAAATGTTCCGCTATCCACGGCAAATTGATCATGTTGTCTTCCTTGATTCTTGAAAGATTATCAGGATAATAAATCGCAAATCCAACAAATATCAAAAGGAATGACGGTATCCAGAAATAAACCTTTGAGCGAATAACACCTGCCGCAATTGCCGCCGCTATCAAGACTGCACTGAAAACAATGAGCCTTACTACTGCCGTAGGCGGCAATATTCCTTCACTTCTGACTCCCATCGCTTGAAGCATAGGCTCAATTATTTGCAATTCAAATATTTCAATCAGATATACACCTATCTGAATCGCCACCGTTAAAATGAAATTAAAAAGCAACGGGTGTTTTTTCATATTGTTATCTTTTCCTTTCTGTAATCTTTGCCGAAAACTGTATCCGTCATAACGGCGAATATTGAAAATAAATCTTCATTTTTGATCACTTGCACACTTCTTTCTGCAAGCAATCAGCGTCGTTATCAGCATAACAATACCGTATTGCACAGTTATGAAAATAGACGCTTTCCAAGATAGCATTGCAGGATGTTGTACAGAAAAGAAACTCCATTTATCTGTAAAAACAAACAAGTATATTGACGGCGGGGAAAACAATCCAAACAACAAGTACAAAATCGGCAATGATATTACTACCCTTTTGAGAGTTAAATTAAGCTTTTTCACCGCATAAATTGTGCTTGCACATATTATTAAAAGCTGTAATCCCAAGTTAAATATTAAAACAAGAATAGTCAGAATAACGGGAGAAGGCTCCATGTTTTGAGTGAACGTGCCGATAAACTTGTTAAGCAGCACATAGATAACCGTAATCGCCCAGATAGCTAAAGGCAACACAACAAAGTTCAATTTTTTCAGATGCTTCATATTAATTCACCTCCTGCATAACATAACGGCGTATCTGTTGATATGGGTTAAATATAACCGGAGCATTATACGAGCATAGAGAACTAAGACGAATATTTGACACAATTACAGTAAATGTATATTCATATTATACCGTGAATTGTAATATATGTCGAGATAACCCCATCAATGATAAAGTAGATTTCTTTTTCTGCACCGCATTTACTTCGGATAAAGTTTGCTCAGCTACAAATGCTTATTGAAAATAACAAGCTTAAAAGCTCATCGTTTGAATCTGAATCAATAAAATTGACAATATAAACATTTCTATCATTTATATCCATTTTTAGCATATATGCTCTGGTTTAATTGCACAATAAATATAAATTTATTTGTGCATTCATACAAAATCTTTGATTTTGGCGATTTTTAATGTCAGGTTTTTGCGTTTCATACGTTTATATATATGAAGGTGTTTTTTAAAAGTCATTCCGCAATACTCAGATACCATCGGTAAAATTCTAAAAAATTAACCCCATCATAAGAAACTGCACCGATGACAGCAACAACATTATCCAAGCTTTTCCGTCAATCAACACCTTAAAACGCCGCACAGGTAATACCTGACCTGTGCGGCTGATTTTTTTGCATAATAATATATCCGCGTCCTTTACGGCGCGGATATTCTGATCATATATGAAGTCTTTTGATTATTTTGTACACTACCGAATTTTCGAGTACAAGAGGAGATTTATGCGCAAAGAACACAATGCCGTTTGCGGGCGCTTTGATTTCCTCAATAACCGTGCCCTCGAAAGGATCAAGTATTTCAGCCATTGCTTCGCCCTGCTCTACCTCATCACCCGGCTGTTTTATCCTGCGGTATATTCCGCCGCTCTGTGCGTGAACGGACATCAGATGTTCTTCTTCAAGAGTGGTAGCCATATATCCTCCGTGGCTCTGATATTTTATCACACCCATTCTCGAAAGAAAACGCAGTACGGCTCCGACAGCTATATGTGCTGATTCTTCATCAATATGTTCTGTTTCGTTTGTATAGACCGAAAATGCACTTGTATCTGAATTCTGCCAGTTGAAATTAAGCGTTGCCGTATCAAACGGCTTGGGCTTTCTGAGCAGTATATACGGCAGACCGAACAGATTTGCAAGACCGATATTCTTGTGCTCGGTATCCATCATTCTGACATGGGGGATAAAGTCGCCCGAAATATAGAACGACGTGAACTGAATGCCGTACTGATATTCCTTTATAAAATCAAAAATGCCGGCGGCTATTCTCTGTGTTGTCTTACCGTTTGCGTCACCGGGGAACATTCTGTTGAGATCGGTATTGTCTACAGACCAGAAACGGCGCTGAATATTCATCGAAAAAGGATTCAGCGACGGGATGACCATGATCTGCTTACCGTGAGCCAGATCGCCTTTTTTCTCGATATTTGACAGAGCCCTGATTATCTGCGAACAAACATAGAGCTGTTGTACCTCGTTACCTCTCATCGCACCGACTATACAGCAGGTTTTCTCACCTTTGCCGAATCTGTACCCGTTTATCTCAAAATCATCACGATAGGGTGATTTCAACGTTACTATATTTTCCTTTGTCATTTTCAGCACCCTCCCAGTATTCTCGCAAGAAGTGAGCCTTCGTAAACCACAGGATACTCGCGCAGTGTGAATACGATTCCGCTGCACGGAGCAAATATTTCCTGCTCGACAGTTCCTGTAAGAGGGTCAAGTATATCGCCTATATGGTCGCCCTTTGATATTCCTGCCCAGTGCTTTATTGTCGGCATAAAAATACCCGATGTATCTGAATAGATCAATGAAACATTACCGTCCGTGGACACTATCGGGTGAGATACGTTTCTTGTTTCTCCTGCCCATATGCCCATCTTTGACATCAGATTGAAAATACCGTCAAGAAGCTGGTCGCCGTATGACTTTGTAATGCGCATACCAACTCCCATCTCTGCAACAAGTGTCGGAGTTCCCGCCTTATTAAGGCTGTGGGAAAGCGTCGCCTCCATAACGGTAACGCTTGAATGTACCCATATAAAGTCTACATTCAGCATTTTTGCATAAGGCAAAAGCTTAGGCGCAGTTTCTTTCGAAATGCGCACCTGCGGTATTTCACGCAGGAATATATTGCTTGCGTGGATATCGATACATATATCTGCGCCCTTGATATCGTTCATAATAGCGGCGGCTATATGTTCTGCTACCGCACCGGTTTCCGAACCGGGGAATATCATATTCATATCAAGGTCAAATATCGGCATTTCACGTTTTATCGAATCCATTCCAAGCGGATTCATAGACGGATAGATGTCAACAATACCGTTCAGAAGATGACCGTTCTCGCTGAGTCTTCTTATAAGTTCATAGCAAACATACTGCCCTTCCAGCTCATCACCGTGTATACCCGTAACTATGCAGATACGTTTTTCATTACCGGTCAGGTTATACGGTTCAAAATGATTCTTTTTTATTCTCATCCGCTCGTTTACAGGGAGCGAAACAGATACAACATCCTGTAACAAATGATTACCTCTGCAAATCTGGTGTTGATATAAGTATATTCGCTTTTGGGCGTATTGTCAAGATTCGCTATATAAGATATTCTGCGCTTATTCCAAGTACCTGCGCTATTCTGAAAGCATTGTCGACCGCAATTGAGGTAAGCTTTGTCCGTCCGAGTTCATAATTTTCTACTGTCTTGAAAGCTATTCCTGTCTTGTCTGAAAGTTCTTTTCTGGAAATACCGCACTTGTTTCTGAAATGAGTTATACGGTTCTTGATCGTGTCTATCTTGACGGTAGAAACATTTCTGCCGCTTTCATCGGTAAACGAGCGTGGGTTATCTGAAATAAATCTGTCAATGGCAGTCATAAGTTCAATCGGAGAATCGGTATAATTCTGTTTTACAAATTTATCAAGATTGATATCACTCTTGAAAAATTCCCTGTAATCTCCGTCTTCAAGTATTGACTTTCTGCCGTGAATATCGGTAATCACATCAACATACAGCCACTCAATATAGCTTTTAACAAATTCAACGGTGTTATTCATTTTGCGTCTGCATTCACTGCAATAGTCGTTTATGCAGTCGTTGACGGTGTTCTCGTAAATTCCTTGCCTGAATATCACGGTATCGGTATGTCCGCACGGCTTGTGATAAATCTCTATACTGCCGCCGACATACACATCATCCTGCAATCCGAAAAGCTGTAGTACATTTATATTTTCATATTCGTTTTCTGCAAGTCTGTCCTTAAATACTTTCTTGTCCATATTTACACCTTCCTGCTGTCCACACAATATAAAAAAGGCGCAAAACATTTCTGCTTTGCGCCTTTGCTGATATTATTATACAGCTTTTTTCAGTGGTTGTCAATAGTATGTACGCTAAATCTGCAAGTTTCACTTATAAACTATGCAAAAAGTGCGGTGTATCAGCTATCAAACTGAGAATTATAAAGCTCTGCATAGAAGCCGTTTTTCTCTAAAAGCTCCTCGTGACTGCCCTGCTCTATTATATCGCCGTCTTTCAGTACCAGTATCAGGTCGGCGTCTTTTATAGTAGACAAGCGGTGTGCGATAATAAAGCTTGTTCTGCCCTTCATAAGGTTGTCCATAGCTTTTTGTATCTGTATCTCTGTACGGGTATCGACCGAGCTTGTAGCCTCATCCAGAATGAGTATCTTGTTATTTGCAAGAATTGCTCTTGCAATAGTCAGAAGCTGTTTCTGACCCTGCGATACATTGGACGCTTCCTCGTTGAGCTCCATATCATAACCGCCCGGAAGCGTTCTTATAAAATGGTCAACATGTGCGGCTTTGGCGGCGGCGATAACCTCTTCATCAGTAGCGTCAAGCTTACCGTATCTGATATTCTCCATAATACTGCCCTTGAACAGCCAGGTATCCTGGAGTACCATTCCGAACAGTTCTCTCAGCTCGCTCCTGTCAAAGTCGGCAATGTCATAACCGTCAACAAGTATTCTTCCGCCGTTAAGTTCATAAAAACGCATAAGGAGCTTGACTATAGTGGTTTTTCCCGCACCGGTAGGACCGACTATCGCTATCTTCTGTCCCTGCTTTACTTCTGCACTGAAATCATTAATGATTATCTTTTCGGGATTGTAGCCGAAACGGACGTGTTCAAATGTCACATCGCCTGTTATATCGAGAGTTGTCACATTTCTTGTATTACCCGATGTATCGGTAAGCATAGCGTGTTCCTTTGCAGTCTGAACTTCTTCGCCTTCTGCAAGGAATTCAAATACACGTTCAGCGGCAGCCACTGTTGACTGGAGCATACTTGATACCTGTGCAAGCTGGTTTATCGGCTGTGTGAAGTTCTTTACATACTGGATAAATGACAGTATATCCCCCACCATGATTGTTCCGTTTGCGGCAAGAAAACCGCCGAGTACGGCAACTCCGACATAACCGAGGTTTCCGACAAAAGTCATGACCGGCATCATTATGCCTGAGAAGAACTGTGATTTCCAAGCCGATTTATATAAAACATCGTTTGCTTCATCAAAGTCTTTTATAACACGTTCTTCCCTGTTGAAAGCCTTTATGATATTGTGACCGCCGTATACCTCTTCAACCTGTCCGTTTATATGACCGAGATATTCCTGCTGTGACTTGAAGTATTTCTGTGAAATCTTTACAACTATAAGTACAAGTGCCAGCGATACCGGTAATATAAGAAGTGCCACAAGCGTCATAAGAGGGCTTATAGACAACATCATAACAACCACGCCGATAATAGTCGTTATCGATGTGACGAGCTGTGTTATGCTCTGGTTCAGGTTCTGTGCAAGAGTATCCACATCGTTTGTAACTCTCGAAAGAGCTTCACCGTTTGTACTGCGGTCAAAATAATTCATCGGCAGACGGTTTATCTTGGCGATAAGCTCCTTACGCAGTCTGTAGCTGACCTTCTGAGAAACGCCCGTCATCAGCCAGCCCTGTATGAACGAACAGATACTGCTGATAAGATAGAAGCCTATAAGCAGAAGCAATATTGAACCAAGTGCGTCAAAATTCACATCACCCGTGCCGTTTACCTTAGCGATAATGCCGTTGAATATTTCGGTTGTGGCATTACCCATAAGTTTAGGACCGATTATATTGAAAACAGTTGATGTTATTGCAAATATCACAACAAAGATAAGTGAGAGCTTATATTCGCTCATATATTTTGCGAGTTTTCCGATACTGCCCTTGAAATCCTTTGCCTTTTCCACGGGTGCACCGGGTCCTCTTCTCGGAGAATTACGCATTATCAGTAACCCCCTTTGCGTTGTCTATTGCGGCAAGGTCTTTCTGCGATAACTGCGAGTGAGCTATCTGTCTGTAAACCTCACAGCTCTGCATAAGCTGTGCATGAGTTCCTATACCTGCTATCTTGCCCTCATCAAGCACGACTATCTTGTCGGCGTTAAGTATTGTGCTGATACGCTGTGCAACAATGATTATCGTGCAGTCGTGAATGTTGTCTGCAAGCGCCTTTCTGAGCTTTATATCTGTCTTGAAATCAAGCGCCGAGAAGCTGTCGTCGAACAGGTATATTTTCGGCTCTTTTGCTATTGCACGGGCAATTGACAAACGCTGTTTCTGCCCGCCCGATACATTTGTACCTCCCTGAGAAACAGGTTCGTTGTATTTCTGCGGCTTGCTGTCAATAAATTCGGACGACTGTGAAACATCGGCGGCAAGCTTTACCGTTTCTTTGCTTGCGTTCTCTGCGCCGAACTTTATATTGCTGTCGATAGTACCTGAGAACAATACACCTTTCTGCGGTACAAAACCGATTATATCGTGGAGAGAATGCTGTGTAACATCTCTTATATCCGTACCGTCAATAGTTATTCTACCGGCGGTAACATCAAAGGATCTGGGGATAAGGTTGATAAGCGTGGATTTACCACTGCCTGTACTGCCTATAATAGCGGTAGTTTCACCTGCATTTGCAGTAAAATCTATATCCGTCAGCACATCTTCATCCGCATCCGGATAGCGGAACGAAACATGATCAAATGTAACATTGCCTCTGAGTGTGGATTTATCGAAAGTTCCTGCACCGGGCTTGTCCTCGATGCTCTTCTTTGCCGTTATGACTTCGTTTATTCTGTCTGCCGAAACCGCGGCTCTCGGAAGCATTATTGATATCATAGTCAGCATGAGGAACGACATTACTATCTGCATTGTGTAAGTAATAAATGCCATCATATCGCCGACCTGCAATGAGCCGTCCGATATCTGACCTGCGCCTACCCATATGATAAGAACAGTGATAAGGTTCATTATCATCATCATAAGAGGCATCATAAATGTCATTGTGCGGTTGGTGAACAGCATTGTTGACGTAAGATCCTTGTTTGCCTTATCAAAGCGATCCTCTTCATACTTTTCACGGCTGAAAGCACGGATTACAGGAAGACCTGTAAGAATTTCCCTTGCTACAAGGTTCAGCTTATCAACAAGCTTCTGCATAAGCTTGAACTTAGGCATGGCAACCTTCATCAGCACCATTACAACGGCAAGGATAACTATTACCGCAAGCGCTATGATCCACGCCATACCCGTACCGGTAGTCAGTACCATGAATACACCGCCTATACCGAGTATAGGAGCATAAATGACCATTCTCAGAAGCATTACGATAACCATCTGTATCTGCTGAATATCGTTTGTGCTTCTTGTAATAAGGCTGGCTGTGGAGAACTTGTCGATTTCGGCACTTGAGAAACCGACAACATTCTTGAATACCTTAGCTCGTAAATCTCTGCCGACCCTTGCCGCTGTTGTAGCCGCAAAGAAACCGACTGTCACTGATACTGCCATCATAAGAAGAGCAATAAGCAACATTTTTCCGCCGGTTGAAAGCAGATAATTCTGCTGTAAGGCATTCATATCAACGCCGAGAGATGAATATTCGTTCTTTACAAAAAGTACTGCCGACTGCTCGGTAATAGTTCCGGGCATATCGGATATTTTATCGAGAGATGCCGATATATCCGTATCGCCCATAGCACCCGTATCTGCGAGAGCGGTAAGGATCGTCAGCGCATTTGCTTTGCCTTCTTCTATTCCGAGAGCCTGTCCTGCCTGTTCGAACGATGTGAACGGCAGAGTTACTCCCTGCTTTTCAGCCATAACCGAAAAATCTTCAAAAGAAAGTTCTCTCATCATTTCAGCCGCAATCATAGGTATTCCTACAGCGTCAATAAGTTGTGTCTTTTCGTCGGCTGAAATATCATTCAGAAAATACACATTATTGTCTTTTGACGCAGGATAAGTGTCTTTCTGCTCATCTGTACCGTTGCCTGCGCTTACAAGCGTATAACTATTTTCAAGCACGCTTTTCTGTTCATCGTTCATAAATGTTTTGAGAGCATTATAACCGTCAACTGTCAGTGCGCCTGCCGCCGCATCTTCTACGCCGCCGTTCTGGATACCGATATCCACTATATCCGATGTATATTGTGGCAAAGTAAGATCGCCCCAGGCCTGTATTACAAGCAGGACGATAATAAGTAAAATCTGTGGTATGCTGTTTTTCAGATACCCGAATATTTTAAACAAACCTTATGCTTCCTTTCACTTTGTCTTTATTTCGCCCGACTTTTCATAAGCGTCGGCAAAACGCAGAATAAGCTCGATAAGCTTATCTGTATCTTCTTCGCCGAGTATCTTTGCTATATTTTCAAGTCGTGTGAATATCTCGTCATATTTTGCTTTAGCTGTTGCTCTGCCGTTTTCGGTAAGCCTGATATATGTTACCCTTCTGTCGTCCTTTAATACGACACGCTCAACATAACCCTTGTCCTCAAGCTTATTTATTGTCTGAGAAAGATTAGGTCTGGTGAAATTGAGATAACTGTTGAGCTCGCTCAGTCCGAACAGTTCTGTTTCCGGCTTTTCGGCGACTATCTGTGTCATCGCCCAGAACACGCCTGTCTCACTTGCGTTAAGCCCCTCCATTATTCTGTATTGTCTTGGCTGAGCCGAAAACTTACCGAGCGCAATTATAAGTCTCATTATTCTGTCGTCCATTTTGTTATCCTCCTGTACTCCGCAGATTTTCCCATACAATCTGCATTTAAAGCAAACCTCTTGCTTACCGTATGATAATATGTTATACTTCTTATGTTAACGGATTATAAATTTAATTAACTTCTTTGAACGGAGCAGAAATGAAAATAATTGATACCGATATAGCAATTATCGGCGGAGGCGCATCTGGACTTGTTGCAGGCATTGCCGCCGCGCGATACGGCTGTAATAATATAACCATTCTCGAAAAACTGCCGAGGGTCGGCAAAAAAATATTATCTACCGGTAACGGAAGATGCAACCTTACAAACAGCTCAATCTCGACAGACGACTATGACGGTGATACCGAACTGTTATCATATATAAGCGGTGATATAGAAAATCCGGAAGAGTTCTTCTCTTCCCTCGGACTTATCTGCAAAGCCGATGACACAGGCAGAGTGTACCCTTTCAGCAATGCGGCTACATCGGTACTCGACGCACTGCGGTTTGCCGCTGATTTTGCAGGTATCGATACGATCTGTGAATATTCTGTCACGGATATAAAGAAAGCAAAAAACTGCTATATTATAACTAACGGAGAAACAGAAGTCAGAGCAAAACGAGTTATAATCGCCACCGGCGGAAAAGCCGCTCCTTCGCTCGGAACGACCGGTGAAGGATATGAACTGAGCAAAAAACTCGGACACTCGCTGACTAAACTATACCCTGCGTTAGCCCCGATAAGAACAGATGTCGGACTTGTAAAATCGTTAAAAGGACTGCGTGTTGCCGCCGATGTTTCACTTCTTGCAGACGGCAAAATCATTGACAGGCAGTCGGGAGAAGTCCAGTTTACAGACGGCGCTCTTTCGGGTATCTGCATATTCAATCTGTCGGCAAAAGCCGCAAAATATGTTGGCAAAGGCGAAATATCACTTGATACAGCGCCGACGCTCAGTAAAGAAGAATTATACGGTATAATCAAAAGCTCAGCGGAGATAAGAGCAACGCTCCCTTGTGAAGAGCTTCTGACAGGAATATATCATAAGCGCATAGGTCAGGCTATGCTGAAAAAGGCAGGTATAGCCTTTTCAAAGACCTGCGGTGAAATAACGTCAAAGGAAATATCTCTGATTTGCACTGCCGCAAAAGACAGCCGCTATCCGATAAAAGGTGTATCCGACTGGAGCCTTGCACAGATCACCTGCGGCGGTATTCCCGCAAGTGAAGTTTCGGATAAACTTGAATCGTTGAAATCAAGCGGAGTATACCTTTGCGGTGAGATACTCAACATTCAGGGAAAATGCGGCGGATATAATCTCGACTGGGCATGGAAAAGCGGTTATACAGCCGGTATGAACGCAAGCCTTTCTTTATCGGAGTAAGAAATGATAAAATACAGCAATATAAAAATGCCGCTTGAGCATACAACAGACGACATAGCGGCATTTATAAGCAAAAAATTAAAGCTTGAAGAGCTTAAACCGACTGACATTAAAATAATCAGACGTTCTGTTGACGCCCGTCACAAGGACGATATACATTTTGTCTATACGGTTGCTTTCCGGTGTGACAACGAAAACAGTATAATCAGAAAGAACGCGGGAAATAAAAGCGTTTCTTTATATAAAGAAATACCGTATTCTCTTCCCCGAAAAGCACAGCTTTCAAATCGTCCAGTGATAATCGGCTTCGGTCCTGCGGGTATGTTTGCGGCACTGTATCTTGCGCAGTGCGGAGTACGACCGATAGTTCTTGAACGCGGTCTTGACGTTGACAGCCGCAAGGAAAAAGTTCGCTTATTCTGGGAAAAGGGAATCCTCGATACAGAGTGTAACGTGCAGTTCGGCGAGGGCGGTGCAGGTACTTTTTCGGACGGCAAGCTCAACACAGGCGTAAACGACCCACTGTCACGGATAGTCTTTGAAGAGTTCGTCCGTCACGGTGCACCCGAAGAAATTATGTATGACGCCAAACCTCATATAGGCACGGATAAGCTGTCTGTTACGGTGAAAAATATCCGCAACGATATTATCTCACTCGGCGGCGAGGTTATATTCGGTGCTAAGTTTACAGAATATGATACCGAAAACGGCTCAATAGGATCGGTAACGTATGAAAAAGACGGAACGGAACACACTATCGAAACAGATAACGTGATACTTGCCATAGGCCACAGCGCAAGAGATGTGTTCTATATGCTGAAAAACCGCAACGTTACTATGCAGGCAAAAAACTTCTCGGTCGGTGTCAGAATAGAACACAGACAATCTGATCTTGACCGCAGTATGTACGGCGATATGAGCAGACACCCTGCGCTACCGCCTGCCGACTATAAGCTTTCCGTACACGATGAAACAGGCAGAGGTATTTATACATTCTGTATGTGTCCGGGCGGCGTAGTCACGGCTTCTTCTTCCGAAGAAAACACGATAGTCACCAACGGTATGAGCTACTATGCGAGAAACGGTGAAAATGCAAACAGCGCCGTTCTTGTCGGAATTACCCCTGATGATTTTGATAAGGACGATATTATGGCAGGCGTTGAGCTGCAAAGGAAAATAGAAAAAGCCGCCTACAAAGCGGCAGGCGGCAATTATAAAGCGCCTGTTGCATTAGTCGGCGACTTTCTCAGTAAACGTACTTCCGAAAAATTCGGCAATGTAGCCCCTTCCTATCCGATCGGCACAACATTTGTATTGCCCGATGAATACTTACCCGATTTTGTATGCGACGCACTGAGATTTGCACTGCCGCAGTTTGCTAAAAAAATCAGCTGTTTCGGCTCTACTGATGCAGTTATGACAGGACCGGAAACAAGAAGTTCTTCACCTGTGAGAATAGTAAGGGACGAAAACCTTTCGTCTGTCAGCGTCAAAGGCTTATATCCTTGCGGTGAGGGTGCAGGCTATGCAGGCGGTATCGTAACTGCCGCAATGGACGGACTGAGGTGCGCTATAGCTGTGCTCGGCAGAGATTTTGCAAAGCGCTAACTGCACAGGCTTTCCATATCCTTTTTGAGCCGTTTTATAATGCGCTTTTCAAGGCGTGAAATATAACTCTGGGAGATCCCGAGCATATCGGCGACCTCCTTTTGTGTTTTTTCGGGACGGTTGTTGAGCCCGAAACGCAGTTCCATTATCAGCTTTTCCCTTTCGTCAAGCTTTTCTACCGCTTCAAGTAAAACACGCTTTTCCGCTTCATTTTCGATATTGACGCTTACGGTATCATCATCCGTACCGAGAATATCCGACAAAAGCAGTTCGTTTCCGTCCCAGTCAACATTGAGCGGTTCGTCTATAGAAACCTCCATTTTCTGCTGATTGGTCTTTCTCAGATACATCAGTATTTCGTTTTCGATACAGCGTGAAGCATAGGTTGCAAGTTTTATATTCTTCTCCACGCTGAATGTATTTACCGCCTTGATAAGTCCGATAGTTCCGATTGAAATAAGATCCTCTATTCCTATACCCGTGCTCTCAAATTTCTTGGCAATGTACACAACAAGCCGCAGATTATGAACAATAAGCGTTTCTCTCGCTTTCTCAAAATCAGTGTCAAGCATTGCAAGCGTTTTTGCTTCATCTTCCTTTGAAAGCGGAGGAGGTAAGGTTTCTGCACCGTTTATGTAATCTATTTCGCATTTTCCGTTGGCGGACATACGCAGTTTTTGTATCAGTCCGCTGATAATTTCTATTACTTTCAGCATATTTTACACCTCACACAAGTATTTTCGGGTTGAATATCGCTTCATATTCCTGTTTACCGCCAATCACCACACCGATAAGGGCGTTCACGGGATATCTTTGTTGCCTTTCGTCATTTATTACAACACTGTCGGCTCTGAACGTGCAAATAAGCCCGTCCTTACCGACCGTTGAAAACGGCATAATGCGCACACCCTTTATCATTTCCGTGCACAGCTGTGACAGGTCTTTACTGCCGTCTATCGCCATAATTGCAGGCGGTGAAATATCAGCGCATATATCGCGCCTGCACACTATGACGGGTAACCCGCTGAAGCAGTCGACAAGTCCGTTTCCGCTGTCGGCAAGTGCGGACAGCCTGCACTGCTTTCCGTTGTTGTGGATCTCGACTGTATATTTTCTGTCGGTTCTGCCGTTTCTGTCAAGTATCAGTCTTATTATCCTCATTACCGTATAGGCGGCACAGGTGCATAAAATCACCGTCATAGTGTCTATTCCGAAATACACCGTACCATTTATAAAGAGCATTTTCATCGGAGTGGCAAACAGCCAAACGCAAAGCATAAGTCCCGAAAACAGAAAATTCACAAACAGCAAAAACAAAACGCTCTTCATATACGTCAAAAATCCGCCGTACCCGAACGCTGTAAACGCTATAATGAAACACAGCGCTATTTTAAGCATTGTAAGCGTTATAACCATATCCTGCGATATGAATATGCAAAGAGATGCCGCTCCGCCTATCCCCGCAGATATCAGTTTTCTGTACCATATAACCTTGCGGTGAGTAAGCACAGATACCGCAAGTATCTGAAAATATGTAACGTACAGGTTAATCAGTATAAGCACATCAATATAGATCACCATTTCCAAGCCCCTCGTTTATTATAGGACAAAGAGAAAGAAAAAAGTGTCGGTTTGTGATAGGAATATAAAAACAGTCCGGGAAGTTTCGTTCTTCCCGGACTGCGTATTATAATTTTATACTTCGTTCTTTCTTGTGAGCAGCATTTCCGCATTTTCAAGCGATATGGGGTCGTTTTCATCACCCGAAATGATCCTTGCAATCTCCCTTTTCCTGCCGTCAAAGTCAAGCTTTGTGACCGCCGTATATGTACGCTTGTCATCACTTGTCTTCTTGATAAGAAGCTGTGTATCTGCCATAGCCGCTATCTGCGCAAGGTGTGTGACGCAGAGTATCTGCCTGTTCTTAGCCGCTTCGTGAAGCTTTATTCCTACCTTGGTAGCCGCTCTGCCGCTGATACCCGTATCTATCTCGTCAAATATCATTGTGTGCAGTTTATCGGTATCTGCAAGGACATTCTTTATAGCAAGCATTATTCTTGACAGCTCTCCGCCCGATGCTATTTTACTCATCGGCTTAAGCTCTTCGCCCTTATTTACGGATATAAGCATTTCAACCTTATCCATACCGCTCAGCGTGACCTTGTCCTGCGATATATCAAATACAAGCCTTATATCAGGCATATCAAGGAATGCAAGTTCGGAAGAAATACGTTTTGCAAGCTCGTCCGCCGCCTTTTTCCGGCTTTTTGTAAGCTCTGCGGCAAGTTGCTTTACCTTTTCGCCCGCTTCTTTTTTCTTTTCTGTAAGTTCTTCAATAATATCGTCGCCGTTATCTATTTCATACAGCTCCGTGCGCCATTTTTCCGAATTTTCAAGTATTTCGGGAAGCTCTACGCCGTACTTTCTGCGAAGCCTTAATATCACGCTCAGCCGTTCTTCATAAACGCTCAGCATGCCGGCTGTATCTTCATCATCGTCGGGTATGCGCTGCGCTATTTCCTCTCTTATATCTTCAAGCTCCACAAGCATATCCGATATTCTTTCCGACAGCTTTTCAAGCTCAGGCATAGTATCGCTGAGCGATGAAACACTGTCACGGCAACGTTCAAGCAGTGAATATGCACCGTCTGTATCATCGTCACCCGAAATCGCCGTCTGCGCATTATACAGATTTTCGCTTATATACTCAGCATTACGCAGTTCCTCCAGCTTCTGCTTGATAGTTTCTTCTTCATCAGCAGAAAAATTGTATCTGTCCAGTTCCTCAAGCCGTTCTCTGAGCAGTTCTGCCTTTTCAAGCGATTCGGTCTTTTTGCGGCTGACTTCCTTTATCTTGCGCGACAGTGCGGAAAACTCCTTGAATGCCACACCGTACTCCCTGAGCAGTTCGCCGTTTCTGCCGTAATTATCGAGAATTTCCCGCTGATTATCGCCGTCCATAAGCAGGCGGTTGTCATGTTGACCGTGTATATCTATAAGCTCTGCGGCAATATCGCGCAGTATCGAAACGGTTGTTGCCCTACCGTTTATTCTGGCTGTGCTCTTTCCGTCCGAATGTATATCACGCTGTAATAAAAGTTCGTCCTCAGCAGTAAAACCGTTTTCGGTAAGCTTATCGACAACAGTCTGCGGCAGGTCGTCAAAAAGTCCCGTCACAACCGCCTTATCAGCTCCCGCTCTTACTATATCCTTGCTTACTCTGCCGCCGAGTATCGCATTTATGCCGCCGATAAGTATGCTCTTACCTGCACCCGTTTCACCTGTGAATACGTTCAGCTTATTATCAAAGGCAATCGACGCCTTTTCTATGACCGCAAGATTTTCAATAGACAATTCTCTTAGCAAAACGCCGACCTCCTTACTTAAAGCAATTCTTTCAGATGACGCGTCAGCATTCTTGCGTCACTCTCTGTGCGCGTAAGTACGAAAATAGTATCATCGCCTGCGATAGTGCCGACAACATATGACAAATTCATCATATCAAGCCCTGCACACGCCGCATTTGCAAGTCCGCTGTGACATTTTATCGAAACAATATTCATAGCATAATCAATACTGACGACAGCTTCCGAAATGATATTGTGAAACTTGACTGTATGTACCTTTTCGGCTTTTGCATAACAGTTTACGCCGTTTGCCGACACGGTTTTCTCAATGTTCATCTCGTTGATGTCACGGGAAACTGTAGCCTGCGTTACGTCATAACCGCGTTCACGAAGAAGATTAAGAAGCATCTCCTGCGTTTCAACCTCATTGGTGGATATTATCCTCAATATCTCAGCCTGTCTTTTCTTTTTCACAATATCACCCCTTAGTTAATCATTTCAGCGGACGCATTAGCTTATTGTGTACAGCCTTATAGAAACTGCTTCCGTTTATATCGATAAGTGAAAGCTCCTGCTTTGAACGTCTTATCTTTATCGTTTCTCCCTCGTTGAAGTCCATATCATCGTTTCCGTCAATACTCAGCGATACGCCGCTGTTTTCGTATGCGGAAAAACGTACCGTTATCTCTGAATCCGATGAAAATATCATAGGTCTGCCGAAAAGAGAATGCGCACACAGCGGAGTGAACTCAATGCACTGCGCGTCCGGTGATATAATAGGACCGCCTGCCGACAGCGAATAGGCGGTTGAGCCTGCCGGTGTGCTGAAAATTATACCGTCTGCCCTTATCTTTGTGACCTCGTACTCTTCTACCGATACGATGAACTCAGGGAGCTTTGAGTAACGACACTTATTGAACACGACATCATTTATCGCGCTGAAATTACCTTTACCCTCATACTCAATGTCAAGGAGCATTCTTCTGCTGATACTGTAGTCGCCTGTTCTGAGCCGTTCAAGCGTTTCAAGCTCATCGCTTTCAATAGAAGTCATAAAGCCGAGCCGTCCGGTATTTATTCCGAGCAGTGGTTTACCACACACTGCCGCTTTCTGTCCCCACTTGAGAATAGTTCCGTCACCGCCGATAGTCATAAACATATCGCACTCGTTTACAAGCTTGTCCGTTTCGGAATAGAACGCTTTGTCTACTTTTATAGCACTTTCGTATTGCTTTTCAATAAGCGGCTGAAAACCTATATCAATAAGCTTTGAGCAGACATCAAGAGCCGCCTTGCGGCTTCTCTCCTTATCAAGGTTGGCGCATATCATTACTTTCAAAGCTTGTCACCTGCTTTCGGTCGTTTTAAATATATAAGATATTCGGTATTGCCGTCACCGCCCGTTATCGGGGAGGGTATGATCTCTCCGCGTTCAAAACCCACGGCTGATGCAAATTCCGCAATTTCTTCACAGACTTTTTTAAGTACCTTGGTGTCACGCACTATGCCGTTTTTGCTCAGGTGCGCTTTTCCCGCTTCAAACTGCGGTTTTATAAGTGCCACGCACTCGCCGCCGTCTTTAAGAAGTGCAAACGCGGACGGAAGTACCAGTTTCAGCGATATGAATGATACATCTATGCTGATAAAGTCAACCTGCGGCAATGTGCCGACGCAGTTTCTTATATCGGTTTTTTCCATAGAAATTACTCTGCTGTCGTTTCTGAGCTTTTCATCAAGCTGGTCAGTACCGACATCTACAGAATACACCTTTTCTGCGCCGTTCTGGAGCATACAATCGGTAAATCCGCCTGTAGAAGCGCCGATATCAATGCAGACAGCGCCGTCAAGATGCAGTCTGTAGTGAGCCAATGCCTTTTCAAGTTTAAGTCCGCCTCTGCCGACATATTTAGGCAGTTCTCCGATTATTTTTACGGTATCATCGTCACCAACCGTAAACGAAGGCTTGGTGCATACCCTGCCGTTTACCTCAACGCTTCCCTGTTTTATCAGAGTAGCGGCAAGACTGCGGCTTTTTACAATATTGTTATCGGAAAGATAAACATCCAGTCTTTTTGGCATATTATCCTCCTATGATCTCTCTCATACCGTCAGCGTCAAGCTTTGCATTGTGAAGTTGTGTAGCAACGCTTGCGTGGCGGATAAATCCGTCAACGGCAGTTATAGAAAATTTACCCTTGTATCCTGCAAGAACTAAGGCGGTGCAAAGCTTCTGCGCTATTCCGCCCTCTTTTTCGCCCTCTTCAAAAGCGTATATCTCATCATAGTTAAGGCATATATTTATGATTTCATCGGATATGGGATAAATTTTTATCGCTTGTAATATATCGGCAGTGTCGCTGAGCTCTTTTGCATATGCGGTTATTCTGCCGTATGTGAAGATAAGCTTTTTGTTTCCGCTTGAAATATATCTGTAATCACAGTATTTATCGGTATCCGAATGCGAAAGCTCACAACCGCGCGGATATCTTACCGCAGATATACCTGTATCGCTGTACAGTGCGTGTTCGAGACAGACAGAAAGTTCCGCTGTATCGCACGGCGAATAAATCGTTGCGGTCGGAACGGTTGACAACATAGCCACATCAAACAAACCGTGGTGTGTTTCTCCGTCCTCGCCGACAAACCCCGCTCTGTCAATTCCAAGCACAATATGACGGTTTTCTATCGCACAGTCGTGTATAAGCTGGTCATATGAACGCTGTAAGAATGACGAATATACAGCGAAAACAGGTAGTTTTCCCTGACTTGCAAGTCCTGCACAGAAAGTCACAGCGTGCTGTTCCGCAATTCCGACATCAAAAAAGCGTTCGGGAAAAGCCTTTGAAATATACTGAAGTCCCGTACCGTATTTCATCGCCGCAGTCACGGCGCATATATTATTGTCCTTTTCGGCAAACGAAAGAAGGGTCTTTCCAAATACTTCGGTAAAGCACTCGCCGTCATTACCGCATTGATTTTTAGGCGGTAATCCGTGATATTCGCCCGAATTGTCTTCGGCAGGCGCATAGCCTTTTCCTTTTTTTGTGTAAATATGAACAAGGCACGGCTTGTGCATCATTTTCGCAACCATCAGTGCCTCTGTAAGCTCATCAAGATTATGCCCGTCAATAGGACCAAGATATTTGAAGCCGAAATTCTCAAACAGATTTGAGTGGTAGATGGCGAATTTAAGCAACTGCTTTGTACCTTTTGCCGCCTTACCAAGCCCCTTGCCTATTATGGGGGTTTTGTCAAGTACATTCTTGACGGAAGTCTTTGTGCTGTAATACTTCCTTGTTGACCGTATCTGCGCAAGATATAATGCCAGCGCTCCGGTATTTTTGGATATCGACATCTCATTGTCGTTGAGCACAACTATAAGATTACAGTCGCTCTTACCTGCATTGTTCATACCCTCGTATGCTTCGCCGCCGGTAAACGCACCGTCACCGATAACCGCGACTACGCTGTGGTCGTCGCCGTTAAGCTGCATACCTTTTGCAATACCGAGCGCCGCAGAAATAGAAATACTGCTGTGACCGCCGATAAAAGCGTCGTGCTCTGACTCTTCGGATTTCGGAAAGCCGGACAATCCGCCTTCACAGCGCAGTGTATTCATTTTCCCTGCTCTGCCTGTTATTATCTTATGTGTGTAGGACTGGTGCCCTACATCAAAAACAAATTTATCCTTCGGAGAGTCAAAGACAGTGTGCATTGCCACCGTAAGCTCGACCGTTCCGAGATTTGACGCAAGATGACCGCCGTTTACCGTTACCGTTTTTACGAGAAGCTGCCTTATCTCCGTACATAGTTTTTTACGCTGTTCGGGGGTAAGCGACTTCAGGTACTCGGCGGACATATCGTTTTTCAATATCAATTTTATTCACCTGATTGATGTATTATCAGCCGACTACCTGTATCGGTACAGCCATAGCTATAAGTATTCCGAGCAAAGCTCCGCAAAGCACCTCAAGAGGAGTATGGCCAAGGAACTCCTTGAGCTCGTGTATCTCTTCGGGCTTCTTTTCTTCTATCTCATCGACCTTATCGTCGAATTTATCCATAAACTCTTCATCAAGCTCGTTTACCACACGTCTTAAGCGGTTGATTTCCTTTGCCTGAAGACCTGCCGAGCGTCTGACGCCCATAGCGTCATACATTACGACCATTGCAAGTATCATCGCAAGCGCAAACTCAGGCGAGCATATTCCGCATACTCTGCAGGTGGTTATTGCAGTCGCACAGACAGTAGCCGAATGCGCAGACGGCATACCGCCCGCACCTGTAAGACGTTCAGCCTTGAAGCTTTTCGTCTTGATAAAATGTATGAATGTCTTTATTATCTGTGCCGTACCCCAGCTTATCAGCGCAATAAGTAAAATTACATTTATCTGATCAGTTCTCATTTATATTGAACTCCTCAGGGTATAACTACCCTCGTCATTTTTTTCTGCTTAAAAGCAGATCCGTCAGTTTGTTCAGAAATACGGTATCATCAAACGCAGTAAGCGCTTTTTCTGCACCGCAGGTATACTTTTTCGCAAGTTCCTTTGCCTTTTCAAGTCCGAGCAATGTAACGCTTGTCGTCTTGTTCTGCTCTTCATCGCTTCCGACAGGCTTTCCCAGTTCTTCTGAAGTAGACGTTACATCAAGTATGTCGTCCACTATCTGAAATGCAAGTCCCAGATCGTGAGCATACGCCGTTGCGGCAGATATCTTGTCCTTATCTGCTCCCGCCGCTATACAACCCATAACACAGGCGGCTGTCAGCAGTTCCGACGTTTTCATCTCGTACATTGAAAAAAGTCCGTCCAGCGTACCAAAGTTGCCGTCTATATCAATTGTCTGACCCTCTATCATACCGATGGTCCTGTCGTAAAGCACCTGTATCATAGCGGCTTTTTTGTCGGCAGAAAGACTGCTGTCGCATATGACCTTTCCCGCATATGCCGTAAGTGCGTCGCCCGCAAGAAGGGCTACTGCCTCGCCGTGTGCCTTGTGACAGCTCGGTCTGCCTCTTCTCATATCATCGTTATCCATACAAGGTAGATCATCGTGTATAAGAGAAAACGTGTGTATCATCTCAATAGCGATCGCCGCAGGGAGTGCATCGGACGGATCTCCCCCGCATACACGGCACATCTCGAACGCAAGCACGGGTCTTATCCGCTTGCCGCCTGCCTCCAGGCTGTATGCCGCCGCATCATAAAGAGCCCTGTATTTTGCGCCGCTGTCGAAGAACGAATCGCAGACAGCTTTCAGCTGTTCCTCAAAATATATGCGATATGCCTTGAACATAGTGTCAAACTCTTCTTTATTTTTTGGAGTGCCGATCAGGTTCATCTGCATATTACGCCTCTTCCAGCTTCTGTACCGTAAGCTTGGCTTCATCAATATACTTGCGGCAGAACGCTATAAGCTCAACCGCTTCTTTATAGCATTTCATCGAGTTGTCAAGCGTGATATCCGGCTGTTCCATCTGAACCGATATCTCATCAAGTCTTTTCATAGCTGTTTCAAAGCTCATTTAAAACGCACCTCGCTGCTCTTTTCAATTTCTGTTATTGTTGCCTTTGCTATGCCGTCAGACATAAGTATTTCCGCTTTGTCGCCGACGGATATATCATTGATACTGCCTGCGGTCCTGCCGTTTACGGTAACAGCGCTGTAACCGCGCCTGAGCACATTTACGGGGCTAAGTGCCTCTATCTTGTCCGTATAGCTTTCAACAAGCGCCTCGTTACTGCGGATATGACCTGTTACAGCCACCTTGACTCTGCTGTCAAGCAATTCAAGCTCTCTTTGTGATCTTTCAAGTCGGTTTATTGGGCTATATGCCGCTATGTGTCTCTGATAACCGTCAATAAGCTGTTCGTACCCTTCTATCTGAGAGTGTACTATATCGCTTAACTTGTCATAAGTCAGTTCTATATGTTCGCTCAGATCGTCACAGGTAACCGACGTGGCAATTTCTGCCGCCGCCGATGGAGTAGGCGCACGCAAATCCGCAACAAAGTCCGATATTGTAAAATCCGTTTCGTGTCCTACCGCCGATATTGTCGGTATTTCACTGTTATACAACGCCTTTGCGTATCCGATGTCGTTAAAGCACGACAGATCCTCCTCTGAACCGCCGCCCCTGCCTATTATAATCAGATCGGCATCTGTCGTCTGTGCCGCCGCAATGCCGTTTATAAGTGTTGCAGGTGCGTATGCACCCTGCACGGTAACAGGAATAAGCACGACCTCAAGTATCGGTCTGCGCCTTGCGATGATATTCAGCATATCCTGTAATGCCGCACCTTTTTCGGCTGTTATAAGACAGACTTTTTTCGGCTGTTTCGGGATCGGACGCTTCTTGTCAAAGTATCCTCCTGCTTCAAGCTCACGTTTTGCCTTTTCAAAGGCAAGCGCAAGCTCACCCTGACCCTTTTCGATGATCTCGCTTACATATATCTGATTTGCGCCGTCACGCTCGTATACATTCACGCCGCCGCGGACGATCACGCTCTGACCACTGTAAGGCATAAATGTAAGCCCTGCGGCTTTGCCGGCGAACATAACGCACTTTATTGACGATGTTTCATCTTTCAACGTAAAATACATATGACCTGACGCTCTGTGCAAAGTAAAATTTGATATTTCCCCTGCAACATAGATATCAGAAAGCGCCTTGTCGCCTTTTACTAACATCGAAAGCCGCCTTGTGACCTGCGATACGGTTACGGTAAAAAAATCAGGCATCAGGCTGTTCCTTATTGTTAAGGCTGTCCTTATAGTAAGAATTGAGCACGCCGTTTATAAAACGCACATCTGCCTTGTCTGTATATTCCTTAGCAAATTCTATTGCCTCATTTATAGCTACTTTATCGGGAACTGACGGACAGTACTTCATCTCATAAATAGCTATCTTCATAATAGCAAGGTTTATGTAGGAAATTCTGTCGAGTTTTCTGGAAGGCGAATAGCTCTCGATTATTTTATTCAGCTCATCCTCGTGTTCTTCTACTCCGTTTGCAAGCTTTACCGACTGAGAGTTATATTCAAACTCAAACGATTCCTTGCAGTCTTCAAGAAGCTCATCAAGAGTTTCGGGGTTAAGTTTTCTCTGGAAGAGAATCAGCAGTGCCGCTTCTCTCATTTCGTGACGTGTAAGTTTTCTTTCTGCCATTTAATTAAAATTCCTTTATTTATTCAGCTGATTTGGAAAGCATAATATCAGCAATTTTTACATTGACCTTAGATACGGAGATACCTGCCATATTCTGTATGGCAGACTTTATACTCTCCTGGACCGACTGTGCTACATTTTCAGCTTTAAAGCCCTGCAGCACAACGATATTGACCGTTACTTCAACAGCGTCATTCTTGAGTACTGCCTTTACCGGAGAAGGGGTCATGATCTTACCGGTGATCTGTGCAATATTCTTGTCGCTTACAACAAGATGTTCGCCTTCAGACGCTACACCCCTGATTTCGGTAGCGGCAACTTCCGCTATTTTTGTAAGAACGTCGTTTGATATTCTCAGGCTTGCAACTGTACGATTTGCTTTTTTATCCATAATAATACACCTTTCCCGCAAGCAAACAAGTGCCGCGTTACAAGTTATGATCACAAATGTACCAAAGGGCACACTACACTACTATAATGCTATTATATACATTATACACCAGACGCAAAAAAAATACAAGTATATCGTGTATATTTTATATCGTCCTTAAAAGTCACGGTTCAGAATCCGCAGTCATCGAGTAACACACGCAGAGCTGTGACAGCAAGCACGGAATATACGCTTTCATCATTATAGCGGTAAACAGGTTTTTCAAACGGTTGGATTTCTCTGCCGGATAATGTCGAAAAAGTCCTGCCGAATGAAACCGTTACAGTATCATCTGTAACACTTGTATATGACACTGTGTCCATTAAGAGATTTCCGCAGGTGATTACATTACCTGTGGCATTTGTCAATGCCGACATCTGCTCTTTATTCATTGCATTTGCGATAATAACGGCACTGTCCGGTATTATCCGCGGCACTGAAACACAGGTTTCACCAAGCACTATTATACACTTCTCCGACGCAAGTCCGTTGAGTCTGTCAGTCCGCCATATATTCAATATCTGCCCTTTTCCGGTTTTGTAAAGCGACTTGTCGCTGCAATAACGTATTTCAAACGAATGCGACAGAATTTCAGCCGCAAGCAGTGATAAAGATTCGTGACGGTCGATTATTATAATATCTGTCATATATACCTCCGTTTTATAATTATATAATCTGCCCGTAAGAAGTATATATACAAAAAAATCCGCCCTGACAACAAAACGTCAGAGCGGTGCCGGAACTGCCGGAACAATTCTCCTCTTAAATTACCATAAATACAAGCTTATCGGCATTCAACGATAAACTTCATTGCTGTGCGCTCCTCGCCGTCAATGCTTACGGTAGTGAAAGCAGGAATGCACACAAGATCCACACCGGACAGTGCCATGTAGCTTCTTGAAATTGCTATAGCTTTTACTGCCTGATTAGAAGCGCCTGCGCCAACAGCCTGAACTTCAACTTCGCCGTTTTCACGGATAACTGCTGCTATTGCGCCTGCAACCGACTTAGGAACGGATTTTGCTGAAACTTTTACTACTTCCATTTTAAACCTCCCGGTAATTTATATTCAGTATCTGATCCTCTTTATAGAGGTACAGATACCTGTTTTCTCATCAACCGAAATAACCGCACCGCAGATATAATATCTGCCTTCTGCATATTCATATCTCTGCGGATATCCCGTTATCATATTATTAATAATAATCTCTTTTTTAATGCCGAGAACCGAATCGGTAACACCGGTCATACCGACATCAGTGATGTATCCTGTATGACCGCCGAGGATCTCTTCATCGGCTGTCTGAACGTGAGTGTGAGTGCCGAGTACGGCTGAAACCCTACCGGTAAGATAGTGACCCAGCGCCCTTTTCTCTGATGTTGCCTCCGCATGGAAGTCAACGATTATTACCTTTGATTTAACCTCATTCAATATTCTGTCAATGCAGTGAAAAGGATTTTCAAGATTCTGCATGAACACAACACCCATAAGATTTATTACACATATTGAGTATCTGCCGCGGTCAAGTATCGTGTACCCTTTTCCGACTACTTCATCGGGAAAATTTGCGGGACGGATCACTATATCAGATGTTTCGTAAAAGGCGTCCATTTCTTTCCGTCTGAAACAATGATTGCCGGTAGTTATACAGTCGGCACCGCTGTCAAGCAGGTATTTTGCCGTTACAGGTGTTATGCCGTTTCCGTCGGCGGAGTTTTCTCCGTTTACGATCACAGTATCTATATTATACTCTCTTTTGAGCAAAGGTAATTTTTCTCTGAGATTTGCACATGACTTCTGCCCTACAACATCTCCGATAAAAAGGATATTCAATCAAACACGTCCTACAGTTTTGTTATCTTTCGATTATCTGCTCTCTGTCAGGTCCAACGCCGACCATAGAAATATGGCAGTCACAGAGCTCTTCAAGTCTTTCAATATACTTCTTGCAGGCATCGGGCAGTTCATCAAAACTGCGACAAGCAGAAATATCATCGTCAAAGCCCTTGAGAGTTTCATAAACAGGTGTGCAGTCAGCAAGTTCTTCAAGCGCTGCGGGGAAATTCTCAATAACAGTACCGTCAGGCTTCTTGTAAGCAACGCATACCTTGAGATCACCTATACCGCCGAGTGTATCAAGCTTATTGATGGCAAGTGAAGAAAGTCCGTTTACTCTTACCGAATGACGTACTATAACAGCATCGAACCAGCCGGTTCTTCTGGGTCTGCCTGTCGTTGTACCGAACTCGCCGCCCTTGTTTCTGATCGTTTCGCCTATTTCATCGTCAAGCTCTGTCGGGAAAGGACCCTTACCTACTCGTGTAGTATAAGCCTTTGCAACACCGATTATGTTGGATATGATCATGGGACCTACACCTGTACCTACGCAGACACCTGCTGAAAGCGGGTGTGAAGATGTAACGTAAGGATAAGTACCGAAATCAATATCAAGGAGAGTAGCCTGCGCACCCTCGAACATTATCGTCTTGTTTGCCTTTGCAGCTTCATAAACGATAACGGATACGTCGTCAACATACTTTGCAAGACGCTTGCCGTATTCTGTGTATTCCTTTATGATAGCTTCTATGTCGTGAGGCTCACCGCCGTAAACTTCTGTGATTATCTTGTTCTTGAGCTTGCCTGTCATTCTTGCCTTCTCAGCGAAAACTTCAGGGTGAACAAGATCGTAAACACGGATACCGCAACGCTCATACTTGTCCATATAGCAAGGACCTATTCCGCGCTTTGTCGTACCGATATCAGAGTTGCCTCTGAACTTCTCTGAAAGTCCGTCAAGTGTTATATGCCAGGGCATTACAACGTGAGCTCTGGGATCTATCTTGAGGTTGTCGAAAGAAACGCCTCTGGGTGAAAGGCTGTCGATTTCACCTAAAAGATCCTTAGGATCAAGAACTACGCCTGCACCGATAAGGCAGGGAGTGTTTTTATAAAGAATGCCTGAAGGAATAAGGTGAAGCTTGTAGGTCTGTCCGTCGTTTACTACTGTATGACCTGCGTTGTTACCGCCCTGTGAACGGACTACTACATCGGCTCTTGAAGCGATAATATCAATGATCTTACCCTTACCTTCGTCGCCCCACTGAGTTCCTACAACTATATTTGCTGGCATTGGAAGTCCCCATTTCTTTTTTTAATATTAGATTTGCACCGGGCAACACAGCCCTTTGCATAGTACATTAATATTATATCAAAGACGCGCGTAAATTGCAAGTATTTTTTTGCTTCTTTCATAAAAAAGAAAACACATAACATAAAATGCGGCAGGCACACAGCCTGCCGCATTTACAATTGTCAATACGAAGAAACTCCGCTTCTTGTTACGTATTCCTTTATACCGTCAACTATGCTCTGTGCTATGCCATCCTGATGCGAGCTGCTTGCAAGAGCCATAGCGTCTTCATAGTTACTTACAAATCCCATTTCTATAAGTACCGACGGGAAGTCCTGCTGTTTTGTCGTCCACATATAACTGTACTGAGCGCCTCTGTTGCAGTTTGCTCCGTCAGAATATACATTGTTGCTGAAATACGACGATACATGATTTGTAAGCGCCTCTGCGAGCGGCTGAGAGTACGACGTATAATAGTAGCACTCTGTTCCGCGCGGACTTTCGGAACCCGCCTTGTTTGAATGGATCGCAATATAAAGATCGCAACCGTAATCACGGGCATAGTAAGGTCTGCGCTTTGTATCATAGAACTCGCTCTCTGTTTTCAGTCTTACAACGTTTACACCAAGTGCCTTGAGCTTTGATTCTACAAGTTTTGCAACAGCAAGATTTGCGCCCGCTTCTTCAATATGACCTATCGCACCGGGATCATCGTAGCCGTATTCCGATACGCCGTGACCCGGATCGATCACTATCGTCATATTTGTTATGTCGTTTGTGAGAATTTCAAACTTGAACATAAGATTACCGTCGCTGTCGTAAGTAGCGCTGTTTCCGGCATATACACCGGGCTGACGGAGTTTCAGTATCAGTCTGAATTTCATTACGCCGTCTACTTCGACCTGTTTCCACTCGCCCGCACTGAACACAGTACAGTTGTTGAAATCAGGCAGAGCTGTTACCGAGGTGATATTATCAAATGTTATGTATATATAGTCTGCCGTAAAATCATCAAGGTTGAAATCGCCGTCTACGCCTGTATAATAGTCGTTTCCTACAGGAGTTACCGTGAACGACGCACGGTCTTCAAGTGACATCTGAATGAACGAATCACCGCCGACATTACCTATTGCATTGACAACAAGCGGATTTGAACCCATTCCGTAACCTCTGACAAGATCCGCGTCTTCTTTAAGAAAACGCTTGCCGGAATCGGTAACATAGTATTCGTCCCATTCACTCTTATAATAGTCAAGAGTGCCTTCCGGTAACTGTCCTACATTCGGAGGGTTTACAGAGTCGGTGTTAGTTCCGTCATAGATATATGCAAAATTCTTGTTGAGCTTTACATATGTAACTTCCGTATCGTCTGAAACCGCCGCGGAGAGCTTTCCGACAACTTCTCCGTTTCCGAAAGAACTCTGATCCGCAGGGATCTCATCGATAACTTCTACATTCTTATCCGGCAGTTTGACAGCATTGACTATCACTTCCGCACCTATGTATGTTCGTGAATAGCCCGCATAAGAAGCGGATATCTCTATGTTTCCGAGATACTGTTCTTCATCGACAATACCTTCGGGTACAGTAATCTTACCGGTGAAAGCCGCATAGGAAGAGTTTATGTCAACTGCATCCGACTTTGCATTCTCGGTAAGTTCGACAGTCGTACCGCCGAGAGTTGCTGTGGCATATGACCCCTTGTACGCAACCGCAAGTACAGATACCGACATACCGCCGTCTACATTCAGCGTCTTCCCTTCTGAAATCGAGCTTCCGATAGATTTGAGCACATTGATGGTTCTCTCAATGTTATAATATATCGTCTTTCCCTTGTGAGTTATCACAAACGTGTTCATTCCGACTTCAAGCTGTTTTTCAAAGTAGAAGTTACCCGCTTCGTTGAGTGAAAGCTTTTCACCGTCGAAATATACGTCAAAGTTCTCGTCAAAAGTACCCATGAACGCAACGGAAGTATCATCGGTAGAATAGCTTGTATAGTACGGTGAAGTCATTTCAAGGTCTTCAAAAAGGCTGTCAACGTTTATCTGCTCGTTAAAGTACTTTGTAAGAGTGTCGGTCGTACCCATCGGGTTTTCTTCAAGCGATTTTTCAGAATAGAAAACACTGCCCGAATAATTATCAAGCTCATCTGCTTTGGCAAGCTGTTTTAGAAGCTGATCCTCAACGCTCCATCCTGTTTCATCTGTACCTATTTTTTCGTTATGATGAACAACATAAAACGGTATATCGGCTTTTTTTGCAACATCGCTCCACCATGAGCAGACATTATCAAACGCCAGCGTTTCATCATCAAGAGAACCGGACGCATTGACTACGATAAAGTCCGCAAGCCCTTTTTCGGCAAACGCCTTTGTATCAGCATAGCCGTTATAATAAGCAGAATATTTTGCAGAAGTATCGCTTCCGTTTTTGTTCTTTGACGAATTTGCCCATATATCCTTTGCGTCAAGACCTACCGCTATGGAATTATCTGACAGATGAATAACATCGCTTACTGTCGTGAACTTGTATTCCACGCTGTCATAAAGCCAGTTCTTATATCCGATACCTGAGCCGTTTTTCATGTATTCGTCATAAACGGTATTGGTGTTTGAGCCGTAAAAGCCGGTAAGAATTATGCCGTTGCATCTGTATCTCAGCGCAAATTTGTGAGCTTCGCTGACAAGAAAATCATACTTGTCCTCACCATCGGGACAAGCCGTCATTGTTCTGTTCACATCAAAGTACACAAATCTCTGCATACCCTTTTTAGTGGCAATATCAAGCGCTTTTTCCAGCCTGTCACCGCCTTTGTTCATATTTGTAGAATAATACGAAACATCTTTTGTATATGGGTTTATGTATATTCCGTTCATTCCATAGCTGATAAGCGTATCAAGTTTGGCCGAAAAATTCTCGCTGAACTTCTCAGCCTCGAAATCCCCGAGGTTTACCACGGTTGCCTTGAGCGCATCCGACAATGTGAATTTTGATTCGGCTACCTGCGGAGTGGTTTCCTTTGACTGCTCCGATGTTTCAGCCGATGAAGCCGTATTGTCACTTGCACTTTCCTCAGCAACGGCGCTGAACTGTGACAAAAGCATAAATGCCGACAGCACACCCGCCATTATTCTGATCCCTTTATTTCTCATCTTCTGTTCTTCCTTCCGATATCACGGCAATTATTGCGTAAGGAGCGGTTTAAATGCCGAGATCTCCTTGTTTACCGCCTGCTTTACATCACTGTCCGGCTCAAAAATGAACTGATAGCTGTAAAGTATAACGCCACCGTAATTTGACGTTCCCTGCGATTTTACAATCTGCCTTTTTATTATTTCTTTATCATTTTTCCATTCGTATCTTCCACTTCCTGCCCATTCATCCTCTGTGCCTATCTTGTACACCGCAAGACCGGGTATAAGCGATTTTCCGGTACCGGCGAGCATTTTATCCCACTGCTCGACCACCTGTTCAAACGGTTGACCGCCGTTATCAAAACCGTAATATATCTGAGGTGCCATATAATCGACATAGCCGTCCTCTTTTGACCATTTCTCCACATCGGCATAAAGCTGAGTTTCGTTGTTTGTAACGTTTCCCTGAGCGCTTACGCCGAACAATGCTGTCGGATTGTGTGACTTGACGGCATTATACATTCCCGACACCATACGACTGCAATTGTCAAGTCTGAACTGTGACAGACTGCTGTATGATGAAGCGTTGAACGCAATACTGTCAAAGTATGATTCGGTAGTGGGATAGAAATAATCGTCTATATGAACACCGTCAACATCATATTTTGACACAAGCTCCGCAACACCGTTTGCAATCAGGTCGGTTACCTCTTTATATGCGGGATTGAGCCACCAGTACGAATTTACCTTGACTATATAATCTCCGTCTTTAGTGTCATACCACTGACCCGTTTTATATGAAGTGCTTACCTTGGGTGCGTCGTCTTCCTGATAGCAACGCAAGGGATTGATCCACGCCTGAAATGAAATTCCGCGTGCGTGCGCCTCTTCCGTCATAATTTCAAGAGGATCATAGCCCGGATCTTCCCCGATATATCCCGTACAGTATTTCGACCACGGATAATAATCCGATTTATAGATTGCATCACCGTAAGGTCTGACATGAACATAAACAGTATTTATGCCCAGCGACAGACAATTATCGTAATACTCGCCTATCCCGCTCCTGAACTGAGAACTGCTTTTTCCCGTGAGTATCGGGTACAGCTCAAAGTAAGAGATCCACACGCCTTTTACCTCATTATAATTCAGTGCGGTGTAGTTATTAACAGGCAGATCATCTGTGCGTGTCGGAGAATAATTGTTATCCGGCTTCGGTGTGGAAGTACCGCTTTTTTTAGTGGTAGTTGCCACAGCCGAAGTAATAACCGTTTCGGGAGGTTCGGTATCATCCGTTGATACCGGCTGATACGTATCCTCAGGAACATCATCATCGGGAACATCCGAAAACCCCTCTGTTGATGACGCCGGTGTTTCGTCGGTGGCAGAAACTTCCGTTTTTTGGGTTGTAGTGTCTGTCTTATGCGAGCCTGTCTGCTCAGGAATGCTTTCGGCAGGCTTTATAACAGTTCTGCTGACAGGTGCGCCGCTTATTATATTATCATTCCGGTCTGTGCCGGACGGTTCGTTTTCAAGCACCAGTGCTTTACCGCAGCCGCTTGCGATCAGCGAAACAGCTACAGCAAATGCAGTAAATGCAACTTTCTTTTTTACGGACATATATTTTCCTTTCGGGTAATTTGTTTGGTTCGCATCTGATACGCCTCGTAAAATTTCCCGTAAAACACGGGATACATAGTAGATTATACAATATCTCTATGTATGAAGTCAACCGCAACGGGTTTATTTTCTCAGTTTTCACCTGATTTGCACTTTCGGGAACGAATTTCTATAAATCCGATAATAAACCGTCCTGTCGCTTGTGCAACATCAACAAATAAATTCTGCAATTTTACCGTTTCATTCTTTCATAATCAAGTACAAATTCTTGACTTTTACATTAATGTAATGTATAATTAACTGTAATCTTTTTTTCAGGAGGACAAAAATGGGAAACAACGAAAGCAAGGGACTTACCCTTACCGAAAAAATCATCAAAAACCACATAATTGACGGTGAGATGATAAAAGGCACAGAAATCGGTCTCCGTATCGACCAGACTCTGACACAGGACGCTACAGGTACTATGGCATATCTTCAGTTTGAGGCTATGGGCATAGACAGAGTAAAGACAGAGCGTTCACTCGCTTATATCGACCACAATACACTCCAGTCAGGCTTTGAAAACGCCGACGACCACAGATACATAGGCAGTGTTGCAAAGAAGCACGGAATTTACTTCTCACGTCCCGGTAACGGTATCTGCCACCAGGTACACCTTGAGCGTTTCGGTAAGCCCGGTAAGACGCTTATCGGCTCTGACAGCCATACTCCCACAGGCGGCGGTATCGGTATGCTTGCTATGGGTGCAGGCGGACTTGACGTTGCAGTTGCAATGGGCGGCGGCGCATATTATATCACAATGCCCAAGGTCGTAAAGGTAAACCTCACAGGCAAGCTCAACGACTGGGTTTCCGCAAAGGATGTAATCTTAAAGGTGCTTCAGATAATGTCCGTTAAGGGCGGTGTCGGTAAGGTCATTGAATACTGTGGCGAAGGCGTAAAGAGCCTCAGCGTTCCCGAGCGTGCAACTATCACAAATATGGGCGCAGAACTCGGTGCGACAACATCGATCTTCCCCTCAGACGAAACAACACTTGCTTTCCTCAAGGCGCAGGACCGTGAAGAAGACTTCGTAGCTCTCAGTGCGGATCCCGATGCCGTATATGACGAAGAGATCGATATCGACCTCTCTGAGCTTGTTCCCATGGCGGCTTGTCCTCACAGCCCCGACAACGTAAAGACCGTAAAGGAAATCGGTCCTATAAAGATAGATCAGGTATGTATCGGTTCATGTACCAACTCTTCATTACAGGATATGCTGAAGGTTGCTCATATATTAAAGGGTAAGACAGTTCACCCTGATGTCAGCCTTTCGATCGCTCCCGGTTCAAAGCAGGTATTCAATATGCTCGCTGACTGTGGCGCATTATCGATCCTCATAAGCGCCGGTGCAAGAATCCTGGAAAGTGCATGCGGTCCGTGCATAGGTATGGGTCAGTCACCTAACTCAAAGGGTATCTCACTGCGTACCTTCAACAGAAACTTCTTAGGAAGAAGCGGAACAAAAGACGGTCAGATCTACCTTGTTTCTCCCGAAACAGCCGCTATCTCAGCGCTCACAGGCGTATTCACAGATCCCAGACTTGCAGGCGATATGCCTCCTTATGTAATGCCTGAAAAGTTCCTTATAAACGACAATATGGTAGTTCCTCCCGCTACACCTGAGGAAGCTCCGAATGTAGAAGTCCTCAGAGGACCCAACATAAAGCCCTTCCCCGTAAACGTTCCTCTTGCAGAAGACATCAAGGCTGAGGTTTCTCTCAAGGTCGGCGACAATATCACTACAGACCATATTATGCCTGCCGGCGCAAAGATATTACCCCTGCGTTCAAATATCCCCGCAATTTCACAGTACTGCTTCACAGTATGCGATGAAACATTCCCGACAAGAGCAAAGGAACTCGGCAAGAGCATTATCGTCGGCGGTGCAAACTACGGACAGGGTTCATCAAGAGAACACGCCGCACTCGCTCCCCTCTACCTCGGCGTAAAGGCTATTATATGCAAGTCGTTTGCCCGTATCCACAGACAGAACCTTATCAACAACGGTATTCTCCCCCTGTGCTTTGTAAACGAAGCTGATTACGACAAGATCGACCGTGACGATGTTCTTGAACTTCCCGGTATCAGAAATGCAATAGAAAACGGTACAAAGATAACCGTAAAGAATATAACAAAGGGTACAGAGTATGAAGTTACCTGCGAATTATCCGAGCGCGGCAAGGGTATGATGCTCGCAGGCGGTCTGCTTAACTACACCAAGCACAACAAGTAATACCGAAAGGAAAGGCTATAACATGGCAAAAATTCAGATGACCACCCCCATCGTTGAGATGGACGGCGACGAAATGACCAGAATTATCTGGAAGATGATCAAGGATATACTTATCTGCCCTTATGTTGACTTAAAGACAGATTATTACGATCTCGGTCTTGTTCACAGAAACGAAACCAACGACCAGGTTACAATTGACTCCGCAAATGCTACAAAGAAATACGGCGTAGCAGTCAAGTGCGCTACTATCACTCCCAACGCACAGAGGATGACAGAGTACAACTTAAAGGAAATGTGGAAGTCACCTAACGGTACTATCCGTGCGATCCTTGACGGTACAGTATTCAGAGCGCCCATTATTGTAAAGGGTATCACTCCTCTGCTCCCCGGCTGGAAGAAGCCTATAACTATCGCCCGTCACGCTTACGGCGATGTTTACAAGAACTCCGAAATGAAGGTTGCAGACGGAAGCACAGCCGAACTTGTTGTAACCGATAAGGACGGAAACGAAACAAGACAGCTTATACACAAGTTCAACGGCTCTGACGGTATCATTCAGGGACTTCACAATATAAACGCAAGTATTGCAAGCTTTGCAAGAGCATGCTTCAACTTTGCTCTTGATACAAAGCAGGATATCTGGTTTGCAACAAAGGACACCATCTCAAAGAAGTACGACCACACATTCAAGGATATTTTCCAGGAAATATTCGATAATGAGTATAAAGAAAAGTTTGAAGCCGCAGGCATCACATACTTCTACACACTTATCGACGACGCCGTAGCAAGAGTTGTACGTTCTGAAGGCGGATATATCTGGGCTTGCAAGAACTATGACGGCGACGTTATGTCAGACATGGTTGCAACAGCGTTCGGCAGTCTTGGTATGATGACATCAGTCCTCGTTTCACCTACAGGCGTTTACGAGTACGAAGCCGCTCACGGTACAGTAACACGCCACTACTACAAGCACTTAAAGGGCGAAGAAACATCTACAAACTCGGTAGCTACTCTGTTTGCATGGACAGGCGCTTTAAGAAAGCGCGGCGAACTGGACGGCAACAAGGAACTTTCCGACTTTGCAGACAAGCTTGAAAAGGCTACTATAAAGACGATCGAAGACGGTGTTATGACAGGCGACCTCTATGTTCTTTCAAATCTTGAAAACAAGAGAAAGGTAAACACAGAAGACTTCCTGCTCGAAATCAACAACAGACTGAAAGAATCGCTTTAATCGGAATACCGGACTGTAAGGAGGCAGTATCTTGTCGAAAAGCATTAATATATCAAACTCAGTTATACGCAGACTTCCCCGCTACTATCGCTTTCTCGGCGAGCTTGAGGATCAGCAGATTTCAAAGATATCATCAAGGGAGCTTTCTGAAAGAATGCACCTTACCGCGTCACAGATAAGACAGGACCTGAATTGCTTCGGCGGTTTCGGACAGCAGGGCTACGGCTACAATGTTTCGGAACTGCGAAAAGAGATCGGTCGTATTCTCGGTGTTGACAAGCACAGAAAGACCATTCTTATCGGTGCCGGCAATCTCGGTACGGCGCTTGCCGTGCATATAAACTTTGAAAAAAGCGGATGCAGTCTTATCGGCATATTTGATTCAAATAAAAAGATAGTCGGAAATCCTCTCGGAAAACTTACTATAACCGATATAGACGAGCTTGAAAGCTTCTGCCGCGAAAACAAGCCCGAAGTTGCTGTTCTCTGTATACCGAAATCGGTTACCAAAGAGATAGTTGACCGACTTACAGAACTCGGCGTAAGGTCATTCTGGAACTTCTCCCATTATGACATAAACGTTGAGCATAAAAACATAATCGTTGAAAACGTTCACCTCGGCGACAGCCTGCTGACGCTTTCATACGGTGTCAACAACAATCTTGACAATGACAAGTAAATATGATCTACCGGGGAATAAATTTCCTCGGTATTTTTTTGCAAACTTCCGATTAATTTGAATATTGCGATAGACAAACGGCTTTATTTGTGGTAAAATAGATAATGTATAGATATAAAACCACCGCAAAAGGAAGGTAGCAAAAATGAACGAATCAGAAATTCTGATGGATGTGCACAATCACTCCAACCTGTCACCCGACGGAAGTAACGAACCCGAAGATATGGTAAAGCGAGCGATAGAACTCGGAATAAAGTACTATTCGCTGACAGACCATCTTGAAATAAATAAATTCTATGATGAAGAATACCTCTATGAAGAACCGGTAAAACGTGCGTCTGAGATCTCTCCCGCTCTTATTGCGAAGTATGCGGATAAAATAAATATGGCATACGGAGTAGAGCTCGGACAGCCGCTGCAGGATATGGAGCTTACAAAAAGAATGCTGTCTAGCTACAAATACGACTTCATAATCGGCTCACTTCATATGTGCAACGGTTGGGAAGATTTCTATCTTCTTGATTATAACGAGGTACAGCCCGAAATGATCATGAAGCTGTACTTTGAAGAAATGCTCGAAATGGCTCGCTGGGGCGAATTTGACGTACTCGGTCACCTTACATATCCCCTGCGCTATATTGTAGGCGAATCGGAACTTTATATAGATATGAGCCGTTATCTTCCGATAATCAAGGAGATATTCTCTACACTTATCAAGAACGATATCGGAATTGAGATCAACTCAAGCGGACTAAGGCAGAAGATAGGACTTACTCTGCCCGATGAATATTATGTAAGACTTTATAAGGAGCTCGGCGGTAAGATACTTACTGTAGGCTCCGACGCACATTGCACAGAAGACCTCGGAAAGGGCATTCCCGAGGCAATAGCACTCGCAAAAAGTGTGGGATTTACAGAACTTGCATTTTTCAAGAAGCGCAATCCTACATTTATCAGTATAAAATAATTCGGAGGATAAGACGATGACAAAGAAAGAAAAGCTTGTTAACCTTTTAAGACAGGACGCCAGACTTTCAAATGAACAGTTGGCGGCGATGCTTGATACCTCAGCCGATGATGTCGCGGCGATGATAGCGGAACTCGAAAAGAGCGGAATGATAATCGGTTATACCGCAATTATAAATGAAGAAGAATTTGACAGAAACTCAGTCTGCGCTTTTATCGAAGTCAGGGTTTCTCCCGAGATACAGTGTGGTTACGATGATGTTGCCGCAGTTATAGCACAGTACGATGAGGTATCCTCTGTTTACCTGATGAGCGGCGGATACGACCTTGCCGTAACGATAAAGGGTACAAATCTGCGTGATGTTGCTATGTTTGTAACAGACAGATTAGCTCCTCTCGGCGGTGTCCTCAGCACAACAACACACTTCATTCTGCACAGATATAAAGAAAAAGACAAGATGTTCCTTAAGAACACGGATGAAAGGAGTTTAGTATCTCCGTGATGGATTATGAAAATATACTCTCCCGAAAAGTGCAGGATCTGCAGTTTTCGGGTATAAGAAAGTTCTTTGATATAGCAGCAAGTTACGATGATGTAATTTCCCTTTCAGTCGGCGAACCCGACTTCAAGACCCCCTGGGCAATAAGAAAAGAAGCTATAAGAGTACTCGAAAAAGGTCGTACAAACTACACGGCGAATGCCGGACTTGCCAATCTTCGCGTTGCTATAAATGATTATATAAACGACAGAATACACGTTTCCTACGACCCTCTGCATGAAATTCTCGTGACAGTCGGCGGATCCGAAGCTATTGACCTTGCGGTAAGAGCGCTTGTTGACACGGGCGACGAGGTACTTATCCCTCAGCCAAGCTTTGTCTGTTACGGACCTATAGTAACACTTGCAAACGGTACGCCCGTTGCAATAGAAACAAGCGTTGAAAACGGTTTCAAGCTGACAGCAGAGGCGCTCAGAGCGCACATTACCCCGAAAACAAAGGCTCTCGTACTTCCCTATCCCAACAACCCGACAGGTGCGGTTATGAGAAGAGCCGACCTTGAAGCTATCGCAGAGGTTCTGAGAGATACCGATATTATCGTTATTTCCGATGAGATATATTCCGAGCTTACCTACGGTGATGAAGAGCACTGCTCAATAGTCGATATAGACGGTATGAAAGAACGCACCGTTCTTATCAACGGTTTCTCAAAGGCGTTCTCAATGACAGGCTGGCGACTTGGCTTTGCCGCAGCTCCCGCTCCTATCGTTACACAGATGCTTAAAATTCACCAGTACGGTATAATGTGCTCACCCACAATGAGCCAGTACGCCGCTGTAGTTGCCCTTAAAGAGTGTAAGAAAGACATTGAATATATGCGTAACGAATACGATATGAGAAGACGTCTTATCGTCAAGGGCTTCAATGAAATGGGTCTTGACTGCTTTGAGCCTGAAGGCGCATTCTACATCTTCCCGTCGATAAAGAAAACAGGTCTTACATCTCAGGAATTCTGCGAACAGCTGATCGAAAAGCACAGAGTTGCGGTAGTTCCCGGCGATGCTTTCGGCAAGTGCGGAGAGGGTTACATCCGTGTTTCCTACGCGTATTCGCTCCAGCATATCAAGACGGCACTTGAACGCATAAGACTGTTCCTTGAAGATCTCGGTGTACTGTAATGAAAATTCAGGTAAGAGCGTATGCAAAGCTGAATTTGTTTCTTGACATAACGGGCAGACTGCCGAGTGGCAGACACTCGCTCAATATTGCAACGCAGAGCGTAGATGTTTACGATGACATAACCGTAAGTGTTCTCAGCACCGATAATTTTGGGTGCAGAATAACCTGCGATAACCCCGACATTCCGTGCGATGAAAGAAATATCGTATGGAAAGCCGCAAGAGCATTCTTTGAGGCAACGGATATGAATGCGGAAATTTCGGTAGATATAGAAAAGCACGTTCCTCTTATGGGCGGAATGGGCGGTTCATCGGTTGACGGCGCAGGTACGCTTGTGGCGCTCAATGAGCTGTTCGGCAGAAAGCTTGATACCGAAACATTGTGCGCTGTCGGCGATAAGATCGGCGCAGATGTTCCTATCTGCATAAAAGGAGGAACACAGTACAGCATAACAAGCGGCGATATGATGACCGCCGAATGTGAGTGCGACTGCGTGTTCCTTTGCATTTACCCCGGTTTTACGCTGAGTACTGCCGAAGCTTATGCAAAGTATGATGAAAACCCCACCGCCGTTAATACTCATTATGCCGACTTTGTAAGCAGTATTGTCTGCGGCAGACTTTCGGACGGTACGAAGTACATAAGCAACGTATTCACAGAGATTTACCGTGACAATCGTATTGAAAAAATCAAAAACGATATTCTGTCGGCAGGCGCGATTTCTGCTGAAATGACAGGTAGCGGAAGCGTGGTATTCGGCGTGTTTGAAAATGAAGACAAGGCTGTTGAAGCAAAAAACACACTGTCGGAAAAATACAAAAGCGTTTTTATTGCCCGTCCTACAGACTGCGGAGTTTCTGTATCTGAACGGTAATTTGGCATAAATGCTTGAAATTCGCCGTGAAATATAGTATAATGATATAGTCCGATTTATAAGGAGGTTATACAAATGATCACGATAAACAACCACTTAGGAACGATCACCTATTCAAAGCAGTTCTTCTACACCCTTATCGGCGGAACTGTTACCAATTGCTTTGGCATAGTGGGAATGAATGCCGTAGATGCAAAACAGACATTCATTGAAAAAGTACCTCTGAAATTCATAAAGAAATTTGCCGACAAGACTATTCTTTCAGAAAAAGGTGTCACGGTAAAATATAAGAACGATAAGCTTTACATTGACCTGCACATTTCCGTTATGTACGGTGTAAATGTGTCCACGATAGTAAAGAGCATCATTCATAAGGTAAGATTTGCGGTAGAAGACGAAACAGGCTTTACGGTAGATAAGGTCAATGTTTTCGTTGATTCTGTCAAAGTATAATATCAAGGAGAGTATCTGACTAATGCTAAGCGGAAAAATTCTCAGAGATGCGATCATCTCGGGTGCAAACAATATAATCAATAATAAAGAAAGCGTTGACGAGCTGAACGTATTCCCCGTTCCCGACGGCGACACCGGCACCAATATGTCTATGACCATAAGAAATGCCGTTGCAGAACTTAATATGCTGAGCGACAGCGCAACTGTCGAAACAGTAGCACAGACGGCGGCTTCTGCTATGCTCAGAGGCGCAAGAGGTAACTCAGGCGTTATCCTGTCGCTTTTATTCAGAGGACTTTCAAAAGGTCTTGCAGGAAAGCACGAGGCAACCGTTGAAGATTACTGCAACGCACTTAAATTAGGTGCAGAGGCGGCTTATAAATCAGTAATGAAGCCCACCGAGGGTACGATCCTCACAGTTGCAAGAGTAGCAAGCGAAAAGGCAAATGACGCTCAGTGCAAGGATTTCCCCGAGCTGTTTGAAGTTCTGACAACAGCCGCAAAGGAAACACTCGATCAAACACCCGAAATGCTCCCTGTACTGAAAAAAGCAGGCGTTGTAGACGCAGGCGGTATGGGTTATTACACTATACTTAAAGGTATGGCTTCCGTTATCTGCGGCGGCGTAATGATCGAAACAAACGAAGAAACCAAAACCGAAAAGGCAGTAGTTACAAATGCCGCAGGTACTTATGAAACAGATATCCAGTTCACATACTGCACCGAGTTCATTGTTGTAAAGAGCGACGTGAACAAAGACGCAACAAAGCTCCGCGCATTTCTTGAATCTATCGGCGACTGCGTTGTTGTAGTTGACGACGATACGATCATAAAGGTTCACGTTCATACAGAGCACCCCGGTAAGGCGCTTGAAGAGGGTATACTTTACGGCTCACTCATAAATCTCAAGATAGAGAATATGAAAGAACAGCATAAAGGTGCGGCGGCAAAGGCTGAAATGCAGAAGAAGCAGAAGCTTGCTCCCGCAGAGCCTACAAAGGATTTCGGCTTTGTATCTGTTACATCGGGCGCAGGACTTGAAGACCTGTTCAAGGATCTCGGCGTTGACGTTATAGTAAGAGGCGGTCAGACTATGAACCCCTCTACCGAAGATATTCTTGAAGCTATCAACGCAACCCCCGCAAGAAATATCTTCGTTCTTCCCAACAACAAGAACATAATAATGGCGGCTGAACAGGCTGTAAAACTTACCGACAGAAACGTTATCGTTTTACAGACAAGGACGATCCCCCAGGGTATAACCGCTATGCTCGCCTTTGATGAAAGCAACGATTTCAGAACAAACGGTGCGAATATGACAAAGGCGCTTGATAACGTAGGTTCAGGCTCGATCACCTTTGCAGTACGCGACAGTGACTTTGAGGGCAAGCAGATAAAGAAGGGCGAAATACTCGCTATGGAAAACGGCAAGCTCGCATTTGTAGAAAAGGACGTTACAAAGGCGCTCATCAAGATTACAAAGAAGCTTATCCGTTCAGGCTCTTCCTATATAACGGTAATTTACGGCAGTGATGTGACCGATGAAACCGCTCAGACAGCTTTTGAAGCGCTCAGAGCCAAGATAAGCGACGATATCGAGATCGTGCTTGTAAACGGCGGACAGCCCGTATATTACTACCTCGTATCAGTAGAATAATTTTATGAACGAAATAAAAAAAAGCCCCGACTGCCCTGTCTGCTATATCAAGGGCGTCGGTGAAAAACGAGCAAAGCTTCTCGGAAAGCTCGGCATTACAACAGCGTTACAGCTTGCCGGGCATTATCCGAGAGGATATATTGATTTCAATGAAACGACTGCTATATCCGAACTTATGAACGACGGTGACAACCACGTTGTTAAAGCATTCGTTACAAAGAAATTCCCACCGTATTACGGCAAGATAAATATATTCAAAGTATTAGTCAGTGACGGCACAGGCGATATGCTTATAACGTTCTTCAACAGCGACTATTCTTTCACAAGGCTTAAGCTCGACAATGAATATTGCTTTTATGGCAAAGTGGCGGGTGATTTTCTCAGAAAAGAAATGAACTCGCCTGTTTTTATCGATTCGTCAGAACCAAACAAGCTTATGCCACGCTACAGCCTGACAACAGGAATATCGCAGGGCATAATGTCAAACTGCATAAAAAACGTACTGAATGACTTCACCTATGAGGATTATCTCTCGGATAAGCTGAGAGAAAAATACAATCTTATTTCCTATGATAACGCTCTCAGGTGGATTCATTTCCCGGAAAATAAAGAACAGTACGACAAAGCTAAATACCGCCTTACATTTGAAGAACTGTTTCTTTTACAGCTCGGACTGAAATCCATGAAGAACCGCAACAAACGGCTTGCAGGTGCGACAATGCAGGAAAAAAGCGTAGAACCTTACTACTCTTCTCTGCCGTTTGAACTGACGGGAGCGCAGAAACGCGCCATTTCGGACTGTTGCACCGATATGCAGCAGTCTGTGCCTATGAACAGACTGCTACAGGGTGATGTAGGTTCCGGTAAGACTGCCGTAGCGGCAGGAGCGGCATATTTTGCCTATCTTAACGGCTACCAGTCAACACTTATGGCACCTACCGAGATACTTGCAAAACAGCATTACAACACGCTTTACAAGTTCTTAGCTCCTCTCGGGGTGAACATTGCTTTGCTTACAGGCTCACAGACACCTGCTCAGAAAAAGCAGATAAGACAGCTTATCGCAGACGGTCAGATTGACATTGCCGTCGGTACTCAGGCGCTTATACAGAAAAGCACAAAGTTCAACGCACTCGGTCTTGTTATTACGGACGAACAGCACCGTTTCGGTGTGGAACAACGTGCGGCGCTCGGCTCAAAGGGCAACGAACCACACGTTCTTGTAATGTCAGCTACTCCTATCCCTCGTACCCTCGGCATGATAATATACGGCGACCTTGATATTTCAATACTTGATGAAATGCCCAAAGGCAGACTGCCTGTAAGGACATACGCCGTAGATACAAGCTACCGTGAACGACTGTATAAATTCATTCTGAAATACGTAAACAACGGCTTTCAGGCTTACATTGTCTGTCCGCTTATCGAAGAGGGTGTGTCGGAAAAGGCTGCGGCAACGAATTATATCAACTCTCTGCAAAACACTTGCCTTGCAAACGTCCCTACAGGTCTTCTTCACGGCAAGATGAAGCAAGCCGACAAGGACGCAGTAATGCAGGACTTCAAGGATAACAAACTGAAAGTTCTTGTTGCGACATCGGTAATAGAAGTCGGTGTCGATGTTCCGAACGCAGTTGTTATGGTAATCGAAAACGCCGAGCAGTTCGGACTGTCACAGCTCCATCAGCTGAGAGGCAGAGTAGGCAGAGGTACAGAGCAATCCCACTGTATCCTTGTCACCGACAACAAGAGCGAATATACAAAACAGCGTATGGATACAATGGTACGAACCGCGGACGGCTTTGAAATAGCTAACGAAGACCTCAAGCTCCGCGGTCCAGGTGACTTTTTCGGAAGTAAGCAACACGGTCTGCCCCAACTTAAGATAGCGGACATTTATGCCGACCTTGATATACTGAAAATCACAGGCGAAGCGGCAGATGAAATTCTGCGTGACGACAGCCACCTTGAAAAACCCGAAAACAGTTGTTATATGAAAATGATAAACAAATTATTTGAAAATGCGCCGAATGCGTAAAGGAGATATATGGAAGAAGAACTTGAAAAATGGCGTTATCCAAGATTTTTCTCGGATACAATAGATGAAGACGGCAAAACAATATATATGAATGACGAAGATTCAAAGCATATCGTGCAGGTTCTCAGAATGAGAAGCGGCGACAAGGCGATAATCTGCGACAAAAACGGTCACGATTATCTTTGTGAACTGTCCTCTGCCGAAAACAAGAATTCCGTTGAGTTTGCAATTCTCGACAAAAAGGATAACTCGGCAGAGCCGGACGTGGAAATAACGCTCTATCAGGCTATTCCGAAGAACGATAAGCTGGATTTCATAGTACAGAAAGCGACCGAGCTCGGTGCGGTGCGTGTGGTACCTTTCCTGTCAAAGCGCTGTGTTTCCCGTCCCGATGCCAAAAGTGCCGATAGAAAAGTACAGCGCTTACAGCGTATAGCATATGAAGCGTCAAAGCAATGCGGACGCGGAAAAATCCCCGAAGTTATGCCATTTACGGATTTTAAAACCGCCGTCAACAGCATTGGCAGCGACACACTTCCGATAATTTTCTATGAATGCGGTGGCAAAAAGCTGTCAGAGCTTGACCTTTCCTATAAGAAAATCGCAGTGTTCATCGGCAGTGAGGGCGGCTTTGAAAAAGAAGAAGTCGATTACGCTCTTTCAAAGGGATTTACCGCAGTTCACCTCGGCGAACGCATTTTGAGATGTGAAACCGCGCCTGTTGCCGCGCTTGCCGTATTGATGAATTTAACAGGAAACCTGTAAGAATTTTGTTAAAACTGCTCATATTGATAAAAAACACTTGAAATCCGACAGTGAGTATAGTATAATAATTACAATAAAGTTGGTGTGAAAGCACCGGAAAGAGGTTTAAAATGAAAGCATTTACTGGTTTTGCCGTTGGCACTCTCGCAGTACTCGGTGCTGTTGCAGCTGTCTTTATATATCTCAAGAAGAAGACAGAAAAGGAGATCGAATACGATCAGTTCGATGATATAATGGACAGCGATGAAGATTTCGACAATGAATTCTTCGATGATGACGATGAAGTTCTTGATCCTTCCGAGGTTATGAACAAACCTGAAGAAGAAAAGGCTGAAGCTGAAACATCAGAAGAAAAAGAGCCTGAAGCTGAAACTCAGGAATAATCAAAAGAGTAATTAATATTTAACGGGACTGTTCACACAGCCCCGTTTTTATTATATCTTTTTAAACTACTGATAAGTTAAAGGTTCTATAATAAATGTTGGGGAAACCAAGAGCCTCTTATTGTAACAAGTCTTTCGGTAACGATTGTGTTATCTTCAATGTAATTCAATAATTTCACACCTTTACATTCGGATTTGTATACTGACCGTGCTTCTGTGTCTTATTCCCGTAATTTATGGCAAATACCGGACACCTGTGCAGACACCCAAGGCACATAACGCATTTATCCGCTACCCATACAGGTTTTTTATTCTTCATTTCAATTGCTTTCACAGGACATTTCATACTGCACAGCCCACACCCGATGCACTTGTTCATTTACAGAAAATTTCTCGGTTTTCCGTGCCGAGTTATTATATATCGGCTGAGCAAATAAATCTGCCATAAACACAGGCACTGAACGCTTCATTTTCCTGTTATGATATTCCAACTGTATTTTTGTGATAATATCGTCTATATCACTTTCCGTCGTTTTAGTGAACTTACCAACTTTCTCAGGCGTTGAAAGATCGAACACAGGGGTCCATGTATCCGCCATTCTGACTGAATAAAAAGCGTCAATATTTCTGTCCTTTATAAGTCTGTCTGCAATACGTCTGGACGCACCCGGAGTTGTCCCGTATGTTGCAATAAGCAGAGATATTTCGCTCTGAACTTTGACTTTTCAAAAAATCCGCTACAATGCTCGGCAATCCCCAGAAATATGTCGGAGATATAATTACTGTGATGTCGTCCGTAAACTCATATATGTTACGTTGTATGCAGTCCGTGACAGAAACGTCTTTCTGCCCGAGTGCATCGGAAATGCGCTTTGCAACATACTTACAGTTTCCTGTGGCCGAAAAAAATATAATAATAATATCACCTGTGATAGCAAATTACTTTAATGTATAAAGTCTGTAATAAACATTTACATACGGCACGGCAGAAGGCTTTCCGTCATTGTCGATTTCTATGCTGTAATAATAATTGCAGTATTCCATTTCGCTCGCTGTCTGAGAAACAGTCAGATCATACAATGTTGCACGCCGTACAAACGAATATATATGACGTCCCTGTTCTGTCTGCGACCTGCCGGTAATATTACTGTCGGCGCACACTATATATCTGACCGATGAAACCCCGAAGCCGACGCTTTCAAGCTCTTTTTCCATTGAGCTGTCCTTGTTCATAAGATTTTCAAGCTGTGAAATTTCAGAAAGCGTTATTTCATTTACCGGATCGTGTAGCACTGAATTCACCCTTTGCAGACTGAATGTTCTGCCGAGTGTAGTGCAGAATATTTTACCGCTGTCGCCCTCGCTTACCTTGTGCTTTTCCTGATATTCTTCCAGTGCGGCGAGGCTCCTGCATACAGAACCGAAATCGGCGGCATTGTCTTCATTTCCCGAAGCAGAGATATATTCGATAACAGCCGCATTTATAATTACGCTCAGTGACATACTTCTGAACATTTTTTTATCGTCTGTTCCCTGAGGATACCAGTTATAGATATTGTCGCACAGAGCGTCAAAAGAATCTGTTGCACCGCCCATATATTCCGAAACAATTCTGTTTAACAGTTCACTGTATGACATACCTTTGATATTAGCCGAATAGACAGATGTGATCTTTGCCGTCAGCTCTTTTGCCTCAGAACCGAGTGTTTCAAGCTCCTGCGCATCGTCGGTCGCATTCATACTGTCGTAAACGGCAAATAGCTTTGCAGTACTTTCACTGACAGGTCTTGTAAGTGCGTGCATTGCCATAAGATCGTTCATATATCTTCTGACAGTATAAATATCTTCCGCCGTTTTCGCTCCCGACGACACATTTTCCGAACCCGGTAATTTATTTGTTCTGTTAATTGTTGCATATATATTGCCGTACTTATCGCTGAGATCTGTATAATCGACCTTGTCGTTGCCTGCAAAAATACTTCCCGGTGAAAGTTCATCGCCGATAGCCACACTGCCGAAATATGCAGTCATAGCCGAAAGCATATCAAGCAATGTATCGTTATCCGTTACATCAGGAGTACTTTCTGCCTGCTCGGCGGCACTGTAATAAAGCGGAAATGCCGAGATATTTGTCTGTATTCCCCAGCGGCTCATAACTGCACCTGAGCGTATTCCTACAGTACCGTACAGTTCGGCGTTTTCTACCGACGAAGTTTTCGGTATATCGAAGCAGACCGTTGCCATATCATCCTGCGCAGTGATCGAAGTTATCACCGCTTTGGAATAATCTCCGCTGAATATAAAGCTGTTCTTGCTTATTACATTGAATGTTCCGTCCACAACGCTGAACTGTGCCGTTACCCTGAAATCAGAGCCGTCTTCTTCAACCTTTGTTATCACTGCGCTTACATCGGGTGATTTCGGCGATACGCTGAAATACAGCGGATAATTTATGTTCAGCGCATTGTCCTTTATGCTGAATGTGCAATCGGATATCAATGATATAGCCTTTGACGGCGTATCCACATCGAACGAAAGATACAATACGCCCTCGTTTGCCGATACTCTGTCAAAACGCGTTATTTCAATACTGTCATCATCACAACCGAACATACCGGCAGAAGTACTGTCACTGAAAGAACAGTCGATAAGCGAAACGGGTATCCTTGCATAATTCGTCGACGCTTCAAAACTGTTTGACTGAAACTCAACCGTCGGTGATACAATATCAACAGTTGTCGATACATCAACTGCCGCATCTGTGACAGCTCTGCGTTTTACGGTTATACAACCGTCATCTCCGGATTTATAGCCGTTATCCGCACTAATTGTAAACGATAATGTGTTTTCACCGATCTTTTCGATATTGCTGATGCTACAGTTTTCAAATCCGCCGGAAAGCACAATATCATCGGCGGAAATATCACCCGCAAAACTGCTTTTGTCAAGCGTCAGCTTAAATCTGTTCGTCGTACTTTCGGAACGTATCTGCGTAGTATCGCTGACAAGGGAATATGACGGGTATTTCACCGGTATCATCGAAACAAGATATCGTCCCGAAGCATTGCTGTTATTGTCGAATAATACAAAGAAGCAGTCCGGTTTATTCTCACTGAATTTACCGTCACTGAAAACAACTGTCGCCGAGTGCTCGGAATTGACCGTCAGCGACGTGACTTTTGCATATACGGCGGAATATTCGCCGTTATTCAGCCTTACCGGCTGAGAAGCGTCAATATCAGGCAGTTTGTCGCTGTCGATGTATGAATAGAAAACCTTTACATTGTCAGCCTTCATTTCCTTGTCAAGCGTAATATTGTCAACCGACAGGTTAACGGAAAACTCACCTTTGGTGTTGTACGCAAGCTCGCCGTCAGACTTCATTTCGGCGAAACTTGTTTTATCACTGTCATTTCCCGTATCGGTACCTGAGCAGGCGCTGAATGAAGACGCAAGCACTGCCAGTGCGGTTATGACTGCGAATGCTTTCAGTATTATTTTTTTCAAACGATCACGTCCTTTGAGTATCACATTGTCAGTTCATGAACATATTGGTTACGGTATATTTTGTTCCCCGTGCCTCCGGTATCGGATAGTAGTTGGAATCGCTGTACATATCAAGTATAGCGCTGTTATCCGAAAGTTCGGGCGAAACGGTGCGCTCGCCGTATGTTTTCAGATTGGCATCGTTGAACGAGAAATAGTAATAATCGATCTCGCCGCTGTCGCCGTCGTCCCACGTAAGGTCAGCATGATACCAGTCGTCGCCAAGCCTTACCATATTCCACATATGCGGCTCATTGTCACTCATTCCGACCACCAGTATATTATCAACACCTATGCACTGGCACAGATACTGATACGCTCTTGAATATGATTCGCATACGCCGCTTCCCGTATCAAGCACACCGAACGCTTCATATGCGCCGTCGCCCTCGAGCGTATAATCATACTCGGCGTTTAACAGTATCTCATCGTGGATAGCAATAAGATAGTCGATAAGCGATTCAGAGCCTTCAGCCTTTTTCAGTATCTCTTCTGCCCTCTTCTCGGTCTGATCAATATAATACTCACATTCTGCCTGCGTAAAATCGTAATTCAGCTTTATCGACCTTACGTCTTTTTTATTGCCGCTCCAGCTTCCGAAAGAAAGCGGAGCCTGGAACATAAGAGGGTTGTCGTAGTTTATACACATGAATATTCTGTACAATCTCTGATAAGACACATTCATAAACGGTACATCAAATCTCGTTTCAAAATTACTCATTGCGTTATAAAGACAATCGTAGATATATCTGTCGTATTTGTCAAGCGAATTGTAGCCGTAACCGTAAAATGCATCCTCGGTCGTACCGAGTATGACGTAAGAAACGACATACACACGGCTCATTTTACCGTCCTTTTCCGCTCTTACGCATATGTTTGTTACTCCGGTTTCCAATCGGATACCCTTCTCCTGATCGTAAAGATAAGCGTTTTTATCCTTTTCGGGCAGTCTGCCGTCGGTTGTGTACCATATTTTATCACTGCAATCAAATTTCAATGTCTGAGGCTTGTAATAATATCCTGATTTAACGTTCGGACTGAACTCATACTCAAACCCGTTGTCAAACTCCTTTTCATCGAAAGAATATGTAAACGGAAGCTCGACAGGCATTCTTATATGTTCCCTTACATCATCATAGCTTAATTTATCTTCTTCATCTGCTATCGCATACGATGAAAGGGCACTTGCAACGTGTCTGCCTGAATTATCCGGGATAACATAGGAAACGACAATTGAAATCAATGCTAAAATAATAAATACCGCGAAGCCTCTGCTCATATATACACCCCTTATAAAATAAAGTTATCTTCTGCTTTTAAGTTTCATTCTTATATCATCGCCGCTGAACACAAGCGTTTTCATCGAATAAAGCCTAGACACTATTCTGTCCGAGTAACGCTTTTTAAGCTCCGTACCTGTCAGATTCGTATTGACTATTGTAGGTCTGCCGTAATTCAGTCTTGTATTGATAAGTTCATACAGACACGAAACATAGAACTGTGATTCAAACTCTGCGCCGAGATCGTCAAGGAGCAACAGATCACATTCCTTGAGTGTGTTCATCACTTCTGCGTCGTCCTCTGTCTTGTTGAAGTGGGCGTTCTCGATCTTTCTGAGAAGATCGGGTACAGAACCATACACCACAGAATAGTTCTTTTCGATAACCTTTTTGGCGACCGACAATGAAAGATGTGTCTTTCCGAGCCCCGTTCCGCCGGTCATGAATATACTGTCGCCGGGTATAAGAAAATCCTCCGCATACGAAACACAGAAGTCGTAGTTTTGCTTCATTATATCTCTCGGCGACTTGTTTTTTAGCTCCGCTTTGGGCTGATCGCTGTAAAGACTGAGATCGAAACTTTCAAAACAGGTAAGCCCCATAGGCAGGCTTTTGCTGAGCTCATTTGAAGCAATCGTCTTGAGCGCATCGTTATAGCAGGAGCATCTGCCGTTCTCACCCATACCTGTGTCATGACACTTTTTGCAATTATATATAGGATCAAGATAATCCTCGGGATATCCGTGACTTCTGAGAAGCTCTCTCATTTTCCTCTGAAGTTCAAGATTTTCATTCTTGAGGTTTTCAATCTTCTGTGCAGTGTCAGTGCTGTTTGACAGTATAATTTTTGCCAGTACATCTATCGTACTGCTGAGCTTTCTGTCGATATCCCCGATTTCGGGAATTTCCCTGTGGAGCTCTCTTGTGCGCCGCTCAATCGTGACGCTGTTGTCAAAACGGCGTTTGTCGATTATCTCCTGCGCTTTTGTATAATAATTTGACGGATAAGCCATATTTACTCCTTATGTATAATCTTCAAGCAACATATCATCAATTTTTTCTGCGTCAAATGATGAGTTGTTCTCGGTGGAAATCGGTCTGCTGTTCTTTTCGTCATTTACCTGCTGTTCGGTCGTAATACCCTTTGAGTGCCAGTTTTCGAGTATCTTGCTGATATACGGAAAAGCAAACTGACCCTTTGCGTTTACATTGATCTCATAAGCCAGTCTTACCATATCGGAATTGAAATTCCATACGTTATACCATAAATCTACAAAGTCCTTTTCCCTCTGTGTCAATGCCCTGTTTATACCGAACATAGACTTGACAGAACTTTCAGCAACGTTTTTTGATTGCAACATTGATATTTGTCTTTCCGCCGCGGCAAGGTCATTTATGCCGTTTTCCATCCAGTTCATCGCTGTTTCCTTAAGATATGCAGGCGATGATTTGTTTATTGAAAAGCAGTAGTCGACCATCATAAGTGCAACCTCGGTCGGAAGTCCTATATGCTCCGTAATTGTGATAAGAGCATTCTGCTCGGTATGCTTGAGAGGTCTGCCGTAAAGAGTTTCGCAGGTCTTGAAAAGAAAATCGACCTTATCGTCTTTCTTTATCGTGTCCGCGATCTCTGCCGGAGAAAATTCGGGAGAGCGTAAAGCCGCCGCTTTTACTGCGGCAAATTCAGCCTGTTGTGCCGTAACTTCCGATGAAGCCGTTGCGCCTGCCGATACAGCAGACATAACAGGTTCTTTCGCTTGCGGTTTTGGATCAGGCACACCCTGTTTCGGCGCATATATACCCTGATTCTGTGACAAAAGTCCTACCTGTTCCCAGAATGAAAGTGCGTCCTTTACATCTTCCGCATTCATTGAAAGCGCCGCAGATATCTCCACGTCACTGAGCTGTTCTCCGCAGTGTCGCAGAAAGTATAACAGTACTTTGATACTGCTTCCGCTTGCTATTTTTATGTATTTGTCAACGACATCCGAAGGCACTGCAAACACACTGCCCCAGCTGCCGAGATTGATCATATAATTCATAATTGCTCCGTTTTCTTTTTATTGTCCTGTTTTGTAGTGTAATATAGTACCGTGAATACATTCATCGTTACACTGCCTTTTGACATCGACAAAATGATATATCTTATGTTATTATACCACAACCGCCCCCGAATTGCACTACTTTTAAGAAAATTTCCGCCCTACAGTTCATATAATCATTTTTTACAGTTGCCGTATATTGTATTTCGGTTATTTTTATGCTATTATATTCTAAGTGTTGAAATTTAAGAAAGGCGGTATTACATATGGGTGCAAAACTGAAACTGTACAATTTTCTTATAAACCGTAACCGCATAGTAAAACATCACTATGAGCATTTCGTTCTGACACACGATAACATACACGCAAAAGCGCCGTTTGTTTCGTGGGGATATGCCGTATGGCTCAATATAAAATATCCGCTTCTCCATATTCAGGACAAAGAACTGAAATATAAGCAGAAAGCGGCAAACGAAAGCTGTTCGGCTTTTACGCTGACTGCCGATCAAACCGCAAAAGCGCTTTGCGAAGCTGACATAATATCATTCGACGTTTTTGATACGCTGATACTGCGGCCTTTTTCCGCACCTGCCGACCTGTTCTATATTGTCGGAGAAAAACTCGGAATACCGGATTTCCGCACACTGCGCAAAAAGTGCGAAAGCGACGCGAGAAAACAGAAAACAGCGGCAGACGGTACTGCGGAAGTAACTATAAAAGACATATACGAACTTGTGTCAAAGAAAACGGGTATAGCGCCAGAGCTCGGTATCAGGACTGAATGTGAAACGGAATTGTCACTTTGCCGTGCCGATCCGTTTATGCTTGAAGTATATAAAAAAGTGCTTTCAGAGGGCAAGACAGTTATAATCACTACCGATATGTATATGACCGAAGAATTTTTTGAAGAGCTTCTTCATAAGAACGGATTTGACGGATACGACAGAATTTTTCTTTCGTGTTCTCACGGTTGCGGAAAGAGCGACGGTAAGATATACGATATAATAAAAAAGCAATACGGGAATAAACGTTATATACATATCGGCGACAACCGGCATTCGGATATCAAAAACGCCTCGAAAGCAGGATTTGAAACGATTTATTATCCCAACATCAATAATTACGCCAAAGACTACCGTCCGCACAATATGTCATACCTTGTCGGTTCTGTCTACTCAGGGCTTGTAAATGCAAGACTTTACTGCGGCGCTCGTTGCTCTGAGGCTTATGAATACGGATATAAATGCGGCGGTTTACTTATACTCGGATATTGTAATTTCATATATAAAACTGCAAAGGAGAAAAAAGCGGACAAAGTCTTTTTCTTTGCCCGCGACGGTTATATTATTAAGCAGATTTTCGACCGTCTTTACCCCGATATCGAAACAGAATATATATACTGGTCCAGGACCGCTGCAACCAAACTTTGCGCCGACATATTCCCATTCGACTATGTAAGACGTTTTGTAAGTCAGAAAACCGGCAGGGATTATACCTTGAAAGAAATTTTTTCGGCAATGGAGCTTTCTTGCACAGATTACTCGCTTATGCCGGACGAAATACTTACAAACGCCAACCGCAAGCGTGTGAAAGAAATTGTTTATAACAATATCAAAGGTATAGCGGATAGCTACTCCGCTATGACTGACAGCGCAAAGGCATACCTTACCGGAAAAACAGACAGATGTAAAAACATTCTGACAGTAGACTGCGGCTGGGCAGGAAGCGGAAGTATAATGCTCGATGCTCTCCTTAACCGAAAATTCGGTATGGACATAACCGTGACAGGTTTACTTGCCGGTACCAACACCAGATCTCAGATTGACAGTGATTTCAGCGAAACATATTTTGCCGACGGCAGACTTATCCCATACTGCTTCTCATCATCGCTTAACCGCAGGTACTATGAAAATCATCACCCCGATATGAAACACAATATTTACTTTGAACTGTTATTCGGCGCTCCTGAGCCATCGTTTGCAGGATTCGGCGCAGACGGCGGCCTGAACTTTGACAGCGAATGTGAGAATGCGGAAACGGTCAAAGAAATTCATCGTGGCGAGTGTGAGTTTATAAACGATTATCTTGAGGTATGCAAAACAGCACCATATCTCATAAATATCAGTGGCAGTGACGCGTATGCACCGTTTTCCGCCGCAATATCCGACAGCAGATACCTTACCGAAGTATTTGCAGATAATGTTTTTGATGATACCGCTTCAGGAAGAAAAGACAAAATATAAAACTGCCGTCTGATGTGATACGCACCCGCAATTCCGGGTGCGTATCAATTTTCAGACGGCAGTTTTTTAACGTAACGACATATTGCCCGGTAGCGACACAACGGCTTTTGACTTTGGCACAGCAATGCCCGACATCAGCACGGCGTTCTTTATCATTTCGTTGCCGAAACGGTTTCTTATGTCAAGTATGCAACGGTCGGCTTTTTCCATTTTGTCAAGCCTTACGGTATCGGTGAATAAATCATTCTGACATACCGTTCCGCTATCCACCAGTGAAAATGCAGTCACGGTAAGCGACCTTACCGGATTTGTCCAGTCGTAGTTGTCGCAGAACAGCCTGTATGCGGTATCCGCAATTATCATAGGCGAACGTGTTGCTATTGGAAGATCTGTCTGCCAATCGACATTTCTGAGCTTGCTCGACCTTGCGTTGACCGATACTTTCAACGCATATTTTTTCTGTGATGTAAGTCTTCTGCCTATATCCTGCGCCAGTTCAAGAAGTATTGGTTTTGCTTCTTCACAACAGGTTATATCTGCTGTGGTGGTGACCCCGTGTCCTACACTTTTTGCAGGCATTGAAAAATCGGACGGTAACACGGGAGAGTTATCGTTTCCGTTTGCATAGCACCATAGCATATATCCGTTTTTACCGAGCAGTTTCAATATCCAGTCGGGATTGCTCTGCGCAAGCTGACCTAAGGTAATCACCCCGTATTCCCTGAGTTTTGCCGTGGTCGCTCTGCCCGCACCTATCATATCGCTGAGCGGTAAACCCCATATCTTTTCACGGAAAGACGCCCTGGGTATCACCGTTACCGCATCGGGCTTCTTCATATCGCTCCCAAGCTTTGCAAATACCTTGTTGAACGATACCCCGACCGATATAGTAAGCCCCAGCTCCTTTTTCATAGCACATCTTATCTCGTCTGCCACCTTTTCGGGCGGACCGAACAATCTTCTTGTTCCGCTGATATCAAGCCAGCATTCGTCCATGCCGAACGGCTCTATAAGGTCGGTATAACGTTCATATATCTTATGTGCCAGCTTGCTGTATTTTGAATATTCCTCAAAGTGCGGCGGTACTATGACAAGCCCACTGCACTTTGACTGCGCCGACGCTATGGTTTCGGCTGTCTTTACACCCTTTGCCTTTGCAAGCTCGTTTTTTGCAAGCACAATGCCGTGCCGTTCTTCCACCGATCCGCATACCGCAACCGGATAGCCTTTCAGCTCGGGGCGCAGTTTACATTCCACTGACGCAAAGAAATTGTTCATATCGCAGTGCAGAATATCACGTTCCATTATGTCACCTCTTACCTGTCCACTTGACAAAATACGCAATTTATGGTATCATAAATACGCAGTTTAATTTCCAATTAAGATTATACGCAAATATATTGCGCTTGTCAAGAGAAAAAGCAGTATATTTGCACATTTTTTAAATTTACGGAGGATACGATTATGATCGAACGTTATGATGTAAATGAAGAATGGGCACACAGCGGTATTATCAAAGCAGGCGATTTCTGCTTTCTCAATTACTGCGTCGGAAATGTAGGCGGAAGTATCGAACAGCAGGTAAACGGCGCATTTGACGAGATGGAAAAGCGCCTTGCGCTTGTCGGACTTACACTTGAAAATGTAGTACAGATGGACTGCCTTTTCAGGGATATATGGGATATTCCCGTTATGGAAAAGGTGATAAAGGAACGCTTTAACGGTAAATACCCCGTCCGTAAATCCATACAGACCGAGTTTGCCCATATCGGCGGAGAAAACGGTCTTAAATTTCAGGCAGACGCAGTAGCATACTGCAAGTAAAGGAGCAATTATGAAATTCTGTGATAAAGTAAAGAAAGAACGACGCGCGAAAGGTCTTACACAACAGCAGTTTGCGGATATGCTCGGTGTATCGCTGAGAACAATAACAAACTATGAAAAGGGTGAAAGCTACCCCAAACAGCGTGAGATATACGGCAAAATGGCTGAGATACTCGGTGTTGACATAAACTATCTTCTTACCGAAAACGAAGAGTTCTACATAAACGCAAACGAAAGATACGGTGCGACCGGTGCACAGCAGGCAAAGGCGCTTATGCAGGAGGTAACGGGACTTTTCGCAGGCGGCGAGCTTGACCCCGATGATATGGATGAAATGATGAAAGCCATTCAGGACGCCTACTGGATAGCAAAAGAGAAAAACAAGAAATACGCATCAAAGAGGTAAAGCGCAGAATGCTCAGCTGTTTTAACGAGGCAGTCGCCAAGGCAGATGAATTGATAGAGCTTTACGGCAGATGCTCTCCGAAGAGGCTTGCCCGTGAGCTTGATATTGAAATTCTCGAAAGGGACTTTTCAAAACAGAAAGGCGCATACAAGCTGATACTGAAAAATCCGTTCATCTTTATAAAGCGTGACCTTAGCGACAGTATGAAAAAAATCGTCCTTATGCACGAAATCGGGCACGACAGACTTCACAGGAACAAGGCAGACGACTGCGGCGGATTTGCCGAATACGACATATTCGATATGCTCGACCATTCAATGGAATACGAGGCTAATGTTTTTGCGGCGCAGTTTCTTATATCCGATGAAGAGCTGTACGACTGTATAAACTGCGGTTACGATATCGAAAAGACCGCTTGTGCGCTAGGCACAGACCGCAATATTGTTGCACTTAAAGTCGATATTCTGAAAAAACAGGGCGCAAAACTCTGCTCTCAGCAACATGACAATAAATTTCTTGCAGGCGACTGACAAACGAGGTTAATATGAATAAATTTCTGACATGCTTCAAGGCAAGCGAACACGGCAGTGAGTATCTTATGCGGTTTATTTCCGCGTGGCTGTGCGCTCTTGTTGTAATGCCGCTTTTCAGTACCGTAAAGGTATTTGATAAAGAATACGCAGGCAACATTTCTATACCGGCGATTATAATATTTTTTCTTGTATTCTTAGCGATATTTACTCTTATGCGTGCCGTAAAGCCGCTAAAAAGTCAAAAGACTGATGCGGCGGCACTGCTTGTATCATCAACGGTTTTTGCCGTGACGCAGGCGTTGATGTATTTTAACGATAACGGTAAAAACACCGTAATATTTCTGGGGTTTGCACCGTTTATCGCACTTGCCGTATGGTATACTCTCGGAAAGTTCCGGCTCAGGCTTCCCGCTTTTTCAAAAAAGTTCTTTCCGGCAGTGCTGATACTTTCGGTAATATTTATGCTGACATTCACCGCGGGCGCAATGGCTATGAGATACTTCAACCTGTATACGCCGTGCTTTGATTTTGGTATATTCACTCAGATGTTCGAGAATATGAAAGACGGGTTCGGACCGGTCACCACCGTGGAGCGTAACTATGAGCTGTCGCACTTTGCCGTGCACTTCTCTCCTGCATATTATCTTATGTTGCCGTTCTATATGATTTTCCCGCACCCCGTCACACTTCAGATATTACAGGGGCTGTTCATCACAAGCGGAATAATTCCCGTGTTCCTCATCGCAAGGAAATATGGTTTTTCCAATATGCATTCTGCGCTTATATCTGCGATATACGCTCTTTATCCTGCATTTGCAGGCGGTTGTACATATGATATGCACGAAAACTGTATGCTCCCCGTATTTATTCTGTGGCTGATATGGGCAATTGAACGGGAAAAGATTATACCGATATTTGTCTTTGCACTGCTGACGCTCACGGTAAAAGAAGACGCGGCGGTGTATGTGGCAGTTATCGCGTTGTATCTGCTTTTATCCGACCGCAGTAAGAAAATCAGAAAATTATCCGTTTTTATTCTGGCAGGAGCAATAGTATACTTTCTGTGTGCCTGTCTGTATCTGAACAGCAACGGTCTCGGAATTATGGACTGGCGTTATAAGGAGTATATCTACAGCGGAGGCTCTACGCTCATACCTGTAATAGTAACTGCGTTCACAAATCCGGGATATATACTGTCAAACCTGTTTACCGATGAAAAACTCGGCTTTACCGTACAGACGCTCGGCGTAATCGGATTTATCCCGCTTGTAAGCAAGAAGTTTGCACGTTACATATTGCTGATACCGTTTGTGCTTGTCAATCTGATGCCGATGTACGCATATCAGCACTCAATATTCTTCCAATATGTATTCGGCTCGTGCACGCTTCTGATATGGTTGTTTATAATGAACCTGTCGGAGCTTTCATATAACAAGGCAAGATGCTTTACCGTGTTCTCTCTTATTGCCTGTGCAGTAATGTTTGCGTCAACCATGTCGGGGCTGTCAAACAACTTTAATATTCCTGATAAGGAAACAAAGGCGGCTGTGATTGAATATCTTGAACTGCTCCCCGATAACGAAAACGAGAGCATAACAGCGAATACATTCTTTATTCCTGCACTTTATAAGCAGAAAGAACTGTATACGATAAACGACCGTGACGAGCCTACAAACGAATCCGCACCGCTTGCCGATATTGTACTGCTTGACAAAAACAATGCGAAGTTCGATGTGAATTATAAATACTTCACATCCCTCGGCATGAAAGAAACCAAAATAGATAATGAGCTTGTCGCAAAGAGAGTTGTAAGGCTTGAGATAAAAAGTTGATAGAATATGAAACGAGCATCGGGTGGCCGATGCTCGTTTCAATATTTACTTCTGTGTCTTTGCGGTTATTATTGCTAAATAAACACTGTACTATATAGCCTTGCCGATTGTTTTATAACCTCTTATTCGGAACTTGTATGAAGTATTTTTGCCTTTAAACTCTTGGCTGTGTAAGCAGTGATGCTGTTCGGCAATTCTGAAACGGCGCATTGCCGCCGGCATTTCTCGGGAGGGGCAAGCCCTTCTGAACATATAAGCAAAAGCGATGACAGTCTATGCCGTACCCGCTTTCTATAAATTATTGCTTTGTGTAACCCCGCCGTTTTGCTATCCTTAGCTATGCTTCAACAGTATTAAAGGCGGAATTTGCGGTGCCGCATCGGCACCTTAGGGGTGGGGTTTGCCTTCTCTGTAGGCGTTCATTATATCACGGAACACTTCGCCATTTGTCGGCGGCGTCCAGGTGATAGCGTTTGCGCCTGCTTCTATAGTCGCAAGAATAGATTCTCTTGTAGGTCCGCCCGTTGCGATTATCGGTATGTCGGGATGGCGCTTGCGTATTTCTCTTACCACATTTGTTGTCTTGCCTGCCGCAGATACGTTGAATATCTTGGCTCCGGCTTCAAGCCTGCTCTCAATGTCCTCGTGTTCGGATATAACTGTAACAACAACAGGAATGTCTATCGTATCGCATACCTGACGTACAACATCGTTTGATGTCGGCGCATTGACGACAACACCTATAGCCCCCTGGAACTCTGCGTGCATTGAGAGATTTACTACCCTCTTGCCCTGCGTCAGTCCGCCGCCTACACCGGTAAATACAGGTATATCTGCGGCGCTCATTATGGCCTGGGTGATTATAGGCTGAGGTGTAAACGGATATACTGCAATTACCGCGTCAGCGTTTACATTTCTTATAATACAGATATCTGTTGTAAATACTATGGATTTGATCAGTTTACCCATTACTCTGATACCGCTTGCCTGCTGAATTTCTTCGGGAACTTTCAGCATAAAGCTTCTGAGCGGTCCGCTTATTTCCGGTATGTACACATTCTCTGCCATTACAATCTCCTTTCGGTTATACATCAGACGTATTCGCCGCCGACCCCTCTCACTCTGACAAGACCGGAATTTACGGTAAATTCACCGTTTTCGTTCTCGCAGATAAGACAACCATCAGGGGCGATCGCCTTTGCAAATGCCGTTGTTTCTATATTGTTCTGCACCAGTTTCACTGTTTTACCGAGCGTTACACATCTGTCGGAATATTCGCTTATAACTTCCGAAAAGTCAGTGTCAATAAGCCGTGTCAGCTCTTCGACGATATATTCCGCCGCAAGCATTTTATCGTATTTTTTACCTGTCAGCGTGTAGAGCGATGCTCCGTTTGCAAGACCGCTCTTCTCAAAGAATTCTTCGTCCTGATTTACATTAAGCCCCATTCCGCAGACAACATTGTTGTATATTGCTCCGTCTGAGGAACATTTCACGGAGCTTTCGCATAAAATACCACATACCTTGTGCTCAGAGCAGATTATGTCGTTTGTCCATTTTATGCCTGCTTTGATACCGCTCAGGCGTTCAACCGCACGGCATACGGCAACGGCACATATAACCGTAAGATCATGACCGTGCTGCGGAGCTTTTATCAGTACCGAAATAGGGAGCATTCCTCGGGTAGCAAGCCAGGTGTTTCCTATCCTGCCCTTTCCGTTGCTCTGTAAATCGGCTATTACTACCGTCCTGTCAGGAAGTTCATCGGCGTGTTCCTTTATATAAGTATTCGTTGACGGTATAGTATCGAATGTGATCAAAGGACAGCCGCTTATATTACTGTTTGTCTGCATGGTAATCAAGCGCTACTATATTCATTGTGATCTTCTTGTTGTCATCAATAGTGATGATACCGTATGACGGCGGACGTTTATCTCTCGGAGAATCTATACTGCCGGGATTCATGACATAAATACCGTCGATAAGCTCGGTGCGATAAAGGTGCGTATGACCGTAAAGCGCAATCTTGCAACCGTTCTGCTTTGCAACAGAGATAAGCGTATCAAGTCCCTGGTGTACATGATGCTCATGACCGTGTACGCAGAGTATCTTTATACCTTTTGCGTTGGCGATCCTTATCGTCTTGTTGTCGGCAAAGTCACAGTTGCCCTTTACGAATAAAAAGCTCTTGTCGGGATGGAGATTGCGTACATCATTGAATTCGTGTTCGCCGTCACCCAGATGTATAAATGCGTCGGCATCGAGATTGTTCTCGACAACCGAGTTCAGCTTGTGGAATTCCTTGTGCGAATCGGATACTACTACAATTTTCATAATTTCTATCCTTTCAGTCGGGTAAGCCGCATCGGCTTAAATATGCCCATAGAGTAATTATAACACATAAAAAGGGAAATGAAAAGATTAGTACCCATATTTTTAGAAATTCTACACAAAACGAAAAGAGCCTTTTGTATATTTTTACAAAAATTTATAAACTGAATATAACGGGAATATCGCGTTCCCGTTTACAATATAATTTCAGGAGGCAGTTATGAGTAACAATGTTGATTCAATGCTTGAGGCAGTCAGCAAAAAACTTGGCATTACACCTCAGCGTCTTAAAGAAGCAATGCAGAAGGGTGATCTTTCGATCGCACTTGAAAATATGCCCGAAAAGGACGCAAAGAAGCTGAAAAGCATTCTCGGAAATCCGGAAGTGATCAAGAAGATGATGAATTCGGCTAAAGCGCAGGAACTGAAAAAATCAATGAATAAGTAGCAATGAACGGAGGGCGGCGTATGAGCGAAATGGAAGATTTACTTAAGGCTATGCTGTCCGACAACAAAAACGAAGAAAGCAAAGACAGCGATACCTCAGCAGAAAACAAAGAAAATTCCACCGACAATGAAAACAATGATGATATTTTCGGCGGGATAAACATAGATATGTTTATGAAAATAGGCGAGATAATGTCAAAGATGAGCGAGCAGGACAAGAACACCGAGCTTCTCCTTGCACTCAAGCCTCACTTGCGTGACGAAAATCAGGCGAAGATCGACACCGCGGTAAAGCTATTCAGACTTATCTCTCTGCTGCCGTATCTCAAAGACAGCGGTCTGTTTGAAAACCTGTTATGAAAAGGAGTTACATTATGGAGTGGAACAGTATAAAAATGTCAAAGGCGGAATTTGAACGTTTGCAGAAAGAATACACAGCCGCCGCTATGAAAACCGCAGAAAAAGCAAAACACTCTGCAATCAGCGAAGAAACACCCGTAGCAACTCAGCAACCTGTAGCACCGGTGCAGATAGTTTCAGAGGCTGTAAACAGTTCAACGGAAGAAAGTACAGTCGAACCGGAAAACGCAGAAAACACTATAACCGAATATCAGGATTTATCTGAAAACGATATTGAAACGGCAATGGTTCACGAGGAAAGCAACGACATTGAAATTTCAGCCGAAGAGATAGAAAATGATACGGAAGAAATTTCTGCCGAAAACGAAACAGAAATTTCAAAAGCCAAAGAAAATTCAGACTGCGATGAAGATAATGATGAAATGTCGCAAGATACATCAGATATTCAGCAAGAAGATGAAAATTACAATACTGACAGATCTGAAGACAGTATCAATGAGTGTGACACGGCAGAAGAACATACCGATGAAGAGATACTCAACAGTTTTGCAAGCGTGTTTATGAGTGAGGACGAAGCCGATAAAAAGGTTGAAAAGCTGTCCGCTGACAAGCAGAAGAACTGTATTCCTCCGAATTTCAACTCTGCCATACATAACCATAACAAAAATATGAGCAACAGTGAAAAGCCCTGCGGATGTGAGCACTGCCGCTGTCAAAGCGGCAATCGTATGCAGGAGAAAGGCGGGCAAAAACCAAACTGAAATGCCGCCCGCAGTACCGATATGGACTTAATCGGCAAACTGATGAACGACGACGATCTGCTCAAGGTCGCCGCCGTCGCATTTATACTATGGCGTGATAAAGCCGACTACAAGCTTCTGCTTGTATTGGCATACGTTTTTCTTTTCAAATAAACCTTGCATTTTCCTGCCTGTCAGTATATAATAACCTTATAAAACGGCTTTGCTGCAACGGAGGTAAATTATGGCTAAGTGGCTGGAAAATGCAATTTTTTATGAGATATACCCTCAGTCATTCAACGATACAAACGGCGACGGTATCGGCGATTTTCAGGGTATTATCGAAAAACTCGACTACATTAAGGAAACGGGTTTCAACGCAATATGGATGAACCCCTGCTTCGATTCACCGTTCGGTGATGCAGGCTACGATGTAAGAGACTACAAGAAAGCCGCCGCAAGATACGGCACAAACGACGATTTAAAGCGACTTTTTGACGAATGCCACAAGCGTGGTATGCACATTCTGCTTGACCTTGTACCCGGTCACACTTCGGTAGAACACGAATGGTTCAAGCAATCCATGCTCCCCGAAAAGAACGAATACACCGACAGATATATCTGGACGAGCAATATATGGGAACAGCCCGAGGGGCTGAATTGCATAAGAGGTATCTCCGACCGTGACGGAAGCGCCGCTGTCAACTTCTTCTCTTCTCAGCCTGCTCTGAACTATGGCTATGCCGAGCCGAAATACGCTTATCAGCAGAAGCCCACCGATCCCGGTCCTATGGCTACAAGAGCCGCTATCAAGGATGTTATGAAGTTCTGGCTTGATATGGGCTGTGACGGTTTCAGAGTAGATATGGCAGGCTCGCTTGTAAAGTGCGATCCCGAATATAAAGAAACCATCAAACTCTGGCAGGATATCACGGGATATCTCAAGAGTGAATATCCCGAAGCCGCTATGGTATCGGAATGGGGCGAACCGCAGTATTCACTGAAGGGCGGATTCGATATGGATTTCTTACTGCACTTCGGTCCTGAGGGCTACAACTCAATGTTCAGATGTGCCGAACCGTTCTTCTCAAAGAGAGGTAAGGGTACTCCTGCAATCTTTGCAGAGCAGTACAAGGGTTATCACAAAAAGGCAACGACAGGCGGCGGACTTATCTGCATACCGTCAGGTAACCACGACATGGACAGACTTGCGAGAGGTAGAGATGAGGACGAGCTGAAATGCTGTTTTGCTTTCCTGCTGACAATGCCCGGTGCACCTTTCGTGTACTACGGCGATGAGATAGGCTTACGCTATGTCGAGGGTCTTGTATCGGTCGAGGGCGGTTACAACCGCACCGGCTCAAGAAGCCCTATGCAGTGGGACAGCACAGCTAACGACGGCTTCTCTACTGCCGACAAGTCACAGCTTTATATAAAGCAAGACGACGCCCCCGACAGACCTACAGTAGAAAAGCAGAAACTTGATGAAAAATCGCTCTACAACGAGGTAAAGAAGCTTATAAGCGTGAGAAACGAAAATCCCGCTCTTCACAATCTCTCTGCGTTTGAGTTTGTAAGCAGTGAGGGTTATCCGCTTGTATATAAGAGAACAAGCGACAATCAGACGGTATATGTATTCATCAACCCGTCAGATAAGGCTGTAACCGTCAATGCAGATTACGCAAAGGACGGAAAGGCTATTTACACGCTCGGCGAAAACAGCTCTGTAAACGCTGATACAGTTACTGTACCCGCAAGCGGTGCAATCTTCGTTGAAGTATAAGTAATATCGGCATAATAACAAAGCCACACAGATCGGATCACCTTTCTGTGTGGCTTAATTTTATTCGGTTTTTGCCTTCGCTTTTTCTTTCTGCGCCTGATCTTTCTTTATCTTTGTACTCTTGATTACCTTCTGACGTGAGAATTCCTCACGTTCCTTTTCTTCAAGAGAGTTGGAGATAAATCTCACCTGCGCCTCATACTTCGGGATAATGATGTTTTTAAGCGCATTGGCACGCTTCTGCGTTTTCTTTATTGCCACAGCCAGTCTGTATATGCTGTTTTCGATTTCGGCGAGTACGACTGTCAGCTTTTTGGTTTCGTTAAAGCAGATATAGGCGTTATCGAGATACGAATTTGTCATAGCAATGTCGTACTGCGGAACTATAGGCTTATCCGGAAGTTCTACAGTAGGCAATTCTACGCCCATAACACTTCTGAACGATATTTTAAGGTCGGTTTCTTCGGGAACAAACTGCGTCAGTGTTGATACCGAGCCGAGTGAGATATTAGCCTGCTGTAATGCGGCATACGCTTTCTCGTAAGTCTGTTCGATATTTCCGCGGACAAGCTTTGACTTATCGGTCAGTGCTACCATTTCTCTTATCAATACGTTACGCTTTCTGTCCATCAGTTCAAAGCCCTGCTTTGCCTGCTGTAAGGAACGTTTTGCCTTGATAAGATTACCTTTGGTTGGGAAAACCTGTTCAGCCATACACTCACCTGCCTTTCATAAAGTAACTGTTATACAAATCTCTTTGCGTTTTCAGGGTGATAATGCTCCTTGATAAGCTGTTCGCTTACACGGTCAAGCTCACTTGCCGGGAGCAGTGAAAGCAGATCCCACGCTAGGTCAAGCGTTTCGTCCATAGAACGGTTCTCGTCAAAGCCCTGATTAAGGAAGTACTTTTCAAACATCGTACCGAACTTCATAATAGCCTTGTCTGACGCTGAAAGTTCATCTTCACCGATAACCGACGCAAGTGCTCTTGCGTCCTGTACTCGTGCGTAACAAGCAAACAGCTGGTTTGAAACATCAGCGTGATCGGCTCTTGTATACTGTTCGCCTATGCCGTCTTTCATCAGACGCGACAGCGAAAGCAGTACCGACAGTCCGGGATAAATACCCGTCTGGTCGAGGTTTCTGTCAAATACTATCTGACCCTCGGTGATATATGCCGTAAGGTCAGGGATAGGATGGGTAATATCATCGTTAGGCATCGTAAGTATAGGTATCTGTGTAACAGAGCCTGTACTGCCCTCTACTACGCCCGCTCTTTCATACATAGAAGCAAGGTCGGAATAAAGATAACCGGGATAGCCCTTTCTTCCGGGGATTTCTCCCTTCGATGAAGAGAACTCACGCAGAGCCTCACAATAAGATGTAAGGTCGGTCATGATAACGAGTATGTGCATATTCTTCTCAAACGCAAGATATTCCGCAACAGTAAGCGCACATCTCGGTGTCAGGATACGCTCGATAATCGGGTCATTTGAGAGGTTTAAGAACATACAAACACGCTGTATAACGCCTGTTTCCTCAAACGAACGTCTGAAATACTCTGCAACATCATTCTGTACGCCCATTGCGGCGAATACTACTGCAAAGTCCTTGCCCTCGCTGTCGGCGATCTTAGCCTGCTTTACTATCTGCACCGCAAGCTTGTTGTGCGACAGACCTGAGCCTGAGAATATAGGCAGTTTCTGACCTCTGATAAGCGTCATAAGTGCGTCTATAGAGGAAATTCCTGTGTGTATATAGTTTCTCGGATAAGAACGTGCAACCGGGTTCAATGCACGTCCGTTTATATCACCGTATTTCTGGGGGAAAACCTCGCCAAGTCCGTCAATGGGCTTACCTGCGCCGTTGAACGTTCTGCCGAGCATTTCGGTAGAAAGCGGGATTTCAAGCGGTTTTCCCGTAAAACTGATTTTTGTGTTGGTAAGTGAGATACCGTTGGTACCTTCAAATACCTGTAAGACTACTTTATCGCCCTGCATCTCAACGACACGGCCTAAACGCTTTGTGCCGTCCTCAAGCTTGATTTCTGCGATCTCATCGTAAGAAACACCTTTAGCACCCTCAAGGCAGACAAGCGGTCCGTTTATTTCACTCAGTCCTGCATATTGAATCATAAAATAATCTCCAATCGGGTTTAATCATCTGCAAACTTGCTGTTGATCATATCGAAATATTCATTAAACATTTCAAGCTTGTCATTAGGTATATCATACTTCATCTTTATAAGCTTATCGAAGAAACCGTAAGAGATAATCTCCGATATAGGCTTACCGCCGTTTATAGCGTTGAGCGACTTGTGATACAGCAGTAAAATTGCTTTCATCATCAGTTTCTGTTTTTCAAGCGGAACGAATGTATCGTCCTTATGGAAAGCGTTCTGCTGTAGGAAGCCTACTCGTATAACACGGGCGATTTCAATGATAAGCTTCTGGTCATCGGGGAGAACATCCGCACCGATAAGCTTTACGATCTCCATGAGGTTGTTTTCTTCAACGAGTAAGGTAGATATTTCCTGTCTGTAACGGCAGAACTCCTCACCGACGTGTTCGTTATAATATTCGGCTAAATCGTCGCTGTACTCCGAATAACTCATATTCCAGTTGATAGCGGGATAATGTCTTGCATAGGCAAGGTTCTTGTCAAGCGCCCAGAAGCAACGTACAAATCGCTTTGTATTCTGTGTTACAGGCTCTGAGAAGTCCGAGCCCTGCGGAGATACGGCACCGATAATGGTAACACTGCCCTCTCTGCCGTTCATAGTTTCGACATAACCTGCACGTTCGTAGAACTCAGACAGTCTTGACGGCAGATATGCGGGGAAGCCTTCTTCTGCGGGCATTTCCTCAAGTCGTCCCGAAATCTCGCGCAGAGCCTCTGCCCAACGTGATGTGGAGTCAGCCATTATAGCTATATGGTAGCCCATATCACGGTAGTACTCGGCTAGTGTGATACCTGTGTAGATAGACGCTTCACGCGCGGCAACAGGCATATTTGAAGTGTTTGCTATAAGCACCGTTCTGTCTGTCAGCGGTCTGCCCGACTTAGGATCTATAAGCTCCGAAAACTCCTCAAGTACCTGAGTCATCTCGTTACCACGCTCACCGCAACCGATATACACAATGATATCGGCATCACACCACTTTGCAAGCTGGTGCTGTGTCATAGTTTTACCTGTACCGAAACCGCCCGGTATAGCGGCTGTACCGCCCTTTGCAAGCGGTAGGATAGTATCTACTATACGCTGACCAGTGATAAGCGGTTTTGATATCGGCAGACGCTTGTTTATCGGACGCGGCGTTCTGATAGGCCACTTTTGTACGAGCGTCAGCTCCTGTACCGTTTCTTCATCAATTCTGAGTTTAAGTATTACATCGTTTACCTTATACTTGCCGTCGGGTGCAACATATTCTACCGTACCCTCTGTATAAGGCGGTATCATACATCTGTGTGTGATAAGCGGTGTTTCGGGGCACTCTGCATAGATATCGCCGCCGTGCAGTCTGTCACCGACCTTTACGGTCAGTGTAACATCAAACTCACGTTCTTCATCAAGTGCGGCAATCGCACTGCCCTCTGTTACATATACGCCGCTGAGCGCTGTCATTGCTTTAAGCGGACGCTGGATACCGTCATAGATATTTGATATGATACCCGGGCCTAGCGTTGCACTCATAGGTGTTCCTGTAGGTTCTACCGGGTCGCCCGGCATAAGACCTGCCGTACCCTCGTAAACCTGTATAGTCGTCATTTCATCGGTAACGCCGATAACTTCACCGATAAGTTTGCTCTTACCGACCATTACCATCTCACGCATTGAGAACGACTTTGTATCTTTTACCTTTACAACAGGGCCGTTGATCGCATAAATACAATTCATTGAAAAACCTCCCCGTTATAATGACAGCTCACTGTGACTTGCGACAAAAGCTTTGCGCTTCTGCTCCAATGCAAGATCAAGTGTGTAGTCGATATAAATGTTGTCCGACGGATAATAGACCGATAAACCGCCGAGTTCAATATTACGGTCAACCGAAATTCCGATACCGTACTTTTCTGCTATGTCATTTGCAAGCTGTTTGTCATTTCTGCCGACATTTATAATGCAGTCTTTTGCAAACGCCTGCTCGTCATTCGCTTTCTTTGCAAGAGCAATCATATAATCTTTATAGTCACTGCTCTTTGCAAATTCTTCAAGCTTTGTTCTGATATTCTCAAATAAGCCGTCTACAAGCTCACATCTGTGCGCAAGTACCGATTTGTGTGCAGCAAAATCGCTCTTTGAAATTTCCTTCGCATAAAGAGTATGCGTTTTCTGTCTGTCAAGAGCTATCTTGCTTTCTTCACTGCGTCTGTACTGCTCTCTTGCCTGTTCTGTCAGCTTGTCAGCCTGCTGCTGTGCCTTGATGATTATTTCTTCCGCCTTGCGTCTTGCATCGGAAAGAATTGAATTGCCCAGCTTTTCTATTCTGTCCTGAACTTCCGGCATACAGCTGCTCCCTTCTGATTAATTATAATTTCAGTCCTATTGCATCACGCACATAGCCGTCAATGGATTTGCTGATATCCGATGTTCTGTGACGGTCGGGTATCTCAACTATAAGCGGTTTTGTGCTGTTCAGTTTCATATCATACACCGTCTGCTTACACATATTGATGAGCTTTTCTGTCATAAGCACAACGCCGATATCTTTATCAGCTTTTGCTTTTTCCAGTGCCTCGCTTACTTCTTCGGGACGGCTTACCACTATCCCCTCAATTCCTGCAAGGCGCATACCCATCTGTGTATCTGTGTTGTCACTGATAAGAAAGAATTTCATTGTTCATACCTTCCGGTTATTATGAATAGAGGATAAGTATTGAAATAAGCAGACCGTAGATAGCGACACCTTCGCCGAGTGCTACGAAGATAAGAGCCTTTGTGAAGTTCTTGTCGTTTTCTGCTGTAGCTCCGATAGCGGCAGGAGCGGCACCGCCTACTGCGATACCTGTACCGATCGTTGCAAGACCTGTTGCAAGTGCGGCGCCGAGGTACTTAAGACCGTCGCCTACACTGAGAGCTGTCTGTGCGGCTTCTGCGGCACCTTCAGCCGATGCAAATGCGAACAGCGGTACAAATACGCTCATCATAACCATAACGCCGATGAACGAGCCTGCATTTATAAGGATCGCTCTTCTTGTCTTTAAAGGCTTACCCTCTTTTCTTCTCTTCAGCATTACAAAGAACGGCAGCATGATCAGTGCCAGTGCGAATAAAGGCAGTATAAAAAGTAACATTTTCAGTTCCTCCAGAAATTAATTCAAATTAGCCTTGAGCGGCTCAAAACTTTTTCCGTCGCTTACATAGAAACGACCGAATATCTCATAGAATTCAAGTCTTAATACCTGAATACCTACAAGGAAGCCTTCCATACCTATTACGAAAGCGTTTCCGAGTATCTGTACGATTACAGTACCGACACCGCCGTCACCGGCTAAAACGCCGACAACCAGCATCATACCTGCGTGGCTTAATATAAATCCGCCGACACGAAGGAATGACATCGTGTTCGTAAGATAGGAAAGGCAGGTTTCAAATAATTCGATGATACCCTCGATGATGAAGTTACCCACCGATTTCTTTTCCTTAGGCTTGTCAGGGTTTTCCTGCGCCGGTTTTCCGGGCGAGGTAAGCTCTGCCGGCATCTTCATACGCTCAAAATACAGTCCTGCGAATATATCATCTACCATCGTCCTGTGCTGTTTTGATACGAAATAAACGCCATATACGTTATCCTCGTTTTCGGTAAGCGGAATGAATACAAATTCCTTATCTGTGAAGTAGCTGAGTTTATCATAGCTTTCACGGGGCATCTTACCGTAAACGGCACGGACGAACTTAAGGTCGTCAAGCTTTTCAAGGTCTTCTCTTGTTTTTCTGAGCATCTCTTCACTGAGCGTATCCGAAGCCATTATTGCCGCATCTGCGACTGTCTTATGCTTAAGGTTGACTACATTACGCTTTATCGAATTTGCGACAAGATTTGCAAGCGGTTCCTTGAACATCATTATGGCAAGCGGAAGAATGATCAGTAACAGTATATAGGGCAGTGTGAACATCTCAATGCCGAAGCCGAGCTGAAGTCCTGCCGCCGCTACGACTGCGATATAGAATATCATACCGGTTATGCCATTTGCTCCGAACAGTGCCGAAGAATAATCCTTGCGCCTGAATGACAGCACGATATTCATCGTCATTGAGATTACTATCAGGATCACGCCGATTGCGAGAGCCGCTATCAGAAGATAAGTCGATATCTGGAATATGCTGTTAGGCTTTCCGAGTACCGAGTACAGCGGTTCAATATGGAAGAACGGGGTTATTATCTCCTCGTTTCCGAAAACCGAACCGTACAGGCAACCGAATATCGCCGAGCTGATACCGATACGCTCCATTATAGGACCGAGCTTTACGTTCTTCCACTTTGTAAGGATAAAGCCGAACAGTGAAATTACAAGTCCTTGTCCGAGGTCACCGAACATTATACCGAATATCAGCATATATGTTATGGCAACATAGGGTGTGGGATCAATGCCCGTATATGACGGCAAGCCGTACATATTGACGAACATCTCAAACGGTCTGAACAGCCAGTTGTTCCTGAGCTTTGTAGGCGGTTTCATTCTGTCATCAACAAAATATTTCTTTTCTTCGATGACAATATCGGATACAGCCGACAGATGCTCTTTGAATTTTTCAACTTCTCTTGTCGGAACAAAGCCCGCCATATAGAACTTGTTGTTGATTACAGATACCTGACTTCTCAGCTCATAACTGTTGTTGAGGAACGTTAGCTTACTGCGGACTTTTTCAAACTGCTTTTCTTCAGCCTGTTTTACATCGTTAAGTTTAGCTTTGACGTCTTTCAGCTTTACGTCAAACTCTTTTATCTGTCTGTTGAGTTCTGCCGTTGCGGTTTCACCGTCGCCGTGAAGAAAATCCGGAAGACGTATACGCTCAAAGTAAAGACTTCTGAAAATATCGTCTATCTGTACGCTTTCTTCCACAGGAGCGAAATACAGTCCCCAGACATAGCCGTCTTTTTCTTCAAGCGGCTCGAAAACAAAGCCTTTTTCGCTGTAGAACTCAAGTTTTGTATAACTTTCGGTCGGCAGTTTGCCGAAACGTATCTTGACGTGCTTACAATTGAACAGATCCTTGAAATCAACATTTATGTTCGACAGATTGCCTACCTGTCTTGATACCTGACAGTATTCGTCTATTGATTTTTCAAGCTCGTTCTTCTGTTCGATGAGAGGCATCACACGCTGTTCAAGTTCTGTGAAATACATATCAAAGTCGTGGATCGCTTCCATCTGAATATCGTCATAAGGAACTGATTTTTCCTTGATCCCCAGTCCCGATGACAGTATATCCGCTCGTTTCATAAGACCGCCGTAGATATCCTTATCCTTTAGCGTCTTGAAATGGGCGGAACCGTAAGTCATTGTGTAAAACGACGGTTCAATGTGAAAGCACTTTGTTTCACAACATCGCACAAGCGTTTTATTGACTTTTTTGAGAGGTCCGCTGACCGATATAAGTGACATCTTCTCAACTGCCATTATATCATTCCTTTCGCTGTATATTTGCTCTATAATATCAGCATTTTTTCTATCTGTGACGGTTCAAGCGAATATCTTACGCCTTCTATCACAGTTGTTAAATTTCTGTTTTCGATCTGCAAAAGCTCAGTCAGTGAATATATGACTGTGCTATCGCACTGCGACAATGCAAGCTTACCGTCGTAATAACGCTTGTTCGACGTGTAAACTGCCGTTTCAATATCCGTTGCCTGTTCCTCGGTAATATCCTTGAAATAAGGAAGCCTGAGCAGGAGCGGAAGCATCGGCTCGTTATCCGCCTTTGTCAGTATCTGCTCCATTGTTTTTTTGTCAAACCTGTCGTAAAACGGCAATGTGTGTGCCATTACCTCTTCTGTCGACATCCTGAAAAGACCTTTCAGCCTGTAGCATATCTTGATATTGTACATATCGCAACGTCTGCGTATACACTTTTCGACTTCAGAGCGTTCGCCGCCCGACATATCCTTTTTTATATATGCAAAAAGCGTTGTGTAAAGATACTTTGTAAGCTCATAGTCTATAGACACTATCGGCGGAAAATCTTTTGTTCCCGCTGAAAGGGGCGCAAGAACATCATAATACGGCGTGTTTTTAAGCACGTTCAGTATTTCGTCATATGTTCTCGCATTTGAAAGTCCCTGAATATCGAACGAACAGATACCCGTCAGATATCCGGGAAAGCCGGGAATGAACAGATCATAAACACCCGCGCCAATATACATTGCCGCATTTATTATCTGTTTTACTTCTTCCTGTATAAGCAGAAAATCATAGAACTTGTTTTTACTGCCCGGACAGAATTTTCTCAGTTCGTCATATACTCTGAAAAGTCGCTTTTCCATAAGTCTTTCTGCCTGACTGCGCCTTACAGTATTGTCAACGCCCGAAAAGTCCTTATCGAAATCATCATATGTTTTCAGCTGTGTCACAATCTCGCCGACATTTGCCTTTGAGATTAAAGTCTTATATTCATCAAGACTCAGAAGTTTGCCGTACTTAGCTCTCGCTTTGGCTATGACCGCCGCTGAACCTGCCGACATGAAATCACCTCCGAATGCTTATTGTGTGCTGTCAGTTGACGGAAACAATACTTTTGTATATCTCGTCAGTCCATCTTTCCCTGTTCTTTGAAAATTCATCGTCAAGACGGCTTATGACAGCGTTACACTCGGCTGTGGTTGCCGAGTAATGCTCTTCTCCGCTCTTTTTAAGCTCATCGTGATAGCTGTTTATCTTATCGCTGCGTTCTTCTTCGTAACTGATACGTTCTTTTTCGCGGAGTGCCGCCGTATCCGAAAGAATAGCTTCAGCCTTTTTGTCTGCGTCTGCCACAATTTCTTCAGCGTGCTTTTCATAAGCGATTATCTCGCTGATTACATCCATCGGAACACCACCTTTCTGAAAGCTACATATAAATCTAAAATCATAATTAAGTTTACTACAATTATCTTCAAATTACAAGCCAAATAATTACCAAAAAGCCTGTGGAAATTTTGTACGATAATATCCTTGACAAGCTTAAAATCGTCTGGAAACCACATTGTTAAGTATTAAAAAACCGCAGGCTGACCTACGGTTTAATTTTAGTTTTTAAGGCTCTGTAAAGGTGCGGGAATGCGTCCGCCTCTTGAGATAAACTTGGAAGAAGAGAACTTGCTGAGCTTCATTACGGGACCGCTTCCGAAAAGTCCGCCGAACTCAAGCGTATCGCCTTCCTTCATTCCTATAGCGGGAATTACACGGACTGCGGTTGTCTTTGAATTTACCATACCGATTGCGGCTTCGTCAGCAATGATCGCTGAAATCGTATCGGCTGAAGTATCACCGGGAACGGCTATCATATCAAGGCCGACAGAGCAAACGGCTGTCATAGCTTCGAGCTTTTCTATTGATAACGCACCGCGGTTGACCGCGTCTATCATACCTGCGTCTTCCGAAACGGGGATAAATGCGCCTGACAGTCCGCCGACACTTGAAGACGCCATAACGCCGCCCTTCTTTACTGCATCGTTCAGCATTGCGAGCGCCGCTGTTGTACCGTGCGCGCCACAGCTTTCAAGACCGATTTCTTCAAGGATATGCGCTACGCTGTCGCCGACTGCGGGAGTGGGAGCAAGTGAAAGGTCAACGATGCCGAACGGTACGCCGAGCATCTTGCTTGCCTCTGCGCCTACAAGCTGTCCCATACGGGTGATTTTGAATGCAGTCTTCTTTATCTGCTCTGCAACTTCGCTTATGCTTGCATCGGGCATCTTCGAAAGTGCCGAACGTACAACGCCGGGGCCGCTTACGCCGACATTGAGTACGCAGTCAGCTTCACCGACGCCGTGGAACGCGCCTGCCATAAAGGGGTTATCTTCTACGGCATTGCAGAATACTACTATCTTTGCGGCACCGAAACAGTGGTTGTCCTTGGTTGCTTCCGATGCCTGCTTTATGATCTTACCCATAAGAGCAACGGCATCCATATTGATACCTGCTCTTGTCGAACCAACGTTAACCGAAGAGCATACGTTGGATGTTTCTGCAAGCGCTTCGGGGATGGAATTGATAAGTTCAATGTCGCCTGCGGCAAAGCCCTTCTGTACAAGTGCCGAATAACCGCCTATGTAGTTTACGCCTGTGCCCTCTGCTACTCTCTGTAAAGTCTTTGCAAACTTTACGGGGCTTCCCTTTGCGGCTGCCGCAAGCATAGAAATAGGCGTTACGGAAAGACGCTTGTTGATTATCGGAATGCCATAGCGCTTTTCGATTATCTCACCGGTTTCTACATGATGCTCAGCAACACGCATCATCTTCTCGTATACTTTTTCGCACGACTTGTCTATATCACTGTCGATACAGTCAAGAAGAGAGATACCCATCGTTATTGTACGGATATCAAGATTTTCTTCCTGTATCATCTTGATAGTTTCAAGAATATCTTTTGAATTGAACATTTAGTTTCTCCCGTTGTAATTATATATTGTGCATCGAATTGAAGATATCTTCGTGCATAACGTGTATCTGAAGACCCATATCGTTTCCTGCCGCTTTCAGCTTATCTGCAAGTACGTTATAATCTACAGAACACTTTGTAATGTCAATAAGCATTGTCATTGCAAACAGATCCTGCATTATAGTCTGTGTAACGTCCATAACGTTTGCATTGCACTCGGCACAGATATTACTTACCTTTGCAAGAATACCGACTGTATCTTTACCAATAACCGCAACTACTGCTCTCATAAAATAAACCTCTCTTTTTTACGGATAAAAAATATATCTTTTGATATTATACACCACTCGCCCGTAAAAGTCAAAACTTTTTTTGAAAAGATACCGAATACCCGACTGCGGCGCGATTCGTCATTATTTTTAAAAAGTACTTGTAATCATACCTGAAAAATGATACAATATAAATATCTATACGGATAATTTTAATGTTTTTTTTCGGAGTGTGAGACCGTTGAACGAAAGACTAGGCTTTTTAAGGGATAAATCGAATAAGCTTTCACTCTCCCCCGGAGTGTATCTTATGAAAGATAAAACGGGTAAAATTATCTATGTAGGAAAAGCCAAAGCGCTCAAGAACCGTGTCACAACGTATTTTCATGCGCTTGAAAGCCACAACGCAAAGACCCGAAAGCTTGTAGACAATATCTATGACTTTGATTTTATAGTCACCCCGAGCGAGCTTGATGCGCTGGTACTCGAATGCAGTCTGATCAAGCAGTACAATCCCAAATACAATATACTGCTCAAGGACGATAAGGGTTATAATTATATCAAGATAACAAAAGAACCTTATCCCAGGATCTCCTATGCACTCAACTGCAAGGATAAGAACGCTGAGTATCTCGGACCGTTCACGAGCGGATTTACCGCAAAACAGGCGGTTGACGAGGCGAACAGGATATTTATGTTTCCGTCCTGCCATAAGGTTTTTCCGAAAGATTTCAGGAAAGAACGTCCGTGTCTGAATTATCACATAAAGAGATGTATGGGCGTTTGCACCGGCAAGATAAAGCAGGACGAATACAATAATATGATACGTTCTGCTATAGAGTATATGCAAAACGGCAGTAAAGCGAGCGTGGAGCGGCTTACCGAGCAGATGTATGAGGCGTCTGAAAATCTCGAGTTTGAAAAGGCGGCAAAACTCCGTGACCGTATAAACGCAATTGAGAAGATGAAAGACGGTCAGGACATCTTTTCCGACAAGACATACGATTTTGACGTCGTTGCGCTGGCTCAGAACGTTGAGCTTGCAAGTATAGCAGTAATGTGCTACCGCGGCGGAAGAATCACCGACAAGAATAATTTCTTCATAGGCGATGAATATGATCCCGGACAGATGCGCTCAGACTTTCTTGTTGAATACTACTCTGCAAGAACCGACGCGATCCCGAAACAGATCTATATCGACAAGGAAATGGAAGACAGCGCAATTCTTGAAGAATACTTCTCCGCTCTTTGCGGTCATAAAGTTACCATTACTGTGGCTCAGCGAGGTGAAGGACTGTCAAGGGTCCTTCTTGCAAAGCAGAACGCATCGGAATATCTTTCGATGAAGGTCGGCAGGACCGTAAAGGAAATCAATGCGCTTGAGGATCTTGCAAAGCTTCTGGGACTGCCGAAAATACCTACTGTCATAGAAAGCTATGATATATCAAACCTCGGCGAGGACAGCAGGGTCGGCGGTATGATAGTATACCGCAACGGCAGACCTTATAAAGCAGGCTACAGAAAATTTGCAATAAAGAACGTCATCGGTCAGAACGACTACGCCTGTATGCAGGAAGTCCTGCAAAGACGTATACAGCGCTATCTTGACGGCGACGAGAACTTTTCTCCCCTACCCGACCTTATACTTCTTGACGGCGGTAAGGGTCACGTCCACGCCGTTCAGCAGGTGCTTGACAATATGAACGTTTCTATACCGCTGTACGGACTGGTAAAGGACGACAAGCACCGCACAAGAGCAATAGCGGCACAGGGCGAAGAGATACAGATAAACGCAAACAGAAAGCTGTTCTCACTGATGACAAACATTCAGGACGAAGTTCACCGCTTCTCACTGTCGTTCCAGCAACAGACGCACAAGAAAAAGACCTATGAGCTTGAGCTTACAAAGATCAAAGGCATAGGAGAGGCAAAGGCGCTTGCTCTGATAAAGCATTTCAAAACAAAGCAGGCTCTTAAAGACGCATCTCCCGATGAGATAGCATCTGTAGCTAAAGTAAAAGAAGAAAAAGCAATAGAAATATACAATTTTATACAGGAGAATTTTTAATCAGACATAAGAAAGGAAATAAGATGAGAGTAATAACAGGAACAGCAAGAGGCAGAAAGCTGATCGCTCCCGAAGGACTTGACGTACGTCCTACAAAGGACAGCGTAAAGGAAGCAATATTCAGTGCTATACAGTTTGAGATCGAAGGAAGCACGGTACTTGATCTGTTCGCAGGTTCGGGACAGCTCGGCATTGAGGCTGTAAGCCGCGGCGCAAAAAAAGCGTATCTTGTGGACAGCAGTCAGAATTCGATAAAGTTCATAAAGCAGAATGTATCACACGTTGGTTTTGACAGTCAGTGCGAAGTCGTCAATATGCCGAACTCCGCGTTTCTGAGAACCACAGGCGAAAAATTCGATATCGCACTGCTTGATCCGCCTTACGAAAAAAGCCTTATCCAGCGTTCTCTTCCAGCTCTTACGGAAAAGATGAAGGACACAGGCGTGATCGTATGCGAGCATGAACCCGGTTGCAGACTGCCGGAAGAAATAAACGGATTTGTTATCACAAAGTCAAAGAAATACGGCAAAAGCAGTCTTACATTTTACAGAAAACCACAGACGGAAGAAGAGGAATAAATTATGAAAACAGCCATATATCCCGGTAGCTTTGATCCCGTGACATACGGACACCTTGAAATTATTTCGAGGGCATCAAAGCTGTTTGATAAGGTAATAGTGCTTGTGTCGGTAAATCCGCTCAAACCGTGCAGTTTCACAATAGATGAAAGAAAGCAGTTCCTGCGTGAGAGCGTTGTTGCCGAGGGTATCGGCAACGTTGAGGTCGACAGTAACGAGGGACTTCTTATAGACTATTTCAACGAAAAGAACGCAGACGTGATAGTAAAAGGTCTGCGTGCGATATCCGATTTTGAATATGAATTTCAGATGGCGCAGGCAAACAGAAAACTTTGCTACAAAGCCGAAACGATTTTCCTTACATCGAAGAGCGAATATACCTATCTGTCATCAAGTATGGTAAAACAGATAGCAATGTTCGGCGGAGATATAAGCGATTTCGTTCCCGAATGTATACTTGACAGAATAAACGAAAGACTGAAACGCTACTGATCGCGAAAAATATAAATGAGATGTTTGAAAGGATGGTATTAAAATGAGCATTGACGAAATACTTGAGGCAATGGACGACGAGCTTGACAGATCAAAGAATATTCCCCTTACAGGAGGCAGATCGCTTATTGATGTTGAGCAGTTCAGGGAACTTGTAAAGCAGGTAAGACTTAATCTCCCCGGAGAGATCAAGCAGGCTCAGGCACTTGTAAACGACCGCAGGGTCATTATCAACGACGCTAAGGCAGAGGCTGAGAGCATTATAAGAAAGGCTGAAGAAAAAGCCAAGGTTATGGTATCGGAAGAAGTCATAACAAAACAGGCTCAACAGAGAGCGCACGAGATACTTACTGCGGCACAGACAAAGTCAAAGGAAATCAGGAATGCCACCAATGACTATGTTGAGAATATGCTCAGCAGAGTTGACGAACTGCTGACCGGCAATCTTGCCGATGTCAGAAAGACCCGCTCGGCATTAAAAGGCACTAAAGGCTGATAGGGGCAGATATTGAGCTACAAGACAATAAGAAAGCGTACCGAAGCTTCGTTTACCGAAAAGAAATCGGAGTTCATAGGCTACATATCCCCTGCCGCTACCGAAGAAGAAGCCGTTGCTTTTATAAACGAAATAAGAGCTATGCACAGAAAGGCAACGCACAACTGCTATGCCTATATACTGCGGCATAATAACACAGGCAGACACAGCGACGACGGCGAACCCGGCGGAACTGCCGGTATGCCGATTTATGATGTATTGTCCAAAAACGGCATTACAGACGTTGTATGTGTTGTCACTCGTTATTTCGGCGGTATCCTGCTCGGAACGGGCGGACTTGTACATGCCTACTCAAAAGGTGCGTCAATGGCGCTTGCAAACTCTGAAATTGTCACTATGGAAGTTGCGGACAGTCTCAAAATAAGCTGTGACTATACAATGTATGGTATAGTCAGTTCTGTTCTGCCCGAATATGGAGCTATTATACGCAATACGGAATATACAGACAGCGTATGCGTTTTTGCAGATATCAAGGCTGAACTCACCGACAGTCTTACCGCAAAGCTTATCGATAAATGCAACGGCAAGGTGAATATAGAAAAGCTCGCCTGCGGCTATGTCGAATTTTAAATTATTTTTAAAAATTAAAGGACTTTTATAAAAATTCTCAGTATATTACTTATGAAGATGAACGATCCGGTATCGCTCATCTTCGATTTGTCACAGACAGTGATGAAAGGGTGTGTTCAGTATGGAGAAATTACCCCGTATGATTACCGAGGAAATAGAAAATATGACTCTGTCGCCCTATGCCTGCAAGAGCACCGACTCAAAAGGCAGAAAAGTATACGAAACTCCCTGCGATATCCGCACAGACTTCCAGAGAGATCGTGACAGGATCATACACTGCAACTCTTTCAGGCGACTGAAACATAAGACGCAGGTGTTTCTTATCCCGAAGTCTGATCATTACAGAACGCGACTGACGCACACTCTTGAAGTATCGCAGATAGCTAGGACGATTGCAAGAGCGTTACGGCTCAACGAGGATCTTACCGAAGCGATAGCGCTCGGTCACGATCTGGGTCATACACCGTTCGGTCACGACGGTGAGCGCACGCTTGATCAGCTTGTCCCCGGACATTTCCGGCACTATGAGCAAAGCAAGCGCGTGGTTGAAGTTATTGAAAAGAACGGCAAAGGGCTTAATCTTACCGATGAAGTCATTGACGGCATTCTGTGCCACACCAACGCAACCGCCAAAACACTTGAGGGACAGGTCGTAAAGTTCAGCGACAAGATAGCGTACATAAACCACGATATCGAAGACGCAATAAGAGGCGGTGTGCTAAGACAGGAGGATCTTCCCAAAGGTCCTATATCGGTGCTTGGCGAAACAAAAAGTCAGCGTATAACGACGCTAATTAAATCGATAATCGCCAACAGTACAGATCTTATAAAGTATGACGATGTGACAAAGCAGGCGCATGACGAACTGAGAAAGTTCATGTTTGACTATGTGTATTTTGCGCCCAGCACCAATGCCGAAAAAGACAAAGCGTGCCATATAGTCGAATATCTTTACAGATACTTTATAAATTCTCCCGAAAAAATGCCGGAGCTTTATATCGGCTTTGCCAAGGAGTACGGCAAAGAACGCGCAGTCTGCGACTTTATCAGCGGAATGACGGACGACTTTGCGGTTGACTACTTCAAGGAGCTTTGCATCCCGAAAAGCTGGTCATATTGATACAATAAAATAAAGAAAGGAAAAACGATGCGTTTATCGGAAGACTTTCTTTTAAGAGTCAAAGAAAGCAATGATATATATGATGTCATCTCATCATATGTACCGCTTAAAAAGACGGGTACGGACTATGTCTGCAACTGTCCTTTCCATTCAGAAAAAACTCCGTCCTGCCACATATACACCGCAACACAGAGCTTCTATTGCTTCGGCTGCGGAGCGGCAGGAGATGTTATAAATTTCATAAGGCTTTACGAACATCTTGACTACATAGAAAGCGTGAAGTTCCTTGCGCAGAGGGTTGGCATACCGATGCCCGAAGACGGCGGCGACGACGGCGCAAAAAAGCGTTCAAGGACGCTTGAGATGAACCGTGAAGCGGGAAGGTTCTTCCACAAATATCTCTACTCCCCCGCCGGCAAGGAAGGTCTTGACTATCTTTACGGCAGAGGACTTACGGATCATACGATACGGACGTACGGTCTCGGCTATGCTCCCGACAGCTGGGATACGCTGAAAAATCATATGCACTCACTCGGATACGGCGATGCAGAGATGGCTGAAGCGTCACTGCTTTCAAAATCATCAAAAAGTGACAATTACTTTGACTTTTTCAAGTACAGGGTAATGTTTCCGTTTATTGATGTAAGAGGTAACATTGTCGGATTTTCCGGGCGTGTTATAGGAGGAGATGATAACAGGAAGTACCTTAATACTAAAGCGACAGTAGTATATAATAAAAGTACATTTCTGTACAGCCTGAACCACGCAAAGAATGCAGGTGAAAGTACACTGATAATGTGCGAAGGAAACCTTGACGTTATCTCAATGTTTCAGGCAGGCTTCAAAAATGCCGTTGCAACCTGCGGCACCGCTATGACAGATGCGCACGCAAGGACAATAGCCAACCTCGGCTTTAAAAAAGTCATTCTTGCATATGACAGCGATGACGCCGGTCAGAAAGCCACTGCAAGAGCTATGAACATTCTTGATAAAGTCGGGATAACAGCTAACATTCTAACAATGCAGGGTGCAAAAGACCCTGACGAATATATTAAAAAATTCGGAAAAGAAGCATTCAGGATGCTGATCGACGGCAGTGAATCAGGTATGGAATATGAGCTGAAAAAGCTACGCTCCGCCGTTGATCTGACAACACCGGAAGGAAAATCGGAGTATCTGAAAAAAGCGGTCGAATTTATAGCGAATATAAACAGTTCCATAGACCGCGCCGTATATATTTCAACCATAGCGCAGGAATGCGATGTCAACCGCGCAAATGTTGATATTGCCGTAAATCAGATACTGCGCAGACGGTATAAAGCGAAGGAAAACGATCGGCGCAAAGAGATACTGAGCGGAACGCGCACAAGGGACAAGATAAATCCCGACGCTTCGCGTTATCCTGTAGAAACACAGGCAGAGCGCGGTATTATAGCGTTTTTGTTCCACTCCCCCGACTTTCTGAAAAAGATCACCGACAAGATAAGCTCGGACGACTTTGTGACCGAGTTCAACAAGCGCCTGTTCATTGACCTTACGGCGATGATATCGTGCGGGCTGTCAAATGATGTTGCGGTACTCTCCGAAAGATATACTGCGGAGGAAGTGGCATCAATATACAAGCTGATACACGATAACAATAATTTACCGTACAGCGTGGACAGACTGAACGACTATCTGAATGTACTTATAAAATACAGAGATAAGAAACAGACAAAGAAAGTGACAGATATGTCAGCAGACGAACTACGGCAATTTGCCGATAGAATAAAGAACAAAAAATCATGACGTCAAGTCCTGAAAGGAAAGATAAATATGGCAGACAGCAAAATAAACGAACTTATAAATCACGGCAAGCAGAACGGTAAGCTCACCACAAAGGAAATTACCGATGTTCTTGAAGAGCTTGACTTCGATGCCGATGAAATAAACAAGCTCTATGACGATTTTGAAAACAGCAACATTGAAATAGTCGACGACTTTACGGCAGACGAGGATCTTGACAGTGCGCTTGACTTTACAGACAGCGATGATTTTGAATCTTCTCTTTCGTCGGAAGGCATTGCTATTGACGACCCTGTAAAAATCTATCTGAAGGAAATAGGCAGAGTGCCTCTGCTTTCCGCAGAAGAAGAAATTGAGCTTGCAACACGAATGGCTCAGGGCGACAAGTACGCAAGAAAACGTCTTAGTGAAGCTAACCTGCGACTTGTTGTCAGCATAGCTAAGAGATATGTCGGCAGGGGTATGCAGTTCCTTGACCTTATCCAGGAAGGCAACCTCGGTCTTATAAAGGCAGTCGAGAAGTTCGACTACACTAAGGGTTACAAGTTCTCAACATATGCCACATGGTGGATAAGACAGGCTATCACACGTTCTATTGCCGATCAGGCAAGAACTATAAGAATACCTGTTCATATGGTAGAAACCATTACAAAGGTAAAGAAGGTATCAAGCCAGCTTTTACACGAGAACGGTCACGAGCCTACACCCAAGGAGATTGCCGACAGACTTGGTATAACAGTTGACAGAGTAAGAGAAATACTCAGAATCTCACAGGATCCCGTTTCCCTTGAAACGCCTATCGGTGAAGAGGAAGACAGCCACTTAGGCGACTTTATCCCCGATGAGGACGCTCCCGCACCCGCTGAAGCCGCATCGAGAACACTGCTCAAGGAACAGCTCAGTGAGATACTCGGTACTCTCACACCCCGTGAAGAAAAGGTACTGCGTTTAAGATTCGGTCTTGAAGACGGCAGACCAAGAACGCTTGAAGAAGTCGGAAAGGAATTCGATGTAACAAGAGAGCGTATCAGACAGATAGAAGCAAAGGCGCTCAGAAAACTGAGACACCCTTCAAGAAGCAAGAAACTGAAAGACTTCCTGGACTGATAAGGAGTAACAGATGCACATTACTCTTGAAACCGACTATGCAATAAGGATAGTCGATTTTATGGCAAAGAACTCCGGCAGAATGGACGCAAAGACAATATCCGAAAAGACATCCGTTCCGCAGACATTTGCTATGAAGATACTCAGAAAGCTGGGTTCTGCCGACATAGTAAATTCATACAAAGGTACAAAGGGTGGATACGAACTGAGCAAAGCTCCGTCCGAGCTTTCACTTTATGATGTTGTAGAAGCAGTTGAGGGTACATATATGTTCAGCCGTTGCCTTGACGGTCACTATAACTGCAACCGTGCGGAAAAAGGTCTGCCCTGCAGCTACCGTATGGCTTTTGCAAAGATATCGGACATAGTTTGTGAAGAACTCAAGAAGCTTAAATTCGATGATTTTACCGGAAAGACTTGACAAGGTAAACCCGATATGCTATAATATATAGCGTTAAGTTTTGGAGTAACGACCGAAAAGGAGAACATTATGACGTACAAAGAGAGTTTTATCAAATTCATGGTTGACAGCGGAGTTCTTACATTCGGTGAGTTCACACTCAAGAGCGGAAGAAAAGCTCCTTACTTCATAAACACAGGTAACTACAAGACCGGTGCACAGCTTGCAAAGCTTGGTGAGTTCTACGCAGAGTGTATCCACGACAACGGTATCGAAGCCGATGTTCTGTTCGGACCTGCTTACAAGGGTATTCCCCTTTCGGTAAGCGCTTGTGTGGCTCTGTTCAACAAGTTCGGCGTTGACGCCAGCTACTGCTTTGATAGAAAAGAAGTCAAGGATCACGGCGAAGGCGGTATGTTTGTAGGCAAACAGCTTGCTGACGGTGATAAGGTAGTTATTATCGAAGATGTTATGACATCAGGCAAGGCTTTAAGAGAAGTTCTTCCTAAACTTAAAGGTGCCGCTGACGTAAATATTACAGCAATGATTATTACTGTTGACCGTATGGAAAAAGCACTTGACAGCGACTTAAGCGCAGTTCAGTCTGCCGATAAGGACTTTGGTGTCAAGGTTTACTCGATCGTCAACATCAACGATATCATAAGCGCTATCGAAAACGGCGTTATCGAAGGTAAGCAGTACCTTGACGCTATGAAGCAGTATCGTAAGACATACGGCGTGGAATATTAATCAAATACTCTTCCCTCTTTTTAAAAAAGAGGGATAATATCGAGGTGTGGCTCAGTTTGGTAGAGCGCTGCGTTCGGGACGCAGAGGTCGCAAGTTCAAATCTTGTCACCTCGACCATAATAATAACCGCTTAAGCGTATTGCTTAAGCGGTTTTCTTGCATTTTCAGTAATTATTATCAAACCTTGAATTTTACTGAAATTAACTAAAATTAACTATAGTAGGGGTGTCAAAAGGGGTGTCAAGTTAGGAGACTAACTATATATTAAACATAAAAAAATCCCCCGACAGAGCCTTTTTGCTCCGCCGGGGGATAACTGTATTATTCAGACATTAAATCTTTAACGTACATCCATCCGGTAACATCAGTACCGATACCTATCAGTGCTTCTTTGCCGTCCTTTGACATCGTGATAACGTCAAAGACCGTCGTATAAACAAACGGATACGGTTCCGTGCCGTCAGAAAAAGTAGCACCGGCATTGACCTTAACTTTACCACCAACCTTTACTGCCTTAGCAGCATCTGCTGACGGTGCCGGCTGATTAGCAAGATAAAGATCTGATATGTACATCCAGCCTGTCCACTGATCACCTATACCGATACGGGCTTCCTTTCCGTTGCGTGATATCAGCTGTACGTCATAGACGGTGTTGTAGACTTCCGCAAAAGGTTTCGTGCCGTCTGAAAATGTTGCTCCTGCCTTTACTCTGACTTTGCTTCCTACTGTAATAGTCGTGCTTGTGGGCTTCTTTGTCTTATAAAAAGACTTTTCGCCCATTAAGTACGGCAGAGGATCTACATACTGCGTACCGTTGTTAATGTCAAAATGCAGGTGTGTGCCATAGGAGTAGCCTGTATTACCTTCCATACCTAGCGCCATACCAGCCTTGACTTTCTGACCGACCTTGACCTTTATGCTGTTTTTAACAAGGTGCAGATATCGGCTGTATACGCCGCTCTCGTGCTTTATTCTCACGAAGTTGCCCGCCGTATATACCTTATCGTCAAAGCCGTCTACGCCGTCCTGCACAGCCACAACCTCGCCGTCTGCTACAGCAATTGCACAGCAAGCGTGACCTGCGTCATTGATAAAGTCCATACCGTGATGTGTACTGTAAGACAGCTCCCGTGTGCCGTAGTCCGCTGTACAGTATTCTGATTTGCTTTCCAGCACATGATACTTAAAATTATACTTTCCGCTCATATTATTCTTCCTCGCTTTCGCTTTTCTCTGTGCTGTCGCCCTTGAGCTTCAGCTGTTTTAACACTTCAAGCATTTTCTTCGGTATCGGTATGCCAAGACCTGCGGCGTTCTCCACAAGCGATATACCCTCATTGGCGATAAAAAACATCGTCACTGCCGACTGTAATACTGGTGTGCTGTTCAGCACATACGCATCAAGGACGTGTGCAACACCTACAAGCATTAAAATCAATATTTTCTTGACTATGCCTTTAAAGCCGACCTCGCTTGACACATCTTTTCTGACGATTGCACACGCAACACCCGATATGTAGTCAAGCACCATACACACGATCAGAGCGGCAAGCAAGGGCGTAAAATCGCCCCATATCCAGCCTATTACGCCGCCGATAGTCGCAACTATCGCACCGAAAATACTACTTAACTTTTCCATAATTTTTCCTTTCTGCCTATTCGGCATCTGTTATTTCAACCGGTTCTTCACCGATTTCTTCCTGCTCTGCCTTCATCTCTGACTCATACTCATCAATCGCTGTATCAAACCTCGCAATATCCTCCGCCGTTATCCTGTCACGGCTGTAATGATTACCGAGCTGCATAGCCGCCCACGCTCTGTCGAAGCTACCGCTCTTCACGCCGTTCACAGCGACCTCGAC
>JAGBHT010000032.1 GCA_017935365.1 Ruminiclostridium sp. | reverse complement strand
CTACTACTTTTACCTTAAATTCAGGCGTATACCTTTTGTTTGGCTGTCCTTTAGGCATAAATATGCCCCCTTTCATTAGACTTCTTTCTTGGTATATTTTTTATTATACCACATTGTCTAACAAAAGGGGAGCATTTCATTATTTGCGCAAGGCTCACTTTTTCTTTTTCAGGTTGAGTCACTACCCTATTTTTATTATCATTTCTCCCCGTCCGGTCTGAACGTATGCTCCTTGAACGCTATACAGTTTCCTCCTATACGCTTTGCAACATTCTGCGAACGCATAGCTTTTTCATATATATCGTCATATGTATCACCCGGCATACCCCTTGCGGCACTGACCGTAACAGTTATGCTGTGATAGCGCCGTGCTTCGGGAAACGGTATCTTCATATCCCTTATGGCGCTTCTTATCTCTTCACTCAGCACTATTGCTTCCTTGTCTGTCTTTACAGGCAGGCAAACAAGTATCGTATCGCTTTCATAACGGCAGGTGATATCTGTTCTTGATTTTGATATTATCTTTACGCAGTTTGCAACATTCGCAAGGACTTCATCAGCTTTTTCTGTGCCGTAAAGCCTGTTGTACTCTGCAAAGTTATCTATATCGACAAGGAGCAGTGCAACACTGTTTCCTGTTCTTAAAAGCTCGGTCGCCTTTTCTATTCCGTATGCCCTGTTATACAGATCGGTACGGCTGTCCATGACCGCCGACATCTTCATTCTCTGCCTGTCGTCCTTTATGCGCTTTGAGTTTATCATTCTGGCGGTATAAAGGCTGTACATTGAGCAGGATATGAAGAATCCGAGGAGCGCCATTCCCCACACGGTAAAAGGGTAATAACCCGAAACATTGTTCACACAGCAGAGTATCGTATACCACACCGGGATTATTCCTAGGAAGAATGCCGACGCCGCAGGTGCAAACACAGGCACAGCGGCAAACACCATTATAGTTACCGCGGTCTGTGAAAGTCCCGACGCACCCGAAATACAGCCCGTGACCTTTATGCAGTATGAGATCAGATAAAGCCCCCAGAAAACATAAGGGTAATATGACGGGTATTTTCCGCTGAAATAAAATCCGAAACCGACGCCGCACACCGCAGTGAACAGTATCAGCACCTCGCCCGCTATCTCTGCCGGGCCTCCGTCGGTGATTATATTCTCGAATATAACCGACATGAATGTGCAGATTATCATTATGATCGCCGCTATAGGAATGATACGGCAGTTATAACGCGATATGCAGGAGGTAAGCAGACTTTTGCCGCTCTTCCCCTCTATCTTCTGTGTAGAAAACTTTGCCGCTGTCGCCATAGGCAGACGGTTTTTAATTTCGTTTGCTCCGAGTGAAAACAACTCTGTAACTTTCATTATTTTTTATTCCTTTCGGGAATTATCCTCACCGTTATCCGCATGCTCGGTGAAATTTCTTCCGCAGTGTTCGCAAAAAGATGAGTTTCCGTTTATCTTTGCGTGGCAGAACGGGCACTCGTCATAGTGTTCAAGCTGAACGCTTCCGTTGTCGATTTCAAAATCGTCAATTTCGAGGTGGTCTGTAAACAGGCTCTTACGCTTTCTGAAATAAATGTAATTAAGCAGTGATGCGACGCCCGAAAATACAACGCTCACTATTATATTTCTGACAGTGCCGCCGAATGTATAAACCTCAGGATCGACCATAACATTAAGGCACCCTGACATAAGCTGTCGCACGCCGTTTATAACAGGAACAGAAATCAAAAATGTGACTATCAGATTATATCCCGACACTGCGAGCGTACCCATTCTTTTGAACACAAGCACACACAGCACAAGAAGATAGACCGTTACCAGAAAATCCGTTACGGCGATTACCGTGAATAATTCTATATTCATTCCGGAAATTCCGGCAAAGGCAACCTGTATCTTTTCGATGGCTTCGGGATTGTTAATTGTGGCGGCTATAAGAATATAACTGCCTATAACCAATATGCAGTTTATGATATTGAGTATCATTGACACATAGCGGAAAAATTTAAACCACCTCAGCGGTAACGGATAATAATCCATTCTGAACTTTACATGATATTTTCTTAATTCACGTTCATTCTTTTTTGCGTCTGCATCCATTTTGTTATGTCCTTTCAATCACTGAAAAGACTCCTTCTGTTTTTGAAATATTTCAAGTTGAGAATGAGCCATACTACCATAAATACTACTGAGAAAATTGCGAAAAGTATATTTGTTATGCTGACTTCATAGCCTTCTACGCCGCTGAAAAGCGCAACTCTGAAAAGCTCGCTTGCCGAAGTGCTTACAGCGTTTACGCACGAGGTATAGATGAGAAAAAATTTAAGGAAACCGTAAGATTTTTGCGTCAGCTCGGAAAGCTGTCTGAACATTATGACGCAAAGAGGAATAACAGCCGCAAGCAGTACCGACATTACGATATTGTATGCAATAAAGCCGGGTATTGCGGCGGCATTTGCCTGTTTTTGCACTTCATCGCTGAATGACGCAAATACCGACACAATGCATACTATAGCCGAGTAACCCGACATAACAGCCTGCAATATCGTGATCACGGTCTTGAATATACGAAACCATGTGATCGACAGCGGGCAGTCATATAGTTTCTGATTTGCATAGCGTATTCTGTCGCCGCGGTTTTTGATAACGGGTTTCTTTTGTTCTTTCTTGTATGAACTGTTTTTTCTCTTTGCTTTTGACATCTCTTGTCGGTTTCCTTTCGTTTGCCTGAAAACAGGATTATTTGTCCGCTGGCACTGCCTTTGACGATTCGCAATGTGCGCAGGTTACATTGACAAGGCACTTTCTGGGACAGACTGATACGCAGGTACCGCATGAGGTACACTTGTCATAATCGATCACGGCATGGTTATCGGCAACGACTACAGCGCCATGAGGACACTTTTTCTCGCATATCTTACAGCCGATACAACCATTGGCACATACCGTTCTTGTGACTTTACCGCTGTCCTTTGACGAGCAACGCAGAGCTACCGTGCTTGTTTCTTTTCTGAGGAAAATAAGGTGATTGGGACAGGCGGTAACGCACTTTCCACAGCCGCCGCACTTTGCAGGATCGACTACCGCAACACCGTCCGCAATAGTGATTGCACCGTTACTACACACTGCCGCACAGTCGCCGTAGCCGTCACAGCCGAAGCGGCATTCGCCCTTGCCGTTGTAGAACTTTTCAACGGCGGCACACGACTTTGTGCCGGTGAATGTAAATCTGTCCTTTGTAGCATTTTCACAGCCGTTGCAACGGACAAAGGCTACCTCGCGGACAAATTCTCCGCCCTCAGTGCCCATTATTGCATTTATCTTCTTCATGACCTCTGCACCGCCGGGCTTGCAGAGGTTTGTCGGTGCGCCGTCATGCGCTACAGCGGCGGCATAGCCGGCACAGCCGGAATAACCGCAACCGCCGCAATTTGCACCGGGGAGTGCCTCGGTGATCTTTGCCTCGGTTTCGTCTGTCTTTACAGCCAGCACCTTTGACGCTATCAGAAGCAGTATACCCGAAAGTGCGCCGAAGCCGAGAAATATAAGTATAGGTAAAATATATTCTTTCATCGTCTTTCCTTTCGCTTAACCACCGAAAATTCCGTCTACTACACCGCCGAAGCCTATAAAGGCAAGCGATACGATAGAAGCCGCCATAAGGGTTATCGGTGCGCCCTGCAATGCTTTCGGTATGTCGCAACGTTCAAGCCTTGAGCGTACACCTGAGAATATTATCATAGCTATCATAAAGCCAAGACCTGCACCGAATGAGTTTACAACGCTCTCTAAAAGGTCATAATCCTTTGTGAGGTTGAGCAGTGTAACACCGAGTACGGCGCAGTTTGTGGTGATAAGCGGAAGATATACGCCGAGCGACTTATAAAGCGGCGGCATATATTTTTTCAGCACCATTTCAACGAGCTGAACAAATACGGCGATAACAAGGATAAACGCTATAGTATTCATGTACTCTATTCCGAGCGGAACGAGTATGCCGTAATAGATAGGGTATGTAACTAAACTTGCGCAGACCATTACGAATGTTACCGCCGCACCCATACCTATAGAACTGTCGAGCTTCTTTGATACGCCTAAAAAGGGACAGATACCGAGGAACTTTGATAGTACGAAGTTTTCGGTAAGAATACCTGTCAGCAGTATTATCATCAGATTCTTTGCGATTTCCATTACTGCTCACCTCCGTTACTGTTTGCCTTGTCACAGGCACCGGGACAACCCTCTGCATTTGGGCAGTTGTGACAGCCGATCTCACGAGGCTTTTTCTTCATAAGGCGGTTGACTACAGCTATTACCACACCGAGTACGAAAAATCCGCCTGCAGGGAGAATAAACAGCGTCATAGGCTCCATAAAGTCGGGCATTATCGTAATGCCGAACCACTGTCCCGAGCCGAATATCTCACGAACAGAACCGACAAGTACAAGCGTCAGCGTAAATCCGAGACCCATTCCCAGACCGTCCATTATTGACGGGATAACTTTATTTTTAGAAGCGAACATTTCCGCTCTGCCGAGAATGATACAGTTAACGGTGATAAGGCTCAGGTACATACCTAGGCTTGAATAGATGTCGGGAGCGAATGCCTGCAGCATAAGGCTTACAAAGGTTACAAAGCCTGCTACAATAACTATGTACGCAGGAAGTCTTACCGTATCGGGTATCACTTTTTTAAGCAGTGAAATTACTATATTTGAACATACAAGTACAAACGTTGTGGAAAGTCCCATTCCGACACCGTTTGCCGCCATTGTGGTAATGGCGAGTGTAGGACACATACCGAGAAGCATTACCATATTGGGGTTCTCTTTTATAAGTCCTTTGGTAAACTCTTTCCAGTTACTCATTCGGCTGTACCTCCTTATCCATTACCGAGTATGCCTTGACGGCAAGGTTTACGGCTTTTGCCATACCCTTTGACGAAAGTGTAGAGCCTGTAAGTCCCTGCACCTCGTTCTCGTTTTTCGGTTCTGACTTGACTATCGATATATCAGACTTCACACCGTAAAATCTCTGTAGAAATGCGCCGTCTTTTATCTTTGAGCCAAGTCCCGGAGTTTCGCCGAGTGCAATAATGCTGATACCGCTTACCGCACCGTCCTTGTCAATTGCTATTACTGCGTCGATACCGTCTGCGGCATAGCCGTCAACAACAGTTTCAAAAAGGAAAGTGCCTTTTGTCTTGTTCTTTACTATCTTTTCGATACTGTCGAACTCCTCGCTGTCGAGCTTTGCCGCCGCTTTATCGGTTACGAGCGCATATTCGCCCTCGCCGTCTGCGGCGATACAGCCTGCTTTCAGGTCGTCTGTAAGAACACCCGATGTATCTACATAGGTCAGATTATATGTAACTATCAGCAATGCGCAGATAAGTGTACAGATAACCGACAGCACAAGCACGGGCTTGATTTTTTTCAGTACGTTCATTTCTTACCGCCTTTCTGCTCACTTACCGCACCGAATGCTTTCGGCACTGTGAAGCGGTCGATAAGCGGAGAGAGAATATTCATAAGCAGTATCGAGTACGATACGCCCTCAGGCATACTGCCAAAGCTTCGTATAAGCATAGTCACAAGTCCGCAGCCGATACCGAATATTATTCTGCCCTTTGTGGTGATAGGAGTTGTTGCATAGTCGGTAGCCATGAATATTGCGCCAAGCAGAAGTCCGCCCGACAGAACGGACATTAATGCGCCCTCAAGGCTGCCTGTTGAGAATATTGACAGCACAAACACCGTACCGATAAAGCACAGCGGAGTTACGGGTGAAATTACACGGATAGCAACCAAGAAAATTCCGCCGATAAGCAGTGCCAGAGCGCAGGTCTCACCGATACAACCGCCTGTCGTTCCGAGGAACAAATCGGAGAGTGAAACGGGGGTTTCGCTGACAAGGGGTGTAGATGTTGTTACTATCTCACCTGCATTGCGGTAGTAGAACGGCTCTGCCCATGTCGTCATATACGATGTGAACGACAGCATAAGCACTATTCTGCCTGTTATCGCAGGATTTGCGAAGTTCTGACCGATACCGCCGAAGAACTGTTTTACTATCACTATTGCCACAAAGCAACCGATGATCGCCATATAGAACGGCAGGGTAACGGGCAGGTTGAACGCAAGGAGCATACCTGTTACCACGGCTGATAAATCGCTTATCGTGTTGCTTCTCTTCATTATCTTTCTGCAAGCCCACTCAAAGATCACACAGGACGTGCAGCAGATCACTACCATTATGAGCGCTCTCAGTCCGAATATCCACACTGACGCAAACAGTGCCGGGAGCAGTGCTATAATAACGCTCAGCATTATCTTCTGAGTCGTGACGCCCGACTTTATGTGCGGTGACGGCTCTATTACAAGTTTAGACATATATCCTTACTTTCCTTTCCTTGTTGACTGCTCACGCAGAAATGCCTTTGCAAGCTGATTCTTCTCTGCAAGGTTACGCTTTGCGGGACAGACGAAACTGCACGCACCGCAGTTGACGCAGAGGTTTACTTTCAGCTTTTCAAGTCTGTCAGCGTCTCTCATGTCAAATGCGTGTTCAAGCTCTGTCGGCAGAAGATTCATACTGCACGCTCTTACACACTTACCGCAGCGTATGCAGGCTGACGGCTCATACACGGGGCTGTCTGCGAACATAAGCACGGCGTTATTGGTTTTGGAAAGCGGATAATCGGGATCGAATGCACACGCACCCATCATAGGTCCGCCTAGTATTATTCTGTCGGGCTTGTCGGAAAGCTCGGCGTAATACACTATCTCGCCTATCGACATTCCGACAGGAACGATGAAGTTTGACGGCTTCTTTACTATATTTCCGTCAACGGTGATCCTTCTTTTCACAAGCGGCATACCTGTTTTTATGTACTGCGCGATAAATGCCGCTGTTGACGAATTGACAACTATACAGCCGCTTGTAAGAGGCAATGTACCCTCTTTTACTATACGTCCCGTTGTGCTGAAAATCAGCGTTTTCTCGGCACCCTGAGGATAGCTTGACTTAAGCGCCTTTACTGTGATATTGTCGTACTTCTCACACAGCTTTGTCATCTTCTCGATGGCTTTGGGCTTGTTCTTTTCAATGCCGATGATGCAGTTCGGTATTCCGAGATATTTCAGCATAAGCAGAACGCCCTCAAGAACGTCTTCTCCCTCTTCCATAAAGCAACGATAGTCGGAGGTGATATAAGGTTCACACTCAGCACCGTTTATTATAAGAAAGTCGGGCTGTTTTTCTTTGGGATCAAAGCCGAGTTTCAGCGATGTGGGGAAACCTGCACCGCCAAGACCGATGGAGCCGCTGTTTCGTACCGCCTGTAAAAACTGCTCCCTGTTTTCTACAGTAGGGGGACAGACACTGTCGCTGACTTCTTCAAGTCCGTCATTTTCTATGACTACAGACTGCATATTTCTGCCCGATATGTGCAGGACATCGGTTATCGCCGTTACAGTTCCCGATATACTGCTGTGTACAGGAGCGGACATTGCCGCCTCGCAGTTGCCTATCACATCGCCTATCTTCACCTTGTCGCCGACTTTTACTGTCGGGGTACAGGGCGCACCGAGGTGCTGAGCCATACTTATCACTACCTTGTCGGGCAGTGGAAGCGTTACTGTTTCACTCTCGGCGGAATGCTTGAAGTGCGGCAGCTTTACCTGATGTAAAAGCATAAATTATACCCTCCGGATTCATTCCCGTTTTATAGTTATATACAGTTTTATTTTACACTAATTAATGCGTGTAGTCAAGAAAAAATGCGTATTATCGGGACTAGCCGCGAACTTAATCGCATCTCCTGTTGATTTGCCGATTGTGAAAGTTCTGTGAAAGTTTTTCTCGCCCCTTGACATGGAGTAAACTCCAGGTTGTACAATATAGCCACAGTCAGAAAAAGACAGAAAACAGGAGAAATTTCAGATGAAAACATTATCAAAAAAAGAATTCGAAAAGCTGAACGTGTTCGGCACAGGCACAGCTAACACAGCATACGCAAAATATTTTGTCGGAGATTCGTTTTTAAATCCTCTGACAAAGCCTGAGGACAGCTTGTTCCTTGCAAACGTTACATTCGAGCCGGGCTGCCGCAAAAACTGGCATATCCACCACGCAAAGAAGGGCGGCGGACAGCTTCTTATCTGCACCGCAGGCGAGGGCTGGTATCAGGAATACGGCAAAGACGCAGTAAGCCTTGTACCCGGTACTGTTATAGTTATCCCCGAGGGCGTAAAGCACTGGCACGGTGCAAAGAAGGACAGCTGGTTCTCACATATTGCAATCGAAATGCCCGGTGATGAATGTTCAAACGAATGGTGCGAACAGGTAACAGATGAAGAATACAACAATCTTTAAAGCCTTTGCCGTCATAGCGGTAATGTTGCTTTGTTCGTGTTCGGCAACCGACAGCCGTCAGCCCACTATATCGGAAAGCCCGGTTATTCCAACCGTTTCAACCGACAGCAATGTTTCGCAGACTGCCGTTTCGGTTACGGAAAACGATACAACGACAAGCTCAGCCGTCACTGTAAGCAAGTCTGAGGAAGAAAACATGATATACGCGCACATAGGTGGAAATGTTCTGCCAATAGAGCTTTGTGACAACAGCTCAACGGACGCATTCCGCGAATTTGTAAACAACGGACTTACAATAGAAATGCACGACTACGGCGGCTTTGAAAAGGTCGGTCAGCTCGATGTCACTCTGCCGCGGAATGATGAACAGATTTCGGTTTCGGCAGGTGATGTGATACTATATCAGGGAAATTCCGTCACAATATACTATGACACCAACAGCTGGAACTTCACACGTCTGGGTAAGGTAAAAGGTCTTACCGAAAACGAAATAAAAGATATTCTGTCAGCCGGAGATGAAGGCAATATTGAAGTTACATTCTCGGCTGAAGCATAAATCTAAAGGAGGAATTTTATTATGAAAAAGCAGACAGCAGGAAGAGATGCACTCGGTGAATTTGCGCCGAAATTTGCAGAACTTAACGACGACGTATTATTCGGCGAGGTATGGTCGAGAGAGGACAAGTTATCGCCCCGTGACAGAAGCCTTGTAACTGTTGCCGCTCTTATGGGAAGCGGTATTCTTGACAGCTCACTGAAATATCACATCATGCACGCTAAGGAAAACGGCGTCACAGCCGAGGAAATGGCTGAGGCTATAACACATATTGCATTCTATGCAGGCTGGCCCAAGGCGTGGGCAACTTTCAACTACGCTAAGGAAATATATGCAGAGGATAAGTAAAAATGAAAAAGCTGATACTTACATCATTCATTCTTGCGGGTGCGCTTTCACTCTGCGCCTGCGGTAATACAGGCACTTCTTCGGCTGAAAGCGGTTCATCGGAAGCCGTAAACTCTTCTGAGAACAGCGGAAATGAAAGTTCCGCCGACAACAGCGAAGTATCTTCTGACAGCTCAGAAGATGTATCTTCCGAAAGTACCGGCAACAGCACAGACGGCAAAAAAGTGCTGGTAGCATACTATTCCGCTACAGGCAGTACTAAAGCGGTGGCAGAGTACATTGTCAATGCAACGGGCGGAGATATTTTCGAGATCACACCCGCTGTCCCCTACACATTGGAGGACCTGAACTACAACAACAGCGACAGCCGCGTATGCAAAGAGCATGATTCAGCCGACAAAACGGTTGAACTTAGCAATGCAACGCCCGATAACTGGTCGGATTACGACACGGTTTTCGTGGGCTATCCTATCTGGTGGGGCGAAGCGTCATGGGTCACAGCAAGCTTTGTAAAGGCTAACGACTTTGACGGAAAGACTGTCATACCTTTCTGTACATCGGCATCATCGGGACTTGGAAACAGCGCGTCCGACCTTGCAAAATCCGCAAACGGTGGTACATGGCAGTACGGTATGAGATTCTCTTCATCGGTAGCCGAAAGCGATGTTACCGACTGGGTAAATTCACTCGGACTTTAATCTGAAACACAAAAACCGCTGTGCCACCACAGCGGTTTCAGTCTGTCGAAAAACCTCTATCGTTATTAAAAAATGGGGTGTTGAGTGTTGCTTGCTCTGCTGGTTTTGCATCGTGCAAAACTTTTGGCAAGCAACCAAAGCGTCCCTGTTGAGGGCTACGCCCCTCAACACCATTTTTACATTATTTCTTCTTGGTTCTCTTTTTCGGTACGGGTGTGATCTGTTCGAGAATTTCAACTGCCTTTGCGGTAAGTTCACGGTTCTCGATATCGAGTATATAATGCTCCTTTGCGCCGTCATACGGTACGCCGCACTCGGCACCCGACATAAGCTCTTTGAGTTCGGGAAGTTTCTTTACGAATACCGTGTTGTCGCAAACAAGCAGGACGGGTTTATCGTTCACATAAACCATATACTCACCGAACATCTTTTTATACCGCACATTTTCAGTTTCAGTGCTGGCAAGCTGTTCACAGACAAATTCTATATATTCCTGTGATGTAGCCATTTATGCCTCTATATCTCCGCAAAGTCTGTCGGTCACTATGTCCTTGCAACGCTCCCTGTGGGCAACGTGCAGAGGGTGGTTCAAGAACGCTTTCAGTGACTGTTCGTTGTCAAACTCCGCATAGAACACAAGGTCATAGCCGCCGGCAATATTTCTGCTGATCTCGGCATGAATAAGCCCGTCGATATTGCCGTTCATCGTATCGACCGACTTTTGCATAAGTCCCAGCATTTCGTCTTCTTTATGTTACTGCTTTATTTTATCGGTATAGTTCCAGAAAAGAATGTGTCTTATCATATCAATCACTGCTTTCTTTTTTCTTGACAAAATATCTTATTGCAAACAGCACCGCCAGCATAAGCACTACCGAGAAGCCGAGCACAACGAATACGTTCTGTACAAAGCCCGACAGCAGATAACCTACAACGCATACAGACGCAACGGTCAGCGCATACGGGAGCTGTGTGGAAACGTGGTTTACATGGTCGCACTGTGCGCCGGTCGATGCCATTATCGTGGTATCGGATATCGGTGAGCAGTGGTCGCCGCACACAGCACCCGCAAGGCACGCTGAAATGCAGATAATAACCATTGACGGAATTTCACCCGTCTGTGCAATGTTTGCAAGCTCAGGCTCAAACACGCTTGTAACGATCGGGATAAGTATGCCGAATGTTCCCCACGATGTTCCCGTTGCAAACGCAAGCCCTATAGCAACTACGAACAGAATTACGGGCAGAAGTACACTGAGCGCCGTTGCACTCTGTACAACTCCCGAAACAAACTCACCTGCTTCAAGGTGGTTTGTCATTGTCTTGAGCGTCCACGCAAAGGTCAGTATCAGTATCGCAGGCACCATCTGCTTGAAGCCTGCGGCGATAGAATCCATACATTCGGTAAACTTCAGTACACGGCGGAACATATAGTAGATAATTATTACTATCAGCGCCGAGATAGAACCGAGCGACAGTCCGTAAGCCGCGTCACAGCCTGCAAATGCGGTTACGAAATCCGTACCCGAGAAAAATCCGCCGGTATAGATCATACCGATGACGCAGAACACGATAAGTATTGCAACGGGCAGTATAAGATCTATTACCCTGCCCCTTTCGGTCACGGGCTGTGCGTCCTGCTCATAAGTATTGTTTTTTGTCGTGAAAATATCACCGTTCTTGGCGTTGTCCTCGTGCTTTTTCATCGGACCGTAATCCGTATCGCTCACTGATATGAATATTACCATAAGTATCGTTAAAAATGCGTACAGGTTATACGGAATAGTGTTTATAAACAGCGATATTCCGTTTACGCCCTCGACCGTACCGCTTACCGCCGCCGCCCACGATGAAATGGGAGCGATAATGCAGATAGGTGCGGCTGTCGAATCGATAAGATAAGCGAGCTTTGAACGTGATATGTTATGCTTGTCGGTTATCGGCCTCATTACCGAGCCTACAGTCAGACAGTTGAAATAATCGTCTACGAATATCAGCACACCGAGGAAAAATGTTGACAGTGCAACTCCGCGTCTGCTTTTGATATGAGCCGCCGCCCATTCGCCGTAGGCACGACTTCCGCCTGCCTTGTTCATCAGTACGACGATGATTCCGAGTACGACAAGGAACACCAGTATTCCGACGTTGTATGCGTTTGACAGGTTGGAGATAAGTCCGTCCTGTACAACGGTCCTGAACGTACCCTCAAATCCCGTTCCGGTTGCCGCCGCATAGATTATACCGCCCGACACTATTCCGACAAACAGCGAGGAATACACTTCCTTTGTGATAAGCGCAAGTCCTATCGCTATTATCGGTGGGAACAGCGACCAGAGCGTCCCCTTGGCTTCGGTTATCGGTGCGGCAAAAATACAGCATACCGTAAAAGCCACGATCAGCAAAGCAAATACTATCCTGCTGACATGAGAAAATTTCTTCTTTTCCATTGTTACTTCCTTTTCGCCCGTAAGCCGTTCACACGGGCAGATTACGTTTTTAAGATACTTTTATGGTACATTATTTTGACCTTGTTGTCAAGCGTTTACAGCTTAAAAACACTGTAAATCTGTGGGGAGTTAAGCCCCGCAAAATCGGCTCCGGTAATCTGTAATCTTATGACCGTTTTCTCTTATTGCCATCTTTTCTTATGATATGATCCTCTTTGACAAACAGCTTTACAAGTTTAGGATATCTGTCCGCATTGCTCATTATATAAGTTGATGTAACAACGTACAGTATCGCAAAAGCAAAGAAAACTCCCGATAAAATGAAAGAGGTCTTGCGGTTTTCTATGTTTACGCTGTTAACATCGTCAAGCGAAACATACTGCGTATTGCCACAGGAAAACAGGCAGATATCGGCTTCTTCCTCGTTTTCGTTATAAATGTAGCCTATCTCAAATTCCCTGCTCTTTGCTATGTTTATCTCAATATCTTTATATTTCTGCGAATTATCTTCAATTGATCCGGTCGTAAACGTCCGCTTCTCACCTGATCTGTCCGATACGGTGATTACAAACCTGTCGCTGTTATCGCTTCTGTCAAAGTGATATTCAGTAATTCTGCCCGTGCATATCGTTATTTCATCGGGTGTTATATCGTGGTTTACAAACAACGCAATGAAGAGCAAAAACACAGGCACTGCCACAACAATAATATCAATAAAAATAAACTCTCCGGGGTTACGGATATTACCACGAAACAGCTTTGCTTTCTCAAGGCTTATGACCTCGGCGTTTTCCGAATGCTGTATCAGCTCCTTTGCAAAACCGTCAATATTGAACGCATTTTCATCTATTAATATAAGCTTTTTGCCGACTGTGACAATCAGATTTCCGCCGTAACGTATTTTCTTCACCTGTGAATATTCATACCTGTGCGTTATCCTCAGCATATCCCGATAAGTAAAGTCCTTGTCGGTGTAATCTACCCTTTGATTTACCGTAAGGATAAGCATAATACCAAGCATGGCAAAAATGCCGAATACGATACAAGCGAACACTCCTGCGTTGTTTATTGCCGCAACTATTGTCACAACGCTGAAAATAAGCGCACATACAAGCCCGATAACAGCTATCGCTCTGCTGTTTATTACTGCTCTGTAATGTATTTTATTCTTTGATTTATGTTTCATCGTTTTACCTCAAGAGTACTGCTCTTTGCTGTCGCCACACATTATATCTTCTGAATTTCCGCAAGGTCTTTTTCCTTTGTAAGAGTTATTGTCGGCTGTGACATTCGTTTTCTCCTTGGCTTTTTCGTCTATAAATTTATTATACTCGCTTTAACTTCTTCGGTCAACAAAAAATCCGCCCCGATAATACGGGGCGGAAAACTTTATCCTGTATATGCTGTGTCGGCTGCATTTTTGAAGTTTTGCTTTTCAAGCCACTGTTTTTCTTCCTCGTTTTCAGGGATATCTATTCGTTCGATCTTAAATATAACAGGTCTTGTGCCGTCATTACAGCAGGCAATCATCATACGCTCATCATTTGTCCACTTATGCATGATAGAACCGCCCTGCAATGCCGTATATACATATCTGCTTATAGCGTCCCACGCCTCACCGCAGAACTTTCCGTTCATAAGGTGATAGAAGTCGTCCTGCTCACTTGTCCTTTTCAGCGTAAATGTATCGCCTTTTTTGAAAAACGGGCACGGTCCCGATTTCGGATCGGCAAGATATTTTTCCTGATATTCGGGGAATACCTTTGTGTCAAGAACGGTTATTTTACATTCGTGTTGCATTTTGTGCCTCCTAATATTTTAAATCCACAATTCCATTTCTCCGCTGTCGCTGAATCCGATTTTTTCATACAGCTGCCGTCCGACAGCCGACGGTTTCAGCCGTACAGTGTGAACACTCTTGTCTTTAAGCCATTCTATAAGCTCTTTCATTATCAGAGAAGCATATCCGTTTCTTCTCTTTTCGGGAACGCAATATACATCAATGACATATCCGTACATCGGAGTTTTAAAAAAACAAAACGGCACATCTTCCTTGATCACCGCACCGCCGCACGCAACTGCTTTGCCGTTTTCATAAACAAGATAGTGACAGCCTTTTTCCTGCGTATACAGCTCTTTGTATTTTTCGTATATTTTACTCTCGGCGTTATCCTGAAGCAACGTTATCGAACCCACTTCTTTGAACATAGCCATTTTCATCTCAACCACAATATCAAGATCTTTTATTTTTGCTTTTCTGATTTCCATAACTGCAACCTTTCACTATTTGGTTATATAAACATTGTCATATAAACCGGAACACAGAAAATATCCTGTTCTTTGCTCAAATCCTTTGTATATACAAGATATCTGTTCAGTATCCGTCCGGAATATTTTTCGGTAAATACATCAAGCGATTTATGTGTTTTATAACCCGATGATTTCACCTCTATCGGTACTATCTTGTTTTTCCTTGCAAGCAGGAAATCAATCTCATAATTATGCCTTGAATCTTCATTCATAATCGTATGATAGAATAATTCGTCACCATTACTTGCAATGCACTGTGCAACCGCATTTTCGTATAAATATCCGAGGTTTACACTCAGCTTATCACTGAGAACTTTCTGATATATATCATTTTCTGTAAAATCCTTATCCTTGAACATCAGCGTTACAAACAGACCTGTATCACTCAGAAATAATTTAAAACAGGATAAATCTTTTGTAGTTGACATTCCTGTGTTGGGATCATTTACATTGTACGAAACAAGAACGGTCTTTGAATCCTTAAGTTCAGCGATAAGCTCCAGTATTTTATCCGATTGTTCTTTTCCAATCACTGTACCCGGCTGAAATCTTGCGACATTTTTATTGAGCTGTGCCGGTATTGCGTCAAACAGCATCGAGAGCCTGCCTGTCTGATCTATTTTTGAAAAATCAGCTTCATAAAGGCTCAGTATATCTCGCTTGATTTCATCGACTTTTCTGAAATTGTTGCTTTCGATATAGGTGCTGACCGCCTGCGGCATTCCGCCAACAAGCATATAAAGTCTGAACTGCCTTAGTTGCTTACGGTGTACAGCGTCACCGAGCGGAATATTTTTTTCAAAGCATTGTCTGAGCAAAGAAAATGTTGTTTCATCACCGAGCGCCCACAAAAATTCTTCATAATCCATAGGATACATACTTAGTTTTCTTTCTTCGCTCGGTATGACTATATCTCTGACGTTTTTCTTTATCGATATCAGCGAACCTGTTTCTATATAGTCGTATCTGTGATCTTTGACAAGAGCTTTTATAGCCTGACGTGCCATAGGACACAGCTGTACTTCATCAAATATGATTACCGACCTGCGTTCGTGCAGATCTTTCCTGTACTGGAGCTGTAGTTGCAGGAAAAGATAGTTCAGATCTGATACATCGTCAAAAAGTTCTCTTACATCTTTTGAAGCAGTCGCAAAATCAACAAGTATATAGCTTTCGTATTCGTTTTTTGCAAACTCTTCAACGACTGTTGATTTTCCGATACGTCTTGCACCCTCTACAAGCAGAGCTGTTTCGCCGTCGGATTCATTTTTCCACTGTAACATTTTGTCGTATATTTTTCGCTTGAACATTGGCTTTCTCCGTTTTCGCATTTTTTATTTTGTCGTTTTAAGGAATAATCGCAATTTTTATTTTGCTGTTTTTAAGCATAATCGCATTTTTTATTTCCTGTATTTTATCACTTATCGCAATTTTTATACTTCAATATTACCACTTTCCCGCACTTTTTGCAATACCCATCCCCATTTTTGCATAAAAAACCCCGCCCCCGAAACATCGGGAGCGGGGAAATCGCCTATATCTATCGCTTCACTTACGCATTCTTGTCAAGACCTGTGATTTCAAGTGTATCACGGGCAATAAGAAGCTCCTCGTTTGTAGGAATTACCCATACCTCAACCTTGCTGTCGGGAGCAGAGATCTTTGTGAGCTTGCCCTTTAAGCCGTCGTTTACAGAGTTGTCGAGCTTGATGCCGAGATATTCCATATTCTCGCATACGCCCTTTCTGACTTCCGGAGCGTTCTCACCGATACCGCCTGTGAAGATGACAACGTCAAGACCGTTCATAGCGGCTGTGTAAGAACCGATGTACTTCTTTATCTCGTATGTCAGCATATCTGTAACGAGCTGTGAGCGCTTGTCGCCGTGCTGTGCGGCACTTGTAATATCTCTGTTGTCGCTGAACTGACCCGAAAGTCCGAGGAAGCCCGACTTCTTGTTGAGGTAGTCGCTCATTTCGGAGGGAGTAAGACCGAGCTTGTTCTGTACGAACTCAACAGCCGAGGGGTCAACACTGCCTGAACGTGTACCCATTATGATACCGTCAAGAGGAGTAAAGCCCATTGATGTATCGATTGACTTGCCGTCCTTGATAGCTGTGATAGATGAACCGTTGCCGAGGTGGCATGAAACGATGTTAAGACCTTCAAGGCTCTTGCCTGTAACTTCGCCGTACTTCATAGATACGAAACGGTGTGATGTTCCGTGGAAGCCGTATTTTCTTACATGGAACTGCTCATAGCACTCATAAGGCATACCGAACATATAAGCCTTGGGGGGCATTGTCTGGTGGAATGCTGTATCGAATACTACTACCTGAGGAGTTGTTTCGGGGATAACCTTCTTGCAGGCTCTCAGTGCGAGTGCATGTGCGTGGTTATGTACGGGAGCAAGATCGGCAAGACCGTCTATCTGATCGATAACCTCGTCTGTTACGATAGTAGTCTTTGTGAATACCTCAGCGCCCTGCACTATTCTGTGACCTACAGCGCCGATTTCACTCATATCCTTGATAACGGCGTAATCGCCCTTTGTCATTACTTCTACCAGCTTCTCAAAAGCCTCTGTGTGGGTGGGGAATGCACATTCCTCTACATATTCTCTGCCGTCTGCTGTCTTGTGAGTGATCTTACCGTCAATACCGATACGCTCGCAGTTGCCCTTTGCTATAACCGACTCATCCTTCATATCGATAAGCTGATACTTAAGTGATGAACTGCCGGCATTTACTACCAGAATTTTCATATTGATTGATACCCTTTCTGAATTTGTTTTTGCAGTATGCAATATCATTATTATTTTAAACCAATCCGGTCGAAAAATCAAGTGCTTTGGCGAAAATTACGGTGGCTCGCCGATATTTTTACATTAAGCCGCCAATTATACCATGGTTTGTACAAGTGGTATGAAAATAACCGCCCTAAGCGACCAAACTCAGGCGGTTGATTCTTTATACTCAATTTTGGCAGCAACCGTTTATAAAATTGCTTTTTCTATTATAATATGCTAAAATATTCGCCAGGGAAACCTTGGACGTCAGGCGGTCAAATTCATCTCCCGAAAGTGCAATGCACTTGGAAAGGAGGTGAAGCTGTGTACATAACGCTAAGTGATCTGACACAGATAGGAATATTTCTTACTGCTTTCACAGTTATGATATTCACAATCATTTCTTTTAACAAAAAGAAATAACCGCCCATGTCTCTCCAAACTGTGTGCGGTTATTCATCGTAATCAGGGAGCGACCGTCTGTCGTTTCCCTCTTTTTGTATCTATATTATACCATATTTTCAGTCGTTGTCAAGTATATAGCCCAGTATGATTTGTAGAAACCGCCTCGTTTTAAAGGCGGTTTTCTTTTTATCCGGTTTTCTTTACAGGTCTTATATACTTCCAGTATCTCTTACAATCGTGGTAGAAATAGAACACTCTGCCCTGCGTTTTGTCAAGCTCATAGTCCGTCTTTTCATAATCAAAGTCCTTCATAGCCCGTTCTATCTTTGCTTCAACCGCACTGTTTTCGGTCTGAAAGTCAAACGGTCCGTGTTCAAATACTATATATTCTCCCTCAGGCACGTCCATGATCTGCATCTGCTTTGGAATCTCTCCGCTGTAGTCGGCAGGCAAACGGACACCGTAAGCCTCAGCCAGCGGTATACCCCAACTGCATATTCTTCCCTCGGGTTCATTTATGAACGCCATGACCTGACCGCTTCCGCTGTCGGATTCGTCACCGCCGAGATCATCAAGCTTGCCCCTGATACTGTCCAGCAGTCCACATATAGTTTCACAGTCCTGCCCGGGGATATGGCTTTGCTTTTCCCAAAAGTCGAAATAACCTATACTCTCATAGTTTCTGATATGCAGGAATTTATGTGCAGGGATCGTTACGAAATACACCTTAATATCACTGTTTGTCTGTGCCATACCTGTTCCTCCTATACCTAAAAGATAGCAGTCGAAAGGTCTTATAGCTGTGCGGAGAATTACAGGTACAGGGTGTGAGCGGTAAGTGCTCGGAGTAATTCCGTATGCCGCTTTGAATGCCCTTGTGAACGCCTCGTGAGATGTAAAGCCGTAGTCAAGTGCAATATCAAGTATGCCCTTGTCCGTGTCCCTGAGCTCTTTCAGTGCAAAGGCAAGTCTGCGGTAGCGCATATAATCTCTGAGATTCATTCCGGATATTTCGCTGAACTTCCTTGAAACATAATATTCCGAGTAGCCGAGTGCCTGCGAAAGCCTGCCGAGCGTCAGCTTTTCATCCTCGCCGTTTTTGATACACCTGTCTATGTCGTCAACAATATTCTGAATATTCATATACCATTCGTTTATTCCGTCCATCTGTTTTCCTCCGTACAGCTTCTTTCGACAGTGTTTATTTTATCACATAAAAGAAATCATGGCTTGATACGGCTTGCTGTTTTATTATTCCTCAGGTGTAAAGAAAACATTTCCATCTTCATCGGTCGTAAATACCGTAAAGCCTGTATAGCACACATTTCCGTAAATGTCGTTTATAACAAAGCTGTATCTGTAGTCGCCTGCAGGCATATTGACAAACTCTATCATATTGTCGCCGCTGTAGGTGCATTCATCGCCCTCCGCCTTGCCTGCAAAGTTACCCTCGCTGTCGTAGGTGTTGAATATCGGCACTATGACATCTCCCTCTTTAAGCGGAACAACACTCCTTGCCGACTCGCCGTTTTCGTTTACACCGTCCCATGTTCCGAGTACGGTTATATCATACTCATTGCCGTCACGCTCCATAGCTATACGCAGATTGGTTTCCTTACCGTTGAGCTTTATTGGTGAAGTGTAAACCGAGCTGTTGACATTTTCTTCTACTATATACATAGGAATGAGGTTATCCTCGATCATGTACCACTGACCGTCGAAAGTGTCTTCAACAAGTCCCGAAGAGAAATCGACCTTTGTACTATGGTCAACGCCGAATTCAAGCAGTTCGCCTGTTTCCTCGTCCACACGGTAAACCGAACAGTTGACGCTTGCAAGGTTATTTATAGTATCGTCCGTTACGGTGAAGTAGAATGTTCCCTCATCGTCAAGCACAGGACCTACATCTATCTGCACACTGCTCTTATCACCGCAGAAGCCCATATTATCGGTCTTGTCGTTATAATGATCCCAGTTGCTTTCATAATCGGAATAGTCGCCGTCGCTCCAGTATACCGCACCGTCTGCAAGCCACTTGCTTTCACCGCTGTAGCCGTCTGTTGTGCCGTTCTGTGCACCGTATGCTATTCTGTCAACAAAAGTCATATAGTAAGGGCTGACGCACACCTTTCCGAATGTGGCAAGCTCGGTAGATCCCGAAACTCCGAAAGGATAGTAGGTTGAAAGTCCGGTAGAGCCGTCCTTGTCACTGCCGTAAATATTGTATACGACTGCCTTTTCAAGCGCCGACATAACCTTGTCCGCCTTGTCGCCGGGTACTGTAGCCCTTATCATAGAGCCGAGGTCTACCATATTTGTATAACCCTCGGTTTCGTTGTTACTGCCGTATGCTCTTATATTATAGATGTTTCTTACCGCTTCTGCAAGTAAGGCAGGCTCGGCGGAATTTTTGTTCATATCTTCTGCGGCATCGTTCACCGCCTTTACAAGCTCATCGACACGGCTTAAGTCTGTAACCGAAAGGGTCGCCTCACTGCCTGCGTCAATTGCCTCGCACGATGCCATAGAGCTGTCGGCAACCGTCTTTCCGAGTTCTGTCGTATCGGCTGTAGGATTACTTTCCATAAAGCTTGCTATCTCGGTATAGTCCCAGCCGTAACCCGGCTCTGTTTCTTCCGATGCAAACATATAATCTGCATGAGGAACAAGCATATTTGCCGTTTCGACAGTTGCCATAAGGCATGCATCAAAGCCGATGAATACAAACTTATCCGTCATCTTGTCATATATGGAAGTAAGTGCGTTGTCTATCTCCTCGAGCGACAGCGAATCGTTTTCGTTCAGCTCGTCAAAGCACACGCCGCTTACACTTCCGCCGCCGTGATCCCAGAAAACAACACCCATTTTTGCCGCCGCATAATTTTCAACGCCCCAGCTCAAGAAGTCGGTAAGCACCTGAGCCGTACCCATGTTTACCTGTTCTTTTTCTTCGACAAGGCTTATTTCACCGCTGGTGACAACATAGCGCTGTGTCTTGTCTGCAGAAATGCCGTATGTATCCGCCCATGCGCCCGCACCGCCCGTCTGTATCACGAACTTCACGTTATCGCTTTGTGAGCCTGCGATCATTTCCTCAATGTCGCCGCTCGCAAGTCCGTTTTCGCTTTCAAGATCGCTTCCGCACATATATACAAAGACTGTCTGTGTGCCGTCCTCGCCCATAGGCTTTTCGGATTCACGCTGTTTTCTTGTGATGTTTATTCCGTCCGAACTGCTGAAAGTAAGCTTTGACGCACGGCTTCCGTTTACCTCGCCGTCATACTTATTACCGCCGTTTTCACTGTCGCCTGCATTTCCGCCGTCGCTTGTCTGCTTGTTATCGCTTGCCGTGCTGTCCGAAATCTCTTCTTCATCGTCAAGGCAACCGCTTGAAAGCATTGCTGTTTTAAGTACAGATACCGCAAGCAATGCACGCAGTATCTTTTCGTGTGTCTTTCTCATAAATTCTCCTTAGATTTGAATTGAATTATAACTATATTCTTATTCTCACATTATAATTATAATAAATGCCGCAGGCGATTTCAAGAAACTGGCACAAACGGCTTATATACGGCTTAAAACGGTATATTCTCTTCCACTATGCTATTCTGCGTTACCGTGCTGGTAAGTCTGTGCTAACCTATTTTTTACAAAAAATTTAAAAAAAACTATTGACAAATGTCGAAGTATCGGTTATAATAAAATCGTCAAATCAGTAAGCATTACTGATTTGATTAAAAACAATAAGAAAATAAAGATTTTATTACTATGAAAGGATAGGTAATTTACTATGAAAAAGTGGGTATGTCCGGTATGCGGTTACGTTCATGAGGGAGATACACCTCCCGAGTTCTGCCCCCAGTGCAAGGTTCCCGGCAGCAAGTTTACAGAGCTCAAGGAGAGCGAGAAGCTTGTATTCGCTGATGAGCATAAGGTAGGCGTTGCAAAGGCAGTTGAGGACGAAGAGATCCTCGCAGGCTTAAAGGCTAACTTTGAGGGCGAATGCACAGAAGTAGGTATGTATCTTGCTATGGCAAGAGCCGCTCACAGAGAGGGTTATCCCGAAGTAGGTCTTTACTATGAAAAGGCTGCATGGGAAGAAGCTGAGCACGCTGCAAAGTTTGCAGAGCTTTTAGGTGACGTTGTAAGCGCATCGACAAAGGAAAACCTCGAAAAGAGAGTTGCCGCTGAACACGGCGCTACACAGGGCAAGCTTGATCTTGCAAAGAGAGCTAAGCAGTTAAATCTTGACGCTATCCACGACACAGTTCACGAGATGGCTAAGGACGAAGCAAGACACGGCAAGGCATTTGAAGGTCTTTTAAACCGTTACTTCAAGTAAGCGGGCGGCAATGTGCCGCACCAAATTCGCCGTTCTGACTGTTTCTGATTATCTCAGGTTACGTTATCGGCGGATATAAACGTAATAATTATGCAATTTAGAGGTACTGTGACAAAATCGCAGTACCTCTTGTTTTTGTATCGGAATGGCATTACTCTTTCTTTGCATCCATCATAGAAGCAAGATGTGCCGCCATCATCTTTGTTGTTTCGTCGCTGAGCGGATCGGAATTTTTAGTGTTGCCGGTAAGATGTATGATCTCCTTGCGTTCACTGCCCTTTTTGGGTTCGGGAAGAGAGTTGAAAAAGTCCTCAGACGACACCTCAACATACTTGTCGTAATTATCAACGTATGAACGGGCTGTACCGATTATCTTTGAGTATCCCGCATCGCCCGAATTTTTGACCTCGGCGAAGAACTGATTTATCCTTTCATCGTGTACCTTTGCAAGGCAGGACGCAACATAGGTATACGTTGCGGAAAGCTCGGGATTTCTCATAACGTTGAGCGCAAAGTCAATAAATTCGTCCTTGCTGTGGTAACGCAGATAGTTGCACGCGGCGGTAACGCTGTTATAATAGTTCTCGGAAATTATGACCTTGCCGTCAAGTTCTGTCTGACCTGTAAGCAATGCGTCAAGCATAGGTTTTGTGAGTTCGTCAACGCCCTGTGCGCACGCAACCATATCCGCATCGGGATAGCGCTCCGAGAAAGCGTCAAGCTGTTTCGGCAGGCGCTTTTGTCCCGATTTCGGCACTACGCCGAGTTTCTGTTTGATAGCGTCATAAGTGTCGGGTGTAACGTATTTTCTTGATGTAAGACCGATACGCAGTTGCTCTTTTGTCAGCGATTCAAACGGAACACGGAAAGAAGCGGAAGAAAAGCCTATCGACTTCTTTTCGCCGTTCTCATCGGTTATCTTCCAGATCTCCCTCAGCGGCTGTATCTGTACGGTATAGAACGGTTTACCCTCTATTGCCGCCGCACAAGCCGCATAGTGTCCTTTAAGCAGTACCGAATAAAGTCCCGAAAAGTGAAGTGAAATACCGAACAGGTAACCGTTTCTGAGCCCCTCGGCAGAAGCTTTTTTGATAAGCGACGGGTCATACGCCGACGGTTTTTCGGTAGGTATAAGAAAGGGTGCGCTGTACGCCTTGTCGCCTATTACTCTTATGTTTCTGCTACTGTTACGCAGTTGTTTTGACACGCCGTAACCCGACCAGAAGAACATACTCTCGCCTGCGGTAGGATAGGTTTCAACGTATGTAACGGCATAAAGTCCGTCAGGAAGCAGACGCATAAACTGCTCAAGTGCATACTCAGGCGAACCGCCTGCCGCAAGCTTGTCGTATGCGCCGTCAATGCTCTCGGAGATTATCGAGCCGCCTGATGCACTGCCATACTCGCTGATAACTTTGTCTGTGTCATCATCGTCCATACCTCCGCTTATGACCATAACCGGAGCGTCGTGGGAATAAAGGCAGTACTTGTCGTACTCGGAATTCATACGGCATATGCCTATTTTGGCAAGACCGTCCTTTACCGAGAAAACCAGCACCTCGCTGTCATCTATATTGATATGCTCACACACTACCTGAGGTATCTTTTCACTCATATTGTTACCTTTGCCCCTTTCGCTTACTTATCCTGCGTTCCGAGCGCAAGGTACTGTTCTATTTTGTCAAGCGCATCGCCGTTAAAAAGCGCTTTCGGTATCCATACAAGCGGCGCTTTTCTTCTTGTCACGATGAACATGGAAGAAGTTTCGATATAATTATCGTTCATTCCGAAGCGGATTATTTCGTGGGGGCTGTATACGCTGTCTTCCGCCGCCGAAATTCCTGCGGGGCATATTGCAAACGTGACAGTTTCATCGCTGTCGGTACAGCTCTTTATCATTGCCGAATATTTCAGTTTTGCCACCGCTACCATTATAAGATATGCTATAACCACCGCACCGACGGCGCAGAAGAACGTTCCCATTGCGAGATACCACCAGGTATCCTCGGCAAAGCCGATAAGCATCTGAAACAGTACTGCCGCAAGCACGCCTGTCGCAAGCGCTATGCACCAAAGAAATTTGCCAACCTTGCCTATAACAAGCGACAGCAGTGACGAACGTATTTCTTTCGGGTTGTACTCACCCTTTGCAAATACCGCTGAGTCGGGTATATCATAATTTGAGAAGAAACGTTTATCGGGGAATATCTCTACCGGCGTATCACACTCGGTATTACTGCCGGATATTTCGGAAAGTATTATTGTCTTTGCCGCAGTAAACTGCGAACGTCCCGAAAATGCACGGTCTGGTATATGATATGTCTGCTTTCCTGCCGTTATTGCTATATTGCCCTTGTCTATCCTCACCGATGCAACGTCGCACCACTCATATACATCTGGATGTGCATCGCCCGGATATATTACGGAAAATGTATCGGATATTATATAAGTCGTTCCGTTACTGTCAGTCATCACCTGACCGCACAGATGTTCAAACGCCATTTGAAGCCTCTTTTCCGCCCATGTAAAGCAAAACGCTTTCAGGGCATAAATACTCTGTTTATTTATCGGCAGAAAAATACTTAATTTTAAGCTTTACAGCATTTTTTACAGTCCGTTATGAACTCAGGATATGACAATCATTCCGAAGTACGGAAATTTAAGTGAAAATAAACTGAAAACCGCCCGACATACAGCTATTTATATGCAAACTAATCTTGACTTTTATTTATAAAGCGGTTATAATTATTGATAAGCACGAAATTTTGACGTGCGGCTTTGCTATGTGAAAATATGGCATTTTACTAACAGTAAAAAAGGGGTAGGTCGATAGATGGCGTCAGAAAAAATGACGGTTGCAAGAGCTATGGTAAAGGCTCTCGAAGCGGAGGGTGTAACAACGGTATTCGGTTATCCGGGTGCGGCTATCTGTCCGTTTTATGATGAGCTTATAGGCTCGGGTATACGCCATGTGCTTGTACGCCACGAAGTAAACGGCGGACACGCCGCAAGCGGCTATGCCCGTATGACGGGAAAGCCCGCAGTTGCTATTGCGACATCGGGACCCGGTGCGACAAACCTTATCACGGCAATTGCTACCGCCCACATGGACAGCATACCTATGGTGCTTATCACAGGACAGGTAAGCTGTGAACAGATAGGACGCGACGTTTTCCAGGAGGCGGATATCACAGGTTCGGCTGAGCCGTTTGTAAAGCACAGCTACCTTGTAAAAGATCCTGAGAAAATGCCGGTTATCTTCAAGAACGCATTTTACATTGCAGGCTCCGGCAGACCCGGTCCTGTACTTATAGATATGCCTTTTGACGTACAGAAGGCAGAGATAGATTTTGAATATCCCGAAACGGTGGATATACGCTCATACAAGCCCAGTGTTCAGGGAAACAAGCTCCAGATAAAGCGTGCGATAGCCGCTATTGAAAAGAGCAAAAAGCCCCTTATCTGTGCAGGCGGTGGTATATTTACGGCAGGCGCGGAAAATCTGCTCAGACAGTTCATGAGGCTTACCGATATACCCGTTGTAAACACAATGATGGGTATGAGCAGTGTTCCGGCTGACGATCCTCTGTTCTACGGAATGATAGGTATGCACGGCGTAAAGAGTGCGAACTACGCTATCAACAACTGCGACCTGCTGATACTTCTCGGTGCGAGAGTAGGAGACAGAGCGGTCACCGCAATAAGCAGACTTGAGGGCGCAACTGTAATACATATAGATGTTGACCCTGCGGAAATAGGCAAGAACCTTGCCGCAACTATACCCGTTGTAGGCGATGTAAAGAATATACTCGAACAGCTGATATCCTGCGCTCAGAATTACGACCATTACGACTGGAAACAGGAACTCAATGAGATAAGAAAAACGCAGGACAAGCCGATAGAAGCAGAACCTGAGGGCTGTGTAAACCCCAAGGCGTTCATCAGACTTCTCGGACAGAAACTCCCCGATAACTCCGTTGTAAGCGCCGATGTAGGACAGAACCAGATATGGACTGTCAACAACATAGGACTTAAAAACGGCAGATTCATCACATCGGGCGGTATGGGAACAATGGGTTATTCCGTTCCTGCGGCGCTCGGCGCAAAGGCGGCACGCCCCGACAGCGAGGTCGTTGCGATATGCGGCGACGGCAGTTTCCAGATGCAGTTCATGGAGCTTGCAACAATGATACAGCATGACATTGCGGTAAAGGTGATCGTCATGACTAACAATCGTCTGGGTATGGTAAGAGAGCTTCAGACAAACGGTTACGACAACAGGCTGACGGCGGTATTCCTTGACGGAAGTCCCGACTTCATAAAGCTTGCGGACAGCTACGGCATACCGGCAAGAAGAGTAACCGATATAGCAGACGCGGACAAGGCAATTGACGAGATGCTCTCGTCAAAGGGCTGTTATCTGCTTGAGGTCAGAGTAGCCGAAAACGAAAAGACTATACTGTAAAGGGTGAGCCTATGAAGCATACTATATCAATACTTGTAGAAAACCACGCAGGTGTTCTCGCAAGAGTTGCGGGACTTTTCGCAAGACGCGGTTTCAATATAGACAGCCTTGCGGTAGGCGTTACGGAAGATGAAAAGATCTCCCGTATAACGATAATCGCAGATGGAACGGCTTATACCTTAGAGCAGATAGAAAAACAGCTCAACAAGCTTATCGACGTTATCAAGGTACGTCATCTGCCCGCAGAAGAGCTTTTATCAAGAGAGCTTGTTCTTATAAAGGTAGCTTGTCTGCCGTCACAGAGGGCTGAACTTATCTCGCTTGCCGAGATAGCAAAAGCAAAAATTTCCGATATAACGGTAAATACAATGACGCTTGAGTTATCCGACAGCGTTCCGCGTATAAAGACGTTTGAGGAACTTTTACGTCCGTACGGAATAAAGGAAACAGTCCGTACAGGCTCAATAGCAATGCAAAAAGGCGGGGCTTCTATGAAGCTGTAAAAGCCGCGCTTTAATATACGGAGCAAAAACTCCGAAAACAAATTTAAAGGAGATCTTTAAAATGGCAAAACTTTATCATCAGGAAGACTGCAACCTTTCTCTGCTCGATGGCAAGACAGTTGCAATAATCGGTTACGGCAGCCAGGGACACGCTCACGCTCTTAACTTAAAGGACAGCGGCGTTAAGGTAATCATCGGTCTTTACAACGGCTCAAAGTCATGGGCTAAGGCTGAGGCAGCAGGTTTTGAAGTATACACAGCAGCAGAGGCAGCAGCTAAGGCTGACATCATCATGATCCTTATCAACGATGAAAGACAGGCTGACCTTTACAAGCAAAGCATCGAGCCCAACCTCACAGCAGGTAAGACACTCGCATTCGCTCACGGCTTCAACATCCACTTCGGTCAGATCGTACCTCCCAAAGATGTTGACGTTATCATGGTTGCTCCTAAGGGACCGGGTCACACAGTACGTTCAGAGTACACAATCGGCAGAGGCGTTCCCTGCTTAGTTGCAGTTCATCAGGACGCTACAGGCAGAGCACTTGATACAGGTCTTGCTTATGCTGCAGGTATCGGTGGTTCAAGAGCCGGCGTACTTATGACAACATTCAAGATGGAAACAGAAACAGACCTCTTCGGCGAACAGTGCGTTCTCTGCGGCGGTGTTACAGCCTTAATGAAGGCAGGTTTCGAGACTCTGGTTGAAGCAGGCTACGATCCTCAGAACGCTTACTTCGAGTGCATCCACGAGATGAAGCTCATCGTTGACCTTATCTACAAGGGTGGTTTCCAGATGATGAGATACTCTATCTCAGATACAGCTGAGTTCGGTGACTACGAAGTTGGTAAGAGACTTATCACAGACGAAACAAAGAAGGAAATGAAGAAGGTTCTCGGCGAGATCCAGGACGGTACATTCGCTCGCAACTGGATCATGGAGAACAAGATGGGTCGTTCACACTTCAACGCTGTAAGACGTATCGAAGGCGAACAGCAGCTTGAACAGGTTGGTAAGGAAATCCGTAAGCTGTATGCATGGAATGACGATGCAGGCAAGTCTATGGACGAAATTGCAGACGCTAAGTTCAGCAAGTAAGCCTACTGCTTTCGAAAAAAGGATATTAATCATCGACCGCCGTACAGAAATGTACGGCGGTTTTTATTTACAGTCCCGTATACTTGCAAAATCACGCAGGATATAGTATAATAATAAGAACCCCTCATAATAAAGATAAATCAGAAAAATATAGAACAGAACTACAGGAAAGGACAGACGAATATGAAAAATCAACATATAACAATACCGGCACTTGCACTGCGCGGACTTGTAATATTTCCGGAAATGATACTGCACTTTGATGTAGCGAGAGAACGCTCAATAAATGCAGTTGAAGAAGCAATAGAAAACAACGACAGAAAGATATTCCTTGTAACGCAGATAGATGAAGAAATTGACGAGGTTACAGCGGATAATCTCTACAAGACAGGTGTAGTAGCCGAGATAAGACAGACACTCAACACTCCCGACGGTGCAAGACGTGTGCTTGTACAGGGACTTTACACTGCAAAGCTCTGCGGTATCACGCAGGAAGAACCGTATCTCGTTGCGGATATAACTCCTTTGCCTAAGCTCAGCGATACGCTTACAGCCGCAGAAAAGACGGCTTTTGTACGCTCGATCAACAACGAATTCAGGCAGTACAGCGAAATGTCACCCAGAATGCCTATCGAACTTTACCGTGGTATAATCGGAGAAAAGGATCTGTCTAGACTTATTGATCTTATCGTTTTCAACGTGTATTTACGGGTTGAAGACAAGCAGGCTCTTCTCTCCTGCCTGTCACTGCGTAAACGTGCCGAACTGCTTGTAAAGTTCCTTGCAAAAGAAGTTGACATTGTACGTCTTGAGCAGGATATCAACGAGGAAGTCAAGGAAGCGCTTGACAAGAACCAGCGTGAGTTCTATCTGCGCGAACAGATGAGAGCTATATCACGTCAGCTTGGCGACAGTGACGATCCGCAGTCTGAAGCATTTGAATATATGGACAGAATTGACGAATGCGGTTTTGACGAGGACACGGAAGAAAAGCTTATCAAAGAGTGCGAAAAACTGATGCATCTCTCCCCCGGCTCACAGGAGGCTGCTGTTGTAAGAACATATCTCGATACCGTACTCGATATGCCGTGGAATGTGTATACACACGGAAAGACTGACATTGCAAAGGCTGAAAAACAGCTCGACCGTGACCATTACGGCATGAAGAAGGTAAAAGATCGCATACTTGAAATAGTTGCACTCAATCAGTGGAAGGACGCAGACAAGAAAGGTCAGATAATCTGCCTTGTCGGTCCTCCCGGAGTAGGTAAGACTTCTGTCGCTAAATCAATTGCGACTGCTCTCGGCAGAAAATATGCAAGAGTTTCGCTCGGCGGTGTGCGTGACGAGGCTGATATAAGAGGTCACAGAAAGACATACATAGGTGCGATGCCCGGTAGAATTGTCAATGCGTTAAAACAGGCAAAGTCAATGAACCCCGTTATCCTGTTCGATGAGATAGACAAGATGGGCACTGACTATAAGGGCGATCCCGCAAGTGCAATGCTTGAGGTTCTCGACAGTGAACAGAATGTAGCATTCAGGGATCACTATCTTGAAATACCGATAGATTTAAGCGAGGTACTGTTCATCACAACTGCAAACACGCTCGATACTATCCCCGCTCCCCTGCTCGACAGAATGGATATAATCGAGCTTGGCAGTTATACAAGAGAGGAAAAATTCCATATTGCAAAGGAACATCTTGTACCGAAACAGCTCAAAAAGCACGGCATCAAGTCGCAGGTACACTTTGCAAACGACGCTATATATTCGATAATCGACTTCTACACAAAGGAAGCCGGCGTCAGAAAGCTTGAAAGAAGCATAGCTAAGATCTGCCGTATGACACTTAAAAAGCTTGCTTCGGGTGAAGCCGAAAAGATAAACATCAAGGCAAAGGATATTGAGAGTTACCTCGGCGCAAGAAAATTCACCGGCGAAGTTATCTCAAAACAGGACGAGGTCGGTGCTGTGAACGGCCTTGCGTGGACTTCTGTCGGCGGTACTCTTTTACCGCTTGAAGTGCTTGTAATGGAGGGCACGGGTAAGATCGAGCTTACAGGCTCGCTCGGCGATGTCATGAAAGAATCCGCAAAGATAGCAGTCAGCCTTACGCGTTCACTTTCACGCAAGTATGAGATCGATCCTGAGTTCTACAAGAACAAGGATATCCATATACACGCTCCCGAGGGTGCAGTTCCTAAGGACGGTCCTTCTGCCGGCGTAACTATGACTACAGCGCTTGTTTCCGCTTTGTCGGGTATACCTGTCCGCAGAGATGTTGCCATGACAGGTGAAATTACACTCCGCGGCAAGGTACTTCCTATCGGCGGACTGCGTGAAAAGACAATGGCGGCATATTCCGCAGGCGTAAAGACGGTAGTTATCCCCGATGAAAACAAAGCTGATATGAAAGAGCTCGACGAGGTTATTTTAAACAACATTAATTTCGTGCTTGCAGATAACATTGACACGGTGCTTAATACGGCGCTTGTAAAGTCCAATGTCACCGCAACCAAGAAAAGCGATGAAAAGCTCCCGTCAGCAAAGCCCCGTGCAGCGCGCAAGACAGGCAAGAATGCCGTAAAGGAAATATAATATGAATTTTAACAAGGCAGAGTTTTACACCTCCTACGGTCTGTTCAGCCAGATACCGAAATCCGAAAAAGCCGAGATCGCATTTTCGGGAAGAAGTAACGTAGGAAAATCTTCTCTGATAAACAAGATACTTAACAGAAAGTCGCTTGCCCGCGTCAGCTCGATGCCGGGCAAGACGGTGACTATCAACTTCTACTCGGTAGATGATGTATACTTTGCAGATCTGCCGGGTTACGGATATGCAAAAGTATCAAAGTCGGAAAAACAGCGTTGGGCAGGACTTGTCGAGGGCTATCTCGCCGATGACAGAAACCTGACGCTCGTGTTCCAGCTGGTTGATTTCAGACACCCGCCCACGGCTGATGACACCATGATGATAAACTTCCTTATTGACAACGAGATACCGTTTGTTGTCGTTCTTACAAAGGCGGACAAGCTTTCAAAGAAAGAACGTGCGCAGCGCAGAAAGGCACTTATGGACGAGATTCCCTGCGCCGAGGATATACACATGATAGAGTTTTCTGCTATGAACGGCGAGGGCGTTGAAGAGATCCGTGAGATAATTGAGAATATCGAGCAGGAAGCGATTGAAAGCGATAATTCCGAAGAATCGGGCGGCCAACAGTGACGGACATATATTCGCTGACATATGAACAAGCAGAACGCCTGCTCACCGAAAACGGCTTCAGGACAACGCAGTGCGCCAATATCTTCCGTGATATATACAAGCGCAGAGCGACTGATTTTGATGAAATGACGCTGACATCAGCCGACATAAAGTCGCTGTTATCCGACAGATTTTTCTTCGGAAAGTTAAAAATCGACGAGATATTACAATCTGTAGATACAGTTAAATATCTTTTCGAGCTGTCAGATGGCTGCAAAGTTGAAACGGTGCTTATGCGGCAGAAATTCGGCAACAGTATCTGTATCTCTACACAGAGTGGTTGCAATATGGGCTGTAAGTTCTGTTGCAGCGGAAAGCTGAAAAAACAGCGTGATCTCACCGCAGGAGAGATGATAAATCAGATACTTACTGTCGAAAAGCATCAGAATATAACGATTGGTAATATAACTGTAATGGGAATCGGCGAGCCGTTCGACAATTATAATGCGCTTTGTGACTTTCTTGATATAGCAACTGTTCCGGGTGGAATTGAAACAGGAACAAAGCATATTACTGTATCGACTTGCGGACTGTGTGACAAGATGAAATTATTTGCTGAGCGCAAAGAGCCGTGCAATCTTGCGGTAAGCCTGCACGCTCCTGATGATGAAATCAGAAACACGCTTATGCCGATAAATCATAAATACGGCATAGCTGAGGTTATAGGATCGGCTAAGTACTATGTTCAAAAGACAAACCGCAAGGTGTTACTCGAATACATAATGCTTGACGGAATAAACGACAGCAGGGCAAATGCACGGCAGTTAGCTGAGCTTATCGGCAATGCACGGCTGTTTGTAAATCTTATACCTTACAATCCGTCACCTGACAGTGAGTTTAAAAGAAGCAGTGAGGAAAATATCACGGCGTTCTATGACGAGCTTAAAAAGAACAGGATAAACGTTACAAGGCGAAAAGAATTCGGTACTGAGTTATCCGCCGCCTGCGGTCAACTCAGAAGCGACAGAATAACAGGCGACAAGTGAGAGGAACAGCAGATGAAATTTTACTGTGAACTGAAGAAGGTAGTAGACGATTCATACGACATTGAAATCGGCAGAGGTCTTTCGGACACGCTGATAAACGATATAAAAGGCGGTCTTTGCGGAAAAATAAAGAAGTTTGCCGTTGTGACCGACAGCATCGTTGAGCCGCTTTATGCAAAGGGAATATACGACAAGCTTATTGCGGCAGGCTACAGCGCCGATATGTTTGTTATCCCTGAGGGCGAAAAGTCAAAGACCAGAGCTATGAAAGAGTTTGTCGAGGACGCAATGCTTGAAAAGGGCTATCGCCGTGACTGCTGTGTTATTGCAGTAGGCGGAGGCGTTGTAAGCGACCTTGCAGGCTTTGTTGCCGGTACATTCGGCAGAGGCGTTCCGTTTATAAATTACGCTACTACTCTTCTTGCCGCCGCTGACGCATCGGTAGGCGGAAAAACGGCGGTCGATACTCCTCTTGCGACTAACCTTATCGGACTTTTCAATCAGCCCGAAAAGGTATATCTTGATATCGAAACCTGGAAAACGCTCCCTGAAAGACAGCTTTCAAGCGGACTTGCCGAAACGATAAAGCACGCCTGCCTTGCGGACAGCGAGATGTTCGGTTATCTTGAAAAGAATATTGAAAAGATACTTTTAAACGACAAGGATGCCTGCGAATACATAGCAGAGCACAACTGTGCAGTTAAGTACAAGGTTGTAATGAAGGACGAGCGCGAATCGGGACTGCGTGAAGTGCTGAATCTTGGTCACACTGTCGGCAGAGCAATCGAAACGGTCAGCGACTACCGACTTCTTCACGGCGAGGCGGTATCGATCGGACTTATCGCACAGGCAAAACTCGGCGAGAAGTACGGTTATATTTCACCTGAAAACGTTCAGCGTGTGATCAGCCTTTGCGAGCGTGCAAAGCTCCCCGTGACAATTCCCGATTATATTGATAAAGCCGCTCTTGTGAAGAAGCTGTACACCGATAAAAAGGTCCGTGACGGCAAGCTAAGAATGGTATTCCAGAAGGAGATCGGCGATGTAATGTGCTTTGGCGATAATGATTACGCAAAGAAGATCACCGAGCCGGAAATTGCGGAAGTAATTAATGAAATGTAAAATCAGCCTGCACAGATTGAAATGTGCAGGCTTTTAATTTTAAAATTTCGGGGTGAATTTTAAAATTATCACCCTAATTTTTAAAATTTAAACTCAAATTTTAAAAAAATCTCTTCTAATTAAAAAAATTCTGTCGTTATTTTAAAATTCATAATTATGATTTTAATTTTTCAAATAAAATCAGATAACTAAAACAAGCCTGCACGAAAAAATCATTCCGTGCAGGCTCTTATAATATTCATCTCAATACGGCTTTTTAAGCAACGTTTCTTTCAGCGAACAATACTTATCCGCCCAGCATACAAGCCACGCTTCCTTACTTCTCGGAAGTCTTGTAAGCGTCAGCGGCCACATATGGTTTATGATTATGCCGCGTTCTTTTACAGTCAGCGGGAACGTGTTTCTTGCGTTGCGCTCGGCGGTTACGGGATGTGAAAAGCCGTGCAGTCCGTCCCTTGTAAATGCGCCGTCATGCCAGTCATAAAGGAAGAAATCGTGCAACAAAGCGCCTTTTACAAGCGCTTCAACATTTATCTTCATTCTGAGTTTTTTAGAATACATATAGGCATAAAGGCAGACCATAAGGCAGTGTTCATAAGTAGAAACATCACCATGCTGAGTGTACTGCTTCATCTGCTGTACCTTTTCGTTGGCAAGGATCTTCCTTGCCGTTTTTATAAACTTACGGTCATCATCTGTAAGTACAAACATATTCTTATCAGTCATCTTGTTCCTCGTTGCCATTATATTCGGACGCATCTGTATCATCAATGTTCTTTTCGGCATTTCTCGCTCTGAGCCTCGGCATACGCGATGCAATGACATCAAAGCGGACAATGTGAGAGCTGATATTCGATATGCTGAATGTGCTTCTTAATTTATCTACATCTATCTGCTTTCTTGCTGTATTCAGGAAATCGATCGCCATTATAAGCGATACTATAGCACCTGCCGCGCAGATGAACTGGTGCGGAAGATTGTTCAGCACGAACATGGTAATGTCCGAAATAACATAAGTTACGAACAAACCCATTACGCCCCAGAATAGCGAAGATACAAGCGATATTCTGTTTTTATAAGCTATTCTGAACATACTGTAGTCCCAGAACTGTTTACCGAATATTGTTTCCATAAGCCAGCCTGTGAAATATTCAAGCGCCGTGCACGCAATCAAAGCGACAAAAAACACCCTGAAGCCGTTGTCCCTGAATGGGTGGCAGATAAACAGGAGAAGCAGCCCGCCGACTCCGTATATCGGAATATACGGACCTTTGAGAAAGCCCCTGTTTATAGGGTGTCTGTGATACAGCGACTCAATGGTAGACTCCTGTACCCAGCCTATCATACAGTACATACAGAACGTAAATAACAAATGTTCAATTCCGAAATGTTCCATAATTTTCTCCGATTTATAGTATGACGCAGTTCTGCAAAAAATTCTTTACGCAGGATACGGCGAAATTCGCCAAAGTATCCTATTCTCCGAGTTTATTATATAATATTTGTTAATTAAAGTCAATTAAATAATTAACTGTTTTATAAGCGAGCCTGATTTTTTGTGAGAACTGTTAAATGAGAATAACTTGTCGGAACAAAAATCGGTAAAGTTAACATTCAGTTAATAAACGAAAAGAAGCTGTGACACAACACAAAAAGGGAAAAGTGCGTCGAATCGCTAAAAATAGTGCGCACGGCTCACTTTATGTATAATTCGCTTCTATTATACCGTTTTAGTAATTAACATCGATAGCAGGCTACCGATAGTGCTTTTTGCAGGACAGCACTTCTCGGGTTCGTTATTCTGTGTGATAACGTTGCTGCTATTAACGAGGGAGACAACCAAAGGGAACAGGGCAAGGGACTTGGCAGCCCCTCTCCCTGTCCCTTAGGTTTTCTCCCTCGTGGCTCCCTCTTTCCTTACCCACACCCCACACCCCGCTAGGGTGTTGGCGATAAGACACACAAACGACTGTGTTTTAAAAGTTTGTATAAGCGGGTCGCTGACGCTCACTTAGTCCCATTTTAGTACAGATATCTCAGGATAGTAGCGTTCTTTTTGGATAGTCGGTGATAGTGCAGTTGCACTGATATACTCACGAAATTATTAACACCTTGTAAGTACGGAAGATGTTTTCAGCGTTGTTGGCTGTATATTTATTGCTATAACTTTTTTACAATATGTTGCACTGCAATTTCAATGAAACTATGATAAACAGAGAAGCTGTGATGAAATTTTTGCATTTCGTCACAGCTTCTTCTTGTCTTTTAATGTGTGCATCAGTCGATCTCAACCATAACCTTCTGGTTGTATCTTACTGCGCCTGCACGCATAATGGTGCGGATAGCCTTAGCTATTCTTCCCTGCTTGCCTATTACACGTCCCATATCATCGGGAGCAACGTGCAGATGATAAACAACAGTTCCGTCCTCTTTGGGTTCGTCAACTGTTACCCGGATGGCGGACTTGTCATCTACAAGGTCTTCCACCATAGCGATAAGCAATTTTTCCATTTTGATTTCCTTTCAGAAACAGCGATTACTTTTCAGCAGCGATCTTGAGGAGCTTCTTGACTGTATCTGTGGGCTGAGCGCCGTTAGCGAGCCACTTGTCAGCCTTTTCCTTGTCGATTGATACAACAGAGGGTTCCTTTGTAGGATCATAGTAACCGATTTCCTCAATGAAACGTCCGTCTCTGGGGTAACGTGAATCTGCAACTACAACTCTGTAGAAAGGAGCCTTCTTAGCGCCCATACGTCTTAATCTGATCTTTACCATTTTGTTCACCTCATAAAAATTTAAAGTTTTAGTTTTTATAATCAAAGTGTATTGTCAAACTGTAATTGTCAACCACTATGAATTACCGTATTTACGGCGGGATTACATCGGGATTACATAGGGAATCCGCCCATGCCTCCCATACCGTTCATTCCGCCCATGCTGCCCATGGGGAACTTCGGGAATTTGCGTTTCTTGCCGCCCTTCAGTCCCATCTGCTTCATCATCTTCTGCATACTGTCAAACTGCTTGAGAAGCTGATTTACATCTTCGACCTTTGTGCCGCTGCCTGCCGCAATTCTGCGCTTGCGCTTAGCGTCGATGATAGAGGGCTTTTCACGCTCTTTTTTCGTCATTGAAGAGATAATAGCCTTTGTGCGGTACATTCTGCGCTCGTCTATGTCCTCTTCCTTGACCTTTCCTGCTACACCGGGGATCATTTTTATAAGAGATGAGATACTTCCCATCTTCTCTATCTGTTCAAACTGCGCATACAGGTCGTTCATATCGAACTTGTTTTCCTGAAGGCGCTTCGCAAGCTTCTGTGTTTCCTTCTCGTCTACCGTGACCTTTGCCTTTTCGATAAGCGAAAGCACATCGCCCATACCGAGTATCCTGTCAGCCATACGGTTGGGATGGAACTGCTCAAGGTCGTCCATCTTTTCACCGACACCTGCAAACTTTATCGGCTTGCCTGTGACTGAGAGAACGGACAGAGCCGCACCGCCTCGTGTATCGCCGTCGAGCTTTGTAAGGATTACACCCGTGATATCGAGCATATCGTTGAACGATTTTGCAACGTTTACTGCGTCCTGACCTGTCATCGAGTCAACAACGAGCAAGATCTCATTCGGCTGAACCTCAGCCTTGATATCCTTAAGCTCATTCATCAGATCTTCGTCTATATGCAGACGGCCTGCCGTATCAAGGATAACAACATCAAAACCGTTGTCCTTTGCGTATTTGATAGATTCTTTTGCAATCTTTACGGGATTTGTCTGTCCCATTTCAAATACATGAGCGTCAACCGACGCGCCGACTACCTTCAACTGATCGATAGCGGCAGGACGGTAGATATCGCAAGCTACGAGAAGAGGTCTTCTGTTCTGCTTTTTCAGATACTTTGCAAGCTTTGCGGTATGTGTTGTTTTACCGGCACCCTGAAGACCGCACATCATAATAACGCACGGCGGCTTTGACGGAAAATCAATTCTTGCCGCGTCCGTACCCATAAGCTGTATCAGCTCATCGTGTACTATATCAATTACCTGCTGTGCGGGCGTAAGGCTGTTCATAACCTCACTGCCTACAGCACGTTCGCTTACCTTTGCTACGAAATCCTTTACGACAGGAAAGCTGACATCCGCTTCGAGCAGAGCCATCTTGACCTCACGCATGGCTTCCTTTACGTCTTTTTCATTCAGCTTGCCGTGATTTTTCAGCTTGCTGAATACCTTTCCGAGCTTGTCCGAAAGTCCTTCAAATGCCATCAGCCAACCTCCTTGCAACTTTTACTGTGATCTTTATATCGTATTCTTTATATCTTCAATAAGAGTTTTCATTTTCTCTTTTTCAGCGGCACCGCTTACATTATCATCCGTAAGGGCTGTCAGTTTTTCGCATATATCGCAGATCTTGCGGTACTTTTCTGCGAAACCGAGCGTTTCCTCAAGCTGTGTGAGATATTCCTCGGCGGTGCGTATGCACTTGTGAACGCCCTGTCTTGTAATGCCCATGTTCTCGGCAATCTCCGACAGCGACAAGTCCTCGTCATAATAAAGGCTGAGCGTATCATATTGCTTTTCAGTAAGCATACTGCCGTAGGTATCAAGCAGTATTGCTGTTTCGATATTCTTTGACATCTGACGCTCCTTCGTCTGACTGCCGTTTTGTCCGACAGTCCATAGCCATGCAAATATGCAGCGCGGCATAAGCCGTAAATCTCACAAACCCTTTTGTTGTGCCGTTTCAAGCGGTGTAATGCTGTTTTGGTTTACACCCACCTGATATATTATACACAAAGAACGGGCCGTTGTCAAGTAAAATGTGAAAATTTCTCATAAATACTTGACTGCAAACCGATTTAACGGTATTATATACTCATAACCGACAAGGAGCATTCATTATGATAATAACAACTCTTACCTGTATGTGTGTCGACATATTCGACAATACGGTAATGCCCGGAGGCGAATCGCTTAATTTCGCCGCAACAATATCACGGCTTACAGATGCACAGGTCTATATAATCGGCGCTGTGGGAAATGACAGTTACGGTAAAACCGTCCTTGACAGCATAAAAGATTTCAACATCGATAAAACTCATATAAGAATTGAAAACGGAGATACCGCCTCGAACCGCACCTACCTTACCCCCGACGGCGACCGTTATTATAAAGACGATTCGTGGAACGGCGGAGTGTTCTCAAACTTTGCCATGTCTGCGTCTGACAGGGAATTATTGCATTCGTCGGATATGGTGCATACCACCTTTTCCGGACCGAATTTCAACGATGTAATAGACTGCTGCCGTGAAAAGCGTTTTCCGCTGAGCGTTGATTTTGATATTTGCAGGGATTTTGACACGATAGAAAAATACCTTGACTGCATATCGCTTTTGTTTATAAGCGGAGATGAACCTACGCTTGAAAAAGCAAAACGGCTTTCCGCAAAATATCCCGACACGGTCTTTATCGTAACGCTCGGAGAAAACGGAAGCACCGCCTTTTCAAAAGGCACGGCTTATCATTGTGCCGCCGCTGAGGTATCCGAAGTAACAGATACCACCGGTTGCGGTGACAGCTATCAGGCAGGCTTTATAGCAAGCTATCTTGCTGACGGGAACATAGAAACGGCTATGAGTAAAGGCTCGCAGACAGCCGCACAAACACTTTCGTTCATCGGAGGATTCAGATATTGAAATACGGCGGGAAAGCAAAAGCTCTTCCGCCGTCATTATTTTATATGCTCACTTCTACCGATATGCACCTTCCGCCGTACAGCTTCTCGCTTAGCTTTGTCGGCTGTGTGAAGCCTGCGTACAGCGTATATCTGCCGCTTCTTACCGCTCTTACGCCGTTATCGTCAACTGTTTCAAATGCGCTTTCGGGAATGTCAATGCTGATTTCCGTGTTTTCGCCGTCAAACAAGGAAACACGTTCAAAAGCACATAGGCTGTGATTTCTCACTCCGTTTTCACTCTTTATATAAACCTGTAAAACGTCCTCTGCACTTCTCTTTCCCGTATTTGCCACTTTGACTTTCAGCGTATTGTCTTTATAGGAAATATCCGAACATTCAAAATGCGAATATGTAAGTCCGTAGCCGAAAGGATAAAGTACATTGCTTTCATCCTCACAAAAGCGGTATGTCCTGTTTTTCATTGAGTAATCGGTGAAATCGGGTAGCATATCCGCCGATTTATAGAATGTAACAGGAAGCTTGCCGGACGGTGAAACCTCACCGAAAAGTATCTCGGCAAGCGCCTTTCCGCCGTACTGACCGGGGTACCACGCATTGATAAGAGCGTTGCCCTCAAACTCCGTATTTACACTGCTTCCTGCCGCAAGAACAACTATAATCGGCTTGCCCGTATTTTTCAGTTTCTTAAGCAGTACACGCTGAACCTCCGGCAGTCTTAAATCCGGTTTATCACCCGATGCAAACTCGTTGCCGGTGTCGCCCTCTTCACCCTCAAGCGTTGCGTCAAGTCCGACACAGACTACAGTAACATCTGCCGCCTCACAAGCCGCAATCGCCTCGGCATATCTGTCACCTGGCAGTGCAAGCCCCTGCGTCTTGTCACGGAACAGCTGACAGCCCTCGGCATAATAAACTCTTCCGTCAAAAGCGTCCTGTATTCCCTCAAGGAAAGTTATGCTCCTGTCGGGTGTGCCGTTATAATTTCCAAGCAGTGCCGCACGGCTGTCCGCATTCGGACCGATCACGGCTATAGAATTTACCTTTTCCCTGTCAAGCGGTAATATTCCGTCATTATGCAAAAGTACCATTGACTTTTCTGCCGCTTCAAGTGACATAGCCTTATTTTCGTCGCAAGCTATAACATCAAACGGTATCTCGTCAAACTCATTGTCGTCAAGCTGTCCGAGCCTTATTCTTGTCCGCAAAGCGCGAATGCACGCCGCACGGATATTTTCCTTTGTTACAAGTCCCTCTTCAAGCGCCGCCAGAATATGAAGATAAGTGTTTCCGCAGTTGACATCACAGCCTGCTTTCAGTGCCATAGCCGCAGACTGCGGTGCTGTATCGGTGATTTTGTGTGTAGTATGAAAATCCCTTATCGCCCAGCAATCCGACACAAAATAACCGTCAAATCCCCACTCGCGAAGTATTCCCATAAGCATTTGCGAAGCACACGCAGGCTCGCCGTTCACCCGGTTATAAGCGCCCATTACGCCCTCTACATTAGCTTCTGTCACCAGCGCTTTAAACGCAGGCAGATATGTTTCTTCAAGATCCTTTTCGCTTACTTTCGCGTCAAACTCGTGACGTAGCGACTCCGGACCGCTGTGAACCGCAAAATGCTTTGCGCAGGCGGCGGCACGCAGATACTTCTCTTCTCCCTGTATTCCCTTTACAAAGTTCACGCCGAGCCGTGAAGTAAGGTACGGATCTTCACCGTATGTTTCGTGACCTCTGCCCCAGCGTGGGTCACGGAATATGTTTATATTCGGCGCCCATAATGTAAGGCCTTTATATATGTCGGTATCGCCGTGTTTTGCGGCGCTGTTGTACATTGCCCTTGCTTCTGTGGAAATCACCTCACCGACACGATACATCATATCCTTGTCAAAAGCCGCCGCAAGTGCGATAGCCTGCGGAAAAACCGTAGCCGTTCCTGCCCTTGCCACGCCGTGAAGCCCCTCGTTCCACCAGTTATAAGACGGAAGTCCTGCCTTTTCTATGGCAGGTGCGTCATATTTCAGCTGCTGTGCCTGTTCCTCCGTACTCAGCGTATCGGCAAGTGCCGCCGCTCTCTCGTAAGCTGATAATTGTTTATCCTTATATCTTTCCATAAATTACTCCTTGAAATCCGGTCTGCCGTACTGTTAAGTTGATTTTATCATATCTTGCGTCAAGTTTCAAGATGAAAAGGTACAAAAAACGGACAGCCTTCCGACTGTCCGTACTATTCATATAATTCCGTTCATATAATTCTGTTCATATTATTACGATTACTGCTTGTCGTCCTTCGACTTTCTGTTGCTGATGACAGAGCCTGCAACAATTCCACCTACAAGGACTGTTGCTCCCACACTGCTGAGAACTATCCAACCGGGGAACGCATTGCTTTCCGCTGTCTGCCCTGCAATAAGTCCGTTCTTAGTCATTTCTGCTCTTGCATTACTGCCGTTGTCAACGGGCGATTGAGCGGACGCATAAATGCTTACCGTGATTAATGTAGTTGCAAGTGCAGCTATTGTAGTGATTGTTTTTAATAGTTTTGTCATAATTTTCAGTCCTTTCATAGTTTTACGTTTCATTGATGTAGTGTAAGGTGTATTTTCTTTCCTGATTTTAGTATATCACATAAAAACTGCAAGTCAATATTTATGACAAAACTGTAACTATTTTGTTACCGGTTTGTAACCTTTTTCGGCTGTTCGGCAAGCGCATCAACTGCCGAACATTTACCTGCGACGAATGTTTCATTATACAGAAAAGCGACTGACAGCCCTAAAAGGCATCAGCCGCATAACAGATATAATTGTATAACCCGTATATACATTATTAATCAAGCAATACAGTTAAATCATAACCGAAGCATATCAGACACACCGCTATATACAGAATCGGATTTGAAATAATGACAATTAACCGTTCTAAACCCGTTCTGCACTTTCGTAGAAAATAAAATGTTGATAAAATAACGAACAAGAAAATAGCACACCATGCATAATAGATAGAATCCAACAGTTCGTTCAGAAGACAAGCAATAAAGATAAAAACTAAAGAAATTGCCGGCACGATAGCCCTGTCTTTAAGATAAAAGCTTGTATCGGTTTTGGTGATCAGCGTAATTACTATCGGAAGAAATCCGCCAAGTGAAGCGCTGAACAAACAACCGAGCCTTAAAGCGTTTAATTCTTTGCCAATAGAAAAAATGACAAAAGAAGTTCCGAATATCAGACATATTAATATCGGGAAAAACAAAGAACCGATAATCTTTCTGCTTGTAAAATTATGCTTAATGAAGCCTCCTATACCGGAACACTACAGTTTAGTTTTGTTTTTTGCAGACCAATCTAGTTAATTTCGCCAGAGCGAAAGACGGCAATTGTACAACAAGCATTTCTAATACTATAATTACCGCATCGGTAAAAACATCGGGATTAAAAAATTGGGAGCTTCCCCTATGGAGATAGTACAATAAATACACCCCTTCGTTTTCAAATATCAAGACAAACAGAAATGTAATAACCGCACCGCAGAATATTGCGTATACGGGCAAATCAAAACAAAGAACCGCCAGATACGTTATAAGTATTGCCGCAGCGAATGAGCAAGCTATCTGGATGTCTTGGATGTCACCAAAACTGCCGTTCATATCGTCCATAAAATGAATAAGTATATGCATTAGCAACACCAATACTTGCATCCCGATACCTAAACTTATGTTTTTTGCAATCTTCATTTGATCCTCCTGTCTGTCGAGGTTGAATCAGATAGTATAGCATCTGTAAGATATGTTCTTTTTCCTGATTTCAATATATCATGCAAAAAAAGGTAAGTCAATATTTATGACAAAACTGTAACTGTTTTGTTACCGGTTTGTAACCTTTAGGGTTGATTCTCATTTATCTCTTTGATGGTGCATTATACAAAAAGTGAGCCTTGCGCAGATTTTGTGCAAGGCTCACTTTTATTTACGGGATTGTGTCACAACCCCTTAGTTGCATATTCAATTGCTTTCAATTACTTGATAACTCTTACAGAAATCACAGCTTCTCCTGCTCTGATCTTATCAGCTACGCTGTCTGCATTGCCCTTAACGTCAAGAACTGTGTAAGCATAGTTCTTCTTAGACTTGCTCTCCATATTCTCAATGTTCATACCTGCCTCAGTGATGCAGGTCGTAATCTTTGCGATAAGACCTTCAACATTCTTGTGGATAACGCAAATCTTAGCGTCGCCTGTCATAGCCATTGAAACGTTGGGAAGGTTAACGCTGTTTACAATGTTGCCGTTCTCAAGGTAATCCTTGATCTCGTTTGCAGCCATAACAGCACAGTTATCTTCACTCTCGGGAGTAGAAGCGCCGAGGTGAGGAAGTGCTACAACGCCGTCAACGCCGAGGATCTTGTCGCCGGGGAAGTCTGTAACATAAGCCGCCATACCGCCGTTTGCGAGAGCCTCAACAACTGCATCCTCGTTTACAAGGCCGCCTCTTGCGAAGTTCATTATGCGGACGTTCTTCTTCATTGTCTTGATAACGTCTGCATTTATCATATCCTTTGTATCGGGAGTGAGCGGAACGTGAACTGTGATATAATCGCAGGTTTCAAAGATCTCCTTGTTGCTCTTTACATACTTTACCTTGTTTGAAAGGTTAAGCGCGCCCTGTACTGAAAGGAAAGGATCGGCGCCGATAACTTCCATACCGAGCTCAGCGGCAGCGTTTGCAACTAAAGCACCGATTGCGCCAAGACCAATAACACCGAGCTTCTTCCCCTTTATTTCGGGACCTACGAACTGGCTCTTGCCTTTTTCAACAAGCTTGCCTACCTCGTCGCCCTTGCCCTTTAATGTCTTTGCCCAGTCGATAGCGGCAGTAACCTTACGACTGCTGATGAGAAGACCGAGTATTACTAGTTCCTTGACTGCGTTTGCATTTGCACCGGGAGTATTGAATACTACGATACCCTTTTCACTGCACTTGTCAACGGGAATATTGTTGACGCCTGCGCCTGCTCTTGCGATAGCAAGTAAATCATTGCCAAGCTCCATTTCGTGCATAGATGCTGAACGAACGAGTATAGCCTGGGGATTGTCTATGTCATCGCCTACTGTGTACTTGCTTCTGTCGAGAAGATCAGTACCGCAAGCGGCGATCTTATTTAGTGTCTTTACATTGTACATTGGTATATCCTCCTGTACCTTTATCTGACTGTGTGATTATGCGTTTTCAGCTTCAAACTTCTTCATGAACTCAACGAGCTTTTCAACGCCCTCAATAGGCATAGCGTTGTAGATAGAAGCTCTCATACCGCCTACTGTTCTGTGACCCTTGAGGTTTACAAAACCTGCTGCTGTAGCTTCCTTTACAAACTTAGCGTCAAGCTCTTCATTGCCTGTTACGAAAGGTACGTTCATGAGCGAACGATCCTTCTTCTCAACTGTTCCCTTGAACAGCTTTGACTGGTCGAGGAAGTCATAAAGGATCTTAGCCTTCTTCTCGTTGTGAGCCTTCATAGCCTCAAGGCCGCCCATCTTCTTTATCCACTTGAATACCTTGCCGCAGATATAGATACCGTAGCAGGGAGGTGTATTGTAAAGAGAATCAGCGTCAGCCTGTGTCTTCCACTTGAGCATTGTGGGAGTTGCGGGGTTAACGTCATCTCTGATGAGGTCCTCACGAATTATAGCGATAACAACGCCGGCAGGACCAACGTTCTTCTGAACGCCGCCGTAGATAACGCCGTACTTTGTTACGTCTACAGGCTCTGATAAGAAGCACGAAGATACATCGGCTACAAGATCCTTACCCTTTGTATTGGGTAACTGCCAGAACTTTGTGCCGTAAATTGTATTGTTTTCGCAGATGTAAACATAGTCTGCATCTTCGGGGATATCAAGATCGGAACAATCGGGGATATAAGAGAATGTCTTATCTGCCGATGATGCAACAGCTACAGCCTCGCCGTACTTCTGTGCTTCCTGATATGCCTTCTTAGCCCACTGACCTGTGATTATGTAAGCAGCCTTGCCGTTCTTCATAAGGTTCATGGGAACTGCGGCGAACTGCTGTGACGCACCGCCCTGTAAGAACAGAACCTTGTAGTTGTCGGGGATATTCATAAGATCACGGATATCCTTTTCTGCTTCCTTTATAATTGCGTCGTATGCCTTTGAGCGGTGTGACATCTCCATAACGGACATACCGGTGCCCTTATAGTCAAGCATTTCATCTGCTGCTTCTTTAAGTACTTCTTCGGGAAGTACCGCAGGACCTGCGCTAAAGTTATAAACTCTCATTACCAAAAGCCTCCATGTTATATTACGGTGAAATACCGTGTTTCCGAATTCCGCTATGGCGATTTTCGCCTGCGTACTATATTATTATACTATCTAATTTGGCTATTGTCAATGACTTTTGCAAGTCGGACGCAGTTTTTTCGTCAAAAATGCCGAGTGGGTAATATAAAACGGCGGCGGAGCGATCCGCCGACGTTTATATACTCTTTTCCATCATGACAAAGCCGCCGTCATCTTCCCGTTCATACGAATAATAATCCGCAATAGCGCTAAATTCCTTTGCGATCACCGGCTTGTCGTCTATCCACAGTTTATAGCACTGCGGTATATATCCCCTGTCGATATAAAATTTCTCGACATATCCGCCTGCAGAGCCTACCGAAACAGTTTCTGCACCGTACGATTCAGCCGCCTTTTCAAAGCGTTCAAGAAGCCTGCTTCCTATGCCGTTTTTCTGACAGTCATATCTTACCGCAATTCCGTCAAGTGCGAAAGATTCATCTTCGGAAAATTCAATTTTCCTGCTCCAGCCGAACACCGCACCGATAATTTCATCATTCTCGGTCGCGGCAAGAAAAGCCTCGGGAAACAGCTCTTCGTAACGCTTCATCTTTTCGGGCTCACTGCCGGGCAGATACTCTGCGCAGAAAGCATAATACAGCTCTTTTTGCTCATTGCCGATCTTTCCGAACGCTACTATGTCCATTTAAAGCTCCAAACCGTAGTTCTTTATAAAATCGTGATAGAATACGATTCCTCTTTCGAGCGATTCTACATTAAGGTTTTCGTTTATTGCATGTGCGCTGTTGAGCTGTGTGCCCGTCATCATAAGCGGAACAAATCTCAGTACGCAATCGCATATTTTCGTATAGTGGCGTGAATCCGTACCTGCAAGCATTATATAAGGTATCCTCGGTATATCGCCGAACGTTTCCGCAATTCTCTTGTTTACATATTTGTACGCATAGCAGTTCATATCCGCAACGGGCGGAACATCAAAGCCTGCCAGCATTTCCATAGATATGCCGAGCTTGTGGCATATCTTTCCGAGCTTCTTATAAGACTGCGGTAACGGTTCGTGAACCATGAAACGGCAGTTTGCGGTAACGCTTGCCTTTTCGGGGATTACATTTGCGCCCTTACTCCCCTCCGCCATAGTGAATATGCAGGTAGTCTTTACCACCGCTCCGGCAGGTCCGCCTATCCTGTGCATTATGTACGGTGCGATCGGAGCAAACAGCCACAGATTACCGTACAGCAGGCGGTGTCTGAAATGGTGCATATACGGTGCCATTGCGTGATACTGCACTCTTGCAGGGTGAGTTATCCTCTTCTTGAACGGATTTCTGTGTTCGATTATGTACATCAGCTTTGACAGCTTTGCAAACGGATTGTTGTTGAACGGAACGCTTGCGTGTCCGCCTTTGCTCCTTGCGGTAAACTTGATATTGGCTCTGCCCTTTTCAAGTATGCCTATCATGGCGTTGTGCGCCACCATTCTGCCTTTTGTGCTGTCCTCATATGACATCACCGAGCCGCCCTCGTCCATAACAAGGTCAAAATGTATGCCTTTTTCGTAAAGATATTCTACCGTCTTTACTGCACCGTCACCCGTTATCTCCTCGTTGTTCGAGCTTCCGACATATACGTCGCATACAGGCGTGAATCCCTCTTTTATAAGCTCCTCTATACTTTCGAGTATCGCACATAGTGCGCCCTTGGTATCTACCGTACCTCTTCCCCATATCTTGCCATCGGCGATCTTTCCGGAAAAAGCGTCATACTTCCACTTTTCGCTGTCCGCCGGAACAACGTCCTGGTGCGACATAAGGCATATCGGGTTTCTGCTTTTATCCTTTCCGCGCCAGATAAACAGCAATGCACCGTCTATATCCACACGCTCGCATACTCTGTGGATATTCGGGTACTGCTGTTCAAGCAGGTCGTGGAACTTGTATATCTGCGTCATATCGGTGTTTCCGCGGATACTGACAGTAGGCACCTGTATGATCTTCGACAGATGTTCTGCGTGCGTGTCGCAGTCAATTCCGTCCTTATACAGATCAAACGGCTTGTCATCCGCAAATTCTTTCTTCATAAATACGGCACGGAACACCGCAATCAGAAACAGTACGGCATACACCGCAAGAAGTCCGAGTAAAACATACAGTACAATTAATAAAGGGTTCACGGTAAAAATCCTCAAATCTTTTATTACGGTAGCAATTGTAACAGTTACCGTTAATTAATTGTACCATATTCACAAAAATTATGCAAGCATCCGCTTATTTTTTTACGACATTTAATATACAGCTTACAATTCCGATGAGAACGCCGCCTATCGCATAGCCTATCCAGCACAGTTCCCAGTTATCAAAACAAAATCCCATTATAAAAAGCACGATAGTCGCCGCAAGCATTATTCCGCCCGATATAGCCGACATCAGCTTTTCAGCAAACGGCTTGTCGGGATTATTTTCCCTGTTGTATCCTTCAACATCGTACTTTGCATACTGCATACCGCCGTATATGAACAGCGGTGCCGCAACGGTAACGCACAGCAGTAATAGCGCCGTACACAGTGCGTCAAAACTTTCCTCCGTCATAACATCGGGTACTACCTTACCGACAAAGCTCTGCATTACCGTCAATGTAATAACGCCAAGCAGAACAAGCACAGTACCGCTTGCAATGAATACGGGGAATTTATTTCTGAAAGCCTTTATCCGCTCTTCACTGTAAAACGGTTTGATATTGGGATTTTCCTTTACATAGTTTCCGTGTCTGATACCGCTGACGATGAAAATTGCCGCACCGACAGCCACAAACAGCATGAATATTGCTGTCGCTATTGCTTCATCAAGTCCTAATCCTGTCGTCAGAAGCAGTGCGGTAACACCTGCGAGAACAGTCGCCGTGCCGAGGCATATCGACCTTGTGAAGCTGTTCATCTCCTTATCGTATCCGGCTGTATCCTCCGTGAAACTCTCTTCGGCACTGCCCTTTATAAGCTCGTCAAGAGTACAATCGAAATATTCGCTCAGTGTGATAAGCTTATCCGTTTCGGGGAAAGCCGTGTCCGATTCCCACTTTGATACGGTCTGACGTGACACGTTCATAAACTCCGCCAGCCCCTCCTGCGTCATATTTTTCTGCTTTCTGTAAAACTGAATATTTGTTCCTAAGCTCATATATACATATCCTTTCCGACAGTTTTCTGTCTGATAATATGCTATCATAATCGTCTTGTAAGGTCTATAAACTTCGTGTTGCTTTTGAATATTTCTATGTAAATTTGCGGTTGCATCGGCTTAACAGAGCCGTTTAAAGCGCATTGAAGTTTTCGGATAAAGCAAACGGCAGAAGAATGCCCTCTGCCGTATATTATTCGATTGTTTCAAAAATCAATCTATCGGATCGCCCTTCAGTTCTTCTTCGGTAAGCTCAAGAGCCGTCTTATTGGGAACACCGACATTCATAAACTTGCCCACAAATGTTGAAAGTATAAGTCCTGCGATTATCGGCAGATAGAACGTAAGGAATCTCCATATAAACGTTGAGATTCCGACATACTTTGTTCCGTCAGAGCCGATGAATATATTGCTGAAGAACAGTGTGTAACTGCCCTCTGCCGCACCAAGCGCACCCGGTAAAGGCATAAATGCGGAGATCATCAATACGAATGCCTGACAGGAAATGATCGTCAGATAATCCGTGCCGCTCAGTCCGAAGCCGAGATAGATGACATAGGAAATCGAGAAATAAGCCGTAAGCTGAATTATATTGTAAATGATCAGTCGGATGATAAGCCACGGTTTTTTCTTTATGAACACGAAATTATCATGATATTCGTCTACAATTTTCTCAACGGACTGTATTTTCTTGATCTTGTCCTCTTCGCTCTTTATAAATCGGAACTTGAAAATGTGTATCTTTGCAAGGAGCTTCACGCACCACACAGCAAGTTTCTTGACGGGTTTCTTAAAGAAAGCCAGCATGAACAGCAGTATAATTACTATCGTGTTGATCACGAATCCGAGCATTACGAGCGCCATCAACGGCGCATAATCTGTCGAGAAATTCTTGAAACGTGCGATCAGTACCACGGCGGAATATCCCGTCAGCACAAACTGATACATTATGAATTTACTCAGCAATGCCGTCATTGCGTGCGACATAGGTACGCCGAACTTTGTAAAATAGTACAACTGCATAGGCTGACCGCCGGTTGAGGACGGAGTAATGCAGTTGAAGTACTGACCGAGAAGTGTAGTCATAAACGTTCTGCTGAACTTTGCCTTGGGATATGTAGTCCTCAGTGCCGCATGGACGCCCATCGCCTCAAGCAACCAGTATACTATCATAAGACCCATCGCAATGAACAGAAATCCGACGTTTATTTTCTGAATGGAATTTACCAGGTTGTCAAACCCGTCCACAAAATAAACGTAGAAAATCATGAATACAAACGCTACCGCGCAGATAATAAGGTTTATCTTGTTAGATTTTTTCTTTTTCATTCGCCCTCCCGTTTTTAAGCAAAGGCATTATACAGTGATTTTACACCGCTTTTTCCCATTTTACAGTAACGCTATGATTATAACGCAAAATAATGATTTTGTCAACGTGAAAAGGGTCGACAAACGCCTTGTCAATCGGAAAATCGTTTAACACCACGCAAAGATTAATATCAAAATCAATTCATATTCTGTTCTTTTTCAACCGTTATCACTTTAAGTAATGGTGTTATTCGATAAAAAAATACCGAAAATGCTTGAATTTTGTGTTACAATCTGCTATACTATACGATGACGGATCGGAACTTTCAATAATTTTACAGAAGTTTCCACACATAATGAAAGGAAAGGGTTTTTACAATGTATAAAATACTCAAAAGACGTCAGCTCAACGAAAACGTTGTACTGATGGAGGTAGACGCTCCCTTCATTGCGAAGAAGGCGTTGGCAGGTCAGTTCATCATTCTCCGTGTTGATGAAAAGGGTGAGAGAATACCTCTTACTATTTCCGACTATGACAGAGAAAAGGGTACTATCACAATTATATTCCAGATAGTTGGTCAGACAACAATGCTGTTATCACAGCTCAAAGAAGGCGACGCTCTGCTCGACTTTGTAGGACCTCTCGGCAAGGCAACAGACTTTGAGGGTGCCAAGAAAGTATGTGTTATCGGCGGCGGCGTAGGTAACGCTATCGCTTATCCTTCTGCAAAGCAGTTATTCAACGAAGGCGTTGAAGTTGACGTAATCGCAGGCTTCAGAAACAAGGATATCGTTATTCTTGAAGACGAATTCAAGAAAGCAAGCACCAATTTCTATATTACAACAGATGACGGTTCATACGGCGAAAAGGGCTTTGTAACAAACAAGCTCCAGAGCCTTATCGACGCAGGCAACAAGTACGACCTCGTAGTTGCAATAGGACCTGTTCCTATGATGAAGTTTGTCTGTGAGGTTACCCGTCCTTACGGCATAAAGACACTTGTATCACTCAACCCCATTATGATCGACGGTACAGGTATGTGCGGCGGTTGCCGTGTAAATGTCGGCGGAGAGATCAAGTTTGCGTGCGTTGACGGTCCTGACTTTGACGGTCACTTAGTAAACTTTGACGAACTGATGAAGCGTAATTCAACATACAAGGAAAAAGAAGCCCACGACAGAGAGCACTGCAGACTCTACAAGGCTGAGCAGTAAGGAAAGGACGACAAGAAAATGCCTAATATGTCATTAACTAAGGTTCCTATGCCCGAACAGGACCCTAACGTAAGAAATAAGAACTTCCTCGAAGTTTCAATGGGATATACAGAAGAAATGGCAATGGAAGAAGCATCACGTTGCCTTAACTGTAAGCATAAGCCCTGCGTAAGCGGTTGCCCCGTTAACGTAAGAATACCCGAATTTGTAGCTAAGGTTGCAGAAGGTAAGTTTGAAGAAGCTTATGAGATAATCACAAGCACAAACAGCCTCCCTGCTATCAGCGGTCGTGTTTGTCCTCAGGAAAACCAGTGCGAAGGCAAGTGCGTAAGAGGTATCAAGGGCGAAAGCGTTTCGATCGGACGTCTTGAGCGTTTCTGCGCTGATTACCATATGAAGCACAGCGATGCAAAGGCAGTTAAGCCCCAGTCAAACGGCAAGAAAGTCGCTGTTGTAGGTGCAGGTCCTTCAGGTCTTACCTGTGCAGGCGACCTTGCAAAGAAGGGTTACGAAGTAACAGTATTTGAAGCTTTCCACACAGCAGGCGGCGTTCTGGTTTACGGTATCCCCGAATTCAGACTTCCTAAGGCTATCGTTAAGAAGGAAGTTGAAAACCTCCAGGATCTCGGCGTTGAAGTAAAGACAAACATGGTTATCGGTCGTGTTCTGTCAGTTGACGAACTGTTCGAGATGGGTTACAAGGCTATATTCATCGGTTCAGGTGCAGGTCTTCCCTCATTCATGGGTATCGAGGGCGAGGATCTGATCGGTGTTTACTCAGCTAACGAGTACCTCACAAGAACAAACCTCATGAAGGCTTATCTCGAAGATTATGATACACCTATTATAAAGAGCAAGTCCGTAGCAGTTGTCGGCGGCGGTAACGTTGCAATGGATGCCGCAAGATGCGCTAAGCGTCTTGGTGCTGAAAATGTATACATAGTTTACCGTAGAGGTATGGAAGAAATGCCTGCCCGTAAGGAAGAAGTTCACCACGCTATGGAAGAGGGCATCATCTTCAAGAACCTCAACAACCCTGTCAAGATCCTCGGCGACGAGAACGGCAGAGTAAGAGCTATGGAGTGCATTGAGATGGAACTCGGCGAGCCCGATGCAAGCGGCAGACGCAAGCCTATCGCTAAGGAAGGAAGCAACTTTGAGCTTCCCGTTGACACAGTTATCATGTCGATCGGTACATCACCCAACCCCCTCATCAGAAGCACAACTCCCGGTCTTGATACAAACAAGAGAGGTTGCCTCGTAGTTAACGAAGACACAATGCAGACAACCCGTGAGGGCGTTTATGCCGGCGGTGACGCAGTTACAGGCGCCGCTACAGTTATTCTCGCTATGGGTGCCGGTAAGCAGGCTGCCAAGAGCATTGACGAATATCTGAGCAAGAACTGATAACAATTCGTAAATATAACAAAGGCTGACGCACAACACGTCAGCCTTTTTATTATATCGGCACTGTTTTCAGGCAACTCGTGTACCGTATCAATTTTCAATCATACAATATTAACTTGTAACCCTTAATTACGCATTACAAGATGAACAGTCGTCAGATAACAAATTGTGCATTTCAAAGCCGAAAAATAACGCATTTTTTCATATAATTATCTGAATTTTTCTCTTTTCTATTTGCACTTTATTTAAGTAATTCACTTAAAACAGCTTAATAAACCTACTTAAAATTGCACTGTTTTGATTAATTATTCACATATATTCGCTATTCTGTTTGTACACTTTAACCAAAACCAAGCACAATAAACTGTAGAAATAGTGAATTGAAATTTAATTTGATTTCGGTTATAATATAAATATCTTGATGTAAACGAATACATACAAGCACAACTTAAAGGAGGACTAAAATGAAACTCTCAAAGAGAATACTCGCTTGTGCAGTTACAGCGGCTATGGCAACATCAATGCTTTCCGCCTGCAACGGTTCAAGCACAACAAGCGGCACAACAAACAGTGACGGATCATCACAGGCTAATTCAACAACAGCCGGCAACAACGAGAACCCCGGCACTTCGGACAATTCTTCAACAGGCGGCAATGGCGGCAATGTTGTAGAAGCTCCCTCTAACGGAACTACGCTCAAGTGGCTCGGTTACTATGACCTTAACACAGACGACAAGGAAATTGTTGATAAGTTTGCAGATGAAGGTTATACTGTAGAATATATTTCGACAAGCTCAGGTGAATACTTCACAAAGCTCGCTCAGCTCGTTGCTTCATCAGACTCTCCCGATATGGTACGTTACGAGTGGCAGTCATACCCCCACGGCGTAGCAAACAACCTTTATACATCACTTGATGATTATGTTGACTTTGACAGCGATACATGGTCAGGTATGAAGGATATGATCGAAAACTTCAACTACGGCGGCAAGCACTACTATCTGCCTTACCGTGTAAACGCAGGTGTTGTTCTCATCTACAACCAGACAGCTCTTGACGATGAGGGTATTAAGACAGACCCGCTGGAGCTCTACAAGGAAGGTAAGTGGACATGGACAGCATGGAAGGATATAATGACCGAATGGTGCAACATCGGTGATGAATATTACGGTGTAATGCCCACAGGCTTCGTTGCAATGCCTTTCATCGTTTCAACAGGTACAACACTTATCGATGTTGACGGTCCCAACAAGCAGATCATCAACAATATGAAGGACGCCAACGTTCAGAGATGCCAGGACTTCCTTGCCGATCTTGCTAAGCAGGGCATGGTAAATGCAGAATATGCAGATCCCAGCACTTGCCTTTCAGATACAAAGACACTGTTCGCAGAATTCGGTCTTGACTGGGGCTGGACATCAGCTCAGTGCGCCGCTCTCGACCAGGATATCAGATTTGTTCCGATACCCAGAGATGATCAGGCTGACGCATACTACATGAATACCGATACATTCGGTTATCTCGTTCCCGCAGGTGCACAGAACATAAAGGCAGCTCTCAAGTATATGGAAATCTGCCGTCTTAACGAAATCGACCCCGAAAAGATCGCACAGTCAAAGGCTGAAATGACAGCTGAAAAGCTCTACTATCCCAAATGCCCCGAATGCGGTGTTTCTACTGCTGACAAGACAATTGAGAAGTGCCCCAACTGTGGTGCTGAGCGCCGTGCAAACAAGAAGCACGCCGCTATGTCAGAAGATCTTTATCAGATCTATTCAGATCTTAAGGACACAACAACCGACAAGTTCACATTCCTCTTTGATGATTGCTTCGGTTTCTCAACTGACCTTACAACAATGCTCCAGCAGGGTGACAGCGAAGGCGCAGGCTGCGTCCTCGGCGGACCTTTCAAGATGGGTGAATCCTACACAAGCCTCCGTGATTCTTACTTCGGTACTGTAGAATCATACCTTGAACCCTACAGAGCTTTAATGCAGCAGAACTGAGTTCCGGACGGTTTTACAACAGAATAACAATACGACAAAAGGCACCGAACAATCGGTGCCTTTGTTATATAATACAATCCTTGTTGTATGGGGATAACCGTTAGCAGAGCTTATCAAACCGAATTTATTCTTCGTTTGTACATTCAAAAAGCTCATCAACACTGATGCCGAGAATTTTGGCAATGACATACAGCTCTTTATCATTCGCAAAGCGGAGCTGACCCTCGAGCTTTGAATAGCTTGAAGAATTAATGTCACAGCCGCACACCTGCATACGAGCAATGAAATCTTTCTGCTTTATACCCTTTTGCTTGCGTAAATGCTCAATATTTCTGCCAACCATATTTGCCGTGCCGTATTCTTTCTTGCGGATTTTCATGCGCCGTTCCCCCTTATATTCTTAATTAGAATTATAATGGAAAAACGCTTGACAAAATTCCGCAAAAGAATTATATGCGATAATTTGTTGAAAATACGGAGGTATAAACATGGAATCAAAACTCAGAACTTTATCAACGGTGATACTTACTATAGGCATAATAGGCGCAATCGTTTTATTTATAGCAGGTATGCTTTTAGCCGGCAACTTCAATACTAACGCTACATCGGGGGTGATGATAACTACTATCATAATAACACTGGTTGTTACTTTTTTGGAAATCGTTTCAACGCTTGTAATTACATTTTTGTTGGACGCTAAAGCTGAGCAAATTAAAAATGAAATTAAAATAACCGAATTTTGCTATTCAATCAACAACTACCTAGAAATGATTGCAGGAAAATCCTCCTATCATCAAACATCAAGTACAACTAATTCCAACAACACATTTGAAAGATCATACGGTGAAAAAATAGATCTTGACAAAGCTTTTCCCGAACAGTATGAGGTTGGTAAAACGATAATCGGGGAGTGACAAACATACATAATAACACAAAACGGGAGGCAACAACCTCCCGTTTAATTATCTTACTTCTTCTTTATAACCGTTCCCTGTCTTGTTTCCTCGACGGTGTAGCCCATTGCGGTTATCTTATCTCTAAGCTCATCGGCAAGTGCGAAGTTCTTATCCTTTCTTGCCTGCTTTCTCTGCTCGGCAAGCTCAAGAATTTCGGCAGGAAGCTCTTCCGCTGTATCGGCAGGCTTTTCGTTTACAGCCTTAGCCTTTTCAATAAGCGACAGCGAAAGCACCTTGTCGTAGTCTGCGATAAGCGCAAGCTTTGTGGCAGGTGTAGTGTCAGCCTTTAACACGTCATACAGTGCAGTGATTGCAAGCGATGTATTTATATCGTTATCCATAGCGGCAGTGAAGCCCTCGCGGAGCTTGTCGTAAGCCGCCTTGTCGACCTCGCCCTGCTCTGCCTTTAAAAGCTGTGCTATCTTAGCGACCAGCTTTTCGTATGCACCCTTTGCATTGTCAAGGTTTTCATAAGAGAATACGAGCGACTTTCTGTAGTGTGACAGCAGGCAGAAGAAACGATATATCACAGGATCATAGCCCTTGCTTTCAAGCAGAGATACTGTCAGGAACTCGCCCTTCGACTTGCTCATCTTGCCGCTGTTTGTATTGAGGTGGTGAACGTGGAACCAGTAGTTGCACCACTTATGACCGAGATAAGCCTCGCTCTGTGCTATCTCATTTGTGTGGTGGGGGAATGCGTTGTCGATGCCGCCGCAGTGGATGTCAAGATATTCACCGAGATGCTTCATACTTATGCAGCTGCACTCGATATGCCAGCCGGGGTAGCCTACTCCCCACGGGCTGTCCCACTTGAGTTCCTGATCGTCAAACTTTGACTTTGTGAACCACAGAACGAAGTCAGCCTTGTTTCTCTTGTTGCCGTCCTCTTCAACGCCCTCACGGACGCCTACCGCAAGATCTTCTTCCTTGAAGTCGTTGAACACATAGTACTTTTCAAGCTTTGAGGTATCAAAGTAGATGTTTCCGCCTGCTTCATAAGCATAGCCCTTTTCGATAAGGGCGGAAATCACCTTGATGAAGTCGGCAATGCAATGTGTGGCAGGTTCAACAACGTCGGGGCGCTTGATATTCAGCTTCTTGCAGTCCTCAAAGAAAGCGTCGGTGTAGTACTTTGCTATCTCCATAACCGTCTTATGCTCACGCTTTGCGCCCTTTAACATCTTGTCGTCGCCCGTGTCGCCGTCGCTTGTCAGGTGTCCTACATCGGTAATGTTCATAACACGCTTTACGTCATAGCCGACATAGCGCAGATACTTTTCGAGTACGTCCTCCATGATATAACTGCGGAGGTTGCCGATATGCGCAAAATGATACACGGTAGGACCGCAGGTGTACATATTTACCTTGCCCTCGACATTCGGTACAAATTCTTCTTTTTTGTGTGATAATGAATTATATAACTGCATTTTCTTATCCTCGCTTTTTTATTTAATATTGTTCTCTTTGAGTTCTTCTCTCAGCAGATCTATCTCGCTCTGCATTGTTTCCAGCTTGCTCTGTAAGGCACATATCTGCTGTGCCACAGGGTCGGGAATGTGTATCTGGTCAAGGTCGCAGGCGTTGACCTTCTGCCCGTCACGGCGTACTACCCTTGCAGGAACACCGACTGCCGTTGAGTTAGGCGGAACTTCGGACAGAACTACCGCATTTGCGGCTATCTTTGCGTTATCGCCTACCTTGAACGGTCCGAGTACCCTTGCGCCCGAGCCTACCATTACGTTGTTACCGAGCGTCGGGTGACGTTTTCCCGTGTCCTTACCCGTACCGCCGAGCGTAACGTTCTGATACAGCGTGCAATAGTCGCCTATCTCGGTGGTCTCACCTATTACAACACCGCTTCCGTGGTCAATGAACAAGCCCTTTCCTATCGTTGCACCGGGGTGGATCTCAATACCCGTCTTGCGTAAAGCGCGCTGTGAGATCCATCTTGCTATGAAATAGTGCTTCTTAAGATACCATTTATGCGCCCTGCGGTATGCCCTGACTGCCTTGAAACTGGGATAGAGGAAAAATACCTCAAGGTCGCTCTTAACGGCAGGATCTCGTTCTCTGACCGATTTGATATCCGCTTTTATCTTATCGAACATTCATTTCCTACCTTTCACAAAACAAAATCACAAAATAAAAAAGCCTTCTTCTGCATTGCAGACGAAGGCGGTATATACCACGGTTCCACTTCGATTCGGAGCTTACACTCCCTTTATGTCTTTAACGCAGACAAAACGGACAGAGATACTTGAAATTTTCCCTCTGCCGACCCGGATAAAAATATCCGTACAGCCGCACTTCGCCGTAAATCCGTCTGCCGTCTTTCACCTGACACGGCTCTCTGTAAGACTTCATTTTCCAGGTACTCTTGCCGTACACGGTCTTTACACTTATGTTTTACTATATGCTTAGTGTATCATAAATGTACCGCCGTGTCAAGCGGAAAAATATGAAACAGAAAAACTTACTCTTCTATTCCCTTAGCGATTGGCAGTTTTACGCAGACAAGCGTTCCTTTGCCAAGCTCGCTGTCTATAGTTACCGTACCTCCGTAACAGTTGACGATATGCTTTACTATAGATAAGCCCAGTCCCGTGCTTCCCTCTTTGGTGCTTCTGCCCTTGTCAACGCGATAGAAACGTTCAAACACACGGCTCAGCGATTCTTTCGGGATTCCTATGCCGTTATCCTTTACATAGATACAGCCTATCTCTCCGACGTCGTGCAGCTTAATTTCTACCTTGCCTCCGTCCTTGTTGTATTTTATGGCGTTGCTGACTATGTTTTCAACCAATTCGTATATGTGCTTGTACGCGGCACGGACGGTAAAACCGTCACCCGATAAATCGATAGTAACATTCTTTGCCGCCGCAGTAGGTTCAAGGCATTCCTTTACGGCGGTGCAGATTTCAAGCAGCTTGCAGTCGGTCACTTCCTCGGCTGCCGTCTTGTTTTCAAGTGAGGATATCTCAAGAATGTCGCTGATTATCGTTGACATTCTCTTTGCCTCGGTAAGGATCTTACCGATATAATAATCCTTTTTGTCCTTAGGTACAAGCCCGTTTTCAAGAAGCTCCGCAAAGCCGGAAATTGCTGTCAGCGGCGTTTTAAGCTCATGTCCCGCATTTGCAAAGAAATCGGCTTTGAGCTGTTCAGACATACGCTTGTCGGTAACGTCACGGATAACCATAAGTCCACCGTGCATAGCGTCTATTCCGCTCTTCGATACGGGGAATACCTGTACGAGCAGAATCCTGCCGTCAACGGTGCTGTCGATAGTTACCGTCTTGTCCTCGTTTGCCGCTTTCTCCGCTCCGCTGATTATCTCAGGCTTTCTTGCAAGCTCGGGGATAGTCGAAATGCGGCTGTCTGCAGACGCGCCGAGAAGTTTAAGTCCCGCACGGTTGATAGATATTACCGACAGATCGTTGCCATAGAGTATGACACCGTCCTGTAAGCTTTCAAGTATGAAACGTTCCTTTTCACGCTCGTTCTCAAGCGTTTTCATATTGTCCTGTATGCTCTTGCGCATGAAGTTGAACATAGTGACAAATTCGTCAAGTTCGGGGTACTTGTGTGCGGGTATCTCTTCAAGTTCCGCTGTCACTTTATCATCGCCGACATACTTCATACTGCTCATGGCCTCGGATATGCTGTTTATCGGTTTCATTATCTGACGTGCCACACTGCTTACCGCTATAAGCCCTGTGATTATACCTATTGCGGCGGCGATCAGCATGGGCGCTATGAACATTGACGCAAAATCCATATAGCTGTTTATGTTGTAGCTTATTCTGATTATGTCGTCGTCCTTTACCTTCATTGCGGCATAGATCTGATTTTTACCGAGCGTCTTTGAGTATCTTACCGCTACTCCGCTTCCGGTCAGCTCTGCCTGCTTTATTTCCTCACGGTTGTTGTGATTGTCATTAGGCTCACCGTCAATATAAGTATCTACAAATACAGTGCCTTCCTTATTGATAAAGCTCACTCTGGCATTGCCGATAAGTGAGCTTAATCTGTTTGCAAGGTCATAGTCGTGGTTTGGTTCGTCCTCGTATATTTCACGGATAAGTCCGAGAGAAGTCAGCATATCGCTTTTTCTGACGTTCTGCTCCGTGCTTGAAAGGAGTGCGGTAGCAGATACCACGCACACCGACATGACAATTGCAATTACTATAAGGAAACGTACTATAAGCGCTTTCTTCATCTGTACGTCCTCCTGTTATTCTCCTATAAATCTGTAGCCGATACCTCTTACCGTCTTGATAAGATGAGCGTTCTCCGCGTCGTCGCTGAGCTTTTTTCTGAGCGTTCCTATGTGCATATCAAGCGTTCTTGTTTCACCGACAAAATCAATGCCCCAGACCTTTGTCAGAAGTTCTTCACGGCTTACGACCCTTGAGCGGTTCTTTAAAAGATACAAAAGAAGTTCATATTCTTTAAGCGTCAGCTCGACCGGCTTTCCGTCACGGCTTACTTCTCTGAGCGCAGTATTTATCGTGATACCGCCTGCGGTAATTTTCTCGGAACTGCTGTCGGATGAACCTCTTCCCGCACGTCTGAGCAGAGCCTTTATTCTTGCGGCAAGCTCCATAATTCCGAACGGCTTTGTCAGATAATCATCGGCGCCGTTTTCAAGCCCGAAAACCTTGTCTATCTCAGCGGATTTTGCTGTCAGCATAAGTATAGGCGTATTCTTTGTTTCTTCCCGTTCACGCAGGATCTTGACTGCCTGCACTCCGTCCATACCAGGTAACATTATGTCAAACAGGAATATATCCGGTACCTGTTTTTCCGTTGCGGCAAGGCAGTCCTCGGCGCTCACAAAGCTCTCCACCTCGTATGAATATGCGGAAAGAGCCACTGTTACAAGCTCTCTTATACTGTCATCATCCTCGGTTATATAGACACGTTCAGCCATTATATTTCCTCCGTTTAAATAATACGGGTATTCTTGTATTCTCCCGTCTTGAAGAACTCGACCCACTCGCAGATATTTACTGCGTGGTCAGCTATTCTTTCAAGATATTTTACTATCATAAGAGCGTCAACCGCAACCTCTCCGCTGCAATGCTCGCTCTTTATAAGCTCTACTATGCGGTTTCTTATCGAAATAAACAGCTCGTCGACCTCATCGTCCGCCTTTATCGTTTCATTTGCAAGCTCCATATCGGTAGTTACGAATGAATCTATAGAGTGTGAAACCATTATTATGACCTTTTCGCTCATAGTCTGGATCTCTTTTACTATGTGCATGATAGTCGATACATCGGCTGTAAGGCTGATCTCCGCAATATCGGCGGCGTTATCCGCTATACGCTCCATATCGGTTACCATTTTAAGCGCCGCAGACACCTTACGCAGGTCTTTTGCGACCGGCTGTTCACGCAGTATTATCGACAGACACTGGCTCTCAATGTTCTTTTCTTCCTCATCTACCTGTCTGTCGCCGTCAACGACTTTCTGCGCAAGCTCGGCGTCACTGTCACGAAGCGCAGTTATCGACGAAGCTATCGCCTCTTCTATCATTCCGCCCATACGGATAAGGTCGTTATTCAGCTTTCCGAGCTTATGTTCAAATGTTTCTCTCATTTCTTTTTGCCCTTTCTAATATAATATCACATATAATTTGCAAAATCAACCGAAACGTCCCGTGATGTAGTCCTCTGTACGCTTATCCTTAGGACGTGAGAACAGCTCATCTGTAGGGGCATACTCAACCATTTCGCCGACTAAGAAAAATGCGGTAAAGTCGGAAATTCTGGTTGCTTGTTGCATATTGTGCGTTACTATTGCAACAGTGTACTTTTCTTTCAGTGTATTCATAAGCTCTTCGATCTTTAACGTTGATACAGGGTCAAGCGCCGATGTAGGTTCGTCCATAAGAATTACTTCCGGCTGGACCGCGATTGCTCTTGCTATACATATTCTCTGCTGCTGACCGCCCGAAAGGCTGAGCGCGGATTTATGCAGTCTGTCCTTGACTTCATCGAATACAGCCGCACCGATAAGGCTTTCCTCAACTATTCTGTCAAGCTTTGCCTTGCTCTTGATGCCGTGTACTCTCGGTCCGTATGCGATATTGTCGTATATGCTCATCGGGAAGGGATTAGGCTTCTGGAACACCATTCCTATCCTGCGGCGCAGTACGTTTGTATCAACGCCGTCCGCATATATATCCTCGCCGTCAAGCAGGAACTGACCTGTAATCTTACAATCGGGTACAAGGTCGTTCATACGGTTAAGGCTTTTGAGATATGTAGATTTACCGCAACCCGAAGGTCCTATGAATGCGGTGATCTTATTTGTCTTTATATCAAGGTTTATGTCTTTCAGTGCGTGATTTTCGCCGTAATAGAGATTTACGTTTCTTGTACAGAGCTTTACATCGCTCTGAGGTACGATTATATCTGACATTGTTTATCCTCTTTTCTTGATTTCTGAATTTATACCGAACGTTTCCTTCTTATCCTGTAAGCTACAAGCTTAGCGCAGATGTTGATTATAAGTACTGTTACAAGCAGTACGAGCGCTGTTGAGAACGCGTACTTCATTTCTGCACCGCCACGCTGTGCGTACTGGTAAAGCTGAACCGTGAGCGAACCGCCCTGGTTCATGACCTTGCCGAATATGTCGCAGATCGAGTTGATACCGACCTCAGCCGCAATACCTGCCGTGAAGATAAGAGCCGCAGATTCGCCTACTATACGTCCTATAGACAGAATTACCGATGTCAGTATACCGTCTATACAGCTGGGGAGAACAACTGTTCTTATCATGTGCCACTTGGGAGCGCCAAGACCTATAGAACCCTCTCTGTAGCCCATCGGAACTGTCTTTATAGCTTCCTGTGTGGTACGGATTATAGTGGGCAGTACCATTATCGAAAGCGTCAGCGCACCTGTAAGCAGTGAGTAGTTTACCTTGAAAATGTTGTAGAAGAATACGCTTCCGAAAAGTCCGTATATGATCGAGGGGATGCCTGCAAGCGTTTCGGTCGTAAACTCGATTATTCTTGTGAGCTTGCCCTGCTTTGCGTATTCTGTTAGGTATATAGCCGCACCGACACCGATAGGCGTTGCGACTACAAGCGTTATCAGAACAAGATAAAACGTATTGATTATATTACCGAGAACACCGTAATTCTCATAAGGATAAGAGAATGCGGGAGTTGAAAGGAAGTTCCAGCTCATACCCTCCGTGCCCTTTATCACTATATATATTATCATACCGAGCGTCAGCGCAACAACTATGCCCGATGACAGGAAGATAAGCACCTTCAGCATGATATCGCTTACTCTTCTGCGCTTTCTTGTAAGAGAATTTGTAACTTCTTTTGCCGTAGTTTTCGCCATAGTCTATCACGCCTTTCCTGCGGTTTTAGCCGTTTTTTCTTTCTTGCCACCCTTTTTGAGTATGCCGTTGAGTATCAGATTAATTATCATTATGAACACGAACAGCACAAGACCGATCGCGAAGAGCGCTTCTCTGTGAAGTCCGCTTGAATACGGAAATTCGGCAACGATACCTGTTGTAAGGAACTTGACCGATGAGAACAATTCAGGCATATTTGCGCTGTTGCCTGCGACAAGGATAATAGCCATTGCTTCACCTATTGCTCTGCCGACACCGAGAACGACACCAGACGCTATACCAGACTTTGCGGCGGGAATTACTACTTTGAAGATAGTCTGTATCTTGGTAGCACCCAGTCCGTAGCTTGCCTCTCTGTACTCAGAGGGAACGGCGCTGATCGCATTTTCGGAAATGTTTATGATAGTGGGGAGTATCATTATAGCAAGTACCACTATCGCACTTGCAAGGTTTGCACCGCCTGTAAACTGATGTGTAGGGTCATTCGCATAGATGATCTCTTCCAGTCCGTACATAAGCGGTTTTACAAGGTTTGCGCCGAGCAGACCGTATATAACAGACGGAATACCGGCAAGAAGCTCAACCGCAGGTTTTACAATATTCTTTAAAGCCTTTGGTGCAAGCTCCGATAAGAACACCGCTGTAAGAAGTCCTATCGGTACGCCGATCACTATAGCGCCGAGAGTACCGAATATCGATGTGAGTATCAGCGGAAGTATACCGAACTGTTCTTTCTTTGCATACCAGGTGTCGCCGAACAGAAAGTCGGTGATTCCGATCTTTCCGATGGCGGGCGCTCCCGATATTATCATATATATTGTTATCATCAGAACGCACGCCACGGCAGTTATGCCGCATACCGTGAATATGTATTTCATTATGCGTTCCGTTACATTCGTAAATCCTGATTTTTTGCTTCTTATTGCAGATTTCTGTTTTCCAACCGAGCCTACCGCAACAATTGCGTCGCTTGTCTTTTCCAAGTAAACCATCCTTTCAGGGCTTATACAGCCTTATACAGCAAATTCCGGTAACGGGTTGCTACCGGAAAAGCCATTTACTGTATAGGAATTATCAACATATTTTCAATTACTTTACGGGAACTGCACCCTGTGCAAGTACGAGAGCCTGACCTTCTTCTGAGAGAATGAAGTCGAGGTAAGCCTTAACGAGCTTGTTGTCTGAGTCCTTGAGTGTTGCGCAGATGAAAGGTCTCTGTACTTCGTAAGCACCGCTCTTAACGTTCTCTTCTGTAGCTTCAACGCCGCCGATCTTGAGTGCCTTTACTGTTTCGTCAACGTTTGCAAGTGAAGCGTAACCGATTGCACCGTCTGTTGTAGCAACTGCGTTGATTACAGAACCTGTAGATTCAAGTTCCTGTGCGTACTGAGGCTGTTTGTCACCCATTACGATCGATTCAAAACCGTCTCTTGTACCTGAACCGTCCTCACGTCCGATCACTACGATAGCCTTATCGTCGCCGCCGAGATCCTTCCAGTTTGTGATCTCGCCTGAGTAAACCTTTGCGAGATCCTCAATTGTGATGTCTTCGAGCTTGTTAGTGGGGTTAACTACAAGAGCGATACCATCAAGACCGATCACTGTAGCGTCGAGCTTTTCAGCCTCATCGTCCTTGAGCTTTCTTGAAGAGTTACCGATGTCACACTTGCCCTCTGAGGCTTCCTGGATACCTGTACCTGAACCTGTGAGGTTTAAGTTAACTGTTACACCCTTGTTCTTTTCCATGAATGCGCCGTTAACTGCCTTGATAACCTTTTCCATTGATGTAGAACCGTTCATTGACAGTGTGCCGCTGAGTTCTTCTGTTGCTGAAGAATCGTCAGCCTTTGTTGTGTCAGATGCTGATGATGTGTTGCCTGCTGTCGAGCTTGCGTCTGCTGTGCTGCTTGTTGCGCTGTTTGAACATCCTGTTGTTGTAGCTACTAAAGCTACCCCTGCGATAAGTGATATTAACTTCTTGTTCATGTTGTTTTCCTTTCTTAAAGGGGTAATCCCCCGGAGTTTCTGATACTCCATAATGTTATGTACAATTTTTATCTGTCGTTCGGTGTTCCTCCCGACTACATTTCATATTATAGTCATAACGGGCTTTACATTAAAGCAAGGAATGGTATAATGTCGGTAAAGTTTTTGTAAAGTCGTATTTTCCGCATAACAAAGCCGTTTATATTATTGATTTTACATTTGCGGCACACGACTTTACATTTCTTCTCTGGTCATTTTACATTTTTATGTTGCCTGTATGGACGTCTTTATGTCTTGATTTGACGCTTAATTTATGATAGAATAATACCAGAGATTATATGAAAGAAGGTAGATTATGCCACACTCATCAGGCGGAGGCTCGCACGGCGGCGGAAGCCACCACTCTTCCTCGCACAGCTCATCACATCATTCATCATCGGGAGGAAGCTCAAGCAGAGTAAGGACTTCGCGCACATATTTCCCCGGCGCAAGAAGATTTGTATACTATACTAACGGAGTTCCGAACTACGTTTACTCTGATACCGACTTATCAAAAGGTCCGAGCAAACTCAGATTTCTCTTACTTATAATATACATACCGTTTGTACTGTCGGCAGTGCTTATGATGGTTTCTGCATTCAGCATACCGAAAAAGCTGAAGGTAGATTATAACTCGCAGATAGTTATACAGGACGACGCTAACGTACTCGGAGATACAACAAAGCTCAGTGACGCACTTGAGGATTTCTTCAACACAACGGGTATTTCTCCTGCGGTAATGACTGTGTACAACTCCGACTGGGAGGATAACTATACCGACCTTGAGAAGTACGCTTATGAGCTTTATGTAAACCGGTTCTATGACGAAAAGCACTGGCTGATAGTGTATTCTCAGCCGAAAGATCCCGATGATGAATTCAACAACTGGTACTGGGAGGGTATGCAGGGCGATGATACCGATGACGTTATCACATCATCGGTCGCTTACGACTTTACGGACGATCTGCACAAGCGGCTGCTTATAGAGGGAACATCGGTAAATGACGCCATAACCGACAGCTTCAAAGCCCTTACGCCTACAATAATGAGTTTCAAATTTGACGGCGAAATTTTCGGAATAGGCTTGTTTATACTGATATTCGTTTGCATACACGCATTCTTTATGGTATTCTTCCGACCTGACGCAAAGAAATATAAAGGTGCAAAGGAAGTGCCTCTTGACGGCTACTATGCTCCTCCTCAGCAGACTGCACCGCAGCCGCAATCTGTCGTAATGAAGCAGGCATCCTGCGAATACTGCGGAGGCGTTTATACCGTAGGCAGCTGCAACGCCTGCCCTCACTGCGGCGCACCTATTCAGCCGCAGGATTACACTGTTCCTGTGCATAACGGCACAAGTACCACAGGCACAAACACGCATTAACAATCATTGAGGTATAATATGAACAGCTCAAGGATAACCGATTCACCGATAGGCGCTGTACTGCTTATAATCGGCTCGGTCATAGCGGTTATGGCGCTTGTCTGTGTCATCATTCAGATTTACAAAAATCATATTTCAGACAGAAGTATGTGCCGTGAAATTTACGGTACAGATAAGCCTGCCAAGCATAAAAGTGTTCCGAAAAAATTAAAGGCTCTCGAAGAACGTTTTCGGGAGCTTGATATTCCGCCGGTTTATTCGTTCACGGGTAATTGCTACTGCGAACATTTCACGATAACGGCGGAACGTGAATTTATATTTTATGTATGCTGTCACACGGTTGGCGGCGAAACGCTTGACAAAAAGCTGTTTTTAAATTCCGAAAAAGCAAGGCGGTACATTTTCCGTGAGGTTATGGATATAGTTCTGAACAGTTACGGAGAAGAAGGGTATTCCGTATACGCTTCAAAGCTCACCGCCGAAGAAAAAGCAATGCTCGGTATATAATCCGCAGGACTCAAGCCGCATATAACGCAAAAATCCCCTCCGCAAAAGCGGAGGGGATAGTTTTATGCTTTGTCGGTCAATCAGACACTGCTGTGCTTCTTAACGTAGTCTACAACCTCGTCAACAGTTGTGAATGCCATGCTTACGCAGGTATCAGCGCAACCGTAGTAGATAGCGATTCTGCCTGTATCAGCGTCGCAGAGTGCTGCGCAGGGGAATGTAACGTTCTGAACGTCGCCTACGCACTCATAGTACTCTCTGGGGTTGAGAAGGTACTCAGCGCAACGATACTTAACCTTCCAGGGCTTGTCGATGTCGAGAATAGCAGCTGAGAAGCTGTATACATAGCCGTTGCAGCTCTGGAGAACGCCGTGGTAGAATACCAGCCAGCCTTCGCTTGTTTCTATCGGGATAGGACCTGCACCGATCTTGAGTGATTCCCAGCCCTTCATAGGAGCCATAACGTGTCTGTGCTCGCCCCAGTACTTCATATCGGGCGACTGTGAAAGGTACATATCGCCGAAAGGTGTGTGACCGCTGTCTGAAGGACGGCTGAACATAACGTACTTGCCGTTTATCTTACGGGGGAACAGAACACCGTTTCTGTTAAAGGGAAGGAATGCGTTTTCACACTGGTGGAACTCCTTGAAGTCCTTTGTCCAGCCCACACCGATTGTAGGCTTCCAGCCGTATGCGTTGCACCATGTGATCCAGAATCTGTCCTCGATCCATACGCATCTGGGGTCGTAACCGTACTGCCAGGGGTTAGCTTCTGCTGTTTCGGGATCGTCGTTTATCCATTCAACCTTTTCTTCGTTGAGGTTCCAGTGTACGCCGTCCTCAGAGAAGCCTGCATGGATAGCCATGTTTCTTTCCTTGTCGTCAACACGGAAAACACCTGCGAACTTGCCCTTTTCGCTCTCAAAAGGAACAACTGCGCTGTTGAAGATTGAGTTGCTTGTGGGAAGAAGATCACGGGGGATTATGGGGTTGTTATCTGCACGCCAGATAACGTCCTTGCAGCCTGCGGGACGATCCTGCCAAGGGATGTTCGGTAAAGATGTACCGTTGATAACTTTTACGTTCATACTTGATTCTCCTTGATAATGTCATATTTCCGTTAAGAAGCGCAAAACGCTCTTTGTATTAAGTATATCATAACCTTTTTTTAATTGCAATAGTTTTTGTTAAAATTTTTTACTTAATTTTTAGGCTAATAAACTAAAATGAGAGTAAAATTTATCAGAAAAGGCACTGCTTTTACACAGTGCCTCAGTTTGTAGAAAAAGCCTGCTTTTGAAATAAACTTCGAATTTATTATCCCTATCCCCCTGCCCCCTTTCCCCAGGAAAGGGGGATAAATACGGGGACTGGCATCCCTGCGACCTGCCTTGGGGCTTCGCCCCAAACCTCTTTTTAAAAAGTTATATAGGTTTTTCGACAGACTGAAGGCACTGCTTTTACACAGTGCCCTCCGCTATTATTCTTTTTTAAACCTTCTCGCTTCTGAATCTTCCTACGACCTTTGCATTCTTATCGATATTGACCTCGAATCTCAGTGTGCAGGGCGAATAATGCTCGTTTTCACCCTCGGCGATAACCTCATAGAAGAATGCCAGCGCACCGCCGTCCTCCATGCGTCTTACGGCGCACTTGCAGAATCCATCCGCTATGGCCTGCTTTACATAAGGTATCTCGCGGTCATATGTACAGAAATTGTCCTCGGTAACCGGAATATTCACATCTCCGTCAGAACAGCTGTTTTCTCTCAGCATAGTTTCAAGAGGTGATACTTTCTTACGGCTGAACTCTGCGAACGGCGCTTTCTTTGCTATCTCGCCCTTTCTTGCGGGCTTGCCGTTTATTCTCCAGCACGGACGTGTAACTACTACCGTTTCGCCTATATGGAAGTCATTGTTCAGATGCTCGCTCTGTGCCGAATAGAAATCAAGCGTATCCTTATCGATAACAACTTCCTTTGCCTTGTCGCGGACTATGCCGACAAGCTCAAGCATCGATAAAAGCTCGCCTGCCTTTTCCATGCACTTTTCATCGGTCCATATCTCATAATTGCGGAAATTATTTCTCCAGTAAGTCTTTATAGGCAGATCACCTATAAGCGACTGTATCCTCATTTCCCAGTCAAACAGAATGCCGCTTTTACTGCGTATCTTATTTTCCTTTATGGCGTTCAACGGTTCAAGAAGCTGTGCAAACGACGCTATATTGTCCGCAATATCCTGAGCTATGTACTTTTTTGTGTCCGAAGTTTTCTTCTTTTCGGTTTCCTCTTCTATCTTTTCATCGTTATACTTATCAAAGTCGTCCTGTCCTGCGTCTGCCGTGTCAAACATCGAGAACACTTCTGACGGATCGGTGAATGTTTTCTTTTCCACAGGCTCATCATCTACAAGCAGATCGCCGAACAGGTCCTCAACCTCGGCAACATTATCGTCATGCTTTTCTTCTGCGACTTGTACGGGGGCATATGCCTCATCGGGAAGATCAAAGAAGTCCACAGTTCTCGGCTTTTCCGCCTGCTCTTCCGGCACTGTCTGAATTACGGGCTGTTCTTTGGCTATGCCGCTTTCTTCCGACAGAATATCTCCCGTCTGCTCAAGGTCATCATCATATTCGTTATCGTCATTGAGCATACTCTGTGCGGCTTCCGGCTCACCGATAAGGTCGCTGAACTCTTTTACAGCATCCTCAACCGATTCGGCTGTACGGACAGATGCCATATCATCGTTTAAATCATCGATATTTTCAAAAGACATATCTTCCGTTTGGCTTTCGGCTATTTCGGTTGCCTCCGGTTCTGCAATCTCTTCAAATGCCTTGACTGCTTCTTCAACAGGTTCGCTTACAGAAACGTTCTCAGCCATCGCCTGTGCAAATTCTTCTTCAAGCGTGCTTACGGCTTCTGCTGTTTCTTCGGCGGTTTCGGGCTGTTCCTCTGCTTCTGTCTGTTCCGATATTTCTTCAAGCTCTTTTGCCGCTTCTTCGACAGGTTCGCTTACAGGAGTGTTTTCAACCATCGCCTGTGCAAACTCTTCTTCAAGCGTGCTTACAGCTTCTGCCTTTTCTTCGGCGGTTTCAGACTGTTCCTCCGCTTCTGTCTGCTCTGATATTTCTTCAAGCGCCTTTACTGCCTCTTCAACAGGTTCGCTTACGGGGGCATTCTCAGCCATTGCCTGAGCGAACTCTTCTTCAAGCGTACTTGCCGATTCTGACGTTTCAGTGACATCTTCGGGCTGTTCCTCTGCTTCTGTCTGTTCCGACATTTCTTCAAACGCCTTTACTGCTTCTTCGACAGGTTCGCTTACCGAAAGATCAAAAATGTTCTCGTCAACCGGTATACTTTCAACGCTTTCAACATTCATACCATCTGAAACAGACTGTATATCGGCAAGCTCACGGACTGCGCTTACGATCGGCTCAGGCGTCATTATTCCCTTTTCGAGCTTCATCTGCTTTGGCTCAGTTTCACTATCCTGTTCTTCTTGCATAGTCATAACTGCGGCTATAGCGGCGGCTTCACACCCGTCATCTGTAGCAACATCTTCCGTTGTTTCACCGACTGCTTCCGTCTGAGAAACGGCTTCTTCGTCAACCGCCGTATTTGACGGGTTTGCCGGTATTGTATCAACTATACTATTACTATTATCATTATCGGCATTGTTGTTTTCTTCTTCAAACGGCTTTTCCAGTCTGTTAAAATGGTCAAATACACGGTCAAAACTTACCCCGGTATTGCTTTCCTCTTCCGACTGAACAAAAGTGAAATTTACAGGGGCAATTTCCGGTTCATTTTCCTTGTCGTTATCCCTGTCAGCAAGTGATTCATACTGCCGTGTAGCTTTTTCGATCCTGCTTTTCAGTATATCCGTCTGTTCGGTATCGCTTACGGGATTTTTTATTACCTCTTTGTGCTGTACCTCGCCGCCGCTTTTCCATACAGTAACGCTTCTTTGCTTTTTGAGCGGGGTCTGTGTTTCGTCAAGTCTTCTCTTGGCATAGACTGCCGCACCTACTGCCGCCGCTGTACCTACTGCCGCCGCAATTGCTTTTACAAGTTTCATATATTACCAACCTCCCGGCTATTGCCGAAATTATTATTCAACGCTCTTGAGTGCTTCAACCATATCGACTTTCATAAGCCGTCTGTGCATAAACAGCATTACTATCACCGCAAAGCATATCGTGATAAGTCCCGAAATAAGGAAACTCATCGGGTGAACTGTTCTGCCGAACATGACCATATCGATCTCTGCCGTCCTTACGACAAAATCAACAAGGAATCTGCCGAATACCATACCCGTCACCGTTCCGATAAGCGTAAGTATCACCGTTTCTCTGAATACATACATTGATACTTCCTTATCATAGAAACCGAGTACCTTAAGTGATGCGATCTCTCTTATTCTCTCGTTGATATTGATATTTGTAAGATTGTAAAGCACTATGAATGCAAGCGCACCCGCGCTCACTATTAGCACTATTATTACAAGGAGCAGAGAATTCAGCATTGTTCTGAATGTTCCCTCAACGCTCGTCTTGAAGCTTACGCCCATAACGCCGTCAATCTTCATAAGCTCGTTTGCCAGCTCGTCCCTGTCGCTTTCGGGCATATCGTCGCCTTCGTCGGAGTTGAAGAAATAGCAGTTGTACGGGAGTGAATCCTCGCCGCTTAACTTCTTATAGAGATTTTCCGTTATATAAACATAATGATGCGCATAGTTTTCGCATATCTCCGTTACCTTTGCGTTTACACGCTTGGTCTCCGACAGTGACAATGTGATCTCGTCACCTTTTTTTATTCCGCCGAGCAGTGTAGCAAGCTTTTTGTTGATTATAACGCCGTCATCGGTCACCGTGTAGTGCTCTCCTGTACGTCTGTCCTTGACAGTTACAAACTGCGTGATCGTATCATTATCCTTTGCACCGAATATATAAGCATCTGTGCTGTTTTTGCCGCTTGCTACGGTTATCTGCTTTTGATAGATCTTATCGCCCTTACAGCTGTATCCGGCAAGCTTATCGGCTATTTCTGCGATCTGTTCATCTGTCTGCTTATCGCCGTAAGCAACTATACCGGTGTAGTTGCTTATCTCGCCGAATTGCTTTTGTATAATGTCGTTTACGCTGTCATAAACGCCGAATCCAGTCAGCACGAGTGCCGTACAGCCTGCTATGCCTACTATCGTCATAAGCATTCTTCTCTTATAGCGGAATATGTTACGCATTGTCACCTTATGGCTGAACGACAGTCTGTTCCATATAAAGCCTATACGCTCAAGCAGTATCTTCTTACCGCTCTTAGGAGTTTTCGGCCGCATAAGCGTTGCCGGGCAGTCATGAAGTATACCGCTGCACGAGAAGTACACCGTTACCGCCGTCAGCAGTATAGCCGCCGCTACCGTGCATATCATCAGGACAAAGTCATACGGCAACAGCATATCGGGTATCGTATACATCATCGCGTATGCCTTTATAATAATCGCCGGGAATATCTTCATACCGACAAGCATACCGAACACCGCACCGCAGATCGCCGCTGTCAGCGCATAGAACATATACTTGAACATAATAGAACCGTTTTTATATCCGAGTGCTTTCAGCGTTCCTATCTGTGTACGCTGTTCCTCTACCATTCGTGTCATAGTGGTAAGGCATACGAGCGCCGCCACCATTACAAAGAACAGCGGGAACACCATAGCGATATTGCTTATTCTTTCTGAGTTCTGTCCGTACTCGCTGTATCCGGGGTCGTCCTCACGGGTAAAAAGATACCATTCCGGCTTTTCGATATCATCAAGCTTCTTTTTGTTATCATCTATCTCTTTCTGTGCATCCGCAAATTCTTTATCAGCCTCCGACTTTGCGTCACTGAGCTTTTTTACACCGTCGTTATATTCCTTAAGACCGTCTTCGTATGAGGCATAATTCCTTTCGTACTCCGCTGCGCCGTCATTGTATTTTGCAAGCCCATCCTCATACTGCTTCCTGCCGTTGTCGTATTCGGATTTTCCCTTTTCGTATTTTGCAAGCCCATCCTCGTATTGCTTTTTGCCTTCGTTATACTGCACAAGACCCTCTTCGTACTGCTTTTTACCGTCATTGTACCGGTCAAGTCCGCTCTCATACTGCGCCTTACCGTCATTATACCGTGCAAGTCCACTTTCGTACTGAGCCTTTGCCGTGCTGTACTGCGTATAACCCGCGTCATACTCTGCCTTTGACTTTTCATATGCACTAAGTCCCGCATTATACTGAGCAAGTCCGCTTTCATACTGTGCTCTGCCCGCGTTTACCTGTTCCTGTGCGGCATCAAGCTGCGCAAGCTTTACAGCGGCTTCATCACTTGTCATCATACCGGCCGCGACCGCAGTGTTTATCTGCGCTCTTGAATTATCAATGTCCTTCTGACTGTCGTTGAGCTGTTTGTCTGTAGCGTCAAGCGTTGCCTTGCTCTCATCGAGCTGAGCCTTGGCGCTGTCAAGCTGTGATTTAGCACGGTCGAGCTGTGACGAAGTACTGTCAAGCTGATTTTTTGTGCTGTCAAGCTGTGTTTTTGTATCGTCAAGCTGTTGTGCCGAGCTGTCGAGCTGAGATTTTGAGCTGTCTAACTGTGCTTTAGTGTCATCAAGAAGCTTCTTGCTGTCGTCAAGCTGTTTTTTGCTGTCGTCGAGCTGTTTTTTACTGTCCGCAAGTACAGGCTCATTTTCATCGAGTTGCTTTTTGGCGTCATCAAGCTGCTTTTTACTGTCTGCAAGCTGTGCTTTGCCGTCAGCAAGCTGAACTTTCGCATCGTCAAGCTCCTTTTTGGCATCGCTGAGCTTCTTCTCGTTATCATCTATTTCCTTGTACGCATCGGCTTTCTTTTCATCAAGCTCTTTCTGGCCGTCATTGATCTTGCTCTGTGCCTCTTCGGTTATCTCGTCATATCTGCCCTGTTCCCGGCTGTCCGCTATCTGCTGAATGCGCTCGCCGAGCTCATCGCGCGCATTTTCATATTCATCGCTGTAGCAGTTGTACTCCTTAAGCTTGTCGGAGGTTATCACAACCTGAGTGTAGACCTCAGTCTTGAAACAGCTCTGCGGAATATAGCAAAGCATATAAACCGAACCGCTGCCTATAGTCGTGTTTCCGCGCTCTACATCGGATATATACATCGGCGACTCGAATTTTCCCACTATAGTAAATTCCTTTACCGAAAGCGTATCATCTATATCTGTATCTTCATCGCCGCACAGCGTAAGCTTGTCCCCGACTTTGTACTGGGTAAGCATTTTACTGCTGTCTATCACACACTCGTTTTCTTTTTCGGGCAGTCTGCCGTCTATTATCTGCAAGGAACTGTACGGGTTGTTCTCGCCTGTGTTGTCAAGCGAATACACCCTTGCGACCTTCTTCTCGCCGGCATTCGTATTTACATAAGCGTCCGTGAAATATCCGGGATAGATATCAACGTCCGAAAGTCCGTCCTTCATCGCCTTTATATCGTTATCATCAAAGCCGTAAGTAGATACCAGCCTGTAGTCAAGCAGTGAGGTCCTGTCGTAATAATGATCCGATGATTCCTTCATTGTAGGCGCACTCTGCAACAGCCCCGCAAAAAATCCCGTGCCGATAGCAATTATGCCGAATATCGAAAGAAAACGGCTTTTCGTTTTTCTCATCTCGGCAAATGCGTTTTTCAGCATTGCATTCTTCATATCCGTTCCCTCTCCCGTTTACCACTCAATTTCTTCAACGGGTGTGGGATGTTCGTTTACAACTATCTCGCTCACCTTACTGCTCTTCATATGTATAACTCTGTCAGCCATAGGGCATATAGCCGTGTTGTGTGTTACAAGTATAACTGTCATATTGTCACTGCGGCAGGTGTCCTGCAATAATTTCAGTATCATCTTGCCCGTGTTGTAGTCAAGCGCACCGGTCGGCTCGTCGCACAGCAATAATTTCGGCTTTTTCGCAAGCGCTCTCGCAATGGCAACTCTCTGCTGTTCGCCGCCCGAAAGCTGAGCCGGGAAGTTATTTATCCTGTCGGTAAGGCCTACCTTTTCGAGTATCTCGACAGCCGGGATATAGTCCTGTACCGTCTGGGTCGAAAGCTCTATATTTTCCTTTGCCGTCAGGTTCGGGATAAGGTTATAGAACTGGAAGATAAAACCTATATCGTATCTTCTGTAGTCGATAAGCTCTTTTCTGTTATATCCGCTTATCTTACTGCCATCGACATAGAAACTGCCCGACGTCGGCGTGTCCATACCGCCGAGTATATTAAGCACAGTCGTCTTGCCCGAACCGCTCGGACCTACTATTATCGCAAATTCTCCCTTTTCAATGTCAAAGCTCACCTTATCGTTTGCGTTGATTATTATATCGCCCATATGGTACTGCTTTGTAATGTCATTCAGCGTAACAAAACTCATTATGATTCCTTACTGCCCTTTCATCGCCGCTTATAATTTCAAAAATCGTTATTCTATTAAATTATACCATTTTCCACGGTGCAATTCAACATTTATTTATAGCGTATTCCGACAATTTTAACCCCGTTTTAATTCAAAGCCCAAACAGGAAAAAATCAGAAATAAAAATTATTCTCAATTTACTTGACAAACTCTTTAGTGTATGCTACAATATCTTACGGAAAAATCCCTTATCAAGAGTGGTTTACATTTTCCGCATAATTATGCGGATCGGGAGTCAGGCTCCGTAAACCCAGCAACCGTTTCGTAAGCTTTTGCCTTACGAAAAATGGTGCTAATTCCTACGGCACGGCAAGGGCTGTGACCGAAAGATGAGGAGCAGGCAGTCAGCAAGCTCCGAAAGGGGCTTTTTTTCATGCAGTTTTACGCAGTGAAAATGCGTATGGAATGCGGCATAAAGCCGCTATATGAAAGGATAAATCAATGGCAAAATACTTATTCACTTCCGAAAGTGTTACAGAAGGTCACCCCGACAAGATCTGTGACAGAATTTCAGACGGTGTACTCGACGCAATACTGGAGCAGGACAAGAACGCCCGTGTTGCCTGCGAAACCTGCGCTACAACAGGTATGGTACTGATAATGGGCGAGATCACAACAACTGCAAACGTTGATATCCCCGCTATCGCAAGAGATGTTATAAAGGAAACAGGCTACGACAACAGCGATTACGGTTTTGACTACAAGACCTGCGCTATTCTCACAACCCTTGACAAGCAGAGCCCCGATATCGCAATGGGCGTTGACAACGCTCTTGAGGGCAGAGATAAGAACGAGTTTGACACTGGTGCCGGCGACCAGGGTATGATGTTCGGTTATGCGTGCGATGAAACAGAAGAGCTTATGCCACTCACAATTTCACTTGCTCACGCTCTTTCAAAGAAGCTCACAGCTGTAAGAAAATCAGGCGAGATCCCCTATCTTCTCCCCGACGGAAAGACACAGGTGACCATTGAATACAACGAGGACGGCACACCCTCAAGAATAGATACTATCGTTGTTTCCTCTCAGCACAAGGCGGAGGCTACACAGGAACAGCTCAGAACCGATATAATCGAAAAAGTGATAAAAACTACAGTTCCCGCTTCACTTCTTGACGAAAACACAAAGATACTCATCAACCCCACAGGACGTTTTGTGGTAGGCGGACCTCAAGGCGACAGCGGACTTACAGGCAGAAAGATAATAGTAGATACCTACGGCGGTGTCGGCAGACACGGCGGCGGCGCATTCTCAGGCAAGGATCCCACAAAGGTTGACCGTTCAGCCGCATATGCCGCAAGACACGTTGCAAAGAACATTGTAGCCGCAGGTATAGCAAAGCGCTGTGAAGTAGAGCTTGCATACGCTATCGGCGTTGCTCAGCCTGTATCTATCTTTGTTGATACGTTCGGCACAGGCATCAAACCCGACACCGAAATTTCAGCCGCTGTAAGCAAGGTATTCGACCTTCGCCCCAGCGCAATAATCAGCGCTCTGAACTTAAGAAACACAAAGTACAGACCCCTTGCCGCTTACGGTCATATGGGACGTACAGACCTTGACGTTGCCTGGGAAAAGACAGACAAGGTTGACGAGCTTAAAGCCGCACTTGGCATAAAGTAATCATAAGAATAGCATTAAAGCCGTTACGGAACACCGCAACGGCTTTATTTTTTTGCAAAAGTCCAACATATCCGCCCGCCGTCAACGCAAGTCACGCATATTGCTATCATTCAGATAGGCGGAATATGAAGCGGCTCACAGCCGCCCGCCGGTAGCGTAAGTCACGCATATTGCTATCATTTAGAACGGCGAAATGGGAGTGGCGACACGCCACGCGGCTTACAGCCGCCCGCTGAACTCACTCACTATATACTTCGGTGCACCCGGCGTAGAATAGACCCACCTGTCTATATGCCCCTCGGTTATGAAATACGGCGCTTCAAGCGGCACACAACCGCCGTCACAGCAGTTTACTATTATCAGCTTTATCTTCATCTTTTCGGGAATTATCGCCTTGATATAAACACAGGCACAGTCCCCGACCTTTATCCCGCTCTTGAGCTCCGCAAGCCCCGCAAGGTTTGGTGCAAGCTCGATGAAAATTCCGTACTCTTCTATCGACCTTACAATACCGGGGACTGTTTCCCCTACCGCAAAACGCTCGGCATTCTGCTGCCACGTTCCGAGCAGTTCCTTGTGAGTAAGGCAGATATGTCCCTCATCTCTTCCCTTGACCACCGCAAATATATCATCACCTACCGAAAATCTGTCCGCAGGATGAACTATCCTCGACACTGAAATAGCGTCTATCGGTATCATTGAAGCTATACCGCAACCTATATCCACAAAGCACCCGAACTGTTCAAGGTGCGTCACTCTCGCCCCGATAACATCACCCGGTTCAAGCTTTGATATGTACCTGCTTTCCGCATCCTCCTGAGCCGCTTTCCTTGACAGGATCGCTACAGGCTCACTGCCCGTTTCATCTATCCCCGTTATCTTGAAGCATACAGGCTTTCCCACTCTCGATATAAGCGCAATATCCCTTGTAGCCCCGCTTTCAATGCCGATAGCACCCTCACTGCGAGGGATAATTCCTTTCATACAGCCAAGATCAACGTGCATATTATGCTCAGCGTCGCATACGGTACACGGCGCTTCAAGTATCGCCCCCGACACTGCCGATTGCATAAGCGTTTTTGCCGATTGCAGAGCTATCGTGTTCTCTCTGTCCGCAAGCCTTCTTCCCTCAGGTAAAAATTCCGTCATTTGAAATACCGATCCTTCCTCGTTTTGATTTCTTTTTTACCAGTTTATGAAAGTTATCCCCCGAATATGTTAATACGGATCTGCAATTCAATTTCTACAGATTTTCTGATGAAATTCCAATAATTATCGTTGATTTTAACAAGTTTTTCTGATACAATAGAATCTATAGAGGCGCAGTGCGCCATGAACCCTGAATCTGAACGGAGAAACCATGTTTATTCAAAACGGAACATTAAAACGTGTGGGACTGCTCGCCGCAGTAGTTGCTGTCGGCGCAGCCACCGCCATAACCTATAATACATTTCTGTCATCGGACAGCGGACTGCCTGAGGTGCTCTCTCCACTTCAGCCCATAGCAAAGGATGATGACGGCGAGGTAAAGCAGAAAACCGATATTGCCTTTTCCCCCGAGGGTAGCTTTTTCAGCGAGGATATAACCGTTGAGCTTACGGCAAAGGACAAGAATGCCAAGATCTACTACACAACGGACGGCAGTACACCCACCGAAAAATCACCGGCATACTCTTCACCGATAAAGGTACGGAGCGGCAAAGACGTCACAGCCGAAACCATAAAAGCGATAGCAGTTAGCGAGGACGGCACTTCCGAAGTGTTCACCAAAAGCTATATTACAGGCGATGACGTAGTGGAACGTTTTGAGGACGGAACGTATGTATTCGTGCTGTCTACAGACGATGTAAACCTGTACGATTATGAAAAAGGTATCGCCGTAGCCGGAAAGATCCGTGACGACTGGCTTGCAAACGAATATGACGGCTCAAGGGACGTAAATCCCAATGACCCTGCCAACTGGAATCAGGTCGGAATGGACGGCGAACGTCCGATGTATGTCGAGGTGTTCTCAAGCAGCGGTGACGCTCTTGTTTCACAGCAGGCAGGTGCAAGAGTAGCAGGCGCATATTCTGCCGGCGTCGATCAGAAATCATGGAAACTTATAGCAAGAACTATGTATACCCCCGACAAAGGTAAATTCAGCTATCCGTTTTTCAGTGACGCTACCGATGAGAGCGGTGCAATACTGACAAAGATAGACCGCATAGTTCTGCGTAACGGCGCAAACGACCGTGAATTTGCAGGAGTGCGCGATGAGCTTTCAATGTCGCTTGCAAAGCAGTCGGGTTATCCCGATGCGCAGTCAACCGCCCCTGCGGCAGTATTCCTTAACGGAAAATATTACGGTTTTGCCTGGCTCCACCAGAATTTCAGCCGTGCATATCTCGAAGAACGCTACGGCGGCACAAAGGACAACTATCAGGTAGTCGGCAAGGCAGAGGGCGATCTTGACAGCGAAAACGCAGAGGGTGCGATAGCAGATTATAACAAGATGCTTGAGCTTGCAGAAAGCGGACTTACCGATGACAAGAAATTCGAGCAGTTCTGCTCTATGATCGATATAGACAACTATATGCACTACCTTGCAATGCAGTTGTTCATCGACAACCGTGACTGGCCCGGAAACAATTACAAGGCATGGCGCTATGTTGCTTCCGAGGGTGAAGAAGTCACAAGCAAGTATCAGGACGGCAAGTGGAGATATTTCTTCTATGACGCCGAGTTTGCATGGGGTCTTTATTCTGACGGATATGCGAACAAAACGCTTACAAAGATACTTAACGGAACTCACCCCGCAGGCGGCTCGGTGCTCATATCGGCGCTTATGGAACGTGCGGATATGCGTGAAAAACTGGCAAACAATATCTGCGACCTTATCGGCGGTGCATTCAGCACCGAAAATATCCTTGCAACGCTTGAGCAGAAGCTTGCCGACAGCGATAAGGAACAGATGTACGCTCTTAACAAGGGCATAACGTCCACATGGGCAAACGAGGGTACATTTGAAAACAGCAGAAACGAAATAAGAGAGTTTGCCGACAAACGTGCAAAAATAATACTCAGCGATATCTGCCGTAACTTTGAGATCGACAAGGACGATACCTATAAAGTAAAGCTGAACGGTGCAAAAGGTCTTAAGGTCACCATGAACATTCAGACCGTCAAGGACACCAATACAATAAGCGCAGAGTATTTCACCCCCTACAAGGTGAAGCTTACCGCCGAGGATATGTCAGGTTACACCTTTACAAGCTGGGAAATAAACGGAACCACATACACCGACCGTGAGATAACGATCGACAGCTCAATGGCTAAAAAGGGCAAGATCACAATAAATGCACGCAGTGAAAAAACATCGTCTACAGGCGATCTGCTGTATATAAGCGAAGTCTACACAGGCGGAGATGCCGACTGGATAGAGCTTTACAATCCAAATGACAACGACGTATCGACAAGAGGTCTTTATCTGACCGACAAGGAAGATCAACTCAACCGCTATAAGATACCGACAGTCAACGTTAAGCCCCACTCAACGCTCACGATAGTATGCAAGAACAACAAGTCTGAAAATACGCTGATGAAGATGCAGACGAATTTCAGCCTTAAAACAGGCGAAACGCTGATACTCAGCAATGAAAGCGGAGAAATTCTCGGCAGGGTCGCAATAATCGATTGTGACGAGAACGAATCGCTTGTCCGTCAGCGTGACGGAAGCTATGCAAAGGGCACTCCGACCTTTGAAAAGAACAGTCAATAAAGCATAAAAGCCGTGCATCACACCCGATGCACGGCTTTTTCTTATCTATCTTGTTTCAAACCTGACAAAAATTCTCCTTGCCACTGTTGCCGATACTAAAAGCGATACTGCATAAAGCACCGTCACCCCTGCACCGACAATACCGAGCAACATAGTCTGCATACCGATATTGTTTATTATATCCTCTGCAAAATTCATCGCCGAAGCGATAAGATCCCCATTCAGCCACGATATATCACCGTAAAGCATGTATATTATAATCGCCATCATAGCCGCACCAAACACCGAGCCTTTCACCGCCTTGCCCGACCTTACGCCGAAGAGCAGCATAAGCGGAATTTCAACCGCTCTCATAAACAGCTGTATTATCATAAGTACAAGCGGTAAAGCAGGACTTAATCCACACCCGATAACACATGATAACAGCGAAAACAACAGCGTTTCAACAGCCGATATCATAAAAACAAGCAGATATTTTGATATAACCAGCTTTAATACTCCATAAGGCACACTGCTTGCAAAGCTGTAAAACCTTGATGTTCTGTCACAGCCGATAACCGCCGACTGTGCCTCCCCGACAACAAGATATGTAAGCACTGCTCCTATTACAAACCCCGCCTGTATTATAAATCTGCCAAACATATCCGATGTATCAAGCACCGCTGTACCGGTGATAACAACAGCGTTGAAGAAAACCGCGCTTATGATCCCGATAATAAGATCATTTTTGCATTCTATAAGATTTTTATATAACAGTCTGATAATCCCCGACAAGAAAATCACCTACCTTACGTCTTTACCGAGTATTTTTGCCGAAACCGCCGCCGATACCGCGAACACCGCAATATTCACTGCGATCAGTATAAAACTTATCACTGCCGCATTGTCCTGTAAAAATGTCATTGCCTTCTGCAAGTCCAGATCGGATTTCATACTCAGCATTATTACCGCAGTCGCAATATCAGCCGTAATATACATTAGAAAAAACGTAAAGAACGAAGCCGTTTCCCTGCCTTTGAAAAAATAGAACGTAGGGAGAAGCAGAAAAATCAGCAGGAAAAGCAATACGTCCGCCATTATAAAAATATCATTCACTGCAATATCCCTGCCCGAAACAGTATAACAGCTTAAAATGCCGACAACACCAATAACGCCCGATATAACAAATACTGCCGCAATCTCACCGAGCTTGGTCACCGCGATCAGCCTTTTGCTGACAGGCAATGTTGACGTGAACATATACCATCCGTTCCTGCGGTCGTTGCTTACAGTTCCCCAAAATATCACGCCGAGCGACAGCAGACACAACACACCGGGCAATACGCCGAACAACGAGGTCGCTGTCATATATGTATCATTGCAATCATTCTCAAGCAGTTTTGCAAGGTTTCCGTATTTGTAACTGCCGCAGAACAGCACACCGAATATCGTAAACCCCACTACAGAACACGCCGCTATAATAAGCTGTTTTCTGAGATAATAAATATCTTTTCGGATAAAAGCAACGGCATATCTCATCACCGCCACTCCTTTCCGCTGTTTCTTTTTACATAGAAAAGAAGTATCTCGTCAAGCGTAGTCCTGTTAATGACATACCCGTCATAATTTTCTTCCGACACAGTGCGGTTTCTGAGCATCACATCAGCCCCGAAATCACACAGCCTTACACTTACAATATCCTCGTCCGCTATCTTGCTTATATCTTCTTCTGAGCATTTCAGCACCGCATGGTCTGCCAGTATATCGCTTGTATACCCCGACAGCAGTATTTTTCCGCCGTCAATAAAAGTCACACTGTCAGCGATCTTTTCAATATCACTCGTAATATGTGATGACATAAGCACAGTATGCTCCTCATCTCCGATAAATTCAAGGAATATATCCAGCATCTCACTGCGCACCACCGGGTCAAGACCACTTGTTGCCTCGTCCATAATAAGGAGCTTTGCGCCGTGCGACAACGCCGCACATATCTGAAGTTTCATCTTCATTCCCCGTGAAAAGTCATGTATCTTCTTTTTACGCGGCAGTGAAAACCTGTCAAGCAGTTCGTAATATCGCGTGCCGTCCCACTTTTTATACAATCCTTTCAGAACCTTTTCAAGGCTTGACGGTGTCAGCATATCAGGAAACGGCAGTTCGTCAAATACCACCGCAATATCCTCTTTTATCTTCATTTCGTCGTTAACACTGTCAAATCCATATATCTTTATCGTACCGCTGTCATTGTGAAGAATATTCAGTATGGAACGTATTGTAGTTGTCTTTCCTGCCCCGTTTTGTCCTACAAAGCCCATTATACTGCCCTTAGGCACATCAAAGCTTACATTATCCAGTGTAAATCCGTCAAAGCGGTGCGTTACCCCACGCAGTTCCAGTGCATTTTCCTGTGACATATCCTCATATCCTTTCTGGTTTTATTCGCCGTTATAAAGCAAGTTGATTATTTCGCAAAGCTCTTCCGGCTCAACCCCTGCCGTTTTTGCCATATTGCAGACCGATGTTAGCTGAGCCTCAATTTTCCTCAGTGTATCCTCACGGTAAAGCTCAGGATTTTGCCGCTTTACAAAACTGCCCCTGCCTGTGCACGACTCGATAAAACCGTCACGCTCCAGCTCCTCATATGCTCTCTTTGTAGTGATCACACTTATCCTGAGTTGCTGTGCAAGTGTCCTCATCGAAGGAAGAGCCTCGCCTTCCGACAGTTTTCCCGCCATGATAAGCGCTTTCACCTGCCGTACTATCTGCTCATAGATTGGCTCATCCGACGAGTTGCTTATAAATATGTTCATGAACTTCTCCTCAGATATTGTATATATACACTATACACAATTATATCAATTATCTTGTTTCTTGTCAATAGATTTTTTTCGGTAAAAGTCCGGTAAAACGTCACGATTCGGTACGCCCGGATTAAGAAAAAAACAATATACAAAAGCCGGACGCTTTCAACGCCCGGCTTTTCATCTTACCTATTCTCAATATTGTCAACAATATACCCATACTCGAGGTACGATTTTCTTATCCTTTGCCTGCAACGCTCACAGAACTTATCAAGCTGTGCCTTATCGTCACGCATTTTCTGCTTTGCGCCCCACAGGTGAGTATACTTATTCTGCGGCAAAAAAAGTCTGTCCTTATCAAGCAGTGTTGTATATTCAATACCGCATCTTTTCGCAAGCATCGGTAGCAATCTCTGTTCGGCGAAAACCATATATGTAAGATAATCGCCTCCGTACACCGCCGACTTCATAAACGCTATTGACCGTGAAGTGTAATACTGCTTGAAATCCTCATCGGGTATATACAAAAACGCCGTGTTCAGCGGCAGTGTGTTATAATCAAGCCCCTCGTCAAGCACCTTGCCTTTGAGCCTGAATGTTGATACATCGGGATAGACAGACGGCATAAGATCCTCTTCATGCGCCGCTATTATCTTATCCTCAAACGGCGGGTCTTCCCATACTATGAAATCCGTATCGATCATAGCGCACGGAGCGGGAAACTGCTGTAATGCGATAAGCTTGCCCCCTGCCCAGAACATAACGGGATCTATCCCGTCAAGATCATCGGGAATAACCACTCTTATATCGTTCCATATATCGTTTATCCCAAGAGCGGAAAAAAGCTCTGCTCCTGCGCTGTCGGTAAGCATTGTTATGCTGTTGCCGTTCTTGCGCCATTGCAAAGCCGAAATCACTGTGCAGTATATGTCGGGAAGGCTCATACCAAGCTTTTTACCCGGATTTTTGGCGAAAAAAGCCGCCGATGAAAAAGAATGAAATCCGTTCATATCAGATGAATACCGTATCCGTAGCGGTTAAGCGGTTCGGACGAAAAGAAAAGCATAAGCGCCTGCGGTGTAAAGCTTCCACCCTCGCACAGCTCGTCATACGAAAAACTACCCGAAAGAAAGCTTGAAATGTCAAAGCTTCCGAGATTGAACGAGCCGAAGCTTGTTTTTCCCGATCCATACTCATATTCATATTGATAGCTGTACCTGAACGAGCCTAAAGAACCATAAGAGCCTGCAAAAGACGAACCCGCAAAAGAGCTGTCCGCTATTACCGGCGCTCTGAAAGAGCCGTCGGCAGATAAAACGATCGTGCCCGCGTCACGCTTTAAAAACGGCGGAGTTACAGTCAGAAAGCAATAGTCGCCGTACTCCCCGCTTATATTATCGCTGTCGGGCTCTTCGTCATTACCTGTAAATATATCTTCAAGCGCCTTGTCTATATCGCTGTTTTTATCGATGCTGTCGATTTTTGTTGCCTCGGTATCATAACCGCCCATTCTGAGCCAGTCGGCAAGTCTGCCGCCGAGATAATAACCTTTAACATCGGCTATATTGAAATTGTCTTTTATGCCGTCAAGGTCGGATACTTTCACTCCGCCTATCCAAAGACAACAGTTCTGCATAACATCAATCCTTTCGTAAGCATACACACTTTTCAGCGGTGTACGCTTTTTCTCACCATATCAAGAAGTATCGGCGCAACATTCAGAGAAGGCTCAGCCAGTACCGCCTCATACAGTGAATTTATAACAGCCCTCGCCTGCGCTTTGTTGGCGACAAGACGGTGCGTGATAAGATCATTTTCCTTTACAGCAAGCTGAGATACGCTGTAGCATTCGCCAGACGCTATTATATCATCAAGCATTGTAACCGTCCTGCGGTACATTGCTATAACGCCCTCATGTACAGTAGTCTTTGCCGTATCATCGGCTATCCGCAATTTGAGCAGTTTTTTCAGCTCGTCATACGAATACTCGCAGAGCAGACGTTTAAGCGCTACCCTGTCCTCTTTAAAAGCAACATCGTGCGATTCGATCAGCATATCGGTGTCACTTCTCAGTTTAAGATCCGCTTTATACTTCTCGAAGAAATTTTCCGCGGTTATCCTGCCGTATTCGCCGTGACCGTAAAAATATGTGTTGCCGTGCGAATCACGGCATTTGCAGTCGGGAATGCCGACATTATGAAACAGCATCGCATACCTTAAATCTGCCTGCGGAGGTGCAAACTCAACGCTCTTTGAAATATGTTCCCAGAGTGTACAGTCATAATATCTGTCCTTATATCTCTGCGTTTTGAGAAGCTCCGGCTCTATTACCGCAAACACTTCCGGAAAGCGCGTCATGACCACCGAAATGTTTCTTGTAAGCAGTAACTTTGTAAAACGTCTGAGCAGTTCACGCTTGTCTGTTTCACACAGCAGATGTGCATTTGCCTTTATCGCGTCTGCCGTAACGCTGTCTATCTCGTAATTCTCGCCGCCGAGCAGTTCGAGCGCTGTCAGCATATTGAACGGGTCAGTAACAAGACTGGACTGCGGTTCAAGTTTTAGCGTCAGCTCGTTTTCGTCAAGGTCGTTTTCGTGCCACATTACAACGGGATATTCACCTATCGCCTTTAGTGTTATCACTCCGTCCTTTATGCAAGGCATTCCGTCAAACGGATCCTTGAAGCCCTTGCGTGGGTGATATGCAATTGCGAATGCCGAAAAATCGTGCCTTGCAAGGTCAAAAATATAATTGTCGGTGTAAACTGCCTTGCCGTTTTTTACCTCACTGCAATAGCTTGACACCTGTATCACAAGTCCGAGCGACGAAACCATAACACTGCTCATATCCTCGTTCTGCGATACGATACGCATATCACTGAACACATACAGCATTTCGCTGAAATCCGCTGTTGTGATTATATCATAATCCATAGGTGTACCGCCCCTCAGCAGTTCAGCTACACACTGTCCGACAAAGTACGCTTTATTCCCTGCACGTTCAAGCAGTTTTAGCACCTGCAATGCCTGTTCGGGAATATTCAGCGTCTGTCTTTTAACAGCCAAGTACGGTCACCTCTCGTTTTATTTCTGTTTATATCCCCAGCCGTCCACACCGCTCTTTCTGAGTGCTGTGAACATTCTGAGCTTGAAGCCTTTGTCGTTATGCTCCATGTCCCTTAAAAATTCTTTGGTTTTCTGCCTTGCAGTAGTCTTATCGGCAGGACATACCGACTTTACGACCTCAAGATTATTGCGGTTGCAGGCAGATATTATCTGCGATTCGGGAGCAAGCACCAGCGGACGTATAACGGTTATATCCTTGCGGTCAAGGTGCGTCTTTGGCGAAAAACAGCCTATTCTGCCCTCATTGAAAAGATTCATTATGAACGTTTCAATTACATCGTCATTGTGATGTCCGAGAGCGAGCTTGTTACAGCCTGCCGCCTTTGCCGCATCGTGGAGCGCCCCTCTTCTCATATTTGCACAAAGCGAACACGGATTAGGCTCTTTCCTTATATCAAATACTATCTCGCCTATCTGCGTATGTACAAGGCTGAATGGCACGTCCAGCTTTTCGCAAAGCTTTGCCACCGCCTCATAGTTGTTCGGCACGCCGTTAAAGCCGGGATCGATCGTGACAGCGACTATATCATAGTCGAACTCGGCAAACTGCCTCATACGGGCAAGACCATTAAGAAGCACAAGACTGTCCTTTCCGCCCGATATGCCTACCGCTATCTTATCGCCCTTTTCTATCAGGTCAAATTCCTGTACCGCTTTTCTGATATATCCAAGTATCTTCTGCATTACTTCTTATCCTTCTTGTTTTTGCCGAATCTGAAGTAATTCTCGCGGTACTTTATCGGTATATTGAGCTTTCTGCTCAGCACCATTACGGTTGCGTCCGCCGCAATTGTCAGCGCAATGAAAATTATGCACACGACATAAGCCTTATCATTATTCATTGCTATACCGACGCCTGCCGCCGCAGCCGCGATCAGTGCAAACAGAAAACGTGTCTTTTTGAATATTCCCAGAGCAAGCTCCAAAAACAGTCCTCCTTTATACCGGCATTAATCCTCGCCGAGTTTCAGTGCCTTGTTTATGTTTATCTTACGGATAATAGCACCGAGTATCGCAAATCCGCCGAGAAGCATTATAGCTATAAGAATGTACATCTTTATGTAGTCAGCCTGCATTGCCGCTACCCTGTACGGCGGTATCTGCTCGTTTATGTTGTACATATACTGGAACAGCGGTACAAACAGATCACTTGTCACGCCGCCTATGATAAATGCACAGATTATCGAAACACCAGATACAAGAAGCTGTTCATATCCGAGTATTCCTATTATCTCGCCGAACGATACGCCCATAGCCCTTAAAATACCGAACTGTAACGTTCTGCCCTTTATCGACAGTATCCAGTAGATAAGGAAGCCGATTATCGTCATTACCATTATGATTATGAAACCGAGCGTCAGCGCACCGTTCATACCCTGGAGTGACGGATCGGTCTTTTCGCTTATCAGCATCTGTGAGCTGTCCTTGATACTTTCAAGCGGTAACATTCCGTCCTCAATGCTCTTGTAAAGAGCCTCGCTTGTCGCTCCGTCTTTCATCTTGAGCCATATCTGATACGGTTCAAGCTCGGTTCTTGCTCTGACATAGTTATAGTTCATAACCGCAAAGTCGCACTCGTTAGGGTTAAGTCCCGGCCAGTAGTCAACTATTGCCATTACTGTGGTATCAAGGCTGTCGTTTCCGCCCCACTTGAACGAAATCACATCACCCTGCGAAACATTAGCCTTTTCGGCAAGTCCGCTTGAAATGATCACGCCCGAACGGCTCTCAACAAGAGCGTTACAGTAGTTCCACCAGTGGATAGGCAGAAGGTCATTTCTGAACCACGCTGTCTGCGCAAATTTATCAGGCTCTATAGCCATAAGCGTAAGATCTGCAACATTCTTGTTTGCAATTCTCAGTTTTACATTGTCGTTTACAAGCACTCTTGTGGCAATTTCTACGCCTTCAAGCGCTTCGTAACGTGAAAAGTCGGTTTCGACATAAGAGCTCGATCCGCCTTCATCAGATGTTGAAAGCGCATATTCGGTCAGCACCACATCAGCACCGTTTTCATAATAGATCCTGTCGCTTATGTTGTTGTTTATCGCTCTTGCCGTGTTTGCCGAGAACAGGCCGAATGAGAATGTCATTACAAGGAACAGCATAAGGAAACGTTCCTTACCGCCCTGTGAACGGCATACTGTAGTTATAGCCATGTACTGCGAGGGTGTCCAGAAAGGACGCAGTACATAATATACAAGTCTTAAAAGATACGGATAGATACGGATAAACAGTAATCCGAAGCCAAGTATCATAAGCGTTGAGAATATGAAGAGCAACGGATCAAGCTCACCTGTCGCTTCAAACGTTCCCTCGGCTATAGAATTTGTAATATTGGTTGTGTAGAAGTAAAGAAATCCGAAAGAAACCGCGAGAAGTACAATATCAACACCGCACTTTTCCCACAGCGACATCTTTACAACCTTTGTCCTGCTCTGCTTATACTGTACTATAGTAAGCTTAGACGCAGGGATTATCGGTATCATCGTTGTAAGGAAGAATACCACTACAGCAAGCAGTGCATACAGTACGCTGATACCCGTTATCTTTGCGGCAATTCCTGTACGGTTTACAAACTCCAAGAATCCGTTCGATACACCGAGGAACTGACACAGTACAAGTCCTATGAACGGTGCGATCACAAGTGTTACTATACCGAGTATACCCGACTCTGCGGCATACATACCGAATATCTGCCATGAGCTTGCGCCTCGGCTCTTGAATACCGCAATCTCGTTGCGCTCTCTGTCTACATTGAGCTGGGATACCATAAACAGATAGAACGCCAGCATTACCATTGCGGGTATCTGTAAGATCCACAGTATACGGGTAAGCTTCTCGGCACGCTCTGTATAGTTGCCGATTATGTCCGCAACGTTGAATTCGTGCGCATAGCCTGCTTCCTGATAAAAGGCTGTGTCATTTTCAAGCTCTGCGGTAACAGATGCTATTCTGTTCATATCAAGAGTATGGTAATCGAGCGAATATCTTCTTGCGATATTTACCGCATTGAATCTGCCCTCCGGCATAAGCTCGTTTCTTACCATATCATAGTCAACGAATATCGCATTGAGATAGCTGTCAAGCGTTTCAGCCCAGTAGCTGTCGTTGTCGGTCTTCTGTTCATATACGCCCGTGATCTTCACATAATAAGGCTCAACGCCTGCCGCAAGCGATACGACTTTATATGTATTACCGACATTTATTCCGAGCGTTTTCAGTGCGTCTTCCGATGCAAGTCCTTCATAAACCCCGTCAACGGCAGTCTTTGAAGGCAGTTCTCCTCTTATAAGTTTCATATGATCAAGACTGTCGGTCATACCTATAAGTTTAAGTCTTGTCGAAAGCTCCGCACCGTTACGTTCACCGTTTACGATATAAAGACAGTCGTCTATAAGCGTTGTCTTTGTGTTTTCCGACGCTATTCCTATAGCATTTATTCGTGAGTCCGACTTGGAAACAAGATCGTCTATAGTTGCCTGCTGAGTATTCGTATCAGTCGTCAGCTGGAGCGTCTTTGTTACGGAATACAGACCGGGATATTTGTTGTTGTCGATCTGGTACTGTTCCATATCCTTTATCAGCATACGCTGTAAGGACGCGTCCATATATATAGGTATGGTGCTCATCATGCCTGCCGCAAGCAAAAAGCCGATAAACAGGCAGAGTACCATCCATTTTGTATTGCGCATCTTGCGCCACAGTAGAGTAAACATCTGTTTTATTCCTTCCTAAGGTAAATGCCGGTGAATACGCCGTATTACTTTACAACGACCTCGTCACCCTCGGAAAGTCCCGATGTTATCTGGATCTCCGTAGCGTTGCTTATTCCGGTCTCAACGTCGACCTCAGTCTTGACGCCGTCCTTGTACACCTGCACATAGTTCTTGCCCGAAAGGGTCTTTACAAGGTATTTCGGTATGACGATCGCATTTTCCGCCTGCTCTTTTATATAGCTTACATCTGCTACCGTGCCTACCTTTGTAAAGCTCGGAGCGGTGCCATTGAATTCAACGTATATCGAACTTGTGTCCTCGTCGCCCTGTTCCTTTGCCTCGGTCGGGGTCTTTACGACTTTGCCCTTGTATTCCTCTTCTTCTATAGTTATTGTTACTTCCTGATCCTTTGTAAACTTCTTGTCGTCGTTTACGGTGGCCTTGACATATATCTTATCAGGATCGATTATAGTTGCAATTACCTTGTATGACTGCACCTTTGTACCTGCGTTCATACGTTCGGCAAAGCTTACAAGTCCGTCGCAGGGAGCATACAGCTTTGAAGTGTCGTATTCGTTCTGCAGCTGTGCCAGTGTATTCTTCTCTATTTCAAGCTGTAAGCGGTCGTTCTCCGCACCGCTTGAACCGTATGTATTCTGCGCCTGCTGAACTTTCAGTTCCTGTGAACGTATCTCATATTCGAGATCGCCCGTATTGTACTCGGCAATAAGGTCGCCTTTCTTTACTGTGTCGCCTGCTTTGACATATATCGTCTTGAGAGTTCCGTCACGCTCCGTAAACGAGCAGTCCTGCTGTACTTCCGACACGCAGTATCCTGTTGCGCTTGCCTTATTTACAATAGTTTTCTTGACCGCCTTATAGGTCGAGTAAGTAACGTCTTCCACTTTCAGCACGGGTGGATCGAGGAGCTTTTCTTCCTCAGGGAAGAAGTAACAGCCCGATGCAGAACCGGCGATCGCACATATCACAGCAACTGCCGCAACACGCATAAAGGTCTTTTTCATTTTTACTTTCCTTTCCTTTAAACAAAGGGATTTACGCATCTTTTTCCTAATATAGAAAATCAAGGATTTTACTGTCCTTATATGGTCAAAACTTAAAAAACACTATAGGGATGCTTATTTTAATTTTAGCATTTTTCACATAAATTTTCTACACTTTTTCAAAATTAAACGATATGCACAAATACCTAAAAGGTTATTTGTTTATTTTGTACACCGCAAAGCAACTTCAAATCCGATAAAAGCACTTGAAAAAGCAGAACGGATTTAGTATAATAGTGAGTAGTGTTTATTTTTCAAATTGACATATAAAATCAATACGACGGGCGTTGAAAGCTCAGGGAAGGAACAAAATAATGGCTACAAAGTATGTATTCGTCACCGGCGGCGTTGTGTCGGGACTCGGAAAAGGTATTACAGCGGCTTCGCTCGGAAGACTGCTCAAAATGAGGGGCTACAAGGTTACAATCCAGAAGTTTGACCCATATATTAATGTCGACCCGGGCACAATGAGCCCTTATCAGCACGGTGAAGTTTTCGTTACGGACGACGGTGCGGAAACCGACCTCGACCTCGGACACTATGAGCGTTTCATCGACGAGAACCTTTCAAAGTACAGCAATGTTACAACAGGTAAGATATACTGGACAGTTCTTAACAAGGAACGCCGCGGCGATTATCTCGGCGGTACGGTTCAGGTTATCCCCCATATCACAAACGAAATTAAGTCAAGAATATACAGAGTTGCAAACTCAGCCGAAACAACAGCCGATGTTGTCATCACAGAGATCGGCGGTACGGTAGGCGATATCGAGAGCACACCCTTCCTTGAGGCTATCCGTCAGGTAGTTTCAGATGTTGGAAGAGAAAACGTTGTATATATCCACGTTACACTCCTGCCTTTCATCACCGGCAGTAACGAGATGAAGACAAAGCCCACACAGCACAGTGTAAAGGAACTCCTTTCCCTCGGTATCCAGCCCGATATTCTCGTTTGCAGAAGTGAAATGGAAATTCCTCAGGATATGACCGAGAAGATAGCAAGCTTCTGTAATGTCCGTAAGCAGGACGTTATACAGAACCTCACAGCTCCTTCTCTTTACGAAGTACCGCTTATGCTTGAAAAGGAAGGTCTTGCAAAGGTCGTATGTGAGCACCTCGGACTTGATCCCCGCGTTCCCGATTTAAAGGAATGGGAAGACATGGTTCAGCGTCAGTACAATGCCACAAAGAACACCGTTATCGGTCTTGTAGGCAAGTATGTTGCACTTCCCGACGCATACCTTTCAGTTATGGAATCTCTGCGCCACGCAGGTTTTGAAAACGAATCACACGTTGAAATAAAGCTTATCAACTCCGAAGAAGTAACTCCCGAAACAGCAGACGAGCTTCTGCACGACTGCGACGGTATCTTGGTTCCCGGCGGTTTCGGCGACAGAGGTATCGAGGGTAAGATAGAAGCTGTACGTTACGCAAGAGAACACAAGAAGCCCTATCTCGGACTTTGTCTCGGTATGCACATGGCTACAATTGAGTTTGCACGTCACGTTGCAGGTCTTACAGAAGCAAATTCAAGCGAATTCAAGGACGGTAACCAGAACGTTATCGACCTTATGCCCGACCAGAAGGACGTTGATATGGGCGGCACAATGCGTCTTGGCTTATATCCCTGCAAGCTTGAAGCTGGTACTATCTCCCGTGAGGTTTACGGCGATGAGCTTATCTATGAAAGACACCGCCACCGTTATGAGTTCAACAACGTATTCCGCAAGCAGCTGACAGAAAGCGGTCTTGTTATCGCAGGTCAGTCACCCGACGGAAAGCTTGTTGAGATAGTAGAACTTCCAAGAGATGTTCACCCCTGGTTCGTGGCAGTTCAGTTCCACCCCGAGTTCAAGTCACGTCCCAACAGAGCACACCCCTTATTCAAGGACTTTATAAGAGCGTCGCTTGAACAGGCAAACAAGTAAAGAAATGCAAAATAACTGCCCGTGAAAGCGGGCGGTTATATTCATATTACGGGATATTTTACACTCCCTTTACAATCCTAAAACAAAGAGGTAATTATGACAGACACCAACGTATACGACAACCGAGAATTATCCTGGCTGAAGTTCAATCAGCGTGTACTTGAAGAAGCGCAGGACGTAAATGTTCCGCTTTTTGAGCGAATGAGATTCATATCCATATTCACAAGCAACCTTGACGAATTTTTCATGGTGCGTGTCGGCTCACTGTACGACCAGGACCTTGTCGAGCCTAAAAAGTGCGAAAACAAGACGGGAATGACTGCCGCAAGACAGCTTAAAGAAATTGCACGCAGAGTAAGAGATCTGCTGTATGTCAAGGACTGCGCCTTTTCTGAAGTCACAGCAAAACTCAGTGAGTATGCCGAGCTTAAAAAGCCCGCCGACCTTAAAGGCGACGACAAGCTCTTTTTACGACTTTTCTTTGAAAGAGAAATTCTCCCTCTGCTCTCTCCAAGTATTATCGATAAAAATCACCCGTTCCCGTTTTTGAAGAACAGAGCGATCTATATCGGAACTATGCTCAGAAGCAAGAATGAGGAAAAGAAAAAACAGCTTGTCGGAATAATGAGCGCAGAATGCGACAAGGACTTCCCACGTGTCATTTTCCTGCCGGGCGAAAAGCTCCGCTATGTGCTTGCGGAAGATGTTATCCTGCACTATATAGATATGCTGTTCCCGAATTTTTACGTTGAAAACCGCTGTATAATGCGAGTAACCCGTAACGCCGACATTGACGCAAACGAGGCGCTTTACGACCACGATATGGATTTCAGAAACGTAATGGAAGAGCTTTGCCGCAAGAGAAAAAAGCTTATGCCCGTAAGAGCCGAGTTCTCATACGACGCTTCCCCCGAGCTTGTAAAGCGTATGCTCGAATATCTCGAGCTGTCCGACAGTTTTTCATATATGCAGAGCTGTCCGCTCGATTTCGGCTTTATGTCGGCTCTTGAAGAAAAGCTCGAAAGCAGAAAAGAGCTGTTCTACTACCACGTTTCACCTCAGAACTCCATAATGGTGAACCCTTACGAAAGTATGTTCACACAGCTTTCCCAGCACGACATACTTCTGTCATACCCCTATAACAAGTTCAAGAACTTCCTGCGCCTGCTTGATGAAGCGGCAGACGATCCTTACGTTTCTTCCATAAAGATAACCCTTTACCGTGTTGCAAGAAACAGCGAGATTGTAAGCGCACTCATAAGAGCCGCAGAAAACGGCAAGCAGGTAATGGCGCTTGTAGAACTGCGTGCAAGATTTGACGAGGAGAACAACATCGGTTGGAGCAAGAAGATGGAGGAAGCCGGCGTAAAGATAATTTACGGTCTTGACGCTCTCAAGGTTCACTCAAAGCTGTTGCTTATCACCCGCCGACAGGGAAGCAATATAAAATACTACACCCAGATAGGCACGGGCAACTACAACGAGAAAACCTCCCGTCTTTACACCGACCTTACTCTTATGACCTCGGATAAGGATATCGGAGCGGACGCAAGCACTGTGTTCAATGCGCTGTCACTCGGTACAACAGTAGAAAGCAGTACCACTCTTCTTGTAGCCCCAAAATGTCTTAAATCCCGCATAGTAGAGATGATAGACAACGAAATAACCTACGGAAACGACGGTTACATAGGTCTTAAAATGAACTCACTCACCGACAAGGATATAATAGATAAACTGATAGAAGCAAGCTGTCACGGCGTGAAGATCGAACTTGTGATCAGAGGTATCTGCTGTCTTATCGCAGGCGTACCGGGATATACCGAGAATATATCGGTAATTTCGATAGTAGGACGTTTCCTTGAACACAGCCGTATCTATATATTCGGCAAGGGCGAACGCAGAAAGGTTTATATTTCATCTGCCGACTTTATGACAAGAAATACAGAGCGCCGTGTAGAAGTTGCTGTACCGCTAAGGGACAAAGTGATTTCCGATAAGGTCGTTGATATATTCGACACAATGCTTAAGGATAATGTCAAGGCGCGTGTTCAGGGCAGTGACGGCATTTACCGCCATAAAAAGCCTATGCCCGGTGATGAACGCATTGAAGTACACAAGCTGTTCTATGACCGTGCTTATGATGAAGCCGAACAGGCACTGAAGCTCTATAAAGAACCCCGCAAATCGCTCTTTGCCAGAATCAAGGCACATTTTCCAAAGTAAATATCCATATAGCTATAAAAAAGCGGAGCAGACTTTTCGCCTGCCCCGCTTTTTATATTCTGATATTTACTTACTGCACAAGATCGCCGTAAACAACGCCCAGACCGACAGTACTCATATAAACTCTGCCGTATGTGTTCATATCGCCCGCAACGAAATATCCGTTACCCGGACCTCCAAACTGGTGCTCGTCATCATTTACTCTGCTCCAGGTCTTGCCCTCGTCCTCGGACCAGTAAAGACCTACAGGATCGTCATTCGTAGGCTTGCCCCATACGAATATCGTATAAGGATCGCTGTCCGTCTTGCCCTTGCCAAGGCCAACCGCCATACAAGCGGCTAAAGTATCCATTCTTGTGAATGTCTTACCGTAGTCGGTCGATACCTGAAGTCCCATAGAGGGAACGTATACAACGCCCTCCTTGCCGGGAGCAACTACAGGACGCATTGCCGTAAATACAGGCAGTGTCATATTCTGTGTGAATGTCTTACCGCCGTCCTCACTGTAGAAGAACGCACCGCCGCTTGCGGCATATACATAGTCGGGATTTACGGGGTCGCAGATTATCTTCTTTGTGCCTACTCCGCCCTCGCTCTTTGTCCACGTCTTGCCGAGGTCGTCCGAATAATAGATGAAGTTGTCGTTGCCGGGTGCCCAGAAGAATCTCTTTCCGTCAGCCGAAACGCCTACATAACCGCCGTATGCTACCTTCTTGCTTTCAAGAGGAGAATATTTTACATTGTTCCACGTCTTGCCCGCGTCGAGTGTATACCAGAAGCCGGGCTTTTCTTCATCGCCACCGCACTTTACCCAGGTGTCTGTAGCCTTTGCCGCTACCGCAAGACCCGTCATAGAGCCTGCCACACTGCTATGTACCATTCCGTATTCTTCAGCCGTGTCCTGAGCAAAACCATCATAGTCGCCGATAACGCTTACCAGCTTACCACCGGGAATGCTGATTATATCATAAGGAACGGTTTCCTCAATTCCCTTTGCGAAGAAATAGAACTCGGGGCTTTCGTCCCAGATATTATCGCAGGTGAATATACCGTTACCGGATACAACCATTACCTTATTAGTGTTATTGGGGTCGATAGCCATAGAACTGCACCAATGCATAGATGTAGTTGAGAGCCACTTGACACCGCCGTCCGTAAGCTTCATCTTGTCATTGAGAAGCGTCCAGTTCTTGCCGCCGTCTGTAGTAACATAGAATTCATCACCGTATGCACCGTTCGGCTGAGGAACATATATGTTCTCCGTGCAGGCAACCATTCTGTCAGGGTTTGCAGGGTCGATAACTATATCGCCGTATGACTTCTTGACAGGTGTGATATCCGTAAATGTATCGTTTGACATATCAAGCAGTCTTATGCCGCCGCTTGTTCTGTTATTGTTCCACGGACCTTCGGCACTTGCATAGGTAATTGCTATCTTGCCATCGCCGTTATACTTCATTCTCTGAGGGAACAGACCCTTGGGAGCTTCTGCGACCTCAGCCCAGGTAGCACCGCCGTCTGTTGACTTATATATGTTGGCTTCCTGAGTTCTGGATATAGCCGCATATATTGTAGTGCAGGCGCTGTCGTCGCCCGACTTCGGATCGATTATGATACTGCATATACCGTTACCGTTTGATGTAGACGTCTTAGTGCCCATATCAAGCGCTGTGAACGTCTTACCGCCGTCGGTAGACTTTATCATGCCGCCTGTTCTGCCGCCTATATAGATTATGTCGCTGTTCTTTGGGTCAACTGCAATACGTTCGCCGTTGCCTCTGCCCATACCGTTACCGTGAGCCTTTATCATTTCTGTAAGGTCGGTACGGTTCCATGTCTTGCCGTAATCATCAGAGTATAAAAGGCAGGTAAGACCGTTGCTGAAGTATTCTGTTCCCGCAAGCATATATACCTTGTTGGGTTCTTTTTCCGAATAAGCAAGACCGTCTATGCCAAGCAGACCTCTGTCGTCCTCACTTATGTCATACGACATTGCTTCCCACTTCTGTGTATCCTTATTATAGCGATATGCGCCGCCAACGTCTGTACGGGCATAATATAAGCCCTCTTCGCTCGTTGCGAACACGCCGCTTACAAATCCGCCGCCGCCCATAGCGACCTGGCTGAATGTAAACTGCGCCTGCGGTGTTCCCGAATTGCCGCCCGATGTTGTATTATCGCTTGTCATACTGCTGTCACCACTGCCCGATGAGGTCACGTCACCGCTTGACGATGTTCCCGAATTATCGTTTCCGTTACAGCCTGCGGCACATATCGCCGTTGCGACTGCAAGTATGACCGCTGTTATTTTTCTGTACTTCATTCCTTGTTCCTTTCTTATTAAAGCAAGCTTGCTTAATTTTCATGTAAACCTTTACACAAGTATTATGCACCATTTAAGTTAATTTTGCAAGACTTGTTCTGCTATTTTGTGAATATGTGATAAATTGCGACCGTTCCAATTGTTCATAATCACGGAATGCAAAATAAGAAAAATTTGGGCGTGACTTTTGCGTATTTGTATAGTATAATCTTAGTGTAATCGAATACAAGTCCTGTCTTATCATGTTTACGGCAGGCAAACGGAAATGGAAAAGGAAAAGAAAAATGAAAAAACGTATCATCTCCCTTATACTATGTGCGGCACTTATTATATCCGCCTGCGGTTGCAGCGCCGATAACGGCACATTGTCAGCCGGCAGTTCATCGACAGCTTCGGCAGTGTCTTCCGCAGAAACCGTATCGCAGGATACTGCCTCCTCAGGCAGCGGTTCGTCTTCGGATACCTCGTCAGACGCTTCTGATAAAACAAGCTCCGACAAGCAGAACAGTTCGTCATCGGACAGCTCAGACAAACAAAACAATTCATCGGCTGACAGTTCAGACAAGCAAAACAACTCGTCCGATGCTTCTTCTGAAACGTCAAAGCCTTCGACAAACAAGCAGGAAAGCAGTTCTTCTGCCGCTACATCAAGCAAGCCCGCAAACAGCACAGGTTCAGCAACAAGCAAGCCGACAAACAGCGCCGGCACTGCAACAAACAAGCCTGCGTCTGCAACCGCCGCCGATACCACCAAAAAGCCCGCCGCAACAACCACTTCAAAAAAGCCTACCACAACAACTACCACAACCGTAAATCAGACAAGTGACAAACCGCTGAGCTTTTCGGAAACCTATGAAGCAGAAAACGGAAAGCTGTCAAACGATATGTCCGTCATATCCGACAGCAACGCATCCGGCGGAAAGTCGGTAGGTAAATTTGAAAGTGACAGCTCATACTGTCAGATCAGTATAACCGTTCCTGCCGATGCGGTTTATGATATAGTGATACGCTCAAAGGCTATCGGACCATACAAAGAGAATGACCTTTACGCAGACGGTAAAAAAGCAGGCACTTTCGTAAGCAAACCGGATAATTTCTCCGACTATACGGTATGCGCCGTAACTCTCAAAAAAGGAAGTCACACTCTTACCGTCAAAAAGTCATGGGGCTGGATAGAGCTTGATAAAATAACAGTAAAGACGGGTGCAAAAATAAGCAACAGCACCTATAACGTCACATCTACGCTTGTAAACCGAAATGCCACCGCAAACACAAAGAAGCTGTACAGTTTCCTTAAGGACAGCTACGGAAAATATGTAATCACAGGTCAGCAGTGTGACGGCGGAATAAACGGCAACGAATTCAAAGCGATAAAAAATCTTACCGGCGACTACCCTGCCCTGCTCGGACTTGATATGATGGACTACACTCCGTCAAGAACGGCACTCGGCACATCTTCATCAGCCGTTGACAAAGCTATTGAGTTCCATAAAAAAGGCGGAATCGTCACATTCTGCTGGCACTGGAACGCTCCGACCGAATACCTTTACAGCACCGCCAACAGTTCTGACGGCTGGTGGGGCGGATTCTACACCAAGAGCAGCAAATTCGATATAGCAAAAGTAATGAACGGTCAGGACGCAAAAGGAAAGAAACTGCTTGACCGTGATATCAAGGAAATAGCCAAGCAGTTAAAGCGTCTTGAAAAAGCAGGCGTACCGGTTATATGGCGACCCCTGCACGAAGCTTCCGGCGGTTGGTTCTGGTGGGGCGCACAAGGTCCCGACGCTTACAAAAAGCTGTGGAAATACCTTTATAAAGAGCTGACAAATACATACGGCTGTAACAATCTTATCTGGGTCTATAACGGTCAGAGTGCCGACTGGTATCCAGGTGACGAATATGTTGATATTGTAGGCGAGGACATCTATCCCGGAAATCACGTTTACGATCCTCAGGTAAGCCGTTTCAAACAGGCGATAAACTACGGCAGTAAAACAAAGATAACGGCTCTCACCGAAAACGGCTGTATCTTTGATATAGATTCCGCCGTGAGCATAAACGCACTGTGGTGCTGGTTCATGACGTGGGGTGACGAGTTTACCGTTAACGGCAGTAATTACAGTGAAAAATACACCGAAAAATCGGTCATAAAGAAAATGTACGCAAGCAAATATTCATTAACTCTCGGATCGCTTCCGAAAATCTATTGACATAAGCTGAAAACGCTCCGACAGGCGAACACCTGCCGGAGCGTTTTTGTTACCGTTTTTAGCTTACGATATTTTTGATATAATTATCATACCATAAGCGAGCATATCTTGTTGCTGTACTCAACAGGATCTTCTATAGGCATACCCTCAATAAGAAGCGCCTGATCGTACAGGATCTCGCTGTATGTTTTCAGCTTGTCCTTATCCGTTTCATACAGCTTTTTCAGCGTTTCATAGATAGGATGCTCTGCATTGATCTCAAGTACCTTTTCAGCCTTTGCGTCATGCTCTGCAGGCATCTGGCTGAGTACCTTCTCCATCTCGATTGACAGCAGTCCGTCGCTTGTCAGGCATACGGCGTGTGACTTCAGAATCTTTGACAGCCTTACATCCTTTACCTTACCGCCGAGAGAATCCTTCATGAACGCAAACATATCCTTGCTTTCCTCAGCCTTAGCCTTCATTTCTTCCTTTTCTTCGGGAGTTTCAAGGTCAAGGTCGCCAGCCGATACAGACTTGAACTGCTTTTCGTTGTAGTCTACCATCATCTGTAATGCAAACTCATCAACGCTGTCTATAAGATAAAGTATCTCGTAGCCCTTATCCTTTACAAGCTCGGTCTGAGGGAGCTTGTCTATCTTGTCGACCGTTTCGCCGCTTGCAAAGTAGATATACTTCTGATCTTCCTTCATTCTTGAAACATACTCTTCAAGCGTAACCAGCTTCTTCTCGTTTGAAGAATAGAACAGCAGTAAATCCTTGAGCAATTCCTTACCTGCGCCGAATCCGTTATATACACCGAACTTTATCTGAAGTCCGAATACCTTCCAGAACTTCTCATATCTCTCACGGTCGTTGCGGAGCATTTTGGTAAGCTCGTTCTTGATCGAACGTTCAAGGCTCTTTTCGATTATCTTGAGCTGTCTGTCGTGCTGTAACATCTCACGGGAGATATTGAGCGACAGATCGGCAGAATCTACAAGGCCCTTTACAAAGCTGAAATAATCGGGGAGCAGATCGGCGCACTTATCCATTATCAGAACGCCGTTTGAATAAAGCTGCAAGCCCTTTTCATAGTCCTTTGAATAGTAGTCGAAAGGCGCTTTTGAGGGAATATACATAAGAGCGTTGTAAGTTGCCGTACCCTCTGTCTTTGTATGGATATGAGCGATAGGATCGTCATAGTCAAAGAACTTTTCTTTGTAGAACTGATTGTAGTCCTCGTCCTTTAGCTCTGACTTGCTCTTGTTCCAGATAGGCACCATACTGTTGAGCGTTTCGATCTCGGTATGCGTTTCATACTCGTTCTCGGTACCCTCTTTAAGGTGCTGATGACTTACTTCCATTCTGATAGGATAACGGATATAGTCCGAATACTTCTTTACTATCATACGGAGTTTGTAGTCCTGGAGATACTCGTCATATTCCTCTTCTTCTGTATTCTCCTTTATCTTAAGGGTGATCTTTGTACCGACATCTTCCTTGTCGCACTCGGTGATTGAATAACCGTCAACACCCTCGGAGAACCACTTGTATGCCTGATTACTGCCGTAAGCCTTGGATTCGACAGTAACCTCAGACGCTACCATAAACGCAGAGTAGAAGCCTACACCGAACTGACCGATAACGTTTATATCGTCCTTGTCTGTGTCTGTATTGTCGTTCTTGAACTTGAAAGAACCGCTGTTTGCAATAACACCGAGATTATTTTCAAGCTCGTCCTTTGTCATACCAATACCGTTATCGGTAATTGTTATAAGACGGTTGTCCTTGTCAACCGCAAGGTCTATGCCGAGGTCTTTTCTCTCTATGCCGAGATTCTCCGTCAATGACTTGAAATACAGCTTGTCAAGCGCATCGCTTGCATTTGAAATAAGCTCACGCAGGAATATCTCCTTGTGAGTATAAATTGAATTGATCATCATATCAAGCAAACGCTTTGACTCTGCCTTGAATGCCTTCTTTGCCATAATAATCATATCCTTTCTATTAGTCCGCCTTCTGTATGGCGGGAGTTATCGCAACTTCTCCGTCTGCAAGGTACTGTTGTACACAGCAAGCGGTTTCCGACGTCTTTTTAGCACTCTACGCATCCGAGTGCTAAAATATATTATAGCACTGTTTTTATATTTGTCAAGTGGCAGGAAAAAATATTTTGTATCAATTTCGGATATTGATTTTTCTGTTGAATCATCCGTAAACAGAGCCTTATGCTCCGCTGTCGCAAACCTGTGACTGTTTTGACAGACCGCCTTTTTACGTTTGCTGTTATGTATGTCAGGTGAAAAAATTGTGAAAGATACCCTCTGCGCCTTATTTTACTTGCAATAACAGGCGGTTTATGGTATACTTAATCTGCATATCTGTATGCAGATACGAGAGGTAAAACAATGGAATCAACTTCAAACGAGGAAATCATATACGGTAAAAACGCTGTGACAGAAGCACTCAAAGCCGAAAGGTCGGTAGACACGGTATATCTGCTGAAAAACTCACAGGGCATGAACAAAATAATAGCTCTTGCGAAAAAGCAAGGTATAGTAATCAAAGATGTCAGCGAGGACAAGCTGAAGGCTATGTGCGGTGACAAGCACGGCGGCGTTGCGGCTTCCCTTTCCGCTGTGACATACTGTACGGTCGAGGATATACTCGCAAACGCCGAAAGCAAGGGTAAACCGCCGTTCATTATAATATGTGACGAGATACAGGATCCGCATAATCTGGGCGCTATAATCCGTACCGCAGAAGCGTCGGGCGCCGACGGCGTTATCATTCCGAAAAGGCGCAGTGCAACGGTTAATCCGACAGTTTTCAAGACCTCTGCCGGTGCCGCCGCCTGGGTAAACATAGCAAGAGTATCAAACCTTGTCGACACCATAAAGACGCTGAAAAAGCACGGAGTATGGGTATACGGTGCAGAGGCAGACGGCACTCCGATAGACAAGGCTGACCTTTCCGGTCCGGTAGCTCTTGTAATAGGAAGTGAGGGCTTCGGGCTCGGAAAGCTTGTAAGGGAAAACTGCGACGTTGTATTATCCCTGCCGATGTTCGGAAAGGTAAATTCGCTCAATGCTTCCGTATGCGCAGGCATACTGATGTACGAGGTCGTAAAGTACAGATAATCCCGATAATACAAATATAAGAAAGGACGCTTGATATGGCTGATTATTCAATTGACGATATTTTAGCGGAGCTTGACGCAAAAAAGAGCGGTTCTTCATCCGCCGATAATATTACAGCCGATAAGGACAACGGCGATATACCGCCAAGGCACCACGACATAAGCGCTACGGCAATTATAGAGGGTCTTGACGGCACCGATGACGGGGTATACATCCGTGAAGAAGACGGAAACACCGAAAAAGTTGACGCGGAGTACATAAATAAGCCGGAATTCACCGGCACTTCAGACGCCGACGCCGACATTGACGAAATAACAGGCGAAAAAAGCGATGTTGACAAGGTACTGAGCGAAACGGATAACTTTATGGCATCCGATGAAAGCAGTGAAATAGACATTGACGAACGCACGGCAAACGCAAAGGCGGCGGCAGAAGCCGAAAAGCCCGCCCCGATAAAGCCGTCCGAGCCGTCTCAGCCTGTCCACGAAATAAAAAAAGATATTGTAAGCGATGAAGAAAAGCGCAGAATGATGCTGGAAAAGGAACGTGAAAACACGAATCCGGACGATATGCTGGCGCTTGTAAATCCGCTTGAAGTAAAGGAAAAAGTCAACGAGCAGGTAAAGGAGAAAGAGCTTGTTTCCGTAGCAGAACTCAGCAATATGTATGCGGGAAACACGCAGGGTATCGCAGACGATGACTTAAAGGCGATAGCTCCGCAGAAAACCGCACTTGCCGAAAAGATAAGCGAAACCGCCGATATGAAAATCGCAGATGAAAGCGCACCGGGCAATGAAGAAAACGATGAAGAAAACGGCGAAGAAGCGGTAAAGGAATACCACGGCAAAAAAACTACCGATAACCTTATCGAAAAGCTCAACAAGAACTTAGCTCAGCAGAGAAAGGAAAACGTCAGGGCTCACCGTACAATAACACTGAATACCATAAACGGCGGCAAGCAGACGCTTCAGCACCCGCTGAATATAGATTATCAGAAACAGATCATAGAAGCGACCGGCGCTATTCCTACCGAAAACCCTGTTGTAGAAGAAGAAAAGCAGGCTGAACTTGCGGCGGCAAAAAAGCACAAGCTCAAGGATTTTGTTCTTGAAGACGACACACCCGAACAGGAAGAAGAGCCTGCACAGGAAGAAGAATTTGAGGATTATGACAGCACCGGACAGATATGGGCTGACCTTTGCGCAAGCCACAAGGGACTTAGAATAAGGCTCGGACTGCTGACCGTAATTACAGCCATAAGCGTTATAATAAGTGCGCTCAACGACTTTAATCTGTTTGCAAAACTCGGACTCGGCGCAAGTTTCAACTTCATAAACGGAACGACCGGCGATGTCAACTCATTGATATACATTTATCTGGTACTCGGTGTACTCGGATTTGCGATATGCTCGACCGCTATCAGCAACGGCGCAATAAAGCTGTTCACAGGTAAAGCGGACTGCGACTCCGTATGTGCGCTGACTTCGGCGCTTGCTCTTATCGGCGGTGTTATTGCGCTTGTCGATGTACAGACATTCAAGCTAGGTCATTCGTTCATATATCTGTCAACGGCGCTTGTAGGACTTATGTTCAACACTATCGGCAAGATATATATGATATCCCGTGCAAAGCGCAACTTCAAATTCGTATCGGGCGACAGTCAGAAATATTACGCTGAGGTAATAGACGGAGAAGAACGTGTTTCAGCTCTCACAAGAGCGGTCGGCGACCGCCTTCCCGTAATTGCGGCAATGCGAAAGACCGAATTCCTGACAGATTTTCTCAAATCAAGCTACTGTGACGATGAAGCCGACAGAATGTCGGTCAAGCTTATAGTTGCGTCTGTAGCGGCAGGACTGGTAGCCGGCGTACTCGCGTTTTTAAATCCGTTCGGAAGCGAATTTTCAACAAGCGGTGCAGAAAATCCTTTATACTGGGCAATTTCAGCGGCAGTGGCAACCATATCTGTTGTAGCGCCGTTCTCACTTCTGCTTGTTGTAAACAGACCACTTGCACGCGCTTCAAAGAAGCTGAGCGAATGCAACGCCGCTCTTCTGGGATATGACGCAGCTGTAGAGTTCTCGGACGTAAATACCGTTATGGTTGACGCAAAGGCGCTCTTCCCCGCAGGAAGCGTGCAGGTAAAGAAGCTCAAGCGCTGGCAGAAGAAAAACTCTGTTGTAAAGACAAGTGTTGACGAAGCAATACTTATGGCGGCAAGCCTTGCAATACATACCGACGGAATACTTTCATATCCGTTCTATGATATGACGCTTGGTAACAAGGACCTTTTAAAGAAGGTCGACAACTGCATTTACGAAGACAACTGCGGCGTTACCGGCTGGATAGGCACAAAGCGTGTAATGCTCGGCGGCAGAGCACTTATGGAAACCCACAGCATAGACCTTCCCAACAAAAAGAACGAACGCAAGTACTGCCCCGAGGGGCTTGAACCGGTTTACCTTGCGGTAAGCGGCGAGATAGTTGCAATGTTTGTAGTCGGCATGACCGCAAACCCCGAGATCCGTGCCACTCTCAGCGAGCTTCAGTCCAGAGGAATAACCGTGCTTGTGCATACTACCGACTCGCTGGTAACAGTAGAAAATCTTGCAGACCTCTTCGAGCTTGACGCTTCGCTTATAAAAGTGCTCCCTCATGAAGCCCACGAAGAATACAGCGAAAGCACAAAGTACACCTCACGCGGAAACGGCGGACTCTCATGTTGCGGCACTTTCACATCATTTGCAAGAGGCGTTATGGCGGCAAAGAGCCTTGTTCGTGACTTCTCGGTATCAAAGGCGGTTATGCTGGGTACATCGGCGCTCGGACTTCTGCTGGTACTGATAATGGTACTGTTAAGACAGATGTCACTGCTTACTCCAAGCGTAATAACACTTTACAACACTGTGGCGGCGCTTGTTATGATGGCGGTGCAGAACGTAAGAAAATATTGATAATACAAAACGATGCATCATATTTACGGTGCATCGTTTTTATGCATTTTTTGTGCAACTTCTACTATTATCTTGACTTTAATTCTATTTTATGGTACAATTAAACTATATTATCACTTGCTATATTATACAGTTTGACAAAAAGGAAGGTGAGTAGCTTGTTCACCGGAAAATTTCATAAATACGCTGTAGCCGGCATCTGCCTTGCAGGAATTCAGGAAGACCATACAGCACATATTACCAAGGTTGTATCCGATGCTCTGGGCAAAAGAGGCTTCAAGGTAATGATATTCAATGCGTTCACGAATATGTACAATGACACGCCTTATTCAAAGGGTGAGGCAAGCATATATCACCTGCTGAATTTAAACATGCTTGACGTTCTTATCCTTATGCCGGAAACCATAAAGAGCGACTGGGTATGCGATACGATAATCAGATATGCACAGGCTGCGGAAGTTCCTGTAATTATCCTTGACGGCAAGCACAGCAACTGTACAAATATCACATATGATTACGGCGACTCACTTGAAAAAGTCATTGAGCACGTCATAACAGTACATAACTGCAACGACCTGTTCTTTATGGCAGGGATCAAAGGCAATTCTTTTTCAGACGAAAGAATAGAATCGTTTAAAACCGTGCTCAGCCGTCACAATATAGCCTTTGACGAAAAGACTATGCTGGGTTACGGAGACTTCTGGGAAACCCCGACCGAAAATGTGATAAAGGCAATGATCGACTCCGGAAGAAAATTGCCGCAGGCAGTCATATGCGCCAATGACAGTATGGCAATAGCGGCGATGAAGACGTTCGAGGAGCACGGTATAAGAGTACCGGACGACATAATAGTTACCGGCTTTGACTCTACCTATCAGGAGCGCCTTTACTCTACCACGCGTCTTACCACATCAATAATGGACGCAGACGAACTTGCAAAAACCGTTGCCGATACCGCTTACGGCTACCTTAAGGGTAAAGAAGAGCCTACAGAAAAGCACATACATTTTGCGTTTATCCACGGTCAGAGTTGCGGTTGCCGCGAGTTTGACAATTCATACACAAACGAAAAGCTTAGACGTATGAACGAATACAACCTTGCTCTATCCGATGCCGAGGGAAAAATGGCATCACTGTATACGCATACAGTCAACTGCAATGATCTCGGTACGCTTACAAAGGCTATGGGCAATTATTTCAATTACCGTTCGGCGCTCTGCCTTAATGATGATTTTCTGACAGACAGCTCTCCTGTAATACCGAAAGCATATCACAGCGTATTTACCGAAAAAATGACCGCCCATGTAATAAGAACGTGGGATCAGTATCAATACAACGTTCCCTATCTTACCAAGAACATAACGCCTAACTTAGGCGAAATACTGAAAAGATACCGTTCAATTATATTTATGCCGCTCCACTTCCAGGAACAGGTCATAGGATATTATGCGGCTGTAGCCGATGATCTGCTTATATATCCGGGCAGTTTCTACTATGTGCAGAGACTTGTCGGTTCAATAAATCAGATACTGGAAAATTTCCGCATAGAGTATCTGCTCAGAAGAGCCAACAACGAACTGTCACTTACGCATTCCATAGATCCGCTTACCGGTATATACAACCGCAGAGGATATTTTGAACGTATAAGCGAACTTATGCACGGAAGTAAAGAATGTCACGTTATCCTTGTATCGTGCGATATGGACCGACTTAAAGAAATCAACGATACATACGGCCACTCGGAGGGTGACATTGCTATAAGCGCCGTCGCAAACGCTATAAAGGCAGGTTGCGGAAAAGACGGTATATGCGCACGTTTCGGCGGCGATGAATTTATACTTACCGTACCGTACAACACCGATAAACAGCGTGAGCTGTCGCGGCTGATAGGCGAGATCCAGACTGAGATTGACAAGTTCAACCGCAGTGCGGGAAAGCCGTATGATGTGTCTATAAGTGCAGGCGGCTCTTACGGAACTGTGGCTTGCATTGACGATATCAATGAGCTTATGCGCAGTACAGACCACCTGATGTATGAGCAGAAACGCCTTAAAAAGGCAAGACTTGCCCCTGCAACGGCAGTACAGCAAATTCAGCAGGAAGTAAAATCGACCGTGCAGAACTATGCTCAGCGAATGCACGAGATTTTTGCCGATTTTGACAAGTGTACCTACTTCTATATGAGCTATATAGATTTCAAGTGGTATATAATGGAGAACCAAAACACGCCGAAATGTCTGCTTTCATCTTCTGTCGGACCGCTCCGTGCAATATGGCTCAGCGGTGCAATATATCCCGATGACAAGCTGTTGTATGACAGCTTCTGTCAGAAAATAAAAAAATCTTTCAACGACGGCATAACAGAGAAAACGCTTAGCGTGAATATACGGCTGTGTGAAAACGATGAAACTCCGCCTGTCTGGTACCGTATTGATGTTCATCTTGCCGGCAAAAGCGGAAAGATGGAAGAACTTGCAGGCTATGTAAGAACGTTTGAAACCGAGGAAATAATGAACATCGAAATACAGGATTATTACACAACGACCGATAATCCGATAATGTTCCATGATATGATATCACAGCGCCTTAACGCATACCCGGATACAAAATTTGCGCTTATACAGTTTGACGTGAAGCGTTTCAAGCTGATAAACGAAAATTACGGTGAAGACGCAGGAACAGAAATGCTCCATTTCCTGACACGTCAGCTGAACAACTATTGTAGCAATCCCAGACTGAGCGCAAGAATGAGCGGCGATGTATTTATGTTGCTTACACCATATACGGATAAAGACGACATTTTAAAGACCGTATCGGAACTGCAACTCAATCTCAAGGGCTTCCGCGAATACAGCTATGAATTTGTATTCGGCATATATCAGATAGACGACCGCAGTATATCTGTCAGAACTATGTGCGATTATGCGGCTATGGCAAGACAGTCAATAAAGAAAAACGCTCTTGAAAGCGTTGCTTTCTACAACAGTGATATGCAGAAGACGATAAAAGAGCGTAAATTCATCGAATCGCATATGAAAAAGGCTTTAGACAACAACGAATTTATCATCTATCTGCAGCCTAAGTTCAGCATATCAAGCGGCGAAGCTATCGGCTATGAAGCGCTTGTAAGGTGGCAGAGCCCCGAGCGCGGAATGATATATCCCGACAGTTTCATACCGCTGTTTGAAGAAAACGGCTTTATCACAAAACTGGACGCTTATGTATGGGAATGTGCCTGCATGGTACTGCGTGACTGGATAGACAGACATTTCACTCCGCTTCCGATCTCTGTCAATGTTTCCCGCGCAAATCTTGACGATGAATCATTTCTCGATGTCCTTGACGGGCTGATTGACAAATACAGACTGCCAAAGCACTTGCTTGAGCTTGAAATAACCGAAAGCATAGAAAATGATGCAACCCTGCGTATGACAGAGAAAATAAAAGAACACGGATTTACTCTTCTTATGGACGACTTCGGCTCAGGTTATTCTTCACTTAATACACTCCAGGATACAAGATTTGACGTACTGAAGCTTGACCGTGAATTCTTCTCGACCCATATGTCAAACGAGCGCGGTAAGAAGATAATCATGCACACTATTTCAATGTCAAAAGACGTAGGACTGGAACTTATCGCAGAGGGCGTTGAAACGGACGACCAGGCGCAGTTCCTGGAAAACTGCGGTTGCGACACGGCACAGGGTTATCTGTATGCCAAGCCTATGCCCGTCCAGGACGCTGAGAAATATCTGAAAAATACCGCACAGAGTAAAGCTGATAATGAAGGCGTAACGCCGTAGTAAAAAATCACCCGATGCTAAAATGCATCGGGTGATTGTCGTTTTTTCATTTACATCAATGATTCCGGTCTTCCCTCAGTTTACGGCAGACTGCAAGATTTGCCGCATAATAATCTTCTCTTGACATATAATTGCTGAAAACTTTTTCATACATATAATCAACACGGCATATTTCAGGGCGGTCTTTATATATACTGCAAAGATTTCCGGAAAGATATATGCAGACTCCGTCGCCACGGTCGTATACGGCAAGCTGTTCAACACGGTTTATATGTCTGCAGCACTCACCGCAACCGGTACAAGGAAAGTGGACATCTTCATTATTCATCTTCTGATTCATCAGACTCAAAGATTGCGTTTATATTCTCCGCAGTAGTCAGCGATTCCGGTGTAAGACCGCCGTCTTCATTAAGGATAGGCGTATCAAGAACAGATTTTATCGCTTTCGCCATCGTCATAGATGCTGCAACTACATTCTGTTCTTCTTCGGTAAATGCGCTGTAATCGGTTCCGCTCGTTTTGATTATCTCTTCAAGACGGGAAATAAGCGGTGCAAATACAGTATCAAGCTTGAGAAGTAATCTCTTGAACATAGTAGCTCTCATTCGTATACCCTTGCAGGCAACTCTCGCTGTTGTTATTTCTTCTCTGTATTCCTTTGCTTTTGCCAGATTTTCGTATGCAGCATCACGGTTTGCACTCGCTTTTGCCCCAACTACAAAGCCCATTATGGCAAGAGCGGGTCCTGCAATAAGTCCGCCGAGTACCGCAGTTCCTCCGGCAATACCCAGACCGCCTGCGGCAAGCGAACCGCCTCCGAGGAACGCAAGCGTTGCGTTTGTTGCGGCAGCTCCGCTGAGAGTTGCTATTGCCGTTCCCGTTGAAGCGTAGGCAAAGGTCATTGTAGCACCGTATGCGCCGATTGCCGTAAGAGCACCGGCGGCTGCTCCGCCCGCAAGACCTCCGGCTACGCTTGACGCCTTCATCTGCATTTCCTTAAGCTCGCTGATATCTTGTACATCTGTATGGAACTTATCTATTTCCTGCAACCCCTGAGAATCCTTGAGGTTAACATTATGTAGCTGTTCAAAAGCGGCTACAAACGACTTGATATCTTTTTCAAGTATGTCAAGCTTAGCCTGTCCCAGAGCCGCCAGAGCACGTCCGCTTTCTTCTCTTGACGTGTTCATCGCTTCAGTCGATCTGTCTATGATTCTCTGTGCCACATCGTTTGTGTCATTGGCGTCATGCTGATCTATACCGGCTTTTATAGACTTACCTACACCGAGTGCGGCGGCGCCTATTCCGGCAATAAGTAAAAATGGTATCGGCATATTTATCTCTCCTTTACGCTATATCCGCCTCAGAAACAGAAAACTCTATATCTGATGCTAAGCTTTCAATCTGACTATTGATTATATTCAACTGTGCCGAAACTTCGTCATAACTCAGTCCGGATTGCTTGAACCAGTCCTTTTTCTTTTCAAGCATAAGCATGGTTTCCGCTGTATCTGTCATTTCAGAGAAAAGAACATCATCAATATCGAGGAAGGCTTTGCAGAATGTTAATATTATTTCTTCATCGGTCGAATAATCTTCGTCTGCATATGCCAGACTGACAAGCGTCCATATAATGCGCGCAGATTGAACTTCATCGTTAATTATTCCACTGTGTTCTTCAAAAAGTACAAGAGCTCTGGCACATAAAATCATTGAGCGCCACCAATAGTCTTCATCACGCAGAAAATCATCATAGTATCTGCCATATTTAATTAGAAAAGCTTCTATATCATGGGGATGTATTTCCATAGCAGATGCTATTGACTCTATCTTCTCAATTTCGCTGTCAGCCCCATCTCCGTCAGCCATAATAAAGCTGTAAAAAAGCTTGAGCTTGTCTTTCTTTTCTGTTTCAGATGAATAATAGGAAGAAAATTCAAATCCGTCATCTATATTGACTTGAGTTTCACTGATTTTTTCAATTATACCTGAAACTATATTCTGACACACTGCAATTTTTTTATCTGTTTCTTGTAAAGCTACCGTTATTTCATCGTAAGATTTACTACGGTCTTTTTTTAATGCGTCTTTGCTTTCTTCAAGAGCTTGTGCTTTTGAATGAAGTTCGCACAGCTTATCAAACTTATCTCCTTTGATTCCGAGAAAATCAGTCAGAAAACCGATAATTACGCTCTCTTCATCCGAAAATTCACCGTCGCAACCGCCGTAATCTACAAGATTCCATATCACCTTACCGATATAGCTGTTTATTCCGGATATATTTTTACTAAGCAAACGTGCGATAATCGCCATTTTAGAAATGATATCATCCTCATCAATATCCTTCAGTTCATTTTCGCACTCCCGGATAAGCTTATTGACATCGTCCATATCAATATCATTTTCGTGCGCAAACCTCTCCAGCCACTCACGTTCTGCATCACTGACCTTGCCGTCAGCTCTCAGAAAGTAGTAATACAGCTTGATCTGTATTTTATCTTCTTCATAAAGATAAACCGACATTTTTACTCTCCTCCGTTTTTTTATTTAAAGCTCAAAGGCTTTATTACTGTTCATCAATGTGTCAAATCCTTTTTTGTCGCTATATTGCACTTGCCCGCCCAGCGCCTCTGTTATCTTGTTTGAACCTGCTATAAACCCGTCAATATCTCCTATACAAAGAGAATTCTTGATTGCGTCAAACGAATCGTTAAACACTTCCATCTTATCCTTGAGATATTGGTTGATCATATCGTTCAATTGACTGCGATAGGCTTTTATAAGTGCTATGTGCTGTTCGCATTCCTGCTCGACACGTATACGTTCTTCCCGTGCAAGTCTGGCATCTTTAATGCTTGAGGAGAGAACGCTATAGCAAGCAGAGGCGAGCGCATAGCCTATCATGCCTCCCACCATACCGGCAAATAAATTTGCAACCTTAAGTCCGGCTCCGGCTAAAGCAGTTGTACCGACACATTCGACTGCATAAAAACTGCCGTACATAGCGCCGATAGTGCCTATACCGTCTTCCTTTAATTGATTTACACACTCTTCACCGGTGATTTTACCATCGAAATATGCATAAATCTTTTTTGCCGAGTTTACAGTGAAAGTTGCAATTGTACCCGGAAGATTAAGCGGGGAATTTGCAAAATTACGAATTGCGGCTTTACTTGAATTCTGGGCAAAACCTTTTATCAGCGCACCGCCTGCGCCTGAGACATATGCTGTTCCTGCCGCTCCTGCGGTATCCTTTGCAACATCTTTCGCCGCTTCTTCCGATTCCTTATCGCCTTTTATACATGCAACAATATTCTTCACAAGCGAAACCGTACCGCCGACACCGGCGCCTATTGCCGCCGACTGCAAACCCGCACGATTTGCAACCTTAATAACATCTCCGGCAGTAGAAAGCAAAGGATGCGCTGCCGCAGATCCGGCACCTTTTGTTGAAACCGTACTCTTGCGCACATTCTTTTTAATTTTTTCGCATTTTTCGATCTGCTGTTTTATCTTTTCTATCTGTTCCGGATTGCCTTTTTCGGTCTGTGACTCCAGTTGTTTATGGAGCTTTTCAAGCTGCTTGTCTGCGGCTTTTATTATTCCGTCATATTGATCCGACGGAACAACCATTTTATTATCCGATTCAAAATACTTGTCATATTTTTTTGATCTGAGTTTATCGAAAGCTTCTTCGGGAGTTTTGCCGACAAACTTCATCTGTGAGCCGCTTCCCTCGATTATCTGACCGTTTTTATCAACATCATAATGATCTACCCGCTGATCGTTTACTTTCCCGAGGTCGTCGGTACGGACTTTTCTTGTAGGATCACCCTTTATAGCTCTTTCAGCGTTTACTCTTGCAGTTTCCTTGACCTCTGCGGCATATCCGGCACGCTGCTTCATATTGGAATATTTATGTTCCGGATTTATCTTGTGCTGTGATATAGACTTAAGGCTGTCATGGAGTTTAATTCCGTTTTCGTTATCTATACCGTTATATGCTACAAGATGTTCTTTGATTGCACTTCCGTAACGATTTCCAACGTCACCTGCAATACCTGTTATTGCTCCGTTTTCTGCAATTTTCTGAACTTTAGACTTTTCACTCATTAATACGCCTCACGATATGTAATGCTTTTGAGAATATTGAATTGCATTATTCTTTTTGCTAAATTAAATAATATCACTTTTTTAATCGAATGTCAATTATTTTTCGACAATTCATACAATATATACTTATTTCTCAAGCTGTTTTTGTTTACAATGACAGCAGTTATATTGCTTTAATATATTCTCCGCCTCGCCTTTCACCCTGTCTTTCAACCACTGCGGTGAAACGACCTCACAGTGACTTCCGAACCCCATCACAAAGCACATGATATTCTCCTCGTTCTGCATTGTGCAACGAAGCTCTGTTGTATCTTCGTCTATCGGCGTAACTGTCTGATCTCTGCCGTAGATACGTTCACGGGCGAGCATCGCATATCTGCCGTGCAGCAGCATAACTATCTCATACCATTCGCCGTTCTTTTTCATACCGAACTCATCAAGATAGTCGCTTTCCTTGTATGTCGCAAGAACTGTGAAGCGGTTTTCCGTGACAACCATCGACTGAATACGGCTCAGCTTGAAATAGCGGATCTCGTATGACTTTTTATCATACCCCAGCATAAACCACGCATTGTTATACATAAACAGCTTATACGGATCGAAGCTGCGGTGCGACACCTTGTTTGACAGCGACAGATAATCCATCTCAAGCTCTTTTCTGTGAGCGATGCACTGCGCCACCGTATCATACCGTCTGCTAAGCTCCTGCTCGTCAACGGCAAGCGGAAAACGGTTGGCAACGGATATTTCCTGCGGCTGTTCGTGCTTTACCGCCGCAAAGACCTTTCCCATCGCTTTTTCATAATCGCTTGAGTAAGGAAAATCGTTGCGGCTCTTAAGATATTCCGCTCCGGAGGATAACGCACGCTGTTCAGCTTCATTGAGCCTTACCGTAGGGATCACGCTCTGCGTTATCAGACGATATCCGCCGTATTTGCCGGGGATACCCTCTATATAATAACCTGCCATTTCAAGCTCTGTGCGGTACTCGGCTATATTACGGACGTTTGTTTCAAGGATTTCCGCAAGCTCCTGACCTTTATACACTCTGCCTGAGCTTAAGATCTGAAGCATTTTAAGGCAGTTTGACGTTTTTCCCATTGCCGTTCCTCCGTTTGTGTATATCATAGTATATATATAATTATACACTATTCATGTCAGGAATTCAATCGCTTACAGCCGTTCAAGGAACTCCTTCTTCTTTTCTGCAAATTCTTCTTCCGTAAGTATACCGTTTTCTTTCATTTCGTGAAGCTGTTTTATCTGCTCCATAACCGCCTGCGGATCTTCCTTTTTGGCGGGTGCATGGTTCTGGATATTCTGTGCCGCCTGTGACGCTTTATCCTTGAGATTTTCAGCAACACCCGCAATACCGCCTGCCGCATTCTGTGCCATATTCTTTATGCTGTCGGCATTCACTGAACCTATCGCCGACTTTATTCCGTCAGCGCTTATTGACGGCAGAGATACGCCCGCAGTGCCGTTTTCATCTTCGGCTGAGTTTACTGCGTCAAATACCTTGTTGCCCTTAAGCCCTAAGAACTGTATTACCGACATCGCTATAAGGGCGAGCATTAGAATAAGTATTATCCAGAATCCTATCAGATAGTTAAGCTCTACCTTTGCGGAAACTCCCGTGCCTGCGGTCGCTCCGCCTGCCGCCGCATTCACTGCCGATGCCGCTGAACCGGGTGCTATGAACAGGCAGACAATACCTGCAACCGAGCCTATAGCGGATATAATCTTTCTGAAAGGCTTCAGCTGAGGGATATAACAGCTTGCCGCTACTGCCGCAAGGCAAAGTATAAACGCAAAGCCGAAGATTCCGCCGTCCGTCACAAGCGAAAAGCCGTTCATCGACTGATCGGCGCTTCCGCCGCCGAATCCTCCGACAGAAACCTCCGCCTTTACCGACATAAAGGGAAGAAACAGTGCAAGAATTATCACGGCACATATAATTCCCATAAGGTTTTTAAGTATAAATTCCTTGTTCATTTTCATAATTACACCTCGTTGTTTATTGACGTTCCCTGTAATAATCGTTTATGTCGCATATCGTTACCAATATGTTACTTATCGGCGGATCAACCTCATCGGTTTCCACTACGTACAGCAGAATGACATAATTCAGATCCTGATAGAAATATACATTTCCCGTATCATCACTTGTTTTGCATTTGTCACCGAAATTGTTCATCATATAAGCGGTTAAATCGCTGTATTTTGATTTGTCGGCATCAAACATCGGGAAAAGTTCTTTTGCTTCGCATACCACTTTCAACGCTTTGCCCTGACCATAACCGCTTTTATCGTATTTGCACTGATACAGCACCTCTTTATTATCTGTATAGTAACCGGCATATCCAACATAACCTGCCTTTTCATCCTCCAAATACAGCCCGTTGAACTCCGAATCCTCATAATCGGTATTGAAATATTTTGCTATGCTTTCCGGCAATTCTATTTTACCGTTCTCCGCCGGCTTGCTCTCCGGGGCTTCGGTCACAGAAGCCGTTGTAGTTGTCGTTTCCGGTGCGGCTGTTGTGACCGCTGTTGTCTGAGGCGGTACCGTTGTGGTATTGGGGACTTCGGTCGGCTCGTTTTGGGAAACATCGGGTACGGAATAATCCGCTCCGTCCTTGTCGTAGATACCGCCGAAAAGTCCACTGCCGTTAGCGTCTGCAACGATTGACATCTGCTTTTCGTTTACGTTTGCGGTACAAGTATCACTGTAAGTCTGACCGCCGGCAACGATCGTAAGTATCAGCTTTCCATCCGCAATATCGTATGTACCCTCGTCGGATTGTGCCGTGACCGTGCCGTCTGCCGCCGTCTGCTTATATGACAGCTCCTTGTTGTCCTTGAATCTCAGCTCGTATGTGCTGTCACCTGCTTTCTTGTACCATGCACCGTAAATGTTGACGGTGTTCAGTTCCATTGTTGCGCTGACCGCAGGCTGACCGTTATCCTTCTGACCGCTTATTACAAAATAGGCAACCAGTGCGACAGCTATTACTGCAATAACAACACACAGTACGATTATGTTGTTCTTCTTCGAACTTCCCTGTTCCATTCTTATTCCTCCTCGTTTTTCTTTTTCAGAAGTTTTCTTATAGTCCTCTCCGAATAGTTATACTCGGCGGCTATCTTATTAAGCGAATCAGATGTGCCGTCATAGATTTTTTCCGCCTCCAGTGCGACATATTCCTTAGAATAAAGCCGTGTGGGGAAATTTATCTGACTGCCCTTCATCTGATTGTACAACTTAACGGTATTTTCAAAGCCGATAATTTCACATATCGTCCCATACACACCGTTAAGCGATTCCGATTTGTTATTCTTATCCATGACATCTCCCGAAATCTGTAATTATATAACTTTATTATATACTGTTGACTGCATTTTTTCTTCTGCCCTTTTCCACGCAAAAAGACTTGGAAAAGAACTTTGAAAACCGCTTGAAAACACATTGCAATGTTCGTTTTTCAACTATATTAAACCACCGTTTGCTACATTATTTATGTATGGATTGAAAACTGTTTGGAAAAAGGGATAAAAAAATTCCCGACCTGCCATAAAACAGATCGGGATGTATATTGGATCTTACTTTGCCGCATGTGAGGATTTTATCATAATCAGCATACTTCTGAACTGAACGCTCAGCATATCCGAAATCTCATTTTCGCTGAACAGACAGATGTTGGACGAAAGCAATACACCTATACCGTAGGTGAATATCCAGACGTGCCTGAACAAAGTCATAGCGTCCTCTTTTGAAAGCGAGTAATCGTTCATTATATACTCAATGCACTTGTCAGCCGTAACACCGAGCATAGAGGAAAACATTTCCTCGAAATTGAAAGTATGATCCTGTTCCTTCATAAAAAGAAGTCTGAACAGCTTCGGCTTTTCCTTTGCAAAAGTAATCATCTGAATGCCGACCTGCTTGAATGCCGGCATATCCGGAGTTTCCTTTTCCGCATACTGTCCGAACACTTCCATAGCCGATTCACGGACGCACTGTTCAAGCTCCTCCATATTTCTGAACGCTGTAAAGATAGGTCGTGTCGATGTTCCCATAGCCTCTGCAAGACTTCTTGCATTCAGCGATTCAACACCGCTCTCGGCAACTATTCCGAGCGCTATTTCGGTTATCTCTTCTCTTGTATATTTTGCCCTGGGTGGCATAATATCACCTCGTGATATGGATTTTTCTGTAACGCTAGTTGCGCATTATTCATATTATATCACCGCTTTTGCATACTGTCAACCGTTTTATATTATCTCTTCAAGCTGTTGAAAAAACAAACAAATGTTTTTACAGAGTAACAATAACAGGCGTTAAATCGTTTAAAAACTTAACATTTTATGTTGACATATGGCGCCTGATATGTTACTATAATAAAAGCAACAAAAAGGTTCAGGAGGAAATTATTATGGAACCGCAAAACAACTACCCTCAGCAGTACAATCAGCCTCAGCAGAATCAGCAGGCATATAATCAGTACGACCAACAGCAGTATCAGCAGGCGTACAATCAGCAATACAGCCAATCGTATCAGCAGTACGGTCCCGCAAGACAGCTCAACACGCACAGAGGTCTGCTGAAATTCATATTGCTCGGTATCATTACATTCGGAATTTATCCGTTGGTTTTCTTTTCGGGAATTTCAGAGGATATAAATCTGGTCGCAAGCCGTTTTGACGGCAAGAAGACAATGCACTTCTGCCTTTTGTTCTTCCTGGTAGGACCTATAACATTCGGCATTGCGGATATAGTATGGTTCCACAGAATCTCATCGCGGCTTGGAAACGAGCTGACAAGAAGAGGCATTCCTTATTCGTTCGGTGCAGTGGATTACTGGCTGTGGAATGTTCTGGGATCGCTTATTATTATAGGTCCGCTGGTTTATATACATAAGATTGCAAAAGCGTCTGTGCTTATTGCCCAGGACTACAATGCAAGAGGCTGATTAACAGAGATATAAAACCGACCCGGCTTTGATACCGGGTCGGTTTATTTTTATTATTCCGTTTCAGTATTTATCTCATCTCTGGTAACAGTCGCCTCATGATTATAAAACTTCTTAAGCTCGTCTACCGACATATAGTCGCCTGTAAGCTCGCCTTTCTCGTTGATAAGATACTTGCCGTTCCACGGTGCCGCCCACAGCCACACCGCATTGTCCCTTGCCATTATATCGGGGTCGGGAGCTTTTGCACATTCCGTGAGTGCAAGCATACGCTTGTTGAGCGAGAGTGCGTCTGTAGCGTACATAGCCGCAAGATGAGCCGTGTCCGTGTTGTCATACACGTCACAGCCGATTATATCAACATAATCGTCACCGGGGAACATCTGCGGGTCGATATCCGCAGTATATACCCACAGCAGATCTGACAGTCCGTAAAGCTCGTCAAACCGCCTGTGCATTGTCTGCCACAGCCATTTATAAGTCTTGCCGGTCTTTTCCCACCAGTACCAGCCGGCACTGTCGGTCGGCAGAGGAGTAAACAGCACCGTAACGCCGCTGTCCTTGAGAACTGAAAGTTGCTTTGCCACAGCGTCCATATCCGACAGCACCGCATAGCATTCCTCAGATATTGTTTCATCTTTCAGAAGAAGCGCCAGCGACTCCTCATTCATGACCGCAAGGTCCTCATAGTCGCTCATCACCGAGTCAACATCAAAACTGCTCTCGTCAAGGTAGAACGTTGCCTTGCCTATCGGAGTATACCAGTACCATGTATATGATACTATACCGCCGTTCTTTGCCCACTCCTGCGCAAGCTGTATATCGGTATTGTTCTTCACAAGCTTTGAACCGCTTGCAGTATAATATCTCAGGTCGCTGACCCTTATCGCAGGAAAGCGTCCCGTGTTTCTGACTATAGCGTCTATCTCGGTGTTCGTGTTCGGTGTGACATTCTGCGCAGTAAGCGTTTTCTTGCCGTATATGCTCTTGAGATAATCCATAAGAGCTATACGCTCGGTGTTCACGTCTTTTCCGGATATCCACGTTCCTGCGTCACTATACCGCTTGTCGCTTGCCCTTTCGGTATTCTTTACCGTTATCTTGTCAATTGAAACGGTATTTTTGACCGTCTGCAACGTCACCTTATGAGTTCCCTGTGTAAGATACACGGGACACAGCGAAATATTTTCAAACGTGTCGCTCTGCACTACGTTGTATGCGCCGTACAGCTCGCCATTTATACGCTTATAAACTCCGTTTTCACTGTTTATCTGCTTTTCGCCGTCGATCGTCAGCGTTATGCTTCCGCCTTCTTTTGACAGTGCGCTTATCGAAATGTCATAGAACTGTGTGGAAGAAACCTCAAGCTCAAACGACACCTGTGTATATGCCCCGACAGTTATATATCCGTCACCGCTGTATTTCTTGCTGTCTGATATGAGCTTTGTATCGGGTATTTTCTCTGCTTCAAGCGTATAGCTGAACGCCGATTTGTTAAGTTTATATTCCTTTGTGGTGCTTTCGGTAACAATATTCGCCTCAGGCACGGAGCTTTCCTGCGCCGCTGTAGTTTCCTCACTCTGCACAGAAGAAATGTCCGAGTAGTCTATCTCCGTACAGCCTGCAAATGTCACTGCCGCAAGCACTGCCGCGAGCGTCCGCACCGCCGTTGTTCTCTTAATACGCAAGTCAGTCCTCCTGCTTGATAACCACTATGTCGCCCGACTGTATCCTGTCCGTAAACTTGGCACTGCCGCCGTTTACACTGAGTACAAGCCTGCGTGTGGGATTTTCAATATCGATATTCGCTCTTTCAAACAGGTCAATAAGCATATACGGCGTCTTGCTTTCCTTTTCGGGAAGATCGGTCGGAACGCCGTTGAATATTATCGATACAAAGTTTCCCTGTTCTTCTGTGGGTTCAGGCTGAACTGCCGTATATGTCTTTTCGTCAGTTTCAGGCACCGGGACAGCCGAAGCCGCCGTGCCTTTTTCAAACCCGAGTATATCGCCGTTTTTCAGAATGTAGCTTTCAGGCTGAATCTGTCCGTTTACATATACCTGCGCCGTTTCGGTATCTCCGCCGTACTGCATAAGGAACGCTCCAAGCGTTCTCGCGTCATGTATTTCTATATTGTCGAGCGGCTGTATCTCATAGTCTGCGCCGACCTCTTTACCGTTAGCGTATGCGCGTTTTCCCGCAACTGCATTTTCACCACAGAATATGACCCTGGCTTTAGACAGATCGTCGGCATAGTCACGGATAAATGCGTGTGCATTCTCGCCGTTTACCGCCGGGACAAGAATTATATCGTCGCCCTGCTTTATCTTTGTTGTAAGTGCGGCAGGCTTGCCGTTGACCGTGATTATCGCAGGCGTGAACGCAGTACCTTTGATTATCTTTGTTTCGCCGTTCAGAGTGAATTTAAGTCCTGCTCCGCTGTGTCCCATTATCTGAGAAGTCCTGAAACCTGCCGAACCGAGCAGTTCAAACACGCTCAGCGACTTTGTATCGAACACTCTTACCTGCTCGCCGTTGAGCGTTACGGTTGAAAAGTCGTACGCCATATTCGTGCAGGCGGTGACCGCAATGCCGACAGGCGTTACATATTCGGGTCCCAGTTTTCTGCCTCCGACATCAACATTTTTCATAAATTCCTGACCGCCGACCGCTACTCTGCCCGGATCTATCCCAAGCTTTTCGGCAAGTGCGTCGGTAAGTCCGTTTGCCATACTTCCGCCGCCTATAAGGAACATTGCGGCAGGGCTTTGACCGTTTGCGTCGCACACCGTCTGACTTATCACATCCGCAAGGCTGTCTACAGACGGACTGCATTTCTCGAAGAAATCCGCCTTGGATATAGTCTGCTCCCTGCCGAATATATCACGATATGTAATGCTGTCCGTATCGCCGCTCGCCTGTAACTTCATATTCTCAGCCATATTGAAGTCAACAAAGAATTTCCTTACTATATCCTCGCTTATCTCATCGCCTGCGACTGTCGCCATTGCATAGGCAACTATCGCACCGTCACGGGCAACCGCTATATCCGATGTGCCTGCGCCGATATCGACAAGCGCAATGTTTATAAGTCTTATTTCGGGTGGAATTATCACGTTCATTGCGGCGATAGGCTCAAGCGTCATGCTCTTTACTTTAAGCCCTGTCTTGTCAGTCACGGCGTATAAACCCTCGACAACGACTTCGGGCAGGAACGCGCCGATAAGCTCTATCGTCACCTTGTCGCCCTTGTGTCCTTCAAGGTTTGCCATCACATAATCGTCAAGGTAATAATGTACTACCGAGTGACCGACGCAATAGAACACTGCTTCTTCATCACGGAACTTCTCGTCAATTCCGCTTTGTGCCTTCTGTATTGTTTCGCATTCCATGGTTCGTACCATATCGGCAGTAATGGTATTTTTATCTGAAACATCAAAATCCATAGATACACGGTATGTCTTAAGCGCACGTCCTGCGGCGGCAACCGAAACCTCGGTCAGCTTGATGCCGTTACGCTGTTCAAGCGTTTCCTTGACCGTCCTTGCGACCTTTGCGACCTGCTCTATATCTTCGACCTGTCCGTCTATCATTGCACGCTTCAGGTGCGGAACGCTCTCGGTATCGGTGACGCGGAACACTTCGCCGTCCATATATCCCAATACACCGACAACCGTCCTTGTTCCTATATCAAGCGCAAAAACAATATCGCCCTGCGGTTTCAGCGTCTTTTTAGCGGGTGCGGACGGCTTTTTTGCGGTAGTTTTCTTAGCGGTGGATTTTTTTGCGGCGGTATTTTTTTCTGCAGTGATTTTAGCGGCGGATTCTTCTTTTCTTGGTCTGCCTCTTCTTTTCGGTGCCGGCATTTTTATACTTCCTTTCACAAATTGTAAACCCGTACAGGTTTACCGATTTTAATTTATTTTTTATTTACGATCAAATATTTTCTGCTGATTATAATTATAATGAAAAGCGGAGAATAATTCAACCTTTTTTGATTTTTTTATTACAAAAAAATTGAAAAAAATACGGATTTGTGATAGAATATTAACTGATAATGATAGGATATTGTTCTGCTGAAAGGGAGAATATATGGATATTTCAAATTTAACCGAAGAAATGACGACGCCGATACACGACTTTCTCGTAAAAAACAGCGAAAAACATACTATACGCTGTTATTTGCCCGGTCATAAAGGAACGGAAAATCCGCTTGATATTACCGAGATCGACGGTGCGGACAGCCTTTACGACACCGATACAAACGGCGGAAAAGGAATAATAGCGCAGAGCGAAAAAAACGCGTCAAAGCTGTTTGGCAGTAAGAGAACGCTGTATTCCTGTTCGGGAAGCACGCTTGCGATACAGACAATGCTTACTCTTGCAAAGCTCAGGGGCAACGGCAAGGATCATGTAATAGCGGGAAGATATTCGCACCGCAGTTTCATTAACTCCTGTGTTCTTCTCGGACTTACTCCGTCATGGGTATATCCCGAAGAGTATCTCAGTGCCGCAGTTACCCCGGAAAGCATAGAAGCAAAAATCAATTCCAGAACGCTTGCGGTGTTCATAAATTCAATAGATTATTACGGCGGAATGAGCGACATTTCCGCAATAGCGGAGGTGTGCCATTCGCACGGTATACCTTTACTGGTTGACAACGCCCACGGCGCTTATCTTAAATTTGCGCCGGTAGATCTGCACCCGATGACGCTCGGTGCGGATATGTGTGCGGACAGCGCCCACAAGACATTACCCGTTCTTACCGGCGGCGCATATCTTCATATAGCAAACGAGAAATACTGCGCTATGGCAAAAGAAGCAATGGCGCTGACGGCAACCTCAAGTCCGAGCTATCTTATTCTCGACAGCCTGGACAGATGCAACAGGACAATAGCCGACAAACCGTTTCACATAGCGGAATTATGCAATAAGATAACCGCACTGAAACAGCACTGTGCAGACATCGGATATGTGCTGTCGCCGAGCGACTATATGAGGATAACATTCGACTGTGCGGCGGTGCATTCGACCGGGTTTGCCATGGCTGATATGCTGAGGAATTTTGACATAGAGTGCGAATATGCGGACGAGTACCGCTGTGTAATGCTGTTCGGAAGTGCGACTACGGACGTGGATATTGAAACGATAAAGACAGTCCTTACGGCGAACACTCCAAGGTCGATATTTGTGAGGACCCTGCCTTCACCCCCGATACATATCAGGACCCAGACCGCCTGCTCGCCCTCAAAGGCTTTCTTCTCCGGAAAGGTGAAACTTCCCGTTATGATGTCGGTGGGCAAGACCTGCGCCTCGGCGGCGGCTCCCTGTCCTCCGGGAATACCGCTCATAATGCCGGGCGAAACAATAACGATAGACGCGGCAAGGACGCTCCGTGACAAAGGCGTAAATGATATTTCGATCGTTGTATGACGTATCGCAAAACTGCAGTATAAGCGCCCCGGAGTATGTAATTTGTAATTTATCCGTGATTTGCGGTATCACCTTTACTTTAAGGCGAAAATGTGATATAATTATTCAGAAAAACAAACTCACAAGGATAACCCGGTACAGAAAGGACGGTAATCTTTATGAAACTTATATATGCAATTGTAAATAATGATGATGCTCATTCAGTTTCTTCATCGCTTACTCAGGCAGGATTTCAGGCAACTAAGCTTGCATCCACGGGCGGCTTTTTAATGTCGGGCAATACCACGTTTCTTATATGCTCCGAGGATGATAAGATAGATGAGATAATCTCTATAATCAAGGACCACTCACACAAGAGAAAGCAGTTTGTTCCCTCTGCGGCATCTTACGGTGTAGGCAGTTACACAAGCTTTCCTGTTGAAGTATTTGTCGGCGGTGCGACTATCTTCGTAACCAACATTGAGAGATTTGAGAAAGTCTGATGCCGGGCGATATTGACAGCATAAAACTGTTCGGAAAACAGCGTGAAATAGCTCTGCTGTCGGAAATGGCGGAAAACGACCGGCTTCCTCACGGAATAATGTTTACGGGTGAAAAAGGACTTGGCAAGCGTACTCTCGCAAAGTGGTGCGCTATGCTTTACCTGTGTTCCGCACCCGAAAACAATATGCCGTGCGGTAAATGCCGGAATTGCCGTAACATCATTTCGGGCGAGCACGCAGATGTTATATACGCAAAGGGAGAAAAGTACACAAAGGACAGCGTGCGTGACAATGTACGCTTTGCCTCTACTCTTCCGAACGACTGCGATACCAGGGTCTTTATCTATGAGGACTGTGAGGAAATGACGGAAGAACAGCAGAACGTACTGCTGAAAGCTATTGAAGAGCCGTCAAGACACAACCGATATATCTTCACCAGCTCCAACACCTCGGCAATTCTGGAAACGATAATGTCAAGACTGGTGACGATCCCAGTTTCAGAAATGACGCAGGACGAGTGTGTTGCCTGCCTCGAATACAACGGATGTGACGGTGAAAAGGCTAAACAGTCGGTTGAACTGTACGGAACAAATCCCGGCAAAATACTCGGAATATTGTCCGATGAAAAGCGTATACGGCTTTATGACACGGCGGAAAAGCTGATCGATGCTCTGTCGCGCAAAGATGAATATTCTGCCGCCACAGTCTTATCGGGCTGTACGACAAGAGAGGAACTTTCCTCCGTCACCGCCATACTGTATGAGCGTGTTACCGAAACTCTGCGCGCGCTTGAAACAGGCGAAAGCTCATCGCAGACCGCCCCACTCAGAAAGCTTACGAAAGCAAAGCTGTACCGTCTTTATGAAGTGCTTTCGGAACTTGTGCTTCTTGACGGAACGAATATAAATGTAAAGCTGATGCAGGCGTATATGCCTGCAAAGCTGTTTGGTGTACTTGAATAGTCCACCTGTTATGAAAGGAATATAAATGACAGAAATTATAGGCGTCAGATTCAAAGATGTCGGAAAGATATATTACTTCTCTCCCGCCGGCAATAAAATAGAATGCGGTAATCACGTTATTGTAGAAACTGCAAGAGGTGTTGAATGCGGCGAGGTCGTTATCGCAAACCGCGAGGTTGAGGACGGCAAGGTAGTACAGCCGCTCAAGAGCATAATCCGCATAGCAACGGAAAAGGATCTGGAAACGCAGAAGAAGAACCGTGAAAAAGAGCAGGAGATCATGAAGGTCTTCACTCAGAAGATAGCGGATCACAAGCTTGAGATGAAACCGATCGATATTGACTGCACATTTGACGGAAGCAAGATACTGTTCTACTTTACCGCCGAAAACAGGGTTGACTTCAGAGAGCTTGTAAAAGATCTGGCATCGGTTTACCGCACAAGAATAGAGTTACGTCAGATAGGCGTGCGTGATGAGGCAAAGATGCTCGGCGGACTGGGAATCTGCGGCAGGCCGTTCTGCTGTAAGACTTTCCTCGGAGAGTTCCAGCCGGTATCGATAAAGATGGCAAAGGAGCAATCGCTGTCACTTAATCCGACAAAAATTTCTGGCACCTGCGGACGACTTATGTGCTGTCTTAAGTACGAGCAGAACTGCTATGAGGAGCTTCTTGCAATAACCCCCAAGGTCGGTGCGCTTGTTGAAACCGCCGAGGGCAGAGGTATTGTTGAGGACGCTAATCTGCTGACTGGTGTACTCAAGGTAAAGCTTGACAAGAATCCCGACGCCGCCGCTACGGCATTCAAGAGAGAAGATGTAAAGCTTCTCAAGGACGGTAAGATAAGGATAAAGAAAGAAGAATTCCAGGCGCTCAAAGGTCTTGAGGACTAAGCGGGCGGCGAGTCGCCGCTGACAATTCCGCCTTTGGAAATATTTGCGGTCGGCGGACGGTAGAGGAACGGCGGGGTTGCGCAAAGATGTATTTTATTCAATTAGCAGGAAAACCGCTGTCAATGGACGGCGGTCTTCTTCTTACAAATTTTAATGATAATCAAAAGTTAGTGTTCAACTTTTAAATTAGTTACGGTTTGTCGCTTCAGCAGTCAACCCATTTCATAAACTTTTCAACCTCATAAAAACATTTACCATCCCAGTATTTGTCTTCAAGCAAATGGTCAAGGCAGTCTGACATATCTGTACTTTCATAACGATAAATTTCCCTTTCAAATTCGTTTATATTATTACGGAATTTGTCAACACTTGTATAATATAAGTGCCGTTCTTCATCAAATCGTATTCCGTAAAAATAGTACAGATTACCCTTGTATCGCACCATTTCATCTTGTATTGTAAGGTTATCTATAAATTCGGTTATTTTTCCGGCTTCCATCTATCAATACCTCCAAAATACTTTTTATACTTTTCGTATTCTTCTTCAGTCATTAATCGGGTAGTTCTTTTTCTGAAGTCATCGTGAATGGGATATTCATGGACATGAAGAATTGGTTTGCGACTTTTATCAAGTTGTGACTCCGGATGATATCCTATTTCCTTAACAAGATAATGTTCACTATCAAACAGACGAAGCATTTTGAAGTTACCATCGGGGTATAACTGGATATATGCATTGTTTGAATGAGCCTCCACCGGTAAATCATGTTTATCTCCAATACCATGCAATATTTTTACATCGTCTATTTTTCCGATTGTTTCATAAGTATACGGTACAGGATTACCGCTTGCAAATGTTACTCTACCACCCATATCAGCGTACCACCTTTCTTGATGAAAGATAGTCAACAGCTATAATATTACCTGTCATTTCGTCAAAGGGCTTGCCAAAGCAGATAATTGCCGACGGGGACAGCTTTTCAAGCATGGCATTATACCCACGCATAAAGGAAAGCTTGTTACTCTTACAACCTATCATACCAACAGCAACAACAGCATTCTGTTCAACGCCGTCAAAGCGGAAACTAAAGCTTCTTGCATCGCCCCAACTGATTGTAGGGATAACCGTAAGCCCCTTGCTTTGCCAATACGCTCCTACCCAACGACTGTGTGCAACGCTTTCAATTTGACGCCAAAAGCTCATGTCAGAATATGTTGAAAAATCTGGCGTTAATAAAAATGCATATTGCGAGTATTTTTCAAGTGTACGCTTGGGATTTTTATAGATACCTTCAAAACGATAGTCGTCAACAAAAAAATGAACGCCTTTTGCTCTGTTTAACTCGTTATCGTTGCAACGAGTATCAGAACAAGCAATTAATGCAATATTTTTTGTGTTTATCGCCTGCTTTTGAATAATAGGTAACTGCCATTTTCCAGCAGTGCTGAATTCATTTCTCATAAAAAGCGTATTGTTACGCATATCAAGACTTGTCATAAAGTCTCCTTTCCGGTGAAAAATCACCTGTCATTTTCGATTTTATCTAATTTGCGAATTGACAAAGAAAGGACATTTATGTTATAATAATCAAACACTACTAAGATTGTTTTAACATTCTTATCCAAGAACGTATCGAAAGCTGTGACCAAAGGCTTTTGATACGTTTTTTCTTTGTCACTGAAAATAAACCATAGAAATCACCTTACCTCTCTTAAGGAATGATCATTTTTTCTTATCTTGTTTTATTCTATATTTAGCGGAAGCTTCTGTTACATGGTATTTTGTCACGATTTCTTTTGCTTTCATGCCTTTTGTAGCATCATACGGAATTGTGACTTCACCACAAAGAGCTTTTGCCTGCCATTCTACACTGCGGTATGATGGAATATTGTCAGTTTCTGCAACGGCACGATTTGAAACCGGTGTAAAACCAAGATAAAACAGTACCACTTTGTCAAGTATATTTGTTAATCTTTTTTCGATTAATTTAAATTTATTTTAATTTTACCGGAAATTGATAGATTTGTGGCTGAACAGCAATGTATCGCTTCAAGTTCCGCCTTGTGGCGAGTCGCCGCTTCAAGTTCCGCCTTTTAAAACGTTTGCGGTTAACAAATGGTAGCAAAACGGCGGATTTACACAAAGCATAAATGGAATATTGGCGGTCATGGCAGTTGCGGTGACCGCCTTTTTTGTTGCGGCTGTGAGCTGTTTTATCAGGGAGTGCGGTAATTCAGCCGTATAAAAATTGACAATCAGCTTGTTTGATAGTATAATGAATATGCATCAAACTTTAAGGAGAACGGTATGAACATAGGCGTTGACTGTGACGGCGTACTCACCGACCTGTCCAAATTTATAATCGAATACGGCAAGAAGTGGTTTAAACGTGAGCCGGATGATCTGTCCGGATACAGGGCTACCGAGGTTTTCGGCTGTTCAAAACTGAGCGAGGCTATGTTCGGCGTCCGTTATTTCTTCTCGTACTGTAAAAACGCGCACCCACGGGAAAATTCGCTCAGCGTGATAGAAAGCTTCAAGAAAAACGGTCACGGGGTGTATCAGATCACTGCAAGACGGTTTGCGGCATACAAAAACCCGCTCGGACTTTTCAGTAAAAAATTATATACCGACTGGATACAGAAAAACAACTACAATTTTGACGATACTTATTTCTGCACCGAAAGGGATTCAAACGGCGATAAGCTGAGAGGTTGCCAAAAATACGGCATTGACATTATGATTGACGATAACCCGAAAGTGTCAAAGTTCTTAGCGGATAACGGCGTTAAGGTATTGCTTTTTGACGCACCATACAACAGGGGGCTGGAGCACGGGAATATCAGACGTGTGCATGATTGGAAAGAGATAGGGGAAGTTGTTGGGTCGATGAATAATGAATAATTATGGTGTGCTTCGCACGGATCGAATAAAAATAATGCCGATGAGTTTTCATCGGCATTTGTTATATACACTTTTAAGCGAATACGGTAAAATTATCGTTTTCGGCTACGTGAACACCGCTCGGAGTGTCGCTGTATTCTATACGGTAATCTATATCGTGTTCTCTCAGCATATCGAAAAGCGGAGCGTACATATCAAGAATATGCCCTGCGTTTTTCGCTTTAAGCCATATCGTAACGTCTTGTGACTGCTCCGGGTATTCGGGCGGAGTGGGGAGGGAGTCGAGTACGGGCATCATACGCTTTAAAATCTTCTGCTCACGGTTTGTAAGGATACGTCTGTGGAATATCATCTTCATAAAAGCAACTATATCATATTCACGCTCTTTATGCGGCACGAATACACGGATATATCTTGCGTAAGGCTCGCCGTCTGTGCGGTGGTCGTACAGCATATCAGGGCGCTTTCTGCGGGTTACTTCAAGGGCGGTTTCTTCCTGCCATTTCGCTACGGCGTCGTGCGCTCCTGTCAGCAGAACGCCCGGAACGGCTCTGTCGTGCCATATTTCGGGACGTGTGTACTGTGGGTGTTCAAGCAAGCCGTTGTAATGGCTCTCTATGCTGTAGGCATCGCTGTTGGGGAGTACTCCGTCCTGTAGTCTTGCTATCGCATCGGAGAGTATCAGCGCCGGGAGTTCTCCGCCCGTCAGTACATAATCGCCAACCGAGATCTCTTCAGCACCAAGCTCGTCCAACACACGCTGGTCAACACCCTCGTAATGTCCGCAGAGAATAATTAAACTATCCTCGCCGGCAAGCTCTTTTACGATGTCCTGCGTCAACACTCTGCCCTGTGGCGACATATAGATTATTCTGGGGGAGGTGCCGATCTCCTGTTTTATTGCAGTTATACAGTCGTAAATAGGCTGTGCCTGCATTACCATTCCTGTGCCGCCGCCGTAAGCCTTATCATCAACACGGTTGTGCTTGTTTCCGGCATAGTCACGGATATTGTGGCAACGTATGTCTATATGACCTGCTTTGCGACCTCTGCCGACTATGCTTTCGGATAAGTACGATTCGCACATATCGGGGAAGAGGGTAGCTATATCTATTCTTATCATAAATTCTCCGTTTTGCTGTCGGGGTTATTCTTCATCAAACAAGCCGTCAAGCGGTCTTATAACAAGGTAGCCGTCATCTATGTTCTTTTCAAGAAGAACTTCGGGAATTGCCGGGAACATAAGTTCCTTGCCATCAGGGGTTTTAAGCTCGTAAACGTCTGCCGCACCGTGCTGATATATATCCGTTACCTTGCCGTAAACCTTGCCCGTATCGGCGTCACGGACTTCAAGCCCGATAAGGTCCTGTATGAAGTTTACACCCTCGGGAAGTTCCACATCGTCACGGTCCATATAAAGCATTTTTCCGACTATCGTCTTAGCCTCGTCAACATTATCGATACCGCCGAGTTTAAGCACGGCGAGAGTTTTATGCGGACGAGCCTTTTCGACTTCAAGCTCCTGCTTGTCCTTGCCTAAAAACAGTCGGTCAAAACTGCATATAACATCTGCGCTGTCGCAGTAATACTGTACTCTGACTTCACCGCCGAGCCCCTGCGTTGCTACTATCTTACCTATTTCAAGAAACTTTTTCCTCATATTGTCCTCACTTCTTCAATATTTCAAGAATGTCGGAAGGTTCATGCGCAATATACTTTGCACCGTTGTCACGAAGTTCGTCTTCGGTACGGAAGCCCCAGAGCACACCGCACGGAGTAAAGCCTGCGTTTACGGCGGTCTGCATATCAACACCGCTGTCGCCTATGTAAAGCACCTCGGAGGGCTGTACACCGAGCCTTTCGGCTACATCAAGCGCACCGTCGGGACAGGGCTTTGCTTTTATCTTCTCGTCAAGTCCTCGGATATAATCGAACACGCCGTCACCGAGGAAGTGCGGAACTACCTGCTGTGCTATATTGTGCGCCTTGTTGGTGATGACACCGAGCTTCAAGCCTTTTTTACGGGCGGTGGTGAGAAGCTCTAGTATTCCGTCATAGGCGGCGGTCTTGTCCTCGCTGTGCAGAGCGTAATATTCCATGAACATGGAAAGCGCCTGCTCCTTATATTCCTGCTTATCGGGCGGCAGACAACGCTCTATAAGCTTCGGTATGCCGTTTCCGACAAAGTATTTATATTCATCTATCGTGTGGGTGGGGAAACCGAGTTTGCATAAAATGTGGTTTGCGCTGTCACCAAGATCGTCAATCGTATTCAAAAGTGTGCCGTCAAGGTCGAAAATAAGTGCTTTATAACTCATAAAATACCTCTTTTTCTGTGCTGTTTTCTATAATATTATATAGCTTAACGGTTGTTCTGTCAACCGAGATGACATATTAAATTGTGGGAATTTGCACAAAAAGTTATTGATTAAATGCCGTTATTATGCTAAAATCAGTACATACGGCAAGATGTGTCGTAAACAGGCTTTGCATAAAACATCAAGAAAGGAAAAAGCTATGAGCACAAAAATGTACATAAACGGCAGTGACAGAAAGGGGCATATAAACCCGGAGATCTACGGTCATTTTTCGGAGCATCTGGGCAGATGTATATACAATGGTATATATGTCGGTGAGGACAGCAGTATTCCGAACACGAACGGTATCAGAAACGATATAGTCGAGGCTTTTAAGAATATTAAGATGCCTGTCCTGCGCTGGCCGGGCGGATGCTTTGCGGACGAGTATCACTGGAAAGACGGCATCGGGGACAAGTCACAACGCAAGAAAATGATAAATACCCACTGGGGCGGAGTGACCGAGGACAACAGCTTCGGCACGCACGAGTTCTTCAACTTCTGCGAAATGGTCGGCTGTGAACCTTACCTGTCGGGTAATCTCGGATCGGGCACGGTGCAGGAACTGTCAGAGTGGATCGAATATATCACCTCGGACAACGATTCGCCTATGACGCAATTAAGAAAGAAGAACGGCAGGGAAAAGCCGTGGAAGCTGAAATATCTCGGAGTCGGAAACGAGAGCTGGGGCTGCGGAGGAAATATGTCGCCGGAGCAGTATTCCGCACTTTACAGGCAGTATCAGACGTATTGCAGGAACTACGGGGCAAATCAGCTTTACAAGGTCGCCTGCGGACCGAATGGGGATGATTATAACTGGACGAAGGTTATAACAGAGAATATCACGCCGTGGCATACGAATGCGGTGAGCCTGCACTACTATACTGTGCCTAAGGGAAAATGGGAGGATAAGGGCAACGCTACCGGATTTACCGACGAGGAATATTACATAACGCTCGAAAAGACGTGGTATATGGAAACTCTTGTCAAGCGCCACTGTGATATTCTTAACGTAAATAATCCCGAAAATAACATAAAACTGGTTGTAGATGAGTGGGGAACGTGGTATAATGTAGAGGACGGCACTAATCCCGGCTTCTTATATCAGCAGAATACGATGCGTGACGCTATGGTGGCATCGATCAATCTGAACATATTCAACAGCCACTGTGACAGGATCTCTATGGCTAATCTTGCGCAGGCGGTGAATGTGCTTCAGGCGCTTATTCTCACCGAGGGCGAACGAATGATACTGACACCTACATATCATGTATTCGATCTGTACAAGAACCACCAGGACGGCGAGCTGTGCTACAGCAGTATAGCAGACGAAAAGCAGGAGGGATATGATCTTCCCGTTATTTCGCAGAGCGTATCTGTAAACAGCGACAACGAAATGACTTTAACGGTTTCAAACTGCTCACTGTCCGAAAGCAGGACGATCGACGCGGATATATGCGGATTTGAGTTCAATTCCGTAAGAGCAAGAATACTGAGCGGCAAGGCTGATGCTCACAACACCTTTGACGAACCCGAAAATGTCACTATTGCGGAATTTGACGGGGTTACAAGGAGCGACAGAGGAATAACATTCACACTTCCGCCTTGCAGTGTAGCTGAGATAATCCTTGCATGAACGTCTGCAAAAGATGTCTGCTGAGCCGTATGAGTGCCGAGGCGTTTCAGAATATCAAAGAGAATATAGAGCTTATTCCCGATGAGAAAAAAGCTGATGAAGCGCTGTACAAAAAACGTCTTGAAATATGTACGGAGTGCGACTGCCTTATAAACGGTATGTGCAGTAAGTGCGGTTGTTTTGTGGAGATGAGGGCTGCTTATGCTGTCAGCCGATGTCCGCACGAAAACAAGCTCTGGTAAGTGAAAGGAAAAAATGTTATGGCTAATATGAAAAAGCTCGAGCGTGATTACGGCGATATTCTGTGGACCGGCAAAAAGTGCATAATGGGTATGCCTATCTCATTTACAAGATATATACTTACGTCAAGCGTATTATATACGAAGGTGGGATTTCTCAATATCAAGGAGGACGAGATCGAGCTTTACAAGATAGTTGACAAGACTATGAAGCTGTCGCTCGGTCAGAGAATGGTAGGCTGTGGCACTATCGTGGTTACATCAAGGGACTGCGACACACCGAACAAGGAGCTTGTATCTGTCAAGAATCCGAGAGAAGTAAAGAAAATACTTGACGAGGCTGTAAAGCTCGAACGCGACAAGTATATGGTAAGAGGCAGAGATATGGTCGGTGCAAACCTGCACGGTCACGGCGATATGGGCGAGGACAATCTGCACAGCGAAGATTTTGACGAAATGGCGGATATGTAATTGGACAAGATCAAGGAAATATTTAAAATAGCTCTGCACCCGTCACAGTGGAAGGAGCTTTTTACAAGATACCGTGAGATAATAATGTATGTTATCTTCGGGGCGCTTACAACGCTTGTGTCGATAGTAACGTACTTTGTAATCCGGTGTATATTCCCGAGTGAAGAAAGCGTACCTCTGTTTTTAAAATGGACGTACAGGCTCAATTTCAGCGGCGGCGATTCGTCAACCGTACTGCCGAATATCATATCGTGGATAGTATCGGTGACGTTCGCGTATATCACAAACAGGATTTGGGTGTTCCAAAGCAAGGTAAAGGGATTCGGCAAGAATGCAGTACAGGCGCTGTCGTTCTATGCGGCAAGGTTGTTCACGCTGTTTGTTGATCTTATTATAATGTTCCTGCTTGTAAATCTCCCGAATATCGAAAACGGACTTTATGAGTTCTGCGCGAAGATATTCTCGAATATCGTTGTGCTTGTGCTGAATTATATTTTCAGTAAGGTGTTTGTTTTCAGGAAAGAGAAAAAACAGTAAACTGTATAAAACTTAAGCGCAGTCTTTTGACTGCGCTTAAGCTTGTAGAAAAAGTCTATTTTTGAGAAATGTAGCCTATTCTCAATCCCTAACCCCAAGCCCCTTCCCCGTGGGAATGGGCTATTTTGCTGGGGCTACCGCCCCTAGTCCCTGTCGGGGGCTTCGCCCCTGCGACCCTGTTTTAAAATTTTAAGGGGTTTTTCGACAGACTTAAGCGCAGTCTTTTGACTGCGCTTAAGTTTTACCGGTAAAGTAAAAAGGACTGTGCAAACGCAACAGTCCTCTTTTTTCATTACTTGTCAAGATTGTACTTCTTCTTGAACTTGTCAACACGTCCGCCTGTGTCAACCAACTTCTGCTTTCCTGTAAAGAAAGGGTGGCACTTCGAGCAGATTTCAACCTTTATATCCTGCTTGGTTGATCTTGTTTCGATAACCTCGCCGCAAGCACACTTGATAGTGGTGGGCTGGTAGTTAGGGTGGATACCTTCTTTCATGCTGTCACCTCCTGACCTTTGGAATTGATCTAAATTACAGCTTTCGCCATGATTTCAGAATTGCGCGCTTTCACGCTTAGGTTACTATTATAGCACAGAAAAATATATTTTGCAATAGTTTTTTCAAAATTTCCTGAAACTTGTGAATCAGTAACTTGTTCAGCCTACTATCTTTGTGAAATCTGCTGAAAGCTTAGCCTGCTTTTCAGCCGCATCTTCAACACTTGAACCGACTGTTGTATAGTAAAGCTTGATCTTGGGCTCTGTACCTGAAGGTCTGATTACTACGCTTGCGTTGTCTTCAAGGTAGAATGTGATAACGTTTGACTTGGGAAGTGTAAGTTCTTCTGTCTTGCCGCTTACATAATCTGTCTTTACGCTCAGCTTGTAGTCAGCCTTGCCGATTACCTTAGAACCTGCGATAGCTTCAAGCTTTTCGTTTCTCAGTGTATCCATGATAGCGTTCATCTTCTTCATACCTGTTTCGCCCTCGAAAGTGAATGTTTCAAGCTTGTTGCAGTAGAAGCCGTAGTCGCTGTACATCTTAGCTCTTGCCTGTACGAGAGAAATGCCCTGTGAACGGTAGAATGCTGCCATTTCGCAGATAAGCATTGATGCTACAACAGCGTCCTTATCTCTTACATATGAGCCTGCGAGGTAACCGTAACTCTCTTCAAAGCCGAAGATGTATCTGTTTTCTTCACCCTTAGCCTCTAAGAAGCCGATCTGCTCGCCGATGAACTTGAAGCCTGTGAGGACTTCTCTCAGCTCAACGCCGTACTTAGCGGCGATAGCCTTAACAAGGTCTGTTGTAACTATTGTCTTTACCGCAACGGGGTTTGCGGGCATTGTACCTGCGGCGATACGCTCCTTGCAGATATACTCGAGTAACATTGCGCCTACTTCGTTACCTGTGAAAAGAACGTACTTATCACCGTCGGGAACTGCAATACCTACACGGTCGCTGTCGGGGTCGGTAGCGAGCAGTAAATCGGGCTTTTCTGTCTTGCACAGCTCAAGACCTAAGTGTAATGCTTCCTTGATCTCGGGGTTGGGGTAGGGGCAGGTCGTGAAGTTGCCGTCGGGCATTTCCTGTTCCTTAACAACTACAACGTTGTTGATACCGATCTCCTTTAAGATACGGCGAACGGGCTTGTTTCCGGCACCGTTGAGAGGAGTATATACAACCTTAAGTCCGCTCTTTGCGCAAAGCTCTGGGTGGATAGACTGCTTCTTGACATTTGCGATATATTCATCGATTACGTCCTGACCGATGTACTTTATCTTGCCTTCGTTTACATACTGCTCAAAGTCACCGCTCTTTACGTCTGCAAAGATGTTGAGCTTTTCTATCTCGCCGAGTATCTTTTCAGCGGCTTCAAGTGTAACCTGACAGCCGTCGCTTCCGTAAACCTTGTAACCGTTGTACTTAGCGGGGTTGTGGCTTGCCGTAACAATGATACCTGCGTCACAGCCGAGCGCTCTTACTGCCCATGAAAGCATAGGAGTAGGCATAAGCTCTGTGTAGATGTTTGCTGTAATGCCGTTTGCCGCAAAGATAGAAGCGGCGTGCTTTGCGAATACGTCAGACTTGATTCTGCTGTCGTATGCAACTGCAACCTTAAGATCGCTCTTGCCTGTGTTCTTGAGGTAGTTTGCAAGACCCTGTGTTGCCTTGCCTACGGTATAAACGTTCATTCTGTTTGTACCTGCGCCGATAACGCCTCTCAGTCCGCCTGTACCGAACTCGAGATCACGGTAGAAACGGTCGTTTATCTCGTCTTCCTTACCCTTTACGCTTTCAAGCTCTGTTTTTAAATCAGCATCCTTGACTGCTTTTTCAAGCCACTCGTTGTAAAGCTCTGTAGTGTTTGCCATAGTAGTCTGTCCTTTCTGTATAAAACGGTCGCATAGTTACATTGCTTTTTAAGCTTAATATAGCTATAGCTAACCTAAAATTCCATTCACTAGACAGTATAACATTTTTCCGCCGCAAATGCAAATAAAATCTTAAAAATATTATTAGATTTTTCAGCAGTAAAAAAACGTGTTTTTGTTGAAAATATACCTAAAAGGTTGTATAATTATTACATAGTTATCACTTAAAACAAAATGAAAACAGGTGAAAATATGTATTCTCAGGTAAACGGAATGGGACTTTTCGGTATGAACGCCTTTAAAGTCACCGCTGAAATAATATCATCAAGGGGTCAGCCGTCGTTTGACATAGTCGGACTTGGCGACCTTGCCGTACAGGAAAGCAAAATGCGTATAAAAGGCGCTCTTTCGGGCATCGGCATAGCGATAAGCGGTCAGAAGCTGACGGTCAACTTAGCGCCCGCAGACGTGCGTAAATGCGGCTCACTGTACGACTTCACGATAATCGCCGCCATACTTGCGGTCAACAATATCATCACCGAGGATCTTTCCGACTGCGCCTTTATCGGCGAGGTTTCGCTCGGCGGCTCGCTTGTGTTCACAGGCGGAGTTATCAGCATGTCGATAGAAGCAAGAAAATGCGGTATAAAACGGCTGTTTCTCCCTGCCGAGAACGCAAAGGAAGCGTCCGTTGTCGAGGGATTATCGGTATACGGCATAAAGCATATTTCCGACCTGATAAATCATTTCACAGGTAAAAAGCGTATTGAGCCTGAACCTCCCTATGTTCCCTCGCCCGAAATGTTTGAAACCGAGGACTTATCCGATGTAAAGGGACAGGCGCTTGCCCGTCACGCGCTGGAAGTCGCCGCCGCAGGCTTTCACAACGTCCTGCTCATCGGTCCTCCCGGTACGGGTAAAAGTATGATAGCAAAGCGTATACCCTCAATACTCCCGCCTATGACCTTTGACGAAAGCATTGAAACCACCGGTATACACTCGATAGCAGGTATGCTTGACCGCGAAAAGCCGATAGTTACCGTCCGCCCTTTCAGGAGCGTATCACACACCGCCTCGGCAGTCGGACTTATAGGCGGCGGAAGTATTCCCAGACCGGGTGAAATATCCCTTGCGCATAACGGCGTATTGTTTCTTGACGAACTGCCCGAATTTGACCGCAGAACGCTCGAAACGCTAAGACAGCCGCTCGAGGACGGAGTTATAACAATATCAAGAGCGCAGGGCTCGGTATCATATCCGTGCGATATTATGCTTGTCGCCGCCATGAACCCCTGCCCCTGCGGCAATTTCGGCAACCCTAAGGGCAAATGCACCTGCTCCAAAAATATGATACAGAATTATCTCGGCAAGATAAGCCGCCCCGTACTCGACAGAATAGATATACAGGTGGAAATGCCGCAGTTGTCATATGAAGAGATCAGCAGTGCGAAAAAGGGCGAGCCGAGCAGTGCCGTGCTTGAACGCATAATGAAAGCAAGAGAAATACAACAAGAGCGCTTTGCAGGTACGGATATACGCTCAAACTCCAAGATACCGCCCGCATATCTTCATGAAATGTGCCCAATTGACGAAAGCGCAAAGAAGATGCTCTCCGACTGCTTTGACAAAATGGGGCTGTCAGCAAGAGCATACGACAGGATACTCAAAGTCGCACGCACCTGTGCAGACCTTGCGGGAAGCGAGATAATAAGACGGCAGGATATATCCTCGGCAGTTAATTTCAGAAGCCTTGACAGAAAGTACTGGGGTGCAGGGAAATAACCGTCATTTTGCCGCTTATCATATTTATATAAGGCGGTAAAATATCTGACAAATCGACCTTGTTTTTACCGCCGCAGAGTTATAAAAATGCCGAAATTCTTTCATCGGCTTGACAAAAGCAAAAGCAAAATGATAAAATAAATACAGTCGAGTAGCGAAAAGCGTAAATCCGGACAACGGATCTACGCTTTATTTTTTTGCCGTAAAGAAAGGATACACAGATATGCAACAAGAACAAGTAAGCAGGCTGGGCACAGAGCCGGTCAGGAAACTGCTCCTTAAAACAGGACTGCCCGTAATACTCTCAATGGTATTGCAGGCAGTATACAACATAGTAGACAGTGCATTCGTAACAAATATGCAGACAGGCGGAGAGGCGGCGTTCAATGCGCTCACTCTCGCCTTTCCTATGCAGATGCTGATGGTAGCGGTAGGCATCGGTACAGGTATCGGTGCAAACGCACTGCTGTCAAAATCCCTCGGTCAGGGCGACAGGGAAAAGGCAAGCCTTACCGCAGGCAACGCAGAATTTCTTGCGCTGATAATATACGTCGTTTTTCTGCTTGTCGGATTATTCGGAGTTGAGCCTTATATCCGCACGCAGTCGCAGGACGAGGAAATAATCGCAATGGCTGTAGATTATCTTACGATATGCTGTACAATGTCATTTGGAATTACATTCTTCTCTGTTTACGAAAAGTTACTGCAATCAACCGGCAGATCGCTGTTTTCAACAATTGCCCAGATAGCAGGTGCTGTCACTAATATCATACTTGACCCTATTATGATTTACGGACTTCTCGGAGTTCCTGAGATGAAAGTAAAGGGTGCGGCACTCGCAACGGTAATAGGTCAGATAGTTTCACTTGTCACGGCTCTTATCTTTCATCTTAAATTCAACAGCGAAATAAGTAAGAAACTGTGTTACAAAAAACCGAACGGTGCAGTCATAAAAGGCATATATTCCATAGGTCTTCCGGCTATAATCGCCCAGGCGCTTATGTCGATAATGACCTACGGAATGAATGTTATCTTAGGTTCTGTAAGCATTGACGCCGTGACCGCCTACGGACTTTACTACAAGGTACAGCAGTTTTTCCTGTTTGCCGCTTTCGGTATGCGTGACGCAATAACCCCGGTAATATCATACGCTCACGGAATGGCAGACAAAAAGCGAATAAAAGACGGCATAAAATACGGTATGCTCTATACGCTTATTATAATGGCTCTCGGCACAATACTGATAGAAATATTTGCCGTGCCTCTGGGTGAGCTGTTCTCCCTGTCGGGAAACTCACTCAGGCTGTGCACCGACGCAATGCACATTATCACTGTAAGCTTTGTATTTGCAGGCGCAAACATAGCCTTTCAGGGAATATTCCAGGCAATTGATGGCGGTTTTCAATCGCTCGTCGTATCGCTGTTAAGGCAGTTTGTGCTTGTCCTGCCTGTAGCCTGGGGCTTTTCGGCGCTTGTACTCGGCGGTGCGCCGGATATGCTTATGTGGTGGGTGTTCCCGATAGCGGAAATAGTTTCCGCCGTTGTATCGGTCATATTTATGATAAACCTTGACAAAAAGAAAATAGCCGTACTGAACTGATAAAAAACAACCCACCGCATTTTTGCGGTGGGTTCAGCTTGTAAAAATAGTCTGTTTTTATAAAATAGAGCAAATTCTCTATCCCTTTAAGAACGCTTTGTGGGCTTTGCGTCGTGCAAAGCCTTTGGGCGTTCTATATCGGCATCCTTGCCGAATCCCCAAACCCCTTTCCCCTGGAAAGGGGCTATATTACTGGGGCTACCGCCCCTAGTCCCTGTCGGGGGCTTCGCCCCTGCGACCCCCATTTTTAAAAATTATATAGGTTTATCGATAGGCTGAACAGCCCACCGCAAAAATGCGGTGGGCTGTTTTACTATATTCTGAAATCAACTCAATCTACGAGTTCGGGATCGAATGTTTCGTGCCACGGAAGTCCCCACTTGTTCAGTGCGTCCATAAACGGATCGGGATCAAACTCTTCAATGTTGTAAACACCGGGCTTCTTCCACTTGCCTGTCATTACCATCATAGCGCCTATCATAGCGGGAACGCCGGTAGTATAGCTGATAGCCTGCGAGCCGACTTCCTTGTAGCATTCCTGGTGATCACAGCAGTTGTAAACCTTGTAGTGTACTTCCTTGCCGTCCTTCTTGCCTATGCAGATACAGCCGATATTTGTCTTTCCGACTGTTCTCGGACCGAGCGATGCGGGGTCGGGTAAAACTGCCTTTAAGAACTGGAGCGGTACTATTTCCTTGCCCTCATACATAATAGGCTTGATTGATGTCATGCCAACATTTTCAAGGCACTTCAAGTGTGTGAGATAGCTCTGACCGAATGTCATAAAGAAACGTATACGCTTGATACCCTTGATATTGAGTGCGAGTGATTCAAGCTCTTCGTGGTGCAGAAGATACATATCCTTTTTTCCGACCTGCTCAAAGTTGTACTCTCTCTTTATCTCCATCGGTTCGGTTTCTACCCATTTACCGTCCTCAATGTAACTGCCCTTTGCAGATACCTCACGGATATTGATCTCGGGGTTGAAGTTTGTGGCAAACGGATAACCGTGGTCGCCGCCGTTGCAGTCGAGAATATCAATATAGTTGATCTCGTCAAAGTAATGCTTCTGGGCATAAGCGCAGAATACGCCTGTTACGCCGGGGTCAAATCCGCTTCCGAGAAGTGCGGTTATTCCTGCCTTCTCAAACTTCTCTCTGTATGCCCACTGATACTTATATTCAAACTTGGCTGTATCGGGGTGCTCATAGTTTGCGGTATCAACATAGTCTGTCTTTGTTTCAAGGCAAGCGTCCATTATTGTAAGGTCCTGATAAGGGAGCGCAACGTTTATTACTATGTCGGGCTTTTCCTTATTTATAAGCTCAACGAGCTGAGGAACGCTGTCAGCGTCAACCTGCGCTGTTGTCACCTTTGTCTTAGTGCCTTTTTCTTCGACCTGCTTTTTGAGCGCGTCGCACTTCGACTTTGTACGGCTTGCAATGCAGATCTCAGTAAATACGTCGCTGTTCTGACAGCACTTATGAACAACTACTCCGGCAACGCCGCCGGCACCTATTATCAATGCTTTTCCCATTTTATTTTCCTTTCCGCTCCGCCGCAAACGGCGGACAGTCACTTGAGTTACAAGTAGATTATACACTATCGTGTGTAAAAATACAAGCAAATATTTATATACGGCATACAAGTACGCCATAATCGAACGGTGACAACCTGATCGTCTTTTCATCGCTCTCGTGAGGTTTTCTCAGGAACTTCGGGTCAGTGTATTCACCCTTCATATAATCGTCAAGATTGAATGTCTTGGGATATTTCGACTTGTTCAGGAATATAACGGCGGCTTCGCGGTTGAGCTTGTCAATTCTTGCAAATACGCATTCTTCGGGCGTACAACCGAGGAATTTCATTTCGCCCTGTGCAAATGCCTTGCTTGACTTTCTTATCTGTGCAAGCTGTTTTGTGAAGTCTATCATATCAAGGTTTTCCTTGCCCCACGGATAGCAACGTCTGTTGAACGGGTCCTTGTAGCCCTCAAGTCCTGCTTCATCTCCGTAATAGATACAGGGTATACCCGGTAAGAAGAACTGTAACACCATAGCGCACTTGAGCAGTGACAGACCGTATACATACTGCTCAGGGCTGAGGTAGCGCTCTGCTTGCCATTCTCTGTCGTGCCAGCCCACGTCTTCACCTGCAAGTCTTGTCAGAATACGTTCGGTGTCATGCGTTGACAGGAAGTTCATCAGCATATCGGCACTGGGCTTGGGGTAATGCTCAAGTATAGTCATTACGCCGTCCTCAAAGCCCCTTGCATCGCCGTACTTGCAATAGTTTATGATAGCTTCCTTGAAAGGATAGTTCATAACGCTGTCAAGCTGACCGCCTATAAGGTAACGTCTGCGGACGCCGTAGCTTTCCTTGTTTGACGCGTCTTCCCATACCTCGCCATATATTACCTTGTCGTTGCCCTTGGCTTTAACTGCCTTGTTGAGATTGTCAAGGAACTCGTCGGGAAGTTCATCGGCAACGTCAAGTCGCCAGCCCCTTGCACCCTTGTCTATCCAACGCTGTAATATTCCGTTTTCGCCGCAGATGTATGCGGTGTAGTCTGGATTGTTCTCGTTTACGTTAGGCAGAGTTGTAATGCCCCACCACGATTCGTACTCAATGGGATAGCGTGAGAAACAGTACCAGTTTCTGTAGTGGCTGTCGGGATTCTTATATGCACCCTCGTGCTCGCCGTATCTACCGAACTTGTTGAAATATATACTGTCTGCGCCTGTATGTGAGAATACGCCGTCAAGGATAATATCTATGCCGTGCGTTTTGGCTTCCTTGCACAGATGCTCAAAATCCTCGTCCGTACCGAGCATAGGGTCGATATGCTCATAGCAGGCGGTCGAGTAACGGTGATTTTCGTGGGATTCAAAGATCGGGTTTAAATATAAACAGGTAACACCTAAGCTTTCAAGATAGGGAAGCTTGCTTTCTATACCCTTAAGGTCGCCTGCAAAGTAGTCGTTGTTGCGGATAATGCCCTTATCATCGGGACGGAAGAAAGGCGTATCCTCCCAGTTTTCATGCACTATTCTGTCGGAGGGCACATTTTCGTGCTTTTCACCGCTACGGCAGAATCTGTCGGGGAATATCTGATACATAATGCCGCCCTTTATCCAGTCGGGAGCCGCCATATCCTTATCAAAAACGGTAAGCTGGAACAGGTCGCCGTTATCAAGAACGCCTGTTCTCGCTCCGCTACGCTTTACATATCTTCTGTTGCCGTCTATCATCAGCGAGAAATAGTAGTGATGAAGTCCGGTGTGCTGGGGATTGAAGTTACAGGTGAACACATTGCAGTCTGTTGTGCTGTCGGTTATCTCAAGCGGTACAAAACGCTCTTTTTCACCGGGACGGAACATTACCAGAGTAGGATCTGTAACGTGCCATTCCTTAGGGAAACGCAGAGAGAACGTGCTGGGCTGAAACTGTCTTATCGCTCCGAACGGGCTCTTGTAGTTCAGGTCAAAGCAGTCAAATATCGGAGTATCCATTAAAAACATTCCTTTCGGATTAAAATCAGAGGGGTTTTAAATACCCGAAAAAGTCCGTTGATTACAACGGACTTTTTGCTGTATGTGGGATTAAATAAATTATATTAACTTCCAGATGTCACGCGCATAGTCTGTAACGGCACGGTCAGCAGAGAATATACCTGCGGAAGCGATATTTATAAGGGACATCTTGTTCCACTTGTACTTATCCTTATAAGTTTCGCTTGCCTTAGCCTGCATTCCTCTGTAACTGTCGAAATCCGCAAAGCACATATATCTGTCTGCGTTGCGCAGTGAGTTTGCAACTTCTTCAAATGTAGCGCCGTTGATACCCTTGTACATCTTTTCGAGTACGCTCTTGATAACAGCGTGTGAATTATAAATGTTTTCGGGGTTGTAACCCTCAGCCTTGAGCTGGTTTACTTCAGGTGTAGACATACCGAAGATGAAGATGTTGTCATCGCCTACGGCACCGTGTATCTCAACGTTTGCACCGTCGTAAGTACCCATTGTAAGAGCACCGTTGAGCATAAGCTTCATATTACCTGTACCGGACGCCTCTGTACCTGCGAGAGAGATCTGCTCTGAAATTTCACTTGCTGGCATAAGTATCTCTGACAGTGTTACCTTGTAGTCTTCAAGGAATACAACGGAGAGCTTTTCGTTGAGCTTGGGGTTCTTCTTGAGTTCTTCGCCTATGCACCAGATCATCTTGATTATCTGCTTAGCCATGTAGTAGCCGGGAGCAGCCTTTGACGCGAATATATATGTCTTGGGAACAAAGTCGGCATCGGGGTTGTTGAGCAGATAAAGGTAATCTGCGATAATGTTCATTGCATTTAACTGCTGACGCTTGTATTCGTGCAGACGTTTTACCTGAACATCAAAGATACCGTTGCAGTTGAGCTTTGTACCTGTTGTGTTGTATACATACTTTGCAAAAGCCTTCTTGTTAGCGAGCTTTACAGCGGCTAATTTATCAAGAACTGCCTTGTCGTCTGCAAACTTCTTGAAGTCTGCAAGCTTTGAAGCGTCCTTCTTGAAGCCGTCGCCTATGCACTCCGTAAGGAGCTTTGTAAGTCCCTGGTTGCTTGCGAGAAGCCAACGGCGGTATGCGATACCGTTTGTAACGTTCTTGAAAGCGTCGGGAGTAACTGTGTACTGATCGTGGAATACGCTGTCCTTGATGATCTCGGAGTGGAGCTTTGAAACGCCGTTTACCGAGCTGCTTGCCGCACAGCAGAGGTTTGCCATCTTAACGCGGTTGTTGAGAATGATAGACATTCTTGTAACCTTTTCGCTGTCGCCGCCTGTTACTTCCATAAGGTGAGCGCAGTAACGGTTGTTTATCTCAACTATGATAGCGTAAATTCTGGGGAGTATTCTCTGCATAAGGTCAACATCCCATGTTTCAAGTGCTTCTGCCATAACTGTGTGGTTGGTATAAGCAAATGTGTTAGTGATGATGTTCCATGCCTTATCCCAGTCATAACCGCAGTCATCGAGCAGTATTCTCATAAGCTCGGGGATCGCAAGTGTGGGGTGTGTATCGTTTATATGGATAGCTACCTTTTCGTGCAGGTTTTCAAGAGTACCGTAAACGTTCATATGACGCATTACGATATCGCCTACAGATGCGGCGCTCATGAAGTACTGCTGACGCAGACGGAGTGCCTTACCTTCAAGGTGGTTATCATTGGGGTAAAGTACCTTTGTAAGTGAATGTGCGATATTATTTGCACCGATAGCCTTTGCGTAATCGCCCTGATTGAACATATTCATATCGAACGACATACTCTCTGCACTCCAAAGACGGAGCTTTGATACGCCCTTGCTGTCGTAACCCGATACATACATATCATAGGGAACTGCGTTTACTGTCTTATAGTTAACGTGGTTTATGCTGTGGTAGTTCTGCTCCCACTTCTCGTGGATCTCACCGTCAAAGTGAACTTCAATAGCCTGATCGGGTACGGGTACGAGCCATGCTCTGCCGCCGGGTAACCATTCATCGGGAAGCTCTGTCTGCCAGCCGTCGATGATCCTCTGCTTGAAGATACCGTATTCGTAAAGGATAGAATAGCCTGTTGCGGGGAATGCGCAGGTTGCAAGTCCGTCAAGGTAGCAAGCCGCAAGTCTTCCCAGACCGCCGTTGCCGAGACCTGCATCAGGCTCTTCTTCATATATATGCTCGATCTTTACATCGAGCTTCTTGAGTGCCTTTGCTACTTCGTCCTGCATACCGAGGTTGTAGAGGTTTGTCTTTAATGAACGTCCCATAAGGAATTCCATTGAAAGATAGTAGACCTGCTTCTTGCCCTTTGAGTTGCAGTCTGTCATAAACATTGAGCGCTTTTCCTTAAGGTAGTTTACAACTATCTTGGATAAAGCCTTGTAAATCTGAGTGTGTGTTGCTTCTGCGGGAGATACTCTGAAGTCGTATTCGAGCACTTCCGTCAGCTTGCGTGTTATTTCGCTTTCTGTGAACGGTGAAGTCATATTGTTTTCCCTTTCTTGTCGTCCGATTTTCTTACGGTCTAATTATACAACATACGTTATCTGTATTCAAGGCTGAATAAAATATTTTGTAAATAATAAAGTGAAATTGCACTAAAACGCTTTACCGTTTTTATGCAATTTCACAACAAATATTTTCTAATTAACGATTTATTTACGCTGAATTGACAAAGACGGCGTTACATACACGTCACGCCTTTATCTTAAACGCCTTGAAAATGTCGTTTTTGTCCTTGATTTTTGACAATATCATCAGCTTGTCACCGATCTCAAGCGTAGTATGACCACGGGGAATTATAAGTTCGGTTTCATTACGGATAATTGAAATGATATTGAGTGTGAGAGGTATGTCCATTTCCATCAGCGGAACATTCTGGAGCGCAAACGTGTCGTCAAGTACTATCTCGAACACGCCTGCCTTGCCTGCGCCGAGCGGCAGAAGTTCCTTTATCTTACCGCTGTCTATCTCTCGCTCAAGCTGACCTGTGATGTTATCGGTCGAGCTTACAACGATATCTACACCGAGTTTTTTCAGCGCGTCTACATTTTTGGGGTTGTTTACCTTTGCTATCGTCTTCTTTACCTGATACAGCCTTTTCGCAAGCTGGCAGGCAACTAAGTTATCTTCGTCTCGTCCCGTTACGGCAATTACGCTGTCTGCATCGGCAACGCCCGCCTGTTCAAGCACGGAAACGCTGGTGCCGTCACCTCTTATGACCGTTATATTAAGATCGTTTGCAAACTTCTGGCAAGCGTCCTTTTCCTTTTCAACAACGGATACATCGTATCCCTTTTCAATAAGAACCTTGGTAAGATAGTAGCCTATCTTTCCGCCGCCTATTATAAGCGAGTGCATTTTTTAAATCCTTTCTGTTATCTGTCATATAGCCTTTGAGAATATCAGCTTGTCGCCCTCTCTCATGACGATGTTGTAATTATTGACTATCTCCATTGTGCTGTCTGCTCTGATTATGGCGTACAGCGTTTCATTCTCTTCATACTCTATATCGTCCGGCGTCATACCGATAAACTCTTTAGGTATTGCCATTGTGGTAAAGCGCACCATATGTGAGCCGAAACTTACATACTTTTCTTCAAGCATCGGCTTGATCGCAGAACATATTGCTTCAACCGTAAGTTTTGTCGGACAGACGGTTTCAAGTCCGAAATGAGCGAAGATATCTCCTCTTTCCGGATCGAGTATACGGCTGATAACTTTCTTTACACCGTAAACCTCTTTTGCAAGCTGGGATACCATTATGTTAGTGTTGTCATCGTCGGTTACGGCACAGACAACGTCACAGCTTTCGATACCTGCCTTTTTCAGATTATCCTGGTCTATCGGCACGCCGCATAACAGACTGCCTTTGAAATCGGGGTCGAGCATTTTGTCTGCCTCTGCCGATGTCCTTGCGATTATAGAAACGTCAATGCCTTCTTCGCAGAGCGTATTTGCAAGACGCGAGCCTACCTTTCCGCAACCTACTACCAGTACGTTCATTAAAAATTCAACTCCTCTCCGGCACGCAGGTACTGTAGCCTGTCGCCGAGTATATCTTTCATTATATCATAACCTTTTCTGCCGGTGTTGTGGCAGGTATAAATGCTTCCTGTACGCAGTCCGGACAGTTCTTCCGCCGAACGTGTTATACTGCCCTGCGATGAAATAAGCTTGCCCGACTGATTCGTATATCCGAAACAGCCGACCACCGACAAAACCGGTGCGTCCCAGAGCCGTTTTGCCATATTTACGACACCGGCAATGCCTGTATATGCTCCGCCTGTCAGGATAACAAAACCGTCACGTCTTCTTTTCGGGAAGCATACTGCAAAGCATTCTTCCGAAAAATCGTCCGCAACATAGAAGCCTTTTTTCTTTATATAATAATGCCTGTCGGTTTCGGCGGACTTTTCTTTCTTGTCTACAGCGACCAGATAAAAATCCTTGCAGATCTCCGTAAAATGTTCAAATCGGAAAACATTGTACTTATCGCTTTTGTAGAACGACTGCGGAAGTCCGTTCCTGACACGCAGAAGTTTTTCTTTTTTAGCGCAGTCTGCCGCCGCATCTTCTCTTATGAAAATGCGCAGGTCCTTATTTTTGCGGACTGCCGTTTCGATACCGCCGGTTATATTATCGCTGTTAAGCGGTAATATTACCGTATCAGCTTTGTCGGCGGGTACGCCGAGACGTTCGGCGTTGCTCAAAAACAGTGCCGACGCGCCTGTGCCGAAAAGTATTCTGTTGTTACCGTGTTCGATGTACAGGCAGATGCCATGTTCGGAAAACAGCTTTGAATCAGCCGTTTCATCATCTGACAGAGATACTATTCTCAAAAACGACATTCCTTTCCGTATATTTTTAAGGCAATACCGTAAACTTCTGTGTGGTGTTGCCTTAATATATTATCACATATTCGTTTAAACTTCAAGCATATAAAGCCAAAGGACAAAAAAATGACGGCAGAACTTTCATTCTGCCGGTAAAATTCAAATAAAACGAAACAAACTTAAGTAAGGAATAAAAATGAAAATCAGATATTCAACTGTTGCCGGTAGCAATAGGCAAACAGCGAATAAGCAAAAAATTATCAGCTCAGTATCTGAAGCAGTCGCTCGATAAGCATACCGATCTGGGGCTTCGAGAACTGTTCGTCCGCACCTACGGAAAGTCCCTTCTGATACATCTGTTCGTTGATGAGCGACGAGAACAGGAATACGGGGATCTTCTTCAGTGTGGGGTCGGATTTTATGAGCTTTGTGAGATGATGTCCGTCCATCTGCGGCATCTCAATGTCTGTAATTACAGCGGCTACACATTCGGTAACATCGCCGTTGTAATCTGAAAACTGCGAAATGTAGTCCCATGCCTCTTTACCGTTGGGGAAAGCACGGATCTCCTTAAAGCCTATATCTGACAGGCTGTTTACTATCATCTTGTTGAGGAACTGTGAGTCCTCGGCAATTACGATATGCTTTTCGGCTGTCACTGCGGTCGCCTTTGCATTTTCGGCACCCTTGAGATCAAGTCCTGCGGTCTTGTTTATATCGCTGACTATCTTCTCAAAGTCCAGTATAACAAGTATCTTGCCGTTTACCTTGGCAATACCTGTTGCAATGCCCGATGTTGAGTCGCCCGAAACCTGCGGAGGCTTTTCTATAGCTGTCCAGCCTATACGCTGAATGCCCTGTACTGCGGTAACGCGGAAACCTATATCCATACCGTTGAACTCACAGATTATGAACAGACCTCTTGCGTTTGCGGGTTTCTCGGTACCGAGAACCTTATGCAGATCTATAACAGTGATAAGCTTGTCACGGGGCATAAACACACCCTCGATCTCAGCCGGTGCCTGGGGCATCGGAACAAGCTCCTGTTCCATCATTATTTCACGCACCTTGGCAATATTTATGCCGTAGGAATTGCCGCATATATTGAATTCCAAAAGTTCCAGCTCATTTGTACCGCTCTCAAGCAGTATGCCGGTATCATTTGCATTGTAAGCTGCCATAAACACACCTTCCGTTGATGTTTAAATCTTGAACTGACATTTATTATACACCATATCTACAAAAAAGTAAATAGATAAGTTGCACTTTTAGTTAAAAACAACCAAGTTTTGAGGTTGGATTTGTGATTTTGCACAATCAGCCGATAAATTCCTTAATAAGGGAATTTTCGGGAACTGCGTCCGGGGAAACGGCGTCTATCATCGACAGGAACTTAGGCAATTCGCTGTAGCGGTTGACCTGTCGGATACATTCCTCAAAATCGTTGTCGCAGAGTTTTGCAAGCACACTGCGGTATACCGAAAGCTCATACGGGAAAAATGTATCTATATCGAAATCGGCAAGGTGTTTATACGGCATTATATAAAGGCTCTCGCCACGCTGAACGCTCGGAAACTGCTCTATTGTCCTGTGATAGTCCCTGCCTCTGAAAAGCTTGTCGCGGGACAACCTGCGGATAAGACGTATTTTCGAGGGGTGCAGAAGCTCGCCTTTTTCATCTGCTATTCTGGTACGGACGCTGACATAGATAAACGTTGCGCTGTCGTGCATTTTTCCCGTAACTTCGGGATTCAGAGCGTGTATGCCCTCGATTATAACGACCGTGTTTCCGTCACAGCGTATCTTGTTTCCCTGCCGTCTTGAGTTGTCGGTAAAATCAAACTTGGGGAGCTGCACCTCTCCGCCCGAAGCCAATGTACGCAGATCCTTTTTCAGAAGCTCACAGTCTACTCTCGCCGGCGCTTCAAGGTCTACCCTGCCGTTTTCATCAGGCGGTATCACGCCCGGTACGAAATAGTCGTCCATAGATATAACGACAGATTTTATGCCCTTTGCGATAAGGCAATCGGCTATGCGGTAAGCAGTCGTGGTCTTACCGGAGCCCGAAGGTCCCGACAGCAATACAAGCGGCTTTTGCTTATGACACTGTGCTATGCTTTCAGCGGCGGCGGTTATCTTTTCTGCGTACTGTTTTTCCGATGTTGCAATGAATTTATCCGTATCTTCCGCACGGCGGTTGAGCTCGCTGAGCGTTACTATCTTTATCTGTTTTCTGTTCTGTTCCGACTGTGACAAAAAATCACCTTCCGTTATGATAATGAGTAGTTTAATCATACCACAACGGAAGGTTTATTTCAAGCTTTAATTATAAATCGTCGGCGTCCTGCACGGGTTTTTCGTAAATATTATCGCATACGCCCGTGTAACTTCCGTTCGGGTCAAAATCAGAGCTCCTCAGAGCCATTACGCTGAGTGCTCTTCTCATTACCCTTGCGGTGTCGGCATAACCGGTGCCGGGGCGCTTCTGCAACGATTCATCACGCTTTATTTCCATCATCTTCTCCTTTCAGAACATCGGATCATATCCGATATTGTTATTATTCCGCACACAGAGCGAAAAATATCAAACAATTTTTGTATTCATTTCAGGAAGATGAACAGTATTTCAATACAAATATCCGAATATCAGAAACCGAATATCGGAACAAGTATATTTCCGTCAGATTTTGCAAGAAAACGTGCTATTTTTGCTCAATAAATGCAAGATTTGCATTTCATATTGACAAAAATGTCACTATGTGTATAATTGTATAAAATAACGGCGAGGCAGATAACTGCTTACAGCCGGAAACAAGGAGAAGAAATAATGATTATCTGTAAGAATTGCGGCAGACAGTTGCCTGACGGAAATCAGTTCTGCGATGTATGCGGAGCGCCGCTTTATGAACAGCAACCTCAGCAATACACACAATATGCTCAGCCGCAGCAAAACTATCAGTACACGCAGGATCAGCAATATGCGCAACCTCAGCAAAATTATCAGTACGCACAGGATCAACAATATGCACAGCAGCAGTACGATCAGTATCAGCAGGCACAGTATGCTCAGCCGCAGGCGGCATATGCGGCAAATACACCTGTCGCAAAATCGTCCGGTAAAGGTAAAAAGGTCCTGCTTATAACAGCAATTGCGCTTCTGACAGTCGTCGTTGCGGCTATAGCGGCTTCATTTCTGCTTAACGGCGGATCAAAACAGAACTACCTGTATGTCAAGGACAACACGATATATGCGACTTCAGGCAGTGCGGAAGGTCACGAAATCACAGACCGTCTGGGCAGTTCATACGATGATGTACGTCTGAGGGACTATAGGCTGAACAGCAACGGAACACGCATATTCTATGCCGATGACAAGGGACTGTACTGGAATGTTACGACTGACAAGAAATCGGAACCTACAAAAATAGCCTCGTCTGTGTCAAGCTTTGAAATTGACGCAAACGGCGACAATGTTGTTTTATACACAGATTCAAACGATCTGTACAGATACAATATTGCAAAGGACGAAAAAGAAAAGATCTCATCGAACGTTGGTACATACACATGTGATGATACGCTGAACAAAATAGCATTCCTGACATATGATTCTTCACTGTATTTTGTCAACGGAAACGCCGACAAAGAAAAGATCGACAGCGATGTTTCATACTGGGACAATAACAGCGACTACACGGTTTTCTATTACCGTAAGGAAGATTCTTTTTACAAAAAATCCGCAGGCAGTGACGAAAAAGAAAAACTCATCTCCGGTTTTTACAGCAAGCTGGCGATCTTCCCGGATTCGGGCAAGATTTATTACACTAAGGAAAACAAGGTTACAATAAAATACTCAGATGTTGTAATTGATGACCTGGCAGACTCCGATTCAAGGATGAGTGAACCTGTCGCGCCGGAATACCCAACAAGAGGCGATTATCCCGACTATCCGTTCTCATCTGATTTCAAAAATGAAAAGCAGTACGAAAAAGCCGTAGAAGAGTACAATAAAAAAGTTGAAGAAATAGATGCGGCATATGAGAAGGCATACGAAGAATATCAGGACGCTTACGATAAATACCGGAATGACAGAGATGAGTACAGTGCAAAGCTCTCCCGTGACGAACTGAGAAAACAGATAAACGAGGGAAGCGCCGAATTTACAAAATATCCGCTCTATTACTATAACGGCAGTGAAGAAAAGCTCATTGACGACAATTACGGCAAGGAATGTCTTTCGCGTCTGGGCAAGTCGGAAAATTACAGCACTCCCGTTATGGCATATAAGCGTTCGGCATTAAGCGGAAACGATGATAACGCAAAAATAAAGCTGTCCCAAATAAACAGCGTATACGAAATCGAATCCAGAATAAATGACGCTTACTACAGCTCATCAACAACAGATAATTCATCTACTGTGTACATAGCCAGAGAAGATAAGCTCCTCGAACTCAGCGAAAGCTATATAGAAAGATTTACGATTTCCGAAGACGGAAAAACAGTTTATTATACGGTAGGCAGTGCAAGCGGCTCAACTCAAAGCATGGACTTATATAAAGCTGACATTTCCGGCGATACAATATCCGATGGCACTAAAATCTGCGAAGATATCAACAAATTGATAATGATCACATCAGACGGTCACATTGTTTATACGAAAGGTACCGGAGATACGGATTATATGGATCTTTATATGGACGACAAATTGGTGGACAATGATGTGTACTGTTATGCGAACATATTCTATCAGGACGGTACACTTTATTATGCGACCGACTACAGTTCATCAAGCAGTAAAGCTACACTCAACTGCAAAGGTTCCGGTGACAGCGTCAAGATAAAAGACGATGTATCAGTATACTCTGTTCTTCCCGATGGTGCGGTCGTATTTCTTTACGACTACAGTACAAGCAGTCACACCGGTGAATTATACATCTATAACGGCGGAAAAAACGAAAAGGTAGATGATGATGTTCAGATGATCGTTCCCGTTACCGGCAGCAGAGCCGAATATTACAGTGATTTCAGTTATAGTGCCAGTTACGGCTATTGATTAAGATAAAAGTGCAAATTTAAAAGTCACCGTACCTCCACCCGGGGTACGGTGACTTTTGTTTGCGTTACTTGTTGTTATATCCGGCAATTTCATCGATATGACTGTAGATATATTCCTGTGCCGAGGGAGAATACTGCACCGCTGTATATTCCTCGCCGCGCTGTGATGTGCGCTGTGTTGTGCTTATTCCGAGCCTTACGCCCTGCTCGGTAGGCAGTCTTGTTTTTCTGCCGCTCGGAAGTTCGGTATTTTCGAGTATTCCCTGCTCTTCAAGCCATTTTGAAACCGAACCTGCTTTGAGCGTACCCGACTTTTCTTCGTTTACAAAAGAATTGATATTCTGTGTAATATCGGTTGCCGATAACATTTTTTCCGTTGCCGTGAGCTTTTCTCGCATTTCATCTGTAACAATGAAAGGCAATCTGTTGCGTCTTTCCCTCGGCAAGCCGTTCATTTCGGCTATTGCGTCGATATTATCAAGCACGAACTGCTGAGCGGACGGTGTGATCATAACAGCATATCTCGGAAAGCCGCCGGCTGTGAAATATTCGTTAAGACGTATACCCTCGGATATTCCGCTGTCGGTCGGCACTCTTTTAAGTCTGCCGTTAGGCAGTGTTTCTTCCGTCAGCATACCTATTACAGTCAGCCAGTCGGCAATCGCAGAGCCTTTGAGCCTTACGGAAACATTGCTGTCAAGGTGCTTGTTTATCATATCCGTAAAAGTTGAAAGCGACACGTCATTGATAAAGCACCTGAAATTTGCCCTTGCTTCATCGGTTATTACCACAGCACCGCGTTTCTGCGGTTTAACGACCTCGACAGTCTTCGATGTTGCTACCTCTCCGCCGTTTTCGATCACTTTTTCAAGTATTCCCGAAATGTAGAAGAAACAGCGTGACAGTTTGACGTTATTTACAATATCGCCATCGGACACGGGCTTGTCCGTAAACGGATCAATGCCGTTTGCAAGCTTATCTATGTATTCCTTGGCATGCTTCATTGTGTCAAGTTCTGTAGGCATATCGATTCCTCCGTAAAAATATGTTAATTTATTTTAACACAGAAGAATAGATATTTCAATACGAAAGCAGTTATTACCCTGTAATCTGCAACAACATCGACGGGTTATGTTTTCGCTCAGCGTGATACCGGTGTTATACGCATCTGCTGTATTCATACGATCTCAGTTTTCTCAGTTCATCAAGGTATATCTTCCTCTCTTTGCTTATCTCGTCTTTCTCCTTAGCCAGCATAGAGCCGTACTTCATGAACAGATTGTCCTCTCTTATTCTTTCAATATCCTCTGAATATTTTGTATATGCCATATTTATCTTCCTTTCTGCATTACTTGTTCAACTTCTTGTTTTCGAGCTGTTCAAAATTCAGTCCGTAGCGTTCTTCGAGAGCCGTCATAAGTTCTGCAATGGCCAAGCCTATGTAAAGGTGATTGGAGCCAAACTTGTATTTCATCGTGTGAAAGACCTCCGGCGTGAAATCGTGTATTCTGCTTGCTATGTTTCCTTTGATTTTGTATTCCTCTCCGTCCTCTTTGATTTTCAGGCACACGGGATATCTAATCTCTCTGCCGTACTCATCGTTGTAACCGTCATACGAATTGGGGTTGTAGCAGTTGCTGCCTATGTGCTGTTCCAGCTCACATATAAGTCTGATTGTCTTTTCGTTGATTGTCATTTATAATTTCTCCTTTACATTAATTTTTGTTTATGCTCCCGTACATCTGTTTTTCTACATTTTCTCACTTCCTCTCTGTGTGTAACTCCCACCGTTCTGCTACTAATCACCGGGTGGGGACTCACTGCTTTTTGTTTTACTTTTGTATGCCTATGCGTTCTCACGCCGCCGCTACTTATATATACGTCCCCACTGTCACACTGTTGCACCGTACATATATACGACCACACTGTCACGCTGCTGCAGCATACATATATAAGACCGCACTGCACGCTTATTCAAAACACTTACCATTGCGGCATTCGCATAGCTATATGACATCACAGCGTTACTTTCAAAAATGCTTCGCCATCTACGGTACTCACCAATTGTGGAGCAGATTATTGTGAACATAATAAAATTAAATAATTTTCACAATCGGCTTTCACCCGCCATAGAGCGTTAGATTATCCCGGAATACTGCATACGCCGAAAAACAAGCGATATTTTTTCACCATAAATTTCATCTTATATTTAAAATTTCTCCGAACATAATAATGTTGCAAGGTCAAAAGGACCTGCAAATAATTACGGAGGAAAACAACAATGGCTAGTACTAATAAAAAGAACAAGGCAGCATTAAACAGCATCAAGATGCAGGCTGCAAACGAAGTAGGCGTACCCCTTAAGGACAACGGTTACAACGGTGACCTTACTTCAAAGCAGGCAGGTTCTATCGGCGGACAGATGGTAAAAAAGATGATCGAATCTTACGAAATGTCAAACCAGCAGTAACCTGAAATATCACAATCGGTCCGATGCCCTGAAACGGTATCGGACCGATTTGTTTTATGAAAATACACAACGGACTTTCTATGAAAGAAATCCGCTTAAAAAATTCAAAATATCAAAAAAACATATTGAACTTTTTAAAGAATAGTGCTATAATTTTCTTTGTACAATTAGTCGGTACTGCAAGCAGGACAGAATTTTCCTTTATTTTTGCAAAACTTTTACTGAAAGGAAACGACCTTACGCCTGCATAAGGCAGACGAGCTGCCGCTATGGCGGAAATTATGGCGATAAACTCGCTTTCAGGAAGGAATGGTTTTACAATGGAAATCAGAATTGAAAAAACTAAAACACCTAAGGCAAAGCCCGTTGACGAAACAAAGCTCGGTTTCGGTCACATCTTTACCGATCATATGTTCATTATGGAATATGACACAGGCAAGGGCTGGCATGACGCAAGAATAGTCCCCTACGGAGAAATTTCACTTTCACCTGCCGCTATGGTTCTTCACTATGGACAGGAAATCTTTGAGGGTATGAAGGCATACAGAACTCCCGACGGAAACATTCAGTTCTTCCGCCCCGAAGAGAACTTCAAGAGAATGAACATCTCCGCTGAGCGTCTTGTTATTCCTCAGCTTAATGTTGACGACTGCTTACAGGCTCTTCACGAGCTTGTCAAGATAGATGCGGACTGGGTACCTCATACAGACGGTGCTTCACTTTACATACGTCCGTTCATATTTGCCGCTGATCCGTTCCTCGGCGTTCGTCCCGGCGACAAGTACTACTTCATGATAATCATGTCACCCTCAGGCGCATATTACGCTTCAGGTCTTGATCCCGTCAATATATATGTCGAAACAAACTATGTCCGTGCAGTAAGAGGCGGTATGGGCTTCACAAAGACAGGCGGTAACTACGCCGCATCTCTCATCGGTCAGGACGAGGCTCACAAGCAGAACTACTCACAGGTACTGTGGCTTGACGGTGTTGAGCGTAAGTATATCGAAGAGGTCGGCGCTATGAACATCTTCTTCGTAATTGACGGCGAGGTCGTTACTCCCGCACTCCAGGGTTCTATCCTTTCAGGTATCACAAGAAAGTCATCTATAGAGCTGTGTAAGAAGTGGGGACTTAAGGTAAGCGAGAAGAGAATCACTATCCAGGAGATCGCTGACGCTTACGACGCAGGCAAGCTGAACGAAGTATTCGGTACAGGTACAGCCGCTGTTATCTCACCTGTAGGTCACCTGAAGTGGGGCGATAAGGTAATGCTTATCAACGACAACAAGATAGGATCTATCTCACAGCGTCTTTACGACACAATGACAGGTATGCAGTACGGCAAGATCCCCGATGAAATGGGCTGGATTGAGAAGCTGTAAGGCGCAGTAAGTTCCGACCTTTCTGTACAGCAAAACGGTAGGGAACAAAATATTTAATCAGTACTTAATAAATGCAGATAAGCACGACGATCATTTTGTTGTTCAAAAACCTTATGGGGTCGCAGGGGCGTAGCCCCCGACAGGGGTGAGGGGCGGTAGCCCCCATCTCTCCTCGGCACGGACGCCGAGGGTGCACGCCTTAGTTAATTTGCAATTAAAAATGATACGCCGTGCACTGCTTTTAAATGCAAAACAGGAAAGGAAATTTCGCACATGAAAAATACTGAAAAAACCATGGATAAGCTCGTTGCACTGTGCAAGGGCAGAGGTTTTATATATCCCGGCAGTGAGATATACGGAGGACTTGCAAATACATGGGATTTCGGACCTCTCGGCGTTGAGCTGAAGAACAACATCAAGTCCGCATGGCGTAAAAAATTCATACAGGAGTGCAAGTACAATGTAGGTCTTGACAGTGCTATCCTCATGAACCCTCAGACATGGGTAGCATCAGGTCATATCGGCGGATTTTCCGATCCCCTTATGGACTGCAAGGCTTGTAAGACACGTCACAGAGCAGATAATCTTATCGAGGACTTTGACGGTACAAACTGTGCAGGCTGGACAAACGAGCAGATGATGGACTATATCCGTGAAAAGGGTATCACCTGCCCCAACTGCGGTAAGGCTGATTTCACAGACATCAGACAGTTCAACCTTATGTTCAAGACATTCCAGGGCGTTACGGAGGATTCAAAGAGCGAGCTTTATCTCCGTCCCGAAACCGCACAGGGTATCTTTGTAAACTTCATGAATATCCAGCGTACAACCCGTAAAAAAGTACCTTTCGGTGTTGCACAGGTAGGTAAGTCGTTCAGAAACGAGATCACTCCCGGTAACTTCATCTTCCGTGTAAGAGAGTTTGAACAGATGGAGCTTGAATTCTTCTGCAAGCCCGGCACAGACCTTGACTGGTTCTACTTCTGGAAGGACTACTGCAAGAAGTGGCTTCTCTCCCTCGGCATAAATGAAGAAAACTTAAGACTGCGTGACCACGACCAGGAAGAGCTTTGCTTCTACTCAAAGGCTACTACAGACTTCGAGTATCTGTTCCCGTTCGGCTGGGGCGAACTGTGGGGCGTTGCGGACAGAACCGACTACGACCTTACACAGCATATCAAGACAAGCGGTCAGAAGATGGAATACTTTGATCCCGAAACAAACGAGAAGTACGTTCCTTATGTTATCGAGCCTTCGCTCGGCGTTGAGCGTCTGTTCCTTGCCGTTATCACAGAAGCATATGACGAAGAACAGCTTGAGGACGGCACAACAAGAAACGTTATGCACTTCCATCCTTACCTTGCTCCCGTCAAGGCGGCAGTTCTGCCCCTGTCAAAGAAGCTTGCCGACAAGGCAGGCGAGATCGCAGACGAGCTTTCAAAGTACTTCTGCGTTGACTATGACGATGCGGGCGCTATCGGCAAGAGATACAGAAGACAGGACGAGATCGGTACTCCCTTCTGCATCACATACGACTTTGACAGCGTTGAGGACGGCTGTGTAACAGTCCGTGAACGTGACTCTATGAAGCAGGAAAGAATGCCTATCGCAGATGTAAAGAAGTACATCGAGGACAGAATTGCGTTCTGATAAGATAAATAATATGATAAAGCAAAACGAGGTGCCAACGCACCTCGTTTTTTATTTTCATAATACTTCTTCCCCTCTTGCATTTCTTCCCCCTTTATGCTATACTTAACCTTAACCGAATATCGAAAATACGGTACGAAAGGCTTTTTGCCCGGTAGGTAATAGGGAATCCGGTGAGAATCCGGAGCAACCGTCATTACTGTATCTGAGCCTATGCTCACAAGTCAGAATACCCCCGTATTTTTCGGCATTGTCTCTTGGACGAGGAAGAAGTACAGCCGATCTTCAGCTAAGGCTGTACCTGTATGCTTTTTTGAGCCTACCGTATGGCTTATGTTTGTTGTGCAAAAAGATCAGTTGTGCTTTCACTTATTTTGAGTGAAGGCATTTTTTATTACCGTTTTTTGATTTGGAGGTGGAGTTATGGCAGACGAGAAATATAACAAAGCCGTTGCTATGCTTTGTGAAAAGCACGAACAGCTCGGCTGTCTGCCGAAACGCTCGGACTTTTCTCCCGACGAGGTCTGCTTTATAAAGCAGAAACTCGGTCCGTGGACGCGCGCTCTTGAAGCCGCAGGGCTTAAAGAACCACCCGCTGTTTCCGCAAAGGAAAAAAGCCGTGCCAAGCGTGAACGCTCCCGGCAAAGAAGAAAAGCGGCAAAACGCAGATTAGACGGTTAAGCCTCAGGGCAAAAAAAGAATAAAGGAAGGTAAAACTATGACGACTGTGAAGAAGTTCACATCCAAAGTGACGGCTTTACTGTTAGCGCTTTCACTTGCGTTACTTTCTGTACCGCAGATAAGCTTTACGGTATTTGCCGACGATGACCTCGGAAGCGTCCGTGTTATTGTAGAGAACACAACGTTCACCGAAGCGGTTGACGGCGGTGACGCTCCTGCATGGACAGGCACCAAGGTCGACAAGTGGGTATCGCTTGATAAATCTTCAAGCGCAATGACCTGCATAAAGGACGCTATCGAAAGCTCCGGCTTTACTCAGACCGGCGCAGATTCAGGCTACATAACCGAAATTGCAGGGCTTGAAGCCTTTGACGGCGGCTCTATGAGCGGCTGGATGAGCACGCTCAACGACTGGTTTACAAACGAGGGCTTTACAGCTTATACGGTAGCTAACGGCAAGCTTGTAAGCGGTGATGAGATCCGTATGCAGTACACTATGAACTGGGGCGCTGACCTCGGCAGTGACTGGAGCGGAACTGATACATCGCTTAAAGCAATAAACAGCGATTACGGCACGCTCTCTCCCGAATTCAGCGCAAAAACCTATAATTATACTCTGACTGTTCCTTTCGGCACAAAGAGCATCAATTTCCGTCCCACAGCACTGAACAAGAATTTCAAGACAATAAGCAAGATCGGTGATAAGACACTCAGCCTTACAAAGCCTACAGAGATAAAGGACGGCGATGTGATCACCGTTACGGTAGGCGAGGGTTCAACCGCAAGCACATATAAGGTAACCGTAAAAGAGGGCGCAAGACCTGCGGCTCGTTTTGAAAGCCTTGCATTCTCAACATATTCGCTTGACGGCTGGAGCAATGATGATTTCGACCCCGAAAAGCTTGAATACGACCTTAAGATAAAGGCTTACAGCACATCTTCAATCTCACTTTCAAGCGGTACAAAGTTCAACAGTGATTTATTAAAGGGTTATCTCGTTTACACCGATTCAAACGGCGATGCACAGAGAAAAGAATTCAAATCAGGCTCATTCACAAGCATAACAAATATTCCTTTCGGCACAAGCAAACTTATATTAGAGCTTTGCTACATTGACGACGAGAGCATAAAGACGCAGTATGTGATCAACTTAACACGTCCTTATGACTACACGGCAGAAATCGCAAGCACAAGCGGTATAACTCTTGTTACCACAGGCAGAGAACTGTACGCTACAAAGTACAACGGCTATGCCGAGGGTACAGTTTTCAGAAACGATGATGACGGTAATGCTACAACCACAACAGGTACAAACGCAAACTGTCACAGCTATACAGCCTATGTTTTAGGCGGTACAGACAGCGTTGCTCTTACCGTAAAGGGCAAGACAGCCAATGTTCATGTAAGAACAAAGACTGACGGCGAATACGCAGAATTCAAGAGTGACGACACAACTCCCGCATACTCATTCGGCAAAGACGGTACTGTTACAGTATCGATCGACATGGTTTCCGATGGTGACTATCTTGTAAGCAAGTTTGACGATGCAGACAAGATAACAAGCTATACAGTAAAGCTTGTAAAGGCTGACGTATCGGTAAAGAACGTACATCTTACAGAACTTAAGAGCGATTACGGTGACTTCTACCCCGCATTTGATCCTTCACTTCTCAGCTACGATATAATTATCGCAAACGATGCGGAATATCCCACAGCATATTTCAAGGTAGCAGACGGTTGCACAGTTACAATCGGTAAAGATACGGCAACAGCAGACGCAGACGGATATTACAGCCTTGTTACCAAGAGCGGCAACGCTACAGTTACGGTAACTGACGGTACTCTTTCGGAAAGCTACACAATAAAGGCTGCAAAGAGAAGCAAGTATGCTGTACCCGACAAGGTAGTTGGTTATCTTTGTATCAACAGCCAGTACACAAACGGTTCCTACGGCGTAGGTCCCGAAACGACACTTGCCGGTACAATGAAATCTATCGGTAACTTCGGCGGTTATATCACATATTATTATGAAAACCCGATTACCGATGATCCGTCAAACCCCTACGGTCTTGACTTCTACGCATACGGCAACAGCTTTGCAAGCGGCGGAAGTGCGGCTGAAAGCGGACAGGTATATGTATCCGAGGACGGCAAGACATGGTATGCGCTCGCAGGCAGTGAGCATTTTGAAGATACAACGATCACCGACTATGAAGTTACATACAAGAAGACAGCAGACGGCAAGACAAGCTGGACCGACAATCAGGGTAACTCAAACGACGGCTCAAAGCTGACAGGCAGATGGGTTTCACCCAGCGTTTATTATATGAACGACCTTGCAAAGGGTGACACAATCACACTGAGAGGTGTAGTTATCCCCAGTATACAGGGTACGATCCAGGGCGACAGCTCTACAGCATCATTTGCAGGTGCAACAAAGTTCGGTTATGTTGACTACTTCAAGAACGGTTCGATCGGTGCAAATGTAAACGCATACAGCGAAAATGCCGAATCAAACGGTTTTGACTTAAAGTGGGCTGTAGATGAAGGCAGCAACCCCGTTACATTCAAAAACGGCGTTCACTATGTAAAGATCCAGACAGCAAGCAATATCTGGGCAGGTATGTTCAACGAGAAATCAACAGAGGTTTCTTACGTTGTCAGAACTACCGCAAACGATGAGGAAGTCGGCACAACAGCACTCCCCGGAAAAATAGTTATCACAGATAACGACGGCAAGACAATAAAGGAAATCGCTCCCGATGATAACAGTGTTTATGAGATAAGCACAGGCATTGAAGAGAGTGTAAACATATCGGTTTCAGGTGCGGCTGACGATAACGTTTACGTTAACAATCAGCGTGTAGCGTCCGATACGGCGGCTAAGATCGCTCTTGATCAGTCTGATATAAAGACTGTAAGAATTATCGTTCAGAACGGTGAAAAACAGCCCGTATACGCTTATCTCAAGCTCATTCCCGATGATGTTACAGCGGCAAAGCAGGTTGAAGAGCTTATTGACGCTATAGGCGACGTAACTCTTGACAGCTATGATGATATTACAGCGGCAAGAGAAGCTTATGACAAGCTCAGCGACAACGCAAAGACACTTGTAGGAAACTACGAAACACTGACAGAAGCAGAAGAAGCACTCGCATTAGCTGAAGCCGACGTTATCAGCAAGGCAATTGATGCAATTGACGAAATCGGCAAGGTAACAGCAGACAGCAAGGACAAGATCGACAGTGCAAAGGACGCTTACTCAGCAGTTCCCGAACGTTTAAGAGATAAGGTCACAAACGCAGATACGCTTGACAAGGCAGTAGAAAGATTTGCAGTTATAGACGAGATAAAGCAGGCAGGCGCAAAGAGTGACGAGCACTACGACACCGTTCTCGGCATTCTTGCAGATAACGAGATCTACCCCGTTCAGTCGATCGGCGGTGAATGGTCTGTGATCGCTCTTGCAAGAGCAGGCAAGCTCTCGGCTGACAAGGCGGCAAAGTACTACACAGAGATTTGCGACGCAGTAAAGGCTAACGGCTCGGACAGACTTTCAGACAGAAAGCCTACAGAGAACGCAAGAGTAATAATAGCTCTGTCAGCCCTCGGAAAGAACTCCGCAGACGTTGCAGGCTACAACCTGCTTGACGGTCTTGACGATATGGACTATATCACATCTCAGGGCATCAATGCGGCAATATTCGCACTTATCGCATTCGATACAACAGACTACAGCGCAAAGACGCACGATGAGCTTATCGCTTACATTCTTGACAATATGACAGGCAAGGGCTGGGCTCTTGCAGGCGATACAGCAAACGTTGACCTTACGGCTATGGCTTTACAGGCGCTCGCTCCCTATGCGGCTGACGAGAAGGTAAAGACGTCTATAGACAGCGGTCTTGAGTTCCTGGCAGAGTCCCTCGATGAAAATGCAAGATATGCAAACGTCAGTGAAAGCACCTCGCAGGTACTTATCGCACTTGCCGCTCTCGGCATCGATCCGCTTACAGATCCAAGATTCATCGTTGACGGAATCACACTTGTCGACGCACTTGAAAGCTACGCTACCGAAAACGGCTACAGCCACGTTCTCGGCGGTGAGGAAAACTATATGGCTACAGAGCAGGCGGCTCTCGCTCTGACAGCATATGAGCTTTACAAGGACGGCTCTTCACTTTACGATATGTCTGTAAAGAACGAGCCCGCAATCCCCGATGAACCCGTAAATCCCGATGAGCCTGTAACACCCGGCGACAGCTCAGGTACTCCCGATGAGCCGATACTCCCCGGTGACAGTTCAGGCAAACCCGATGATAAGAACGATCCCATAAATCCCGGTACAGGCGTGCTTGTAACAGGTGGTATGGCAGTTCTAATCTCAGGTGCAGTTATGCTTGTTTCAAAGAAAAAGCGTAAATAAGTAAAACTATTATGTAAACAGCTTGTTCCGCACTTGTTTTTGTGATAAAATAGGTGCGGAACAATTTTTACATAATATAAACACGGAGAACAAATGAAAGCTTTTTTAGACAAATACAAATATATACTCGGACTGGGACTTGCCCTTGTCGCTGTGGTGATAATCGCGATAGTTTCTGCCGTAGCGGGAAAAGACACCGCCGAAAACAGCGGCACGTCATACTTATCGTCCGAAACTTCATCTTTTACAAGCACCGCAAGCCTTAACACAACTACAGTGCCAAAAACAACTGTAAATTCTCAGGCACCGCCTGTAACTACCGTTACGGACACATCTTCACATACTACCGCTTTACAAACCACATCTCAGACGACCTCAGGCAGCAAAAATGAAGAAACGACTGCAACTGCCGCTCCTGTAGTAACCGTGCCTGCAACTACTGCCGTAACATCCAAAGCGACCGAAAAACCGATCACGGTAACAAGCACAGCGGTTACAACAACCGTAAAGGCTACAACCAAAGCGACAACTACCGTTAAATCCACGACCAAAGCCACCTCTAAAGTGACAACCCCGAAACCCGACGACAAACCGATAAAGAAATACGACAACACCTGCACATTTACTATAGATTGTAAGACTATACTCAATAACAAGGACAAGCTTAGAAAAGGACTTGAAAAATATGTACCCGGTAACGGTATGATATACAGCGGAACAGTCGGATTTAATAATGACGAAAGCGTATACGATATTCTCCGCCGTATCTGCGATGAGAACAACATTCAGACAGAAGCAAGCTTTACGCCCGCTTTTGGCTCATACTATGTCGAGGGTATCAATAATCTGTATGAATTTGACTGCGGACAAGGCTCAGGATGGATGTACAGCGTAAACGGAGTTTTCCCGAACTACGGCTGTTCGTCATACAAGCCTGTAAACAACGACAAGATAGCATTCCGCTACACCTGTGAGCTTGGCAACGACTTTAAATGATCGGAGGAAAAATGGAGAGAACACACCCTGTCACTGCGGCAGTGTATTTTCTGTCGGTGATACTGATAACGGCAATAGTGCAAAGTCCCGTCTACTCGGCGGCGGCTCTTGTCTGCTCTGCCGTTTTTGCGTTCAGGCTTAATGGCAAAACCGCCGCAAAGACGCTTGCGGTAATGTTTCCTATGGTGATCCTTGCAGTGATAATAAATTTGCTTTTTTCAAACAAGGGCGTCACAGAGCTTGCAAAACTGCCGAGCGGTAACAGTATCACCCTCGAAACACTGACATTTTCTCTGTTCACAGGCGCTATGACTATATCGCTTGTAATGTGGTTTATCGGATTGAACAAGTGTATGACGAGCGACAAAACCGTATATCTTTTTGGCAAAATACTGCCGTCGCTTGCATTGCTTTTGTCCATGACGCTCCGTACCGTACCGATGTTTGCAAGGCGCGCAAAGCAGACAGCCACAGCACAGCGTTTTGTCGGTAATGATATATATGAGGGGAAACTCAGAAACCGTATAAAAAGCGGCGTTCATGTTCTGTCGGTCGCAGTAACGGACACGCTCGAACACAGTGCATATACGGCACGTTCCATGAAATACAGAGGTTACGGCACGGCTAAGCGCACCGCCTACAGTATATTCAGATTTACGCCGACAGATCTTACCATAACAATGGTGACTATAATCTGCACGGCGGTCATAATATTCCTGTTTGCAAGCGGTAAAGCTTATTATCTCTACTATCCCGAATTTGTCCTGCCGATGACAGCGTATGACATTGCGGCTGATATTTTCTGGTTTATATTGTGCCTTGTGCCGATAACTGCCGAACTATATTCTGATATTAAACGGAGGGACAGAAATGAAACTTTATAGCATTACGGATCTCTCATATTCCTATCCCGGTTCGGATATGAACGCACTTGCCGACATATCGCTTGAAATAAACAGCGGGGAATTTATCGTACTTTGCGGAAGCTCCGGCAGCGGTAAATCCACGCTCTTAAACCTTATGAAATCTCCTGCCGAGGCAGGAAAGCAAAGCGGAAATATCGACTTTCACGGCAATTATGCAGGCTTTGTTTCGCAGTTTCCCGATGAACAGATAGTGTGCGACAAGGTGTGGCACGAGCTTGCTTTCGGAGCGGAAAGCATAGGACTTTCACAAAATGAAATACGTTCCCGGGTTTCCCAGACGGCTTTATTCTTCGGCATTGAAGACCTGTTATACTGCGACTGCGACAAACTTTCGGGCGGACAGAAACAGATGATAAACTTAGCGTCGGTCATGGCAATGAACCCCGATGTACTGCTCCTTGACGAACCGCTGTCACAGCTTGACCCGATAGCCTCTACACAGTTTGTTTCACTGCTTGTAAGGATAAACAGGGAGCTTGGCACTACGATAATTGTTGCGGAACATCAGCTCGGCGGACTTATGACCGCCACAAAACGTGCCGTACTGCTCGATAACGGCAAAGTACGCCTTGACGGTAACGCTGACGCTCTTATAAGCTATCTTGCCGAAAATAATCACCCTATGCTTCTTGAAATGCCTGTAGGCGTAAGAGTAAGCGCGTCTGTCAGCAATGCTCTCCCCCTGCTTGACGTACCCTCCGCAAAGGACTGGTATACGGCATACAGCGAAAGCAACGGGCTAAACGCTCCCGACATTACCGAAAGCGGTGTATCGGGCGACTGCTGTATTTCGATAAAAAACCTCTCATTCGGCTACAAGGACAGCAAGAGGGATATAATAAGAAACCTGTCACTTGATATAAAGCGTGGAAGTATCACCGCCGTTATGGGCGGCAACGGTGCAGGAAAATCCACACTGCTCGGACTTATCTGCGGTACGTTTAAACCAAACGGCGGTAAAATTGATATAAGGGGCGGCAAGCTGGGATTTCTTCCGCAGGACCCGACATTGCTTTTCAGTAAAGAAACGCTTAGAGAAGAATTTCAGGGCAATGCCGATGAGATAGCCGCCGCATTCAACCTTACTCACCTGCTTTACCGCCACCCGTTTGACTTATCGGGCGGAGAACGGCAGAAAGCCGCACTGGCAAAGCTCATATCCTACGGAGCGGATATACTGCTCCTCGACGAGCCGACAAAGGGTGCAGACGCAGTTTACAAGCAGATGTTCTCGGCTATGTTAAAACAGCTGAAAGCCGACGGAAAGACGATTGTACTTGTCAGTCACGATATGGATTTCTGCGCGGAAACCGCCGATATGTGTGCGTTGCTGTTTGACGGCGAGATAAGCGTATGTCTGCCTCCGTCCGGGTTCTTCACCTCGTCTGCTTTCTTCACTACAGACAGCGCAAAGATAGCCAAAAACGTATGTGACAATGTTTACACCGCCGCAGGGCTTATTGAATCGGTCGGAGGGAAAGCGGAAAGTTGCAGTGATCCGGACGACCGTTTCCGCACGATATATAAAAGCGATAATTCCGACAATACCGATAACTCTGTTACAAAACACGAAAAGCGGAAAAAGCTTTCTGTGTTCAGAAAAGTTATGCTTTCGCTCGGCGGTATCGGCTTTGCACTTGTGCTTATAATAAGCACGGGGATATTGCCGTTTGGAATACCGTCAGAACCGTTCTGGCTGCAATATGCGGTGCTGTGTGTGCCGATGATAATGCTTATAATCGGTGCGGCACCGAAAAATGCTATGGCAGGTCCGCCGGTCACGAGAAAAAAAATAACCCCGTCAGACATACTGGCAGGTGTTATAACCGCGGCAATCGTTCCTGTTACCGTAATACTCGGAACGTTCTTTATCCCCGACAGTATGAGAAAACATCTGTTGATAATTCTTGCTGTGCTTATAGAATGCCTTGCGGCATTCTTTATCAGCTTTGAAAAAAGGAAACCGTCCGCAAAGGATATAGCGGTGCTTGCCGTGCTGTCAGCGGCGGCTGTCGCAGGAAGAGAGCTGTTCTTCATGTTTCCGCAGTTCAAACCTGTTGCCGCCATTGTCATCATCAGCGGAACGGCGCTCGGAGCTCAGGCAGGATTTCTTGTAGGCGCAGTGTCAATGCTTGTTTCAAATATGCTGTTCGGACAAGGTATGTGGACGCCGTGGCAGATGTTTGCAATGGGCCTTCTCGGCTTTTTCGCAGGCATTATCTTCTCGAAAAAGCGCAACACGCTCTCCCTTTGCATATACTCTTTCCTTTCAGTCCTCGTTATTTACGGCGGAATAATGAATATATCAAGTGTGCTTACCTATACAACCGATATAAACTTGCAGACGATTACCGCATATATCATCTCAGGAATACCGTTCGACCTTATCCACGCTGTTTCGACTGTAATATTTATCTTGATAATCGGCGAGGCGCTTCTTAAGAAATGCTGTCGGCTGAGGATAAAATTCGGTCTGTTTCAATAAATTCGACAAAATTATTAACATAATATTACATTTTTCGACTTTATTTTTAAATCGTTATTGAAAAGCGCCCGACTTTAAATTATAATTTTATAAGAAGTGTTATAATGAGAGGTGGGCGTATATGGCATATGTACTTGAAATAACTGATGATAACGGCGAAATTAAGTACGTTTCAGCAGGTACAGCCGCCGTGTATTGTCCCGAATATGCTTCAAGATATGAAGATAAAAGAAGCGCTATGACTGTAGGTACTACGCTAATAAAAAGCGGACGTTTCTCGAAATTCGAGGTAAGGCAACTGAGCTATGAGCTTTGCCTCAAGGCGTATAAGAGAAACCGTGCAAGGTCGTTTTTTCTGACTTATCCCGATAATTTCAAATGATAACTGCGGCAGTTGAAACCGCAGTTTGTTTTTTATAGAAGAAGGGATACAGCGTAATGACGTATCCCTTTTGGTTATCTCTTCTCTTCTGCGAGCCTTGCAAGCGTTTTGCAAAGAGGTCAATGTTTGCGGGCTTTGCAAGGTGTGCATTCATACCTGCCTTTACGGTTTCACTTACATCTTCCGCAAAGGCATTTGCGGTAAGCGCGATTATAAACACGCTTTTTGCGTCTTTGCGGTCAAGGCTTCGTATCGCTTTTGTTGCCTCACAGCCATTCATAACCGGCATATTCATATCCATAAGAATAAGGTCAACGCTGTCTTCCTGCGACTGCGTAAACTTATCCACGGCTTCCTTGCCGTCACAAGCCTGAGTTACCGTTGCACCGCAGGCACTGAGCATATCATACATTATTTCACGATTAAGCTCGTTATCGTCAACCAGCATGATATTCATACCTTTTAGTATTTCTTTACCGACAGACTTTTTAACGGCAGGACGTGACGCTATTTCTTCGTCAGGCTTCAGCGGAAGTGTTACGGTGAACACCGTACCCTCTCCGACCTTGCTTTCGACATTGATAGTACCGTTTTTCTGGCTGACAAGGTTCTTGACTATCGCCATACCAAGCCCGGTGCTGTTATGTCTTCCCGTACCGAACTGAGCGCCCTAGCTGTAGGGATCGAACAGTTTAGGCAGGAACTTTTCGGATATTCCTATGCCTGTATCTCTGACAGCGAAAACATAGTTGTAATTGTTTTCACCTGCCTGTTTTACAGTTACGCTTATCGTATCGTTGCGGTTTGTATATTTGAGCGCATTTCCGACAAGGTTTATCAGTATCTGTGATAATTTAAGCGGGTCGCCTATGACCTTGCTGTTTTCTATATTTATATCCAGTACGAAATTCTTTTCTTCATTTTTAGCACGCTCCGCCATAGGTTGCATCATCAAGGTGATTTCCTTTTCAAGGTCGAAATGCTTCATTTCAAGCGGTGACTGTCCCGATTCAAGACGCGAAACATCAAGTATCTTGTTGACAAGTTCAAGCGTTCTTCTGCCGGTGGTTTCCGTCTTTTTATAATAATCAAGGCGTTTTTCCTCAGGGCAGGCAGAATCTGCCGCAAGCTCGTTCATTCCGAGAATGATATTTATCGGGGTTCTGAGCTCATGGCTCATTGATGCAAAGAATCGTTCCTGTGAACGTTTACTGTTTTCCGCTTCTCTCAGTGCGCCCTCAAGCAGTTTTATATGCTGTAACTGACGCTTCTTTTCCTCATCAATGACATGGAATGAGATTACAGCCTTTTTGCTGTTTACGTCATCATCAAGGAACAGGTTAACACTCATCCATTTCTTTTTGCCGCCCTTAATACTTATAAAACTTCCGCCGTAATTTTCGGTACGCTTTTCAACATTTTCCTTTATCTTGTCGAAAGAGAACGCACAGCGCATTTCTTCCGCTGTATCGGGCTCAAGAAAAGCGCAGACAGTGTTAAGAAAATCCTCATACGGACCGATCCGGCTAAGTGCCTTTTTTGCGTGTTCCGTACCCTTTATCATATCGTAAGTGCCGTTTTGTGTATCAATACGGTAAATCGCATAGAACGAGTTGCACAGCGCACGGATAGTGTCGGTTGCACGGAGATTCCGCTTTGCAGATCTGCTTTCTCTCAGCCACATAATAATTACGATAATAAGCAATGCCGCAAAAAGCACTGCATACATAAGTACCATCCAGTTTATTTCTGCGGTAAGAACAGCTCGCGGAACAGTCAGGACAACTGTCCAGCCGTTTTCAAGCCTTGTATAGTAGAACGCACGTTTTTCGCCCTCAAAGTCAACGATGTTATCGGTGAACTTGTGGTCGCCGTCCTCCATCTTGAGATAAAGGCTCTCGGAGTATTGATTGATGGTGTCTTTATCTGCGCTGAAATGGGTCTTTGTGTATACTGCTTCACCATACTGGTTAAATACATAGAATGCACTGCGTTCGGATAAATCGGTATCGGCATGGTTATTATCAAGGTTTTCATCGGTGAGGTCGATTATTACCGCATTTCCGGTTTCTTTATTTGCCGCTGATATAGTAACGACATTTGACCTGTCTTTTTCGGTAAAGTATGAGTTTGTGAAAATAACCTCGCCGTTTGCATTGAGAGCCCTTTTGTACCATTCCTGTTTTTTGTAGTTATAGCTTTCAATGCCCTCTACATCATTGGATGCTATAAGTCTGCCGTTCAGAATAACGTAACACAACAGATCCTCATCTTTTGTGGAAGATTTAGCCTGTTTAAAAAACGTATTTATAACGTTCATCATACGATCCTCGGATATGTTTGCGTTTACCATATCGTTTATCTGCATCATACCGAGTTCGATGATAGTCGTATACATGGATATGTTTTTCTCTTCATCCGAGGCATAACTGTCTATGAGATTGTTGCCCAGTGAGTTGGCGTTGTTCAGTACGGCGGTGTATGAGCCGAATATTCCCAGAAAAGCGAAAATGAATATCAGTATGACAATAGTGAGCATACGCAGATTGACCTGCTTTACACGCTTTTCGGTGGCTTAGTAAAATCGTTTCATATTTCCTTTCACCAAAAGCCGGCCTTATCATGTCACGATAAAGCCGGCTTTTATCTGCACATTTATCTTTCTTCCCTGAAGTACGCTTCGCCGAGCGCCTTGGGAGGTTGATTTTCTTTCTTTTTTCTCATTGCAATGAATATCAGCACGATGATAGTAGCAATGTAAGGGAGCATTGTTAAAAACTGTGAGGGTATCTGTATCTCCCAACCCTGCATCTTATAGTTAAGACCTCTGAGCATACCGAAAAGATAAGCCGCAAAGATAGCCTTGAGCGGATTCCATGTGCTGAATATGATAAGTGCAACAGCTATCCAGCCTGCACCTGCGGTAACGTTGTCCTGCCATGTCGTCAGGAATGCGGTTGACAGATACGCTCCGCCAAGTCCGCACAGAAAACCGCCGAGCAGAATATTGATATACTTATGAAGCGTTACATTGATACCCGAAGCGTCAGCCGCACCTGGGTTTTCGCCGATAGCTCTTACATAAAGTCCGAGTTTTGTCTTGTTGAGGTAGAAATACGCAAGCACAGCTATGACAAGTCCGAGCCATACATATATATCCTGCGAGAAAACAGCCTCGCCGAGTATCGGGATATTGCTGAGAACAGGTATTTCAACAGGGCGGAATGCCGAGCTTACCGACTGGGGTATCTGTTCGCTTGATACCCAGCCGCCTATAAGACCGGAAACGCCCGTGCCGAATATAGTCAGCACAAGACCGGTAACGACCTGGTTTCCTCTGAGCGTGACGGTTATAAAGGCATATATAAGAGCACCTGCCGCACCCGCAGCACCTGCCGCCAGCATGGCGAGCAGAGGATTTCCCGTAGCGCACGCAACCGTAAAGCCGAACGACGCACCCATAAGCATCATACCCTCGACACCGAGGTTCATATGGCCTACCTTTTCACAAAGTATACCGCCGACAATGGCAAACAGTATCGGAGTACCTGTCTGAATGGCAGTCTGTAAAAACAGACCTATCTGATGAAGAATCTCCATTATTCAGCCTCCTTTACTGCGGTATGCTTGCGAAGCGATATTTTATAGTTTATAAAGAACTCACACGCAAGAACGAAGAATATGATGACGCCCTGCATTATTTCCGTAATGGACGATGGTATCTTCATTACCTGAAGCGAGCTTCCGCTCTGGAGAAGTATCGAGAACATAAACGACGCAACCACGATAATGGGCGGCTTCAGCTTTGCAAGCCAGGCGGTGATTACCGCAGTAAAACCAAGACCTGCCGACATCGAATCGGTTATCGACTTCTCAACGGCGCTCGACTGCATAAAGCCTGCCATTCCGCAAAGACCGCCGGAGATAAGAACTGCAATCACCAGTATTTTAACTGTATTCATACCGGCATATTTTGCGGTGGTTTCGCTTTCGCCAATAACGTCTATCTGATAGCCGAGCTTTGTGTAGCGGAGCAATATCGTCATAATAATTACGAGTACCAGCATTATTATCCAGCCTGCGTGAATGCCGAATACATCGGGCAGTACCGCATTTTCCGAGAAGTTAGGTACCTTTGCCGCACCGAGTGCCGCAGGGTCTTTCCACGGACCGTATTGCAGATAGCTTATAAAGGCTATCGCAATATAGTTCATCATCAGCGTTACAAGCGTTTCGCTCGCACCGAACTTAGCTTTGATGACCGCAGGGATAAGCGCCCATAAGCCGCCGCATATAAATCCCGCTATTGCCATAAGCGGCAGAAGCAGTATCGGCGGCAGATCGGGACACATGAACGCCATAGACGCCGCACCGAATGCACCCATATAGAACTGACCCTCAGCGCCGATATTCCAGAACTTCATTCTGAACGCTATCGCTATGCCGAGCGAAAGAGTGGTAAGCATTATCGTTTTGTTCATAACGTCCTTGAAACGCTTGAACGGGGTCTGTATTATTTTGCCGAAAACCTTGAAAGGATCATAACCCATTATGGCAAGAACAATGCCGATAAATATCAGCGACAGCACTATTGCGCCTATTCTTATCAGAACATCGGCAAGCTTTGACGTGCCTTTCTGCCGCTTTGAAATCTGTATCATGCTCATACGGCTTTCTCCTCTCCCTTATTGATATGGTCGCCGACCATCATAAGACCTATATCTTCCTTTGAAACGGTTGTCGGATCTACTATGTCGATTATCTCACCGTCATGTATTACCATAAGTCTGTCGGAAATGCTCTTCAGTACGTCAAGATCCTCGCCTATGAACAGTACCGCAACACCCTTTTTCTTCTGCTCGTTGAGCATATGGTAGATGTTATATGACGCACCTATGTCAAGACCTCTTACGGGATAAGCCGTTATAAGCACCTTGGGTGACAGCCATATCTCACGTCCGAGCAGTACCTTCTGGATATTACCACCCGAAAGCTTCTTTACCGTGTAGTTTACAGAGGGTGTGTAAATATCAAAATCTTCGACTATCTGCTCTGCAAGCTTCTTTGCAAACTTGCTGTCTATGAACGGACCGGGATTGTTATTGTAGGACTTTAAGATAACATTATTTGTTATGCTCATTCCTGCGACAAGTCCCATACCCAGTCTGTCCTCCGGGACAAAGCTCATGCTTATTCCCTTGCGGATTATGGCTCTGGGGTCAAGACCCTTGATACTTTCACCGTCAAACTCAATATCACCGTCGGTTGCCTTGTCAAGTCCTGCGATTATCTCGCAAAGTTCCTTCTGACCGCTTCCCGCAATACCCGCAACACCGAGTATCTCACCGCCGTAAACGTCAAAGTTTACATTATCAAGTACGTTTACGCCGTCCGTATTTTTCTTAGTAAGGCTCTTTACGGAAAGCAACGGCTTTGCGTTATAGTCACAGCACTGCGGACGCTCGATCTCAAGCGTTACCGCCTTGCCTACCATCATCTCTGTAAGCTGTTGAGGGGTCGTTTCACTCGTTTTTACAGTACCGATGCATTCGCCCTTTCGCAGAACGGTTACTCGGTCAGAAATGTCCATAACTTCCGCCATTTTATGAGTGATAATGATTATCGTACAGCCCTGTTCCTTCATTTTTCTGAGGATCGCGAACAGTGCGGTTATCTCCTGGGGAGTAAGTACCGCTGTAGGCTCATCAAGTATAAGCACATTAGCGCCCCTGTAAAAGACTTTCATTATCTCCACAGTCTGCTTTTCGCTGACGGACATATTATATACTTTCTTGTCGGGGTCAACGTTCAGTCCGTATTTTTCATTGAGCTTATTGACATGGTGCGCCATACGCTTTTTTGAAGTAACAAGGTGCTTTACATGACCCAACACTACATTTTCAGCCGCAGTCATGACATCTATAAGTTTGAAGTGCTGGTGCACCATACCGATGCCTGCCTTTATTGCGTCACCGGGTGATCTGAAGTGCATCTTCTTACCGTCTATCGTGATAGTGCCACTGTCGGGCGTATATATTCCGCTCAGCATATTTACAAGCGTACTCTTACCCGAACCGTTTTCACCCAGCAGAGCGAGTATTTCGCCCTTGTACACATCAACGGAAATATCCTTGTTTGCGTACACCGAGTCAAACGATTTGGTTATGTTCTCAAGTTTTATATAAGGAACTGACATATAACCTCCTGAAATAAAGCGATTTGCCTTTTTAAAACATCGCAGATATTCCGGTGCTTTAAAAAGACAAATCGGGCAGTCACTGAGGACTGCTCGTATTGTCTTTAATAGTTTTAACGTTTTATAACCGGTCGATTATGCGGGGATAGTGCCTACTACACCCTTAACGAACCAGTTCATGTTCCAGATCTCGTCATCTGTCATCTTAACGCCGTCGTCAACCTTCTTGTTGCCTTCCTGGTCGTAAAGAGGACCTGTGAAGGGTTCAAGTGTACCGTCGATGATAGCCTTCTGAGCTGCGTCAACCTTTTTCTGTGTGCCTTCTGCGCAGAGATCTGTCAGCTTGTCAAGGTATGTCATGTTAGCGGCAAGACCTTCCCAGTATGCACGGCTTGTCCATGTTCCGTCAATAGCCTTCTGTACATCGTCTGTATAGAATGTCTTCCAGTCGAAGCAAGCGGCTGTGAGGTAAGCCTTAGGAGCTGCGTCTGCTGTGGGGAAGTTGTAACCGATGCAGTATGCACCCTTCTCTTCAGCGGCAACCTGAGGAGCTGTTGTATCCTGGTGCTGAGCGATTATATCAACGCCCTTGTTGAGGAGCTCAAGAGCTGCCTGCTTTTCAACAGTAGGATCATACCATGTGTCTGTGAATACTACTTCTACCTTAGCGTCGGGGTTTACAGACTGTACACCGAGTGTGAATGCGTTGATACCACGGATAACTTCGGGGATACCCTTAGCGGCAACGTAACCGATATAGTTCTTTTCTGTCTTCATACCTGCAACGATACCTGCAAGGTAACGAGCCTGGTATACCTTACCGAAGTAAGTTGACATATTGTCTTCTCTCATATAGCCTGAGCAGTGAGCAAACTTAACCTCGGGGTGCTCCTTTGCCATCTGATCTGTACCTTCCATAAAGCCGAAAGAGTTAGAGTAGATGAGGTTGCATCCTTCATCGATAAGTGTCTGGATAGCTTCCTTTGTGTCAGCAACGGTTTCGGGTACGTCTTCAACGTAGTAAGTCTTTACGCCCATAGCCTCAACTGCAAGTCTGCCTGCATCGTGAGCCTGTGTGTAACCGCCGTCGTTGATCTTGCCGATGTAAACAAAGCCTGCTACAACCTTGCTTTCGTCCGTACCGCTTGTTGCGGTATTGCCGGAGCAGCCTGTGAGTCCTGCTGTAAGTGCGCAGGTTGCCGCCAGTAAAATGGCGATAAGTTTCTTTTTCATGTTTTTCCTCCCTATTAAAACAGTAAAAGATATATTAACGGCACTTTGCCGCTAAATACGGTTATTATGCTCAGTGTCTGAAAATACAGCCGCCGTCAACACTCATCGAGTCAACTATTGCGAGCGATTCTACTCTGATGCCTTTCGAGCGGACAAGGTCTCCGCCCTTCTGGAAGCCCTTTTCTATAACGATACCTGCGCCTGCTATACTTGCGCCTGCACCCTTTACTATGTCGATAAGACCGAGTAAAGCACAGCCGTTTGCAAGGAAGTCGTCGATTATAAGCACGTTGTCATCGGGCGACAGGAACTTCTTGCTGACTATTACGTTATATGTACGCTTGTGAGTGAAGCTCTCGATAGAGGTCGAATAAACCTCGCCGTCTATGTTTACGCTCTGCGCCTTCTTCGCAAATACGACAGGACATCCGAAATACTGCGCCGTAACGCACGCAATGCCGATGCCCGACGCTTCTATAGTCAGTATCTTGTTTATGCTCTTGTCGGGGAACAGTCTGCGGAACTCCTTGCCGATCTCGTTGTAAAGCTCAATATCCATCTGATGATTGAGAAAGCTGTCGACCTTGAGTACGTTTCCCTCTTTTACTATACCGTCCTTGTTTATGCGTTCTTCCAGTAACTGCATTTTACTTTTCCTCCGTTTATTTCAGTAATTCACGTCCCATAAGTACGCCCATTACAGACGCCATCATAAGTCCTCTTGTCCAGCCGCTTGAGTCGCCTAAGCAATGCAGTCCCTTTACGTTCGTGTTGAAATGCTCGTCCATCTTTATGCGGTTGCTGTAGAATTTGAGTTCGGGTGAATAAAGAAGTGTTTCACGGCTTGCAAAACCGGGAACGACCATATCCACAGCCTTTATGAAATTGATTATATTCGTCATTGTACGATAAGGCATAGCCGCCGTGATGTCGCCTGCGACCGCATCGGGAAGCGTCGGCTTTACGTTTGAGAAATTAAGCTCCTTTGGCCATGTACGCTTTCCGTCAAGAATATCGCCGTAACGCTGTACAAGAATGTGACCGTTACCGAGCATATTGGTAAGCTCGCCGACCTTCTTCGCATATTCGATAGGCTGGTTGAACGGTACGCTGAAATTGTGTGAGCAAAGTATAGCAAGGTTTGTGTTGTTGCTCTTAAGCTCTTTATATGAGTGACCGTTTACAACGGCTAAATCGTTGTCGTAGTTTTCCTGACTCACAAATCCGCCGGGGTTCTGGCAGAATGTACGCACCTTGTTTTTAAACGGGAGCGGATAGCCTATCAGCTTTGATTCGTAAAGAACGGCGTTTACCTCTTCCATAACTTCGTTTCTGACTTCTACCCTTACACCGATATCAACTGTACCGGGAGTATGCTCGACGTTATGCGCCTCGCAGGTTTTTTCGAGCCAGTCTGCGCCCTTACGGCCTGTAGCTACTACTATCTCGTCACCGTAAATGGTTTCCTGTTCGCCGCCGTCACGGGCATTTGAAATAATAACGCCCTTACATACGCCGTCTTCTATTATAAGGTCTTCACAGTTCTTGCCGAACAGTACGTCAACGCCGCTTTCGATAAGGTATCTTTCAATCTTGAAGTACAGCTCGTGAGCCATTTCCGTACCTAAGTGACGGATAGGACAGTCAACAAGCTTCAAGTTGGCGTTGATTGCTTTCTTTCTTATATCTCTTATCTTGTCGGGATCGCTTACACCCTCAACGTGCTTGTCCGCACCGAATTCAAGATAGATCTTGTCGGTATAGTTGATCGTTTCCTGTGCCAGCTCCTCGCCGATAAGTTCGGGGAGTGTTCCTCCGACCTCGCATGAAAGCGACAGCTTACCGTCTGAGAATGCGCCTGCGCCCGAAAAGCCCGTTGTAATATGGCAGTAGGGTTTGCAGTTCATGCAGTGCTTTGTTTTAGCCTTGGGACAGCTCCTCTTTTCAACGGATGCGCCCTTTTCGATTATCAGTATTTTTTTGTCTGAGCCGTTTCTGACCATTTCGATAGCGGTGAATATTCCCGCAGGTCCCGCTCCGACGATTACAACATCGTATTTCAATTACTTTTCTCGCCTTTCATTCTGACAATAACAAGGCGTTTTTTACCGCTCCTTTGCAGAAAAACGCCGAAATTGCACTAATATAATTATTTTGACACAATTCGAGCCTAAAGTCAATATCAAACCGACACAAAAATGAACTTCTGTGAATAATTTTTATGCTGTTTTCGGTAACACGCCGAATATATTGCAATTTATGGTGTAATAAGCATATCCTGCTTTGTGACAAGGTGTTTTAAAACCTGATTTTACTTTATTATCTGCAATAATCAGGCAGAAATTATATTCCGTTATTTACAATGAACACTTTTTACAAAAAATGCTTGACATTAGTCCGAAATCGGATTATAATATCTCTCAGTCCGATTTCGGACTTCAACGTGTCAGGATAATGTAAGATAAGGAGAACGGGTTTGGATAAAACAAATAATGCAAGAAAAAAACTTTATGAATTTAACAATGCGCTGAAATCGGTCGATGAAAGCTACAAAAATATAGCAAAGCGTTCCGGGCTTTCGGAGGCGGCATTCTGGACGCTGTACACTCTGCGTATGGAGCCTGGGAACGTAACCCAGAGCGATGTCTGCAACGTACTGTATCAGCCCAAGCAGACGATCAATTCCGCACTTAAAAAACTTGAGAGCGAGGGGTATATAATACTTACTCCTGCTGGCGCACATACGAAGAATATCAGCTTCACCAAAAGCGGAATAAAGCTGTGCGAACAGACTGTAGATAAGGTTATCGGGGCTGAATGCGCGACTTTTGAAGAAATGACAGACAATGAAGCTGAAAATCTGATCGCACTTCAGAAAACATACAGTATATTACTGAAAAACAAGCTCAATAATCTATAAAGAACTAAACAGGAGAACAAAAGAATAATGAGTAAGATAAAACTTTCAGACCACTTTACAGTGGGACGGCTTTTCAGATTTGTACTGCCGTCAATAGCAATGATGGTATTCGTATCTATATACGGCGTGGTTGACGGATTTTTCGTATCGAACTTCGCAGGCAAGACCTCTTTCGCATCTATCAATCTTATAATGCCGTTTGTAATGATACTCGGCGGTGTGGGCTTTATGGTCGGCACTGGCGGAACGGCTCTCGTATCGCAGAAGCTCGGCGAGGGCGACAACAAAACCGCAAAGCGCTATTTCACGATGATGATAATGCTGACGGCTATTCTCGGCGTTATCCTGACAACACTCGGACTTATCTTTACCGAAAAAGTAGCGATATTCTTCGGCGCAACTCCCGAAATGCTGGGCGACTGTGTGCTTTACGGCAGAATAGTAATCTCCTTTACAACGGCTTTTATGCTCCAGAACGTATTCCAGAGCTTTTTTATCGCCGCCGAGAAGCCGAAGCTCGGACTTATTTCAACTATTATGGCAGGCTGTACGAATATCATACTTGACGCTGTATTTGTAGGCCTTATGGACTTTGGCGTTGCAGGTGCGGCATTTGCTACGGGCATCAGCGAATGTGTCGGCGGAATATTCCCTCTTATCTACTTTCTCCGTCCGAACTCAAGCATACTGAGTCTTACTAAGACAAGGCTTAAGATAAGACCGCTCCTGCGTGCCTGTGCGAACGGTTCATCGGAACTTATGTCGAGCATTTCCTCATCGGTCGTAAGTATAATCTACAACTTCCAGCTTATGAAATACATAGGCGAAAACGGCGTTTCGACATACGGCGTAATGATGTATGTGCAGTTTATTTTCATAGCGATATTTGTCGGATATGCTATCGGATGCGCACCCGTGATAGGCTTCAACTACGGAGCGCAGAACCATTATGAACTGAACAATATGCTCAAAAAGAGCCTTTGCTTTGCGGCGTTAGCAGGAGTTACCCTTGTCGTGTTGTCGGCGGTGCTCGCAAGCCCGCTTGCTAAGATATTTGTCGGCTACGACGCGGTGCTTTACGAGCAGACCCGCCACGCTTTCAGGATATTCTCACTGTGCTTCCTGCTTGCCGGCTTCAACATATTCACATCATCGTTTTTCACCGCACTCGGAAACGGCGCTATTTCGGCGGCGATATCGTTTATGAGAACGCTTATATTCCAGATCTCAAGCGTGCTTATCCTGCCGCTTATCTTTGACATTGACGGTATATGGATGGCAAACGTTGTGGCAGAATTTTTCGCTTTCCTGCTGTCAATGATGTTCCTTATAGTAATGAGAAAGAAGTACGGCTACTGGCAGAAGAATGTTGCTTTGCCGGTTGAACCTGAATCGGCAATGACAAACAAAAACGCAGATTAAGCGGTTATATAAAGCAATATAGAGCGGCGGCTCGGTAGTGTTACCGGGCCGCCGATGTTATTAAGGTCATTTTCTGAAAACAAACAAGTATTCATGTGCAATAAGCAGAAAATTGTACTTTACACTGTTGGTTTTCCAATATCCTGTTGCTCTACAGTTATGCTGTTCCTTGATGATAAGCTCTTTGAGCGTAAAACCTGCATCTTGAAAAATCTTCATGACATCAAAGCTTATGGGGATCATGCAACCCTTTTGACGTGTGTCGCCCATGAGAATAGCACAAAACTTACCCTTTTTCAAAACTCGGTAACTTTCTTCAGCAACAGGCTTCATCTGTTCGAGGAAGTCTTTGACCTTAAGCTGCGACAAATCGCCATCAATGCCATCGCTGTACTTGATTATGTCAGCGTATGGCGGGTGTGTGCAGATAAGATCTATACTATCATCGGGTATGCTATCAAGATGTCGAGCGTCTCCCTTATTGATATATGCCTTACCCTTTGCAGGCTCATAGTCGAAATCTGTCTTTTCACGGCAGCGTTCAAGCGCAACATCGTTTATATCAATTCCGATAATATCACGGTTAAGTAGCTTTGCTTCAACAAGCGTTGTGCCGCCTCCGGCAAACTGGTCGAGGACTAAATCACCCTCTTGCGAATATCGAAGAATGATATTTCTCGGTATGTACGGCGACCAGTTTCCTCGCCATTTTGCATCATGGGTAGCCCAGTCTCCTCGCTTGGGGAACGACCAGTGGGTGGTCATACTGACAATTTTCTATAATGTCCCCTTGTTGTGAACTCAATAAACCCTTTATCTCTTAATTGCTGTAACTGCTGACGTATTTTAGCTTCAACATTATGATTATCAATGTGCTTTTCTTGAAGTTGTTCAACGAAAGCATAAACATCTTGTAAAGAAAACTCTGTATCGGGAATTGCATTGACGCAATTTAACACATCTAAAAGCCAACCACGACTTTCAAGGTTATTGGTCTGTAGACTTTTGATATGAGCGTAGTTTTCTACAATTTTTGAAACATCAGATACTATCTGATTATCTATAAGCCTTAATTTGCCTTGAGTGGGTATATCTCCAAAAACAATATTGCAGCCAATCCATCCGGCTCTTTTGGCTGTCGGAGCAAGCGGTTTGCGCTTTTCTATTATACTGTCAACAAAAAAGAATTTTGGAACAAGCAATAAATTTTTTACCTGATAATCGGCAGTATAACTCATTATAAATAAATCCGGATTACTCGAACTGTTAATTCGTTCTATCATAGTGGAATATGCTCCGTCAGAAATTTTTGAGCTAATATTGCCCTTTTTGCTTTTTAATTCAAAAATTTCTCCGCAGTTATCACATTGTAAATCGGCGACAGGCATATTATTGGACAAATTACAAATATGTGGATTTCCACATATTGGGCAAAACGCATTTTTTCCAACCCAGTTTTCACTCATAACTCGTATCTTTTGTGAATTACTGTGATAATTCTCGGCAAGAGATAAATCAAAATGAAAGTCCATCAAAATTCTTCCCAACCTACCATTTCATTACTTCCATTATGTACTTGAATTTTTTTGCCTATCAAGTCACCCGGTTCAAGTACTAATTTACCTGAACAATACTCCTCTATTGCTGTTGCTTTTGCTTGTTCTGCACTGTCAGACACAATTTCGACAGTTTGTGATACAGTTTCTTCTATTGTCACAAAGTATTTGCCCAATGCTCTTTCACCTTCCAATACAATCACCTGTAACCTTACTTTCTCCCATTCAGCCCGAACTTCCTCGTGTACGCGTCAAAATCAACATAGCAATGATCCATATCAACATCGCCGTCAATGCCACTGATACTGCCTTCCCACGAATACTGCCACAGGAAATAAGTTCCGCTGTATGCGGGTTTGTCGGTATTAACGTGAGCCACCCAAACGGGATATTTTGAAAGCGCCGACATATCAAGATAGCTGTTTAAGAATGAGGCATAGGAGTATACCACCGGTATATACCCTGCATTTGCTATTTCCTCGCAGAACGCCTCTGTCATTGCGGTTAGCGTCTGTTTTGAGTAGCCTTTATCAACATACCACTGGTCTTCTATATCGAATACAACGGGATAGCTTATCTCATAGCCCGAAATAAGGCTGAGGACAAACTTTGCCTCATCCCTTGCTTCCTGCACCGTTTCGGCATAACAGTAGTGATATACACCTGCCGGGATACCGTTCTGTATTGCGCCTTTCATATTCTCGTGAAAATATGTATCGCTTGTCATAGGATAATCATCGCTTATCCTGCCGCGACTGGAACGTATCATCGCAAAGTCGATGCCCGACGCTTTTACCTTTGCCCAGTCGATGCTGTCGCCCTGAGCCCACGATACGTCAATTCCTGTCAGTGCGTCCGTCGTATACAGCGATATAGTTTCTACCGACATTGCGGAAGTATCTGTCGCTCTGCGGTTATCCGTACAGCTTCCGCTACCGCTGTTGGTGAACATACCGCCAAGCTTGTATGAACAGTCTGCTCCGAGCGTCAGGCTTCCCTTGTTTACTGTTTCACAGCCGTTCATTATTTCAAATTTTCCGTCTATGTAAGAAGTACCGCTGAATGTAGTATTACCCGACAGGCTCAGTTCGCCGTATGACGTAAACGATGAATTCACGCTGACAGTTCCCGTAAAAGCGGTCTGTGCGGTTTCGGAAAGCAGAACAGTTCCCGATGCGTCAACTGTCGATTTTCCACCGGAAGACAGCGTTCCGTCAACGCTGAGCTGTGAGCCGCTTTCTGTCCTGAGCGTACCCAGTGTTATGAGCGACGCGCCGTTGTCTACAACAAGATTTCCCGCCACGTCAAGCGTTTTACCGTAAGGCACTGTGACAGATGAACCCGCAAGCACCACCATAACCGTATCTTTGGGTATATTTATGTTGCCGCTAAGGGTTATACCGCTTTTTATGTAATAGGTTCTTCCCGATACAGGAGCGCTTGTGCCGTCCCATGAATACGGGTCTGCCGCCGCCGCAACAGGCAGTGATACCGAGCAGAATATAAATATCGCCGATAAAACGGCGGCGATTATCCGCTTTTTAATCTTCATTTGCTTTTCCTTTCAGCCGTCCGGTTTACAGGTATATAACAAAACCGGACACCTATCCAAGATAATTATGTCATATCCGCCGCCGTTTGTCAATATTCAACCGCATACGCCGCAATACGACAAATCAATTTCGTCAATACGACAAGCGGTGAGGCTTTGCATTTGTGCATAGTTACAAATAAATATGTCCGGTCGAGCGCGATCCGTTATTGACAGTACTATAAAAAAGGATTATAATTTCTATATCTCAATACAGGGCTTTGCCCGAATAAAAAGAAACGGTAAAATATATGAATAAATACGTCAGAAACATGACACAAGGAAGCGAGCTCAGGCATATACTCCTGTTCACGCTTCCGCTTCTTGCGGGAAACCTGTTCCAGCAGTTTTATAATATAGTAGACTCGGTAATAGTCGGACGTTATCTCGGTCACGAGGCACTGGCGGCGGTCGGTGCGACAGGCTCGATAACGTTCCTGTTTTACACGCTGTGCAACGGCCTTTCGGCAGGTGCGGGAATACTGATAGCACAGAGCTTCGGAGCGGGTAAACACGACGATGTAAAGTGTTTTATCACAAACTCGGCTTATGCGCTCGGCTTTGTAGGACTGGGACTTACACTTATCTCGGTCACTGCGGCGCATCTGCTTTTACAGCTTCTTGATACACCGCAGAACATTCTGGCAAACGCCACCGACTATATGCGAACTGCCTGCGCGGGAACTATAGCCGTTGCTGGCTACAACTGGATAAACTCGGTACTGCGCGCGCTCGGCGATTCCAAAACGCCGCTGTATTTCCTGATTGTCGCAAGTATGCTCAATGTAGGACTGGATCTGCTTTTTGTAATGGCGTTCGGTATGGGCGTTGTCGGTGCGGCACTCGCCACCGTTATTGCACAAGGCGTTTCGGCGGTCGGAAGTATCTTGTTTGCGGTAAGGAAGAACGAGTATTTCCGCTTGAAAAAAGAACATCTTAAACTGCGCAAAGAGCATTTCATGCGCTGTATGAAGACAGGTACGCCTATAGCGCTACAGAATGCGCTTGTTTCGGTATCAATGATCTCACTTCAGAAAACCGCAAACTCATTCGGTGATATAGTAGTAGCGGCATATACCGCTACTATGCGTGTCGAACAGCTTATACAGCAACCGTTCAACTCGCTCGGCACGGCGCTTTCGACCTTTGCGGGTCAGAATGTCGGTGCGGCAAAGCCCGAACGTGTGGTCAGGGGTTACCACCGTTCAATGCTGATCTCAACTGCTTTCGGACTTGTGATGCTCGGTGTGTTCGCTCTTACAAGCAACTATATTGTCGGTTTCTTTGTTGAAGAACAGCAGGTTATCGAAATAGGTGCTAAGGCGCTTCTGCTGTCTGCGTGCTTCTATGTTCCGCTGGGATTTATCCACACGACAAGAGGTCTTTTAAACGGTGCGGGCGATGTCGGCTTTGCATTTCTCAACGGCCTTGCCGAGGTAGTCGGAAGAATAGGCTTTGCGGCAATACTCGTCAATATCCCCGGCGTCGGAATGTGGGCTGTATGGACAACGACCTGTCTCACATGGGTACTGACAGCCGTAATGTGCCTTGTCAGATACAAGGGCGGCAAGTGGCGTAAAAAGTGCCTTGTTGATATAAACGAAAACACAGCATCGGAGGACACATATGCTGAGCAATAAAACATACTCCGAAAAGAACGATGCCATTCTGCTTGCGCACGCCGCGGCACTGCTTGTGCTGTCGCTTCTTGTGGCAGTGCAGGGCGTATTTGAAATAATCGATTATATGCCGCATATAATTTCGGCAGGCTGTGTCACCTGCGCCGCATATACGGCATCGATACCGGCAACTCTTATAATGTACATATGGTTTTCGGTATCGGCGGCAGTGTATTATTATAAGGGTTCGCAGAAAATGTTCCGCCTTATTCCGCTGATGTGTATTATCGGAGTAGCGCCGAGCCTTGTATACGACCTTTCGTTCATAGCGGAAAACGGCTTTGTTTCGGGCGGCGAATATAACATTACCGTTTATCTTGTAATGGATATACTTCTTCTGCTCGATGCCGTCATTATGATACAGCTGGTGCGCGGCGCAATGACAAGAACAACTGCCCTTCTCTGCCCGCTAGTCTATCTTATTACAGGTCTGATATACTTTTCGAGTGTTTTCGTGTTTTACGGCTCTGTCGAGGGTACTAATTTCATGGGATATTACTTCTGCAACAGCGTGACGAATATTGTTTTCTCGCTGTCGCTGTTCCGCCTTGTAAATGTGATATATCCAAAAAAGCAATAAAAGGAGTAAAACAGATGGATACTAAATACATAGCTCTTACTTTTGACGACGGTCCCAACACCGTCACCACCCCGCAGGTACTGGATATGCTGAAAAAGCATAATGTTACCGCAAGCTTTTTTCTTGTCGGCAATAACATAAACGAGGAGAGCGCAAAGGTAGCGCGTGAATGCTTTGAATACGGCTGTGAGATATGCAACCACAGCAGAACGCACAGTGCAATGCCTCAGCAGTCGAGCGAAGAGATAAAAGCCGAAATTGAATATACAAACGAAAAGATAAAGCAGATAACGGGCGGCATTGCCACGAAATTCTTCCGTCCGCCATATATTGCGCTCTGCGACAGTATGTATGACGATATACCGCTGACCTTTATCTGCGGTAACGGCGCCGAGGACTGGCTTGACGAAATATCCGCAGAAGAACGCAGTAAACGTATAATCGGACAGGCACAGAACGGCATGGTGATACTCCTGCACGATATGGAAGGAAACTTCCGCACGGTTCAGGCGCTTGACACAATAATTCCGGAACTGAAAAAACAGGGTTATACATTTGTTACCGTGAGCAATCTATTTGCAAAGTGCGGTGTTACACCTCAGCACGGAAAAATCTATACAAATGTGCTGACGGATTATAAAGCATAAATAGCCCCGTATTTTCCCTCCCGGTGCGGCGTTACACCTCAGCACGGAAAAGTTTATACAAACATGCCGGCAGATTAAAAAAGCGTAAATAGGGTCGCATTTTTCCTCCCGATGCGGCGTTACACCTCAGTACGGAAAGGTTTATACAAACGTGCCGGCAGATTAAAAAAAGCGTAAATAGGGTGCAGGGGCGATAGCCACCGTATTCTCCCCCTCCCACGGGGAGGGGGCAGGGGGTGGGGATAAAATCTTTATTAAATTTTAACTACACTGCATCACACAAATCAAAAATCTGCGCAAAAACACTTGACAACCCCATTTCAATATGATATAATAATCACGCTGTTCTAAAGACAGCAGGTCGGTTTTCCGCTAAAGAGCATTCGCTCGCCTGCCGAGGAATGGGAAGAATACTGAATTTTTCTGCCCTTTTCTGTCTTACAGAGGAGGGCATTTTTTATAATGTTTTTCCTTTTTACGAACAGTAAATCACGAAAGGAGAAAACAATATGCCTAGTGAGAAAGTTTTACAGGTAAAGCAGAATTACGTTGCTGAACTCGCTGAAAAGCTCAAGAAGTCCGCTTGCGGTGTACTCGTTGATTACAGCGGTATCACAGTTGCCGATGACACAGTTCTGAGAAAGGAACTTCGTGAGGCAGGTATTGACTACTTTGTAGTTAAGAACACACTTTTAAAGCGTGCAGCTGAGATTGCAGGCGTTGAGGGTATCGAAGATGTTCTCGAAGGAACAACAGCTCTCGCACTCGCAGAGGAAGATATCGTAACTGCTCCTAAGATCCTGTTCAAGCAGGAAGAAGCAAGCAACGGCTCATTCTCAATAAAGAAGGGCTTCGTTGACGGCAAGGGCATCAGCAAGGACGAAGTTGTTGCATACGCAAAGCTTCCTACAAAGGAAACACTGCTTGCACAGCTGGTATTTATGCTTCAGTCCCCTATCCAGAAGCTTGCTATCGCTGTAAGCGAAATCGAAAAGAAGCAGTCCGAATCAGCAGAATAATTTCTGTACGGACAAAAGCGGCGGTTGCATAAGCAAAGCCGTAACACAAACAATGAAAACATATTAACGGAGGATAATTAAAATGGCTTCAGAGAAAATTTTAGCTATGATTGAAGAAGTAAAGGGCTTATCAGTATTAGAGCTCAACGAGCTCGTTAAGGCTCTCGAAGAAGAATTCGGTGTATCTGCAGCAGCAGTTTCAGTAGCAGGCCCCGCAGCAGGCGGCGCAGCAGCAGCTGAAGAAAAGACAGAATTTGACGTAGTTCTCGCATCATTCGGTGATGCTAAGATGGCTGTTATCAAGGCAGTTAAGGACGTTTGCGGTCTTGGTCTTAAGGAAGCTAAGGAGCTCGTTGAAGCTGCTCCTAAGGCTATCAAGGAAGGCGCTTCTAAGGCTGAAGCTGAGGAAATCAAGGCTAAGCTCGAAGAGGCTGGCGCTAAGGTTGAACTCAAGTAAGTTCTGCGCTATATACGCTTTTTCAAAGGACGGGTTTTTACCCGTCCTTTTTGTTATGCAAGAGTTTCTGTTTTCAGCTTGACGGAAATGTTTGATATTTTTATTGTGATAACAAGCTCCCGATACTGCCTTTTGCGGGATAGCACTTCTCGGGTTCGCTATTCCGTTTAATAACGTTGCTACTATTAACGAGGGAAAGAACCAAAGGGACTAGGGAGAGGGACTTGGCAGCCCCTATCCCTATCCCTTAGGTTCTCTCCCTCGTGCTCCCTCTTTCCTTACTCACACCCTTACCCCGCTAGGGTGTTGGCTAAACTCGTGTAACCTCCCGAATATCGTATATCCTATACGTTCAGGAACGCTTAACGCTACACGTCCGCAGTTTTAGTACATATATCTCAGGTTAGTAGCGTTTTTTGGAAGATTAATGTTAGTGCAGTTGCACGGATAAACTCACGAAATTATTAACATCTTGTCGGTATAGAAAATGTTTTCAGCGATGTTGGCAATATGTTCTATTATACTGCCGCATTGCTTTTTATCCGCTCTAATAATTCATTATATTTGCTATCACATTCTCTTTTCGTAGGGGCGGCGGCTTGCCCCGCCCGTTGCAATAACTTCTAACCATTCACCGAGTTATTAATCTGTCAAATATCAACAGTAACCGACAGCTATTATATAAATTCCTTTCAATCTGCTCACAATAATCACTTCTATATTTCTGGAGGGGCAAGCCCCTCCCCTACAAACTTCCGGGTTTATTCTGCCGCTTAATATTTCGTGATATAACCCCAATATAGTTTTTATCAACTCAAACAATTTGATATAGTTACTATCATCTCCGGTTTCACCGATACACTCACGAAATTATTAACAACTTATACGCACAGAAACTGTTTTAAGCGATGTTGGCGATATATCTGAACACTACCCGGTTGATAAAATTCTACGATTTTGCAAATTTTTTATTATTCGATAGACAAAACGACCCTTTCAGTTGTATTATAGGTTAAGAGAGAAAAAACTCAGGGGGAACGATTTATGACGTCAGATTATTCTTCCGATAGCATAAGAGAGCTGTACCTGCGTAATTTTGACACGCTGTACAGAGTGAGTTTTATGTATCTGAAAAACGCTCACGACGCGGAGGACGCGGTACATAACGCATTTCTTAAAGCTATCGAAACAAGAAAACGATTTGAAAGCGAGAAGCACGAAAAGGCATGGCTTATACGAGTAGCTTCAAACATATGCAAAAATATGCTGAAAGCCGCAAGCAGAAAAAATGAGCCGCTGTCGGACAATATCCCCGACAGCTGTATAAGCGGTGATGCAAAAGATCTTCTTTATGCACTTTCGGATCTTCCCGACAATCTCAAAATACCCGTGTATCTGTTTTATTATGACGGATACTCAAGCGATGAAATAGGACAGATGCTTCATATCACGCCGTCAGCTGTACGTTCAAGGTTACAAAAGGCGCGTGAGCTATTAAGAAATGTCCTCAGCGATGAAAGGAGTGTTGAATAATGACAGTAAAACAGGCACTTGACGAGATAAACGCCACACCGGAGCAGAAAAAGAACGGACTTGACCGCCTTATAAACGAGGCTAAACCTGCCGCAGATTTCAAAAGGCAGATAAAGCGCTATGTCGCTACTGCCGCAGCAGCTGTAATTACTGTGGGAACGGCGGCTGTAGGTGTCCACTTTGCAATGCTCAACAATCAGGGCGGACCTATAAGCGTATCAATAGGCGACAACAGCACCGCAAGCAGAAGCGAAAACAGTAAGGCTGACAGCGTAATAATTCCTGCGGAAAACACAAGTGTGCATTCTGAAAAGAGCGGAATGACTTTTGTTGATGACAAGGCATTCTGGGCACAACTCGGAAAAATAACTTATCGTCCGGTAGATACTACACCGTCCATAGATACTGCAGAAATCAATGCGGCAGATGATTTTGACAGCATTTTCTGCACGGATAAGCAGGTTCAGAGTGAAATGCTTGACCTGTTCGATAATGCAATTGACATCACAAACAAATATATCGTTCTTCCCGACAGCAATGCGGCGGTAGGCATATCCTCGGATATGAGTGTGCAGGAAATTGAAAGCTTCAAAAACAACAGTGCCAACTGCTTTACAGGCACAGTTTCTTATGATAACAGAGATGCACGTTTCTATTATGCCGACAAAGCGTATTTCGGGTTTGATACCTCAGAGGAATTTATAAATACCGTATCACAGGTATATACGGGAAATTACTCGGATAATTTCACAGAAGATTTTTATGATTACTGCCCCGATTACATTCAGCCGGCGGATAAAAATAACATAAAATCGAATTTCGGTATAAATATCGGCAAAGAACTTCCGGTAACAGAACCCTACTCAGCGCATACACAGTATTGTGCGGCTGTTTATACCGATGAAAGCCATAATTCTTTGATACTGTTATCACTTACCGCAAAAGACGGCGATAATGACAGCAAAACGTTTGAACTCAGATATGTACCCATGAAATATGTTGACGGAAAGCTTCATATAATTGTCGAGGTGTATAACACGATTTTTATGGACGTAAACGCATTCTCCGATAATTTTATGTATAATTGCGGAATGGCAAGCGAAATAGAATCAGACGCGAAAACCGTTGATATAACCTCTGTGGTGGGTGACAGCGACAACTCGTCAAAGCCCGATGCAACCACGGCTGTGACCACTAAGACAACAACAGCCGCAACAACTGCCAAGCCCGTTCCCGAACCGACAGGTACAGCGACTAATGTGACACTTAGAATGACAGGCGATGAATCATATCTTCAGAGAGGGTATCTGTATTATCTCAAGGTCAGCGATGAATTTATAAACAACTCCGATGTTCTTGAATACACCTCGGACAAGATGAGCGAATATCCTATGTTCAACACTGACGGAAGCGATCACACATTTGACAGCATAGAATGCGGCACATACATTATTGCCGGTCCGTGGATCTGTGCGACAAACGACAGCGGATATGCCACATTCCGTGTAACGGAAAGCAACAGCAACGGTATAATAAATATCGATCTTAACAACGGAACGGTTGCAAAGGATAAAATAAAGGTTGTTGAAACGGTAAGAGAAGAAGAACCACTGCCGGAATCCTACAAGCTTGCTATGGTTTTTGACGACAGCATTACATTTGAAAATGAAAAATACCGTATATGCGGCAGTGAAGATACTTATTTCAAGGCTGACGGAAATTATCTGAAAGATATAGCGTCCGATGACCGCAAATTCAGGAAGATTTATTACCTGCCGGATTCAGATACAAGAGTAAATATATGCGGTAAAGAACTTACACGGGAAGAAATAAAGCAGAACGTTCTTCTCTGCAAGCACCACCCGCTCGGTGGAAAGTCCGATTATTACAGGATATACGTCAAGGAAAGCTTCTGCCGATATATCAAAAAGACGACCGGTGCAAAATCTGTTGCCGCACTTGCGGCAAACACGAATTATAATGATTCAGCGGAGGTATACATATACGGAGAAAATACAAAATTCGGCGTCAAGGATAAGAACGGCAAGCCGATAGCGAATGAGAGTTTCGCCGTTTATTACCTTGATTCTGTCGACAGATATTTTATCAAAAACAATACTCCTCTGACAAGCAGATTCGCCGCCTATAATCCGGCATACGGAGACGACTATTTCAAAACGGATAAAAACGGTATGATACCCACATGGACAGAAGATCCAAGCGGTGACGGCGTGTCGGTACAGCACGGTTTCCTGCTCTATTCCGGCTCTGCCGTCATAATTAAAGAAAGCGACATCAGTGATAACCGTATCGGTGATAATTACCCCGTTTGCGTTTACAACATTTCCGATGACGGCATAACCTTTGAAGCCTCTTATCCGTACAGTATGTTCAGGGACAGGATATGGGCAGATAACAGCTATCATAACAACAAAGGATAATAACTGTCATACGGGCGGTGATCCACATAACTAACTATCATAAGTAATCAGACGCACGGCGGGAAAACACTCCTACCGTGTGTTTTTATCAACTGTGCATTTCTTTATAAAAAGTACTTGCATTTTATCCGCTTTTTTGATAAAATAAAATATAAGCGCAGAAGTGTAATTTTATGCGTGGGATTTGTATTTCTTGAGGATAGCCTCATACAAATAAAGTAAAAGCGAAAGGATCATTACCATGAGCAAATTAAACAAGAAGAATGTAGAAGATTTACAGGTAAAGGGCAGAAAAGTCCTCGTTCGTGTAGACTTCAACGTACCTATGAAGGACGGCAAGATCACAAACGACAACAGAATCCAGGCCGCACTTCCCACAATCAATAAGTTAGTTGAGAACGGCGCAAAGATAGTTCTTTGTTCACATCTCGGCAAGCCGAAGAACGGTCCCGAGGACAAGTTCTCTCTTAAGGCTGCTGCTGAAAGACTTGCAGAGCTCGTTAATACAAAGGTTGTTTTCGCTAAGGACGATACAGTAGTAGGCGAAAATGCCAAGAAGGCAGTTGCAGAAATGAAGGACGGCGAGATCGTTGTTCTCGAAAATACACGTTTCCGCGGCGCAGAAGAAACAAAGAATGGCGAAGCATTTGCTAAGGAACTCGCTGATCTCGTTGACGACGATGTATTCGTAATGGACGCTTTCGGTTCAGCACACAGAGCACACGCTTCTACAGCAGGTGTTACAAAGTTCGTTAAGGAAACTGCAGTAGGTTACCTCATGAACAAGGAGATCGAGTTCTTAGGCAACGCTGTTGAAAACCCCGTAAGACCTTTCGTTGCTATCCTCGGCGGTGCTAAGGTTGCTGATAAGCTCAACGTTATCTCTAACCTTCTTGAAAAGTGCGATACACTTATCATCGGCGGCGGTATGGCTTACACATTCTTAAAGGCTAAGGGTTATGAAGTAGGTACATCACTCGTTGACGATGAGAAGATCGACTACTGCAAGGAAATGATCGAAAAGGCTGAAAAGCTCGGCAAGAAGCTCCTTCTCCCCATTGATACAACAATTGCAAAGAACTTCCCCGATCCTATCGACGCTGAGATCGAAGTAAGCGTTGTTGACTCTGACAAGATCCCTGCTGATATGATGGGTCTTGATATCGGTCCTAAGACAATGGCTCTGTTCGCAGATGCTGCAAAGTCAGCTAAGACTGTTGTTTGGAACGGTCCTATGGGCGTATTTGAGAACCCCGTATTAAAGAAGGGTACAGTTGCTGTTTGCGAGGCTCTTGCTGAAGCAGACGCTACAACGATCATCGGCGGCGGTGACTCAGCTACAGCTGCTATCAACCTCGGTTACGCAGACAAGATGAGCCACATCTCAACAGGCGGCGGCGCTTCTCTTGAATACCTCGAAGGTAAGGTACTCCCCGGTATCGCTTGCATTCAGGACAAGTAAAAATAACGAGGGCGGAGCAATCCGCCCTTATTGTTGTGTAATAAGCAATTTATAATAAAAAACGAAAGGAACACTGTATCATGAAAAAGACAGTAAGAAAAGCAGTTATCGCAGGTAACTGGAAGATGAATAAGACAAGACCCGAGGCTAAGGCTCTTTTAGAAGAATTAAAGCCCATGGTTGCTGATGTTAAGGACGTTGAGGTTGTAGCCTGCGTTCCCTTTACAAACCTTGAAACAGCTCTCGCTGTAACAGCAGGCACAAACATCAAGATCGGCGCTGAGAACTGCCACTTTGAGAAGAGCGGCGCTTTCACAGGCGAAATTTCAGCTGATATGCTCGCTGAAATGGGCGTTGAATACGTTGTACTCGGTCACTCAGAGCGCCGTCAGTACTTTGCTGAAACAGACGAAACAGTAAACAAGAGGACAGAGGCTGCTCTCGCAGCAGGCTTAAAGCCCATCGTATGCGTTGGCGAACTTCTCTGGGAGCGTGAATGCAACATTACAGAAGAAGTTATCGCACGTCAGATAAAGCTTGATTTCTTCGGCATCTCCGCAGACGACCTCAAGAAGTGCATAATCGCTTACGAACCCGTCTGGGCTATCGGTACAGGCAAGACAGCTACAGCTGACCAGGCTGAAGAAGTTTGTGCATTTATCCGTGCTACACTTGCTAAGCTCTACGGCGCTGATGTTGCTGAAACTATCACAATTCAGTACGGCGGATCTATGAATGCTAAGAACGCTGAAGAACTGCTCTCAAAGACAAACGTTGACGGCGGTCTTATCGGCGGTGCTTCACTCAAGGCAGCTGATTTCACAACGATCATCAAGGCTGCTGTAAACGGCTAATCAAAAATCGGATATTTACGAAAGGACGACTAAACAAATGGCAAAACCCGTTTTACTCGTTGTTATGGACGGTGTAGGTTTTTCAAAGACAGGTCTTGGCGATGCGGTTACACTCGCCAACACTCCTACACTTGACAGACTTTTAAGAGAATGCCCTAATACCCGTTTAAAGGCTCACGGTGACGCTGTAGGTCTGCCTACAGATGATGATATGGGTAACTCCGAGGTAGGTCACAACGCACTCGGCTGCGGTCAGATCTACTCACAGGGCGCAAAGCTCGTTAACGAATCTATCGAAAGCGGAAAGATGTATCAGTCTGAGGCATGGAAGGAACTCGTTGACAACTGCAAGGCTAACAACAGCACTCTGCACTTCATCGGTCTTTTATCTGACGGTAACGTTCATTCAAACATCAAGCACCTTTTCAAGATGCTTTCAGAAGCAAAGAACGAGGGTATCAAGAAGGCAAGAGTACACGTTCTGCTCGACGGCAGAGATGTACCTGCTACTTCTGCTCCCATATATATCGAACAGCTTGAAAACTTCCTCAAGGAACTGAATGCTGACGGCGCTTTCGACGGCAAGATCGCAAGCGGCGGCGGACGTATGAAGGTTACTATGGACCGTTACCAGGCTGACTGGCCCATGGTTGAGCTTGGCTGGAAGACTCACGTCAAGGGTGAGGGCAGACAGTTCGCATCGGCTATGGAAGCTGTTGAAACCTACCGCAAGGAAATCGACGGCGTTATCGACCAGGATCTTCCCGCATTCGTAATCGCAGAAAACGGCGAGCCTGTAGGCAAGATAGTTGACAAGGACAGCGTTATCCTCTTCAACTTCAGAGGCGACCGTGCTATCGAGCTTTCAATGGCATTTGACGATGACAACTTCACGGCATTCGACAGAGGCGCAAAGCCCGACGTATGCTTCGCAGGTATGTTACAGTATGACGGCGACTTAAAGCTCCCCGCACGCTTCCTTGTAAATCCTCCCGAGATCACAAACACTCTCACAGAGGTACTGGTTGCCGCAGGTCTTAACGAGTATGCTGTATCCGAAACACAGAAGTACGGTCATGTAACTTACTTCTGGAACGGTAACAAGAGCGATAAGTTCAGCGAAGAGCTTGAAACATACAAGGAAATCCCTTCTGACAATGTTTCATTCGATCAGCGTCCCTGGATGAAGTCAGCCGAGATAACAGACGATCTTATCGAAGTTATCAAGAGCAAGAAGTACGACTTTATCCGTTGCAACTACCCCAACGGCGATATGGTTGGTCACACAGGCAGCCTTGACTCAACAATAATCGGTGTTGAAGCTGTTGACCTCGGTCTTTCAAGACTTATCAAGGTTTGCGATGAGTACGGTGTTACACTCGTTGTAACTGCTGACCACGGTAACGCTGACGAGATGCTTGAGAAGAACAAGAAGGGTGAGATCCAGGTAAGAACAGCGCACTCACTCAACCCCGTTCCTTTCATCATCTATGATAAGGAAGTCAAGTACACTATAAAGGACGACACAAAGTACGCTCCCGGCGTTCCCACCAAGTACGGTCTGGCTAACGTTGCTCCGACTATCGTTAAGATGCTCGGTCTTACAGCGCCTGACTGCTGGCAGGAAAGCATGATCTAAGGTGGCTGGCGGCTGTGAGCCGCTCCAAATTCCGCCTTTGGAACTGTTTGAGCTATCCGCAGGATAGCTTGGCGACGAAAATAAACGGTAGCGGAATTTTATAAACGAATTACGGCAGGTATGCGAAAGCGTATCTGCCGTTTTGCGTGTTAAAATTCTACGGGTTTGAAAATTCAGAAAACATCGCTGAAAACACTTTCCGTGCTGACAGGGAGTTAATAATTTCGTGAGTGTATCAGCGCAACTGTACTATCACCGAAACTTCCAAAAAACGTACTATCCTGAGATATCTGTACAATCCCCCGGGTCGAACAGAGCGGAGCGTCCCGCTTATTGCGACTTTTTAAACGCAATCGATTGTGTGTTTATTGCCAACACAATTCTTGGCTCCCTTGCTAAAGGGAGCTGGCTTGCGGCAAAGCTCTGTTATCAGATGCCGGTGTACCTTTGCAATAATTTCACCCTTAAAATCAAATCATCTTTATCCGCCGCAAGACTGAGGGATCGTTTGCACCACCCCCAATGTAAAGAACCATCGTATGGAATAGCGAACCCGAGAAGTGCTGTCCGACAAAGAGAACTATCGGTAGCTTGCTATCAATATAAAAACGTTATAACAAAAAGAATATCCTATACCAAATTTATTCACAAGCATAACGGCAGGTACAAAATCTACACCTGCCGTTTTCGTTTTTCTCCGCCTTACTGCGTATTATTTTAACCGCAAAAAAGCCGTGGCATAACACCACGGCTATAATAAAATATCTGCCTTATATCACATAATCATCAGCAGCATTTTCCTTATCGTTATCTATAAGATCTTGTAATGTAACACTGTCAAGATACTCGTTTATAACCTTATAAAGTCCCTGCCACAGTGATAACGTTGCGCAATGTTCGCTTCTGTCACATTCGACTACTCCGCTGTCAAGACACGCAACCGGTGCAAGCGAACCCTCTGTAAGTCTTAATATGTCGCCTACAGTGTACTTTTCAGGCGATTTTGCCAGTCTATAACCGCCCTGGAATCCGCGGTTGGTACGCAGAATATCCGATTTGTTCAGCATCGGCACTATCTGCTCCAGATATTTCTTTGATATTCCCTGCCGCTGAGCTATCTCTTTCAGCGGGATATAACCGTCGCCCTGGTGCTCTGCAAGATCAATGAGCATTCTTAATACATAACGTCCTTTTGTCGATATTTTCATATTGTAGTCCTTTCTTGGTCCTGTTTTATCTGAACTGTTTGTGATCTGTCCGTCGTCTAAATACTATAATACCATATTTTTAGTAGGTTTTCAAGTGGTATTTTCTGATTTTTACGATAAATCTGCGTTTTATCGCATAAATTCTTTGTTAACTACATCACTTATGATAAATTAATCAATATTAAGTTGTAAGCTAAATTACAAATTTTACTTAAATCTCACATAAATACAGTATGAACCAGTGCTGTAAACGATTATAAAACACAGCTTACTTGTGATAATGCACAGCTTTTAGGAAGCGGTTTTGTACACTCTGCGATTATTTTGAAATTATGAGCTTTTTTTGACCTTTTTACGGTTTTTGTGCTTGCAGGCGGTCATAAAATGTGATAAAATTAACTTATATGGAAAATGGAAATAAGAAAAGGAGGCGGGAATATGTTTGACGATGTCAGAAGGTATCTGTCCGATACTATTGATGCGGTCGCAACAAAACGATACGATGATCTTCAGCAGATAACTGAATTTGCACCGGCGGCGAAAGCAATGCGTATATCAAGAATAGTACGCACGCTCAACTACGGCGGCAGAGTCAGCGAAACTCTTGTTTACAAAGACACCGAGATCTTTCCCCTCTACAACAAAAAATACGATCGTGAAAACGCAAGCTGTAGTTACACCTACGAGTTCTACACCGATGTTGATTTTACAACACTGAGCGCCGAGCAGGAACAGCTTTTTGAGCATATTGCCAATATTCTCACAATAATCTGTACCTGCACCCTCAACATTCACGTTGAAAAGCTTATAGACCACATCGACCGCGACAGCGGAATACCCAATTCAAAGGGCTTCCGTGCATTTATCGAAGAGGTAAAGGAAAACGGTATACTTGCGGATTATGCGGTGATAAGAGCTAATATCAAGGGCTGTAACACACTGAATACCATTTTCGGCTATCAGGCTACCACCGAGATAATCACAAAGTATGCAAAAGCCCTCAACAAGATGATGTATAGCGATGAGATCTGCAGCCGTTCAGGCAGTGACAACTTCTGCCTTATGGTGAAGAAGTCTCACCTTAAGAATCATATCAAGAGCTTTGCAAAGATACCGGTAAACTTCTTCTACGGAAAAGAAAAGACGGTTTATGAGATAGCTCTTCGTGCGGGAATTGTTGAACTTGACGGAAGCACAGACGATATTGACACAATACTTGCCCGTGCAGAAACCTGTATAGATGTCGCCAAGCGCCGTACAGATACGGATTACGTTTATTACGACCTTGATACGATCACCAAGGAGCAACAGCTCACACTGCTTGAAAGCGATATGCCGCAGGCGCTTGCCGACGGCGAGTTTATAGTTTACTACCAGCCTAAAGTACGCATTGATACAAGGACGCTTGTAGGCGCTGAGGCGCTTATCAGGTGGAACCGTGACGGCAGGGTCATCTCTCCTGCCGACTTTATCCCGATAGCAGAACGTACAGGTCTGATAATGAAGCTTGATATGTTCGTACTGGAACACACCTGCGCTATGATAAAGCAGTGGCAGGAAAGCGGAAAACGTATAGTTCCGGTATCGGTGAACTTCTCAAAGATCCACCTGCGTTTTCCTCATCTTGCGGAAAAGATAATGAATGTTATCAACCGCTACGGTATCGAACCCCACTTCCTTGAAGTTGAGTTTACAGAAACGGCTTATACGGACGATTTCAACGCTATAAAGCAGGCGATAATCGACCTCAAGAGCTACGGACTTATGGTTTCGATGGACGACTTCGGAACAGGATATTCTTCGCTTGCTCTGCTGAAAGACCTCGACTTTGATATACTGAAACTTGACAAGTCGCTCGCCGGCTCAAATGATGATACACGAGGACAGGTAGTACTTGAAAATGTTCTGCATATGGCGAAAGAACTGAGTATGACGACCGTATGCGAGGGCGTTGAAGATAAGACGATAGTAGAAAATCTCAAAGATATGGGCTGTAACATTATACAGGGTTACTATTTCGATAAGCCCCTGCCCGAATCGGAGTTTGCGTCAAGGCTTGAAAGCCCGGTTTATGAGAAGTAAATAATGATATTAAAACCGCTGTGGGGTTCACAGCGGTTTTTTGATGTGTTAGACAACAGGGGGCGGTTTTACAAAATGTCGTTTGTTTGATGTTTTTGCTATGATAGCAGGCTACCGATAGTGCTGTTTGTAGGATAGCACTTCTCGGGTTCGCTATTCTATTCGATAACGTTGCTACTATTAACGAGGGAGACAACCCAAGGGAAGAGAGGAAGGCGCTCCAAAGGCGCTTTCCCCTCTCCCCTTAGGTTTTCTCCCTCGTGGCTCCCTCTTTCCTGACCTCTCTTCTCTTCTGCCATAAAGGGGTGTTAGCGATAAGACACACAATCGAGTGCGTTTCAAATCCCGTCATAAGCGGGACGCTCCGCTCTGTTCGACCCGGGGGGACTGTACAGATATCTCAGGATAGTGCGTTTTTGGGAAGTTTCGGTGATAGTGCAGTTGCACCGATATACTCACGAAATTATTAACAACTTATCGATATAAAAACTGTTTTCAGCGTTGCTGGCAATATATCTGAATTACTACCTTATCGGAAATGCGCTGTAATGAGATTTATTGCTTATATGCAAAAAGGATACCGCAAACTTAAAGCATTTGCAGTATCCTTTTAATTATTTCTGAGTATGCAGTAACACATTGTCACCGCCGATAACGTACCTGTCGCCTGTCGGCAACAGTCAGAAAGGCGAATTTGCCGTGCCCCACGGGCACCAAGCACGGATGCTTGTCAGCGGTCGAAACTAAGTTGCTATGCAAGGATGCATAAAGTCAGCCACACAAAGCCGTTGCACGATGCAACGGCACAAATGGCTGACGAAGCAAGGACGCGGCAACCAAAACGACCGCACTTATTCGCTGCGAGCGCCGCGGTTTTCCTTGAGGATAACGTCGTGTGAGCCACCCTCAACAATACTTGTAGAAGAAACAAGAGTGAGCTTGGCGTTCTTCTGGAAGTCGGGGATGTTAAGACAACCGCAGTTGCACATTGTTGAACGCACCTTTGACAGTGAACGTGTAACATTGTCCTTTAAGCTACCTGCATAAGGAACATAGCTGTCAACGCCCTCTTCAAACGAGAGCTTCTTGTCGCCGCCCATATCATATCTCTGCCAGTTTCTTGCACGGTTGGAACCTTCGCCCCAGTATTCCTTAACATAACTGCCGTTAACGAACAGCTTGTTTGTGGGAGATTCATCGAAACGTGAGAAGTATCTGCCGAGCATCATGAAGTCTGCGCCCATTGCAAGAGCAAGCGTCATATGGTAATCGTGAACAATACCGCCGTCCGAGCATACAGGAATATATACGCCTGTTTCCTCAAAGTATCTGTCACGCTCTTCGCATACTTCGATAAGAGCTGTAGCCTGTCCTCTGCCTATACCCTTCTGCTCACGGGTAATGCAGATAGAACCGCCGCCGATACCTACCTTAATAAAGTCAGCGCCGCAGTCAGCGAGGAAACGGAATCCTTCCTTATCGACAACGTTACCTGCGCCGACCTTAACGCTGTCGCCATAGTTTGCACGGATCCAGTCGATAGTCAGCTTCTGCCACTCTGAGTAACCCTCTGAGCTGTCGATACAAAGAACGTCAGCGCCTGCATTTACGAGAGCAGGAACACGCTCGGCATAATCTCTGGTGTTTATACCTGCGCCAACTATGTAACGCTTCTTGCTGTCGAGAAGTTCGTTCTTGTTTTCCTTGTGCTGTTCATAGTCCTTTCTGAATACGAAGTACATAAGTACGCCGTTGTCATCAACTATGGGGAGCGAGTTGAGCTTGTGCTCCCAGATTATATCGTTTGCTTCCTTGAGCGTTGTGCTTGCGGGAGCAGTGATGAGCTTTTCGAGAGGGGTCATGAATGTAGATACCTTGGTATCTGTAGTCATTCTTGATACTCTGTAGTCACGGCTTGTTACGATACCTAACAGCTTGCCGCTTTCTGTGCCGTCGCTTGTAACGGGCATTGTTGAGTGACCTGTCTTAGCCTTGAGTGCAAGAACATCTGCAAGTGTCATATCAGGAGCAAGGTTTGAGTCGCTCTTAACATAACCTGCCTTGTAGCTCTTTACTCTTGCTACCATAGCGGCTTCATCTTCGATTGACTGTGAGCCGTAAATGAAAGAAATGCCGCCCTCTTTTGCAAGAGCAACCGCCATCTTATCATCGGATACGGACTGCATGATAGCCGATACCAGAGGAATGTTCATATAGATAGAGCTTTCCTCGCCCTTCCTAAACTTAACAACGGGTGTACGCAGTGATACATTTGCAGGTATGCACTTTGATGATGAATAACCCGGTACGAGAAGATACTCGCCGAATGTGTGTGAGGGCTCAGAGTAAATAAAAGCCATAGTTTTTCCTTTCCTTTCCTGCACCTTTGTGCAACGCAATCCCGGAATAACTTTGAGGCAAACGTACTTTAACCTTGATTAAATGATGATTGCCTCAGAGTATTCCGTGTATGCGGTTAAAAATCAAGTCTGATGCGGATAAAATACACCCTACAGCAGACGTTTACTATTAAATTAATTATACCTTTATCCCTGCCGCTTGTCAAGTCTTTTATAGCGCAAAAATAAGCCCACCGGAACTGCGAAAATTGACGAATTTATCTAACCGCAAACTGTTCCGGTTTTATTTTTCAATATCCGCATTCATAATTCACGCTTTCTCCCGCATACCCTTGACAACTTCCGCCGATAATTCTATAATAAAAGCAGTAACTTCCATATTAATTCAAAGGTGTGATGTAATGAACTTCAAATGGGATAAAAAATATCTCTACTGGGGAGTGACCGCATTCCTCGTTATCGCCGCCGCTATCGTATTTTTCCTCGGTCTGTCACAGATAAAGGAGATCCTTGATAATATATTCTCGTTCCTCGCTATACTTACGCCCGTACTTTACGGTTTTGTCATAGCCTATATCCTCTGCCCGATAGCGACTTTCATTGAAAAGCCGTGCCTGCGCAGACTGTTCTACACAGTACAGGATAAAAAGCGTGAAAAATTTGAGCGTGAGCACCCCGGCGAAGAACCGCCGCCAAAGACCTTCCCCGTCCGCAAGGTCGCAAGGGTCATGAGCGTGACGATCACCATGATACTCGCCCTGCTTGTGGTGACAGGCATAATCTGGGTACTGCTCCCTCAGCTGATAGACACTATCACAATGCTTGTAAACAATATGCCTACCTATGTCACACAGGTCAGTGACTGGGTATCTCAGACACTGAGAAATTATCCCGAAGTCGAGGCTTATGTCCTCCAGTTTACAGGCGGAATTTCCGATATGCTCAACAGCTGGCTGTCAACCGAGCTTCTTCCCCAGATGAACAATATCTGGAACCTTATTTCATCAAACGTTATGAACATCATCAGCGTGTTCATGAATCTTCTGCTCGGCTTTGTGATCGCTATCTACTTTCTTAACAGCAAGGAGCTTTTCGCCGCTCAGTTCAAAAAAGCGCTGTACTGCCTGTTCAAGCCAAAGGTTGCAACCAAGATAATAAACAGCACCCGTGAGGTCAATAAATCATTCGGTCAGTTTATTACAGGTAAGATACTCGACAGCTTTATTATCGGTATGGTTTACGTTCTGCTTATGAGCATATTCAATATGCCTTACGCGGTACTCTGCGGCGTTATAATGGGTATAACCTGCATTATCCCGTATTTCGGACCGTTCATAGGCTACATTCCGTGTATGCTTCTGCTCGTCCTCGTTGACCCTATCCAGTGTATCTACTTCACAATTATGGTCGTAATAATCCAGAACGTTGACGGTAACGTCCTCGCCCCCAAGATCATCGGCGACTCAACAGGCCTTTCGAGCTTCTGGGTAATCTTCGGTATGCTTGTCGGTCAGGGACTGTTCGGCTTTGTCGGACTTATCATCGGTATACCGCTGTTCGCCGTTGTCTACAGCTTTACAAAGAACAGGGTGAAAAACCGTCTTGAAAGCAAAGATCTGCCGTCCGATTCCAACGATTACCGCGATATTCATCATATTGACGCAGAAACAAACGAGCCGGTGTATTTTCCTCACCCGCCGTATATGAAAAAAGCAAAGGAAAAGCATGAGCTCAAGGATATCAAAAAGATGTTCGTCAAGGATAAAAAGTCAGAAAATAAAAACGACGATAACAAAAACAACTGAATCTGATACCGGTACAGACTGCCGGTATATCACAATGGCAGGTAGGTATATTCTCACCTGCCATTTTCTGAAAGGAAATCTGTATGTCAAAACAATTCGTAGTAACACCCGCCGGGATGAAAAAAGCCGAAGCAATGTGCGAGGAAAAAGGCACATCCTGCGCCGTACTTATGCGTAATGTCGGCTCTGCTATCGCTCTTCATATCTCCCGTATAGCAAAGCCCTGCCGTGCCGCTGTGCTTGTCGGAAGCGGAAACAACGGCGGTGACGGCTTTGCGCTTGCCCACAACCTGCGTAAGCGCGGTTTTTCACCGGTTATAATCATGGCAGGATCCGCTCCCAAAACTGACCTTGCCATAGACTGCTATAACGAGTATAAATCCGATTACGAAGCCGTTCTGAGTTATCCCGATGAACCGGAAAAAGTTTTGTCCGAGATAGCCTCCTGCGGTATCATTGCCGACTGCGTATACGGCACAGGCTTTCATGGCGAACTTCACCCCGATATAAGACGACTTTTCTCATACTGCAACGAGAGTGCGGCTCTGCGCTTTTCCGCCGACATTGCCTCAGGTTGTAACGCAAATGACGGCAGCGCCGATGAATACTCTTTCCGTGCCGATATGACCTTTGCACTCGGTGCGGTAAAGACAGGTCAGCTTTACGTTCCTTGCAGTGAATACTCAGGCGATATTGTCCTGCTTGATATAGGAATTTCCGAAAGCTGTTACACAGAGTATGACGCAGAGCTTAACGGCGATTCTTTAGCGTCTTATTTTGTAAACCGCAGTCGTATCACCCATAAGGGAACATTCGGCAGACTGCTTAATGTATCGGGCAGTGAAAACTGTATCGGTGCCGCCTGGATGTCGACCAACGCCGCACTCAGGACAGGCGCCGGACTTGTCACATTAGCGTCCGTAAGCGAAGTTACGTCAAGTGTTGCGAATACCCTGCACGAGTGCATCTATCTGCCGCTCGGCAGTAAAACGCTTACCTCGGACTGCGCCGACAAGCTGTGCAAAAACGCACAGACCGCCTCGGCAATACTTTTCGGTTGCGGTGTCGGAAACAGCGATGAAACCTACCGACTGCTCAGAAGTCTTATCGAAAATACCGACTGCCCCATAGTAATTGACGCAGACGGCATAAATTCTCTTGCTCCGCATATAAATGAGCTGAGGGACAACACCGACAGGCTCATACTCACTCCTCACATAAAGGAGTTCAGCCGCCTCAGCGGACTTGATACCGCATATATCCTGCGAAACAAGCTGAGTGCGGCAAAGGACTTTGCAAAAAAATACGGCGTACACGTTCTGCTTAAGGACGCATATTCGGTATATGCCACCCCGGACGGCTTCACAGCCGTTAATATGAGCGGTAACGCGGCTTTGGCAAAAGGCGGAAGCGGAGATACGCTTGCCGGAACGATAGGCGGACTGCTGGCACAGGGTATTGAAATAAAGAATGCCGTGCGGCTGGGCGCATATCTTTTCGGACTGTCCGCACAGTATGCGGCACGCGACAGAAGCATGAGCGGAATTTTGCCGTCGGAGTTACCTGCGCTGTATCCGTATATTCTGCGTGAATTTTACGGAATAGCCTGAATGCGGTATGTTGTCCTATCTTACGAAAAGGATGACATATCATGAAAAGAAGACTTATTATTCCTGTGGTGCTTTCAGCCTGTCTTATATGCGCTTCCTGCAAAGCGGCGGATAGGGCGGAAGTTCCCGACCTCAGCGGTAATATAACGCTCAGTGGCAGACTTACCTGCGAGGATATCTCCGCCGAGGTAAACCTCGAACGTAACAACAAGGTATGGACCGTCAGCTTCACCTCTCCCGACAGTGTAAAGGGGCTTACGGTAACAGATGACGGCACGACCGTAAAGTACAGCCTTGACGGCATAGAGTATCAGTACAGTGAAAATTCACCGCAGTTTGCCACTGTGGCAGAACTTCTTGCCGACTGTATCGACAACGCAGGAGTATCAGAAAACGTCACAGCAAGGCAAGGCAGTGACAGTCTTACTTTAAGCGGTACGGCTGACAAAAACAGCTATACACTGACGCTTGACGCAGACGGAAAGATAGTCGGTGTATCTGTCGGCGGATATGTGCTTGACTGCTCCGGCAAACCCGCCCCCGAAACCACCGCCCCGACCGTCGATGTCGGCAAATACCTGAAATAGCGGCGGGTGTGACCCGCCACAAATTCGCCGTTCTGACAGTTAGCTATTGGCTTAACTTTCGTTACCGGCGGTAACAATGTGCCACTGCGTATTCTCCGTTTCGGGTATATACTGCTCCAATTTCGCCGTTGTGGGCTGACCCGCCGCAAATTTGCCGTTCTGAAAGTCAGCTGTTTACTTAACTTTCAGAGCGGCGGTAGCAATGTGCCACTGCAACTTAACTTTATCAATACAAAAATCCGCCGCCCGACCGGGTAGCGGATTTTTGTTATTTATACGCCGTGTTGTTTCACCTTAAATTCAGTGCAGATGCCGCTATATCCCATATAATGGTTTGACTTTTTTCTTTACAAGTGTTAAAATTATTTTATAATTACACTTTAAATTTCGGAGGAATACTTTGCTGTCAGCTTATATTTCTATGGTCGATACGCCGACCGAAAAAGAACTTGTAACGCAACTTTATAATTCATATAAGCAATTTATGTACAATATAAGTATGTCCATGCTGGGCAAACGTGAAGATGCCGAAGACGCCGTACAGGATTCATTTATACGCATCATAAACAACCTTGACAAGATAGGAAACCCGTATTCCAGAAAGACAAAATCCTATATCACCGTCATTACAAAAAACATCTGTGTCGACAAACTCAGGAAAGACAATGTAAATAACGCACTGGCTATCGGTGATTCTGTGGAAGATATACCCGATGATAACGAAGAGGCGGACATTGCCTATGAGCAGGTCATAAAGAATATGAAGCAACTTCCACCAAGGCTTAAGAGCATAGCGTTTCTCTACTATGTCCAGAAACTTCCTACAGACAATATTTCACAGATGCTTGATATCGAAGTCAACACCATTCATGTATACTTATCAAGAATAAGAAAGATTCTGCTTTCAAAAAAGGGTGCAACATTATGACAAACAAAGAAATTCTAGGTGCGGCTCTGAAAAGCGATTATCTTTCCGAGCTGTCCGTGTTCGAGGCTCTTCCCGACTACAGGATCAGACACAGTTTCGACAGGAAAATGCACAAGCTGATACGGACGTATTTAAAACAGAAGAACAGAGAAACCGCCGTATACAAACGCCGTAGCAGAGTACGACTGCTGGCAATCGCAATAATTATCGCTACAGTGGCACTCGGCACAGGCAGTGTGGTCCTGCTACAATACTGGGATACTTTCAGACTGAGAGGCGTCGGCAACAACGAATATGCCTTTGATGTAAGCGACCCCGAAAGCTCACCTACGGAAATTCTCGACAAATACAGGATAACAGCCGATCTCAGCAGTTATAAAAAAGAAGTCATAAGCGACAGCGATCTGGACTACTGGGTAGTATATACCGATGACAGCGGAAAGACGATCTGCTATAATCAGTTCACAAAGACTATGGCTGATTCAATGCAGATCGGGCTCGGCGACGACGTGCAGGTAATGCCGGAAAAAACCGACATCGGAGATTATACCGCTTTATATTATGTGTCGGCAAACGGTGTACAGAACCTTATGTGGGACAACGGCGACTATATATTCGAGCTTTCGGCAGAAGGTCTGAGCAAGGAAGAAACAAAAGCGCTTGCCCTTTCCGTCAAAAAAACCGAATAATATCGTTAATACGTGATTTATCACTTGATTTGATATACTCAGATGTGTTATACTTGTAACAATTAATTCAGCTGTTTTCAGCAGGAACTACCGAAAACAAGAAAGGGAAAAGAAAAATATGAATAAAAGAACTGTTTCCGCACTTTGTTGCGCATCAATATTGCTCGGTATGTTATCGGGCTGTGCAAACAGCAAGACGGAGGAAAGCATGAACAGCACAACATCAACCACAGAAAGCACGGCAGTATCTTCTGCCGAAACTACATCATCGGCTTCATCAGAAGTACAGGAAGGTCAGTCAGTCGTACTGACGGCAGACACAGCAAAGCTTGTCGGAAGAACATATCTCAATGACGATACACTCTGGGCGGCATTTTCAGGTTCAGGCGCAGAGTTCACCTATACGGGAAAGAAGCTTGATATCACCATAGTCGGTGACAACGCCTCAACCGCAGGAAACGAGGAAAATTATGCACGCGTTGCTATTTATGTTGACGGCGAACGTGTTATCGACGATATGCTTAACGAAAAGGAAAAGACATATACCGCTTTTGAAAGCGACACTGAAAAGAGTGTAGACGTTCAGATAATCAAGCTGTCAGAATGTGCAATGTCAACATTCGGAATAAAGCCGATAAAGCTTGCAGACGGAGAAAAAATCGAACCTGCGAAAGCAAAAGATCTCAAAATGGAGTTCATCGGCGATTCGATCACCTGCGGATACGGTGTTGACGATGAAGATAAGGAACACCACTTCAAGACCTCAACCGAAGACGTTACCAAGGCATACGCATACAAGACCGCAAAGGCTCTCAACGCCGACTACAGTATGGTATCGATAAGCGGCTACGGTATAATTTCGGGTTACACAGACGATGGCAAGAAAAAGCCCGAACAGACGATACCTCAGTACTATGACAAGCTGGGCTTCTCTTACAACAAGTTTGCAGACAGTCTTGAGGTTGCCTCTCTTGAATGGAATTTTGACAATTACAAGCCTGATATAGTTGTCATAAACCTTGGCACAAACGATATGAGCTATGCCACAAACGATACTACACGAGCTGAGTTTGAAGAAGGCTATAAGGACTTTCTGAAGCAGGTTCGCTCTCATAATCCCGACGCATACATATTCTGCACATACGGTGTTATGGGCAACTCCCTGCTGAAAAACATAAAGAACGTGTGCGAGCAGTACTCGGAAGAAACTGGCGATACCAAGGTTAAATTCTTCACCCTCTCAATGCAGGACGAAAATAAAAACGGCATTGCCGCAGACTGGCATCCCAGTGAAAAAACTCATGAGATCTGCGCAGAAAAAGCGGTAAGAACAATAAAAGAAACTCTCGGAATGGAATAATCGACTGACTGTAAACGTTAAGAAACACATAAAGCAAGCAAAAACTGTTCGCCGAGCCCTTTTGGGGCTTTGCGAACAGTTTTTATTATACATTTTCATCAGATCGGTTGAAGTAAACCAGTCGGTATTTTGCGGTGCGTGGGCTTATTTTATCTGATCCTGCAATATATCAAGTATCTCTCCGAACCGCTGGAAATGCACTACCTCACGTTCACGCAGGAATCTGATAACATTAGACACATCGGGATCGTCACATACTCTGAGTATATTGTCGTATGTTGCCCTCGCCTTCTGCTCTGCGGCAAGATCCTCGTGCAGATCAGCAAGCGGATCGGCTTTGCTCTGCATATATGCCGCTGTAAACGGCACTCCTCCCGCATTTGCGGGATATACCGCATTTGCATGATCCATATAATATGCGCCTACACCGTATCTGTCGAAACTTTTAGCGCCCTCTCCCGTTGTCAGCTGAGAAACAATAGAACCAATCATTTCTAAGTGAGAAAGTTCTTCGGTACCTCCCTTATCCCCGAAATGATCCCTTACTGCCTGAAAATTTCGCCGAAAACGACCCTGTATTTTTCACCTTTCCCGCTGACCGCAAAATTCACGGCAAAGCCTTTTTTTATACCCTTGAAGTATATCGCAAGTTTCCCGTGTGAATACTCCGCCCTTTCCACCGCCCGCCACATATATTCTTCATCAAACCGCAGCATTTCGGCAATGCGCACATTTTTTTGCTTTTCGGTTACGGAGCTTTTATTTTCTGTCCCGTCTTTTGTGACAAGATCTTTCAGCCGACTGTCATAATAACGCTTCTGCTCTGCCAGTTCTTCATCCGTGATAAGCCCATCCAACGCCATATCAATAAGCCGCCGCTTCTTTTCAATGATTTTATCGACCTGCCATTGTATGCAAGTTTTATTGTCGGTATGAAACGTCAGGCTTTTTGTTATCCTGTCCGCAATCTTTGCTTTATCCGTGATCACTTCGTCAAGTATGTATTTTAAGCACTTCGAAAGCACTTTCACGTTCAGCGTATCATTGTCGCAGTCGATACCTTTGATTTTTCCGCCACACCTCAGCGCCCTGTATATCCCGCAACCGGGATGTTTTACTCTTGACACCATCACACTCCCGCACACCGAGCAATACACCTTGCCGCTGTAAGGATAACGATCGCTGTGGCGGCTTGTATCCGCCGGCGCACGGCGGGCGCGTTCAATCTGTGTCATATTCCACAGTTCACGGCTGATCACAGGCGTATGATGATCTGTGAGATATATTCTCTCGCCTCGGTTTCGTTTCTTCTTATGCGTAAGAAAGTCCGGCGTACAGCTCTTCTGCTGTTCCAGATCGCCCACATATTTTTCGTTGCCGAGTATCCTGCGGATATATGACGGGCTCCATCTTCCGCCGTTCGGAGCAGGCACATTTTCCTCGCTGAGCTCCTTTGCTATAGTGTCCGCACCTTTGCACAGAAGCGTATACTCGTTGAATATTCTTTGCACAATAAGCGCTCCCTGCTTTTCAACGCTGATTTTTCCACCGCTGACATCATATCCAAGACAGCTCCTGCCGAACACTACCCCCTGCTCCATTTTTCTTGCCTGTCCCCATCTTACCCTCTCGGATATTTTACGGCTTTCCTCCTGTGCAATAGTTGCCATTATGGACAATCTCAGTTCACCGTCGCTGTCCCGTGTGTCTATATTGTCATTAACGAAAATTACGCCTATTCCCTTTTCTTTAAGTTCTCTTGTAAGTTTCAGCGTATCCACCGTGTTTCTTGCAAAACGGCTGACCTCCTTTGTCAGTATGACATCTACGCCGCCTGCCCGTGCAAGTCTGAGCATACTGCAAAAGCCGCTCCTGTTCTTCGTTGAAGTACCGCTCGCCCCCTCGTCATAGAAAACTTCCGTAAGCTCCATATCGTCCGACTTATTTATGTACTGTTCAAAAAATCTCCTCTGGGAATCAAGCGACCCCGACTGCTCCGCTCTGTCGGTAGATACACGGCAATATGCCGCCGCCCTAAGCCTCTTCATCGTCACTCAAAGGAAGAACATCCGTATAGCCCTCGTCATAAAGCTGTCCGGCTATCACTCTGCATATCAGGTTTTCCAGCTCTTCCACCTCTTTTTTACTTATATCCATAATATCACCTCGGCACAAAATATTCATATACGGTTTGTACATATACCTGTTGATTTTTCCGGATATCAGTGGTATAATTTCTATAGGAATTTTTTGGAGAAGGTGTTGAGATGCAAAAGAAAGCCGTAAAGGACAACGCCCGTAAAAATGATATACTCAAAGCCGCGTCAAAGTGCTTTATCGCCGACGGGTTCGAGGGCACTTCGATCCGCAGGATAATGGACGAAGCAGGCGCTGAGGTCGGTCTGTTCTACTACTATTTCAAGTCGAAGGACGATATATACAGTGCCTTTATAGAATCGCTTTTCACTGACTACAAACAGAAAATAACCGCTATTACCCAAAACGCAGTCAGAGCGCCGTATACCGCGCTTACCGGCGCATTCGGGCTTTTCACCGCAGAAGCCGGCAGATTCCGTACAGAATATATGGAAAAAATGCGTGAGAGCACTCTGAGAGATATTCGCGACCGCTCACTTGAAATATCGGTCCCCTATATAAAGCGCATAATAGAAGTGTTGATAAGTTACGGCGCAAAGCCGCTTATAAGCACCGATGAACTTGCAATAATCATGACATATGGCATAGGCAATCTGTTTTTGCGTGATGAAAAAAGCTGGCTTGCCGGCACTCATACCGAGAGTATGAAAGCAACTGCGCTTATGTTCGGGTTGGACCTTGAAAACGTATCGCTTACTCTCCCACGCTTACCACGCGACGAAGAAACCGATAGTATAGCAACATTGGCAGAACTTTGCGGCGATTGCTTTGCAGGCTATGACGGCGAACGTATGAAACGTCTTATAAAGAAAAAGATACAGCTCGGAGAAATATACATCATATCGCACAAAGGGAAAACAGTAGGATTTGTTATTTTCTCAACGAAGAATAAGACGCTTGACTATATTGCTGTCAGCCCCGACTACAGAAACTCAGGTATAACCTCAAGGCTTATGGTAACTGCCATGGCACAGTTTGACATCGGTGATAAACTGTCAATAGTCACATTCAGGGACGATCATCCGCAGTCTGAGGGTGCAAAACGTCTTTACAGCAAATTCGGATTCGGCAATCCTAAAAATATTGTGGTACAAGGCGTACCGCTGACTAAGATAACGGCAGTTATTCCCGACAAAGCATTGGCAACAGAATAAAACAGGCAACAACGCCCTGTCACAAGGCAGGGCGTTGTTGTTTCAGTCTGTCGAAAAACCTCTTTAAAATTTTAAAACAGGGTGTCGCTAATTGCTTGCTTTGTTGGTTTTGCATCGTGCAAAACTTTTGGCAAGCAACCAAAGCGTCCTTGCTTTGGGGCGAAGCCCCCATACAGGTCGTCAGCCATTTGTGTCACTGCATCGTGCAGTGACTTTGTGTGGCTGACTGCAAGCGTCCATGCTTGGGCTAGTGGCGG